>CAKSNY010000004.1 GCA_934476455.1 uncultured Clostridia bacterium | reverse complement strand
GAGATTGAACGTATCAGAACCGAAAACAAGCGTCTGATGAAAGAGCATAAAAATATCATCGTACAGGATGATTATGAACATTTCTGTTCGGGTTTACGCAGCCTTACTCCCAAGGAGAGAAAAATATTTGACCTCTATCTGGAGGGAAAAACCGTTCCTGAAATTTTACAGATTGCAGAAGTTAAAGAGAGTACTCTTAAATACCATAACGGCAATATTTACAGCAAGCTCGGCGTTTCCTCAAAAAAGCAGCTTCTTAATTTTGCGGCACTGTATGCACGGGAAAAATAATAGCAGAGCCACACAACAAAGAATAGTTCTCGGTTGTGTGGCTATTTCATACAGACAGCGAAAGACATATCAAAGAACTTGGGGGGGTATCAGAGGGGAAATCCCCTCTAACGTAAAAAACGCGGTTTTCGCGGGCGTGCAGTGCAAAAACCGCTCCCTGCAAGGGCTGGCGCGGATAGCCGCGCGAGCGAAAAACGAAAGCTCCGAAAGCGAGTTTTCGGCTTGAAGCGTGTCGGCTTTATCGACACGCTCATGCAGCAGCTTAAGCTGCCGCATGAGTTTCATTTTATTTTACCCCAACTGTTGACAAAGAGCTAAAATAAAAGAGCAGAAATCCCATTATATTGGGCTTTCTGCTTCTTCATTTTTTGTCGAAACATAGAAATATCCGCGCCGCAGACCTCTCGCAAAAGGTTGGTAAAAGTCCACCGGTGAAAGCTCGTTGTAATTCCATTCATCTTTGAAAAACTTGAAAAACCCGCCTTCTTTATAATCGCCGCTCCCGCTCTTTTTGCTCTCTCTTTTCTCGCGTGTTTTTTTCATCTCGTCAATCACGCTTTCCCCTATGTCGGATATTTTCCCCTTTATCCCGTCGGAAAACGCCCTGTTTTCACTTGTGATTGCATGGTGTACCGTCGCCAAAAGCTTCGCCACAGTGTCAAGCTCCGCCGCGCTCATTCTCGAAAACTCAACAAAGTTTCCCTCGCCGTCCTGCGGCACGCTGTCGCGCATCCTTTGCAGGCTTTCCGCTAAATCCGCGTCGTACATTTTAAACATACCGCTGTTTATACTCCCGTTGTCTTTGTCCGTGTACTTTTCCATAATCGATTGGTACATCTCAAACAGCTGCGATTTTTTAACCGCCGTTGCCGTCGCCTTTTCGGGCGTTCTGAAAACCCCCGTGCGTTCAACCTTGCCGTTAAACATACTCAAAAGCTTTGCCACATCTCCGCGCATATACTCCGGCACGTGCCTGCTGTCCGTCGGCTTTGTCACCATAGAGGAAAGGTAATTGTAATTGCTGTTAATCTTCGGCATAATGCGCACTCTGTCGCGGCTGCTGCGGTAGTATTCGCTTCTTTCCTCTGCCCTGTGCAGCTCGTTTTCAAACATATCCTCCTGCCGCTGCATTGCTTTGCCGAGCTGCTCTTTTTGCTCCTGCATTGCTTTTTCACTTCTTCGCATTTCGCGCATCGTGTCCGCCGCGCGCGTATCGTAAAAGCGAAATACCTTTTTTCCGCTGCCCTGCGGCGTCTTGTAGAAAGACTCAAGTATTTTTCCCTTAAGCTCTCTTACAGCCTGCAATTTGTCGTTTTCCGTTTCAAATATGCTTTGCTCTGTCGGTGCGGTCTCTCTCATAATTTCAATCAGCGTGTCAAGCCTTTCTCTCGCCCCCGTCATTTCTTTGTCGAAAAAGTACGGGTATTCCTCCGCAAGCGAATTCCAGAAAACGTCAAGCGCCGTGCCGTCGTTTCCTAATCTCAGCTTTCCGAAAGCGCCTTTTCTGTACCTTTCGTACCCGTCCGCAAAGTCTGCCCTTTCGCTCTCCGGTATCGTTATTTTTGTGCTTTTTATCCTGTCGCGCAAATCTGTGTATTCTGTCTCCTTTACCGTGTAGCAGCTGTCAATTACGGAATGTGCAATGCTCTCGGCATAGTCTGCCGCCGTGTCCCAGTCTACCTCCTCTCCTGACATATAATCGTACAGCTTTGTCACCTCGCGGTGCAGCTCTCCCGTTTTTATGTTAGCGCCGTATGCCTTTTTAATATCCTGTGCCATTTCATACGTAGCGTCCGTGTCAATCCCCTTGCCCTCGCGGTGCAAAAGCTCCATATGCGCGTTTTCAAGGTTCTTTTTAAGCTGCTTGTTTTCCTTTTCCAGCCTTTTGTATGCCTTCTCCGCCTCCGGCGAAAACGTCGAAAAATCCATAATATCGCCGTCTTCATATGCCCTCTTGTACCGCACATCGGGGTTTTTCTTGTCAAACGTTCCTATGTTGTCCGTTGCCGATTTGATTTGGTTTGGGTTAAATACAATATAAAAAGTATCGGCGGCGTACTCGCTGTCCGTGTCACACTTAAGTATAACCCCGTCACACCCCTTTGCGCGTGCCTTTTCTATTATCGGCTTTTCATATTCGGGGTCTGCAAACCGTGCCTTTTCAAGCACCGCGGTGTACGGCTTTTTCATATCAAGATACATTTCCATTACATTGCTTCCGCCGCGCTCCTCTGCCATAGCTTCCGCATAATCGTACGATTCGGAAAACCAATATGTATCGTCATCGCTTTTAAATATTGTAAAGTCGTTGTTTGTCCCGTGATACACAACCTTTGGCATGCCGTCCTCGTTTACAACCTTGCTTGCACGCTTTGGGTTATTTTCCCAATCGCCGAACCACCGCTTGAATTGTTGCGTTTGTGTTACATTTTCAAACCTTGTGTTGACATTTGTGCCTTCCTCGCGTATACTATGTATAAAGCCGTTGTTGCGAAACAGGTGACCGGGCAATTGGAGCCCGGCTGTCTGGAGTAAGACATCGGCTTTATTTTTATCTATATAAAACACTGCCTTTTGCCCGCTTGCCTCTTTTTTTATCGCGTCATATAATATCCTTTTCACGCCGTTGTCCTTTGCAAATACGCTTGCTATTGCATTGCTGTCAATTGATACATAGTTCTGTGTTCCGTACCCGTCTATTGCAATCGGCGCAATAATGTTTTTTCCGCCGTGTACAATTTCAAGCATTGCCACCACACGCCCTTTCACAGTGTCGGACGAAACTATCGCCACCGGCTTCTTTATTGCCTCCGGCAGCTGGTTAAGCAGCGCCTCCCCTATGTTGTGCGCCTCGTCCTTTGTGTTGTTAAGCGCATAGTCAATATGCCGCTGGTTTATCGTTACGGGCAGTGCGTTCATCCCTATTTTTTGCATAACCTCGGGCGTGCCGCCTACAAGTAAAGTATCATATTCGGGTATCTTCCCCGCCTTCCAGTCCTCAAGCTGCTGCGAAAACGGTTTTGTGTAATCGTATATCTTTCCGTCCTCCTCTTTGTATGCCCGCTTGTACCTTTCTCCATCCTTATTTAACCCGATACCGTTGACATATTCCTCAGAATATGTTATCCTTTCTATAGAACCGAAGTTTGTTATGTGCAACGGCAATTGGAGCCTATTGGTCACTAACCAGCTTTCGGTTCTGTTTTTATTTGCGTCTACATACAGAATTTTGCTCTCGTTTAACATTTTCTGCGTCTTTTCCGTACCGTAGGGGTCACTTTGTTTGTTTTTACTGTATGTGCTTGCAACCTTTATTTCGTCAAGATACAAATCGCCTCTTCTGTTTTTCGGTGTAAGTTCCAAAACCACCATTACCGGCAAGCCGTTTTTGTCGTTCAGTTCTCCGAACATTGTAAGCCTGCTGTCAAAACTTTTCGACTGCATAACGATTATCGGTTCTTCAATCACCCTCGGAATTTGCTTTAATGTACTGTCGTCAAGGTTTTTGTGCTTTTCCAGTGTTTTATTTATTTTGCCGGTGTCCCATACAATATTTTGCTCCAATACGCCTATACTTTTAAGCGCCTCGCCTGTTTCCCCCACAATTAACCTTGTCCCGTACTTTCTGCCGCTGTGTACCCACTTGTCATACTCTTGTTCAAAATTGCGGTTAAGTTTATACCTGACCTCTCCGTCCGTGGTCTCTCCCGCTGCTTCTTCTGCTCTTTTAATCGCCTCCTGCCAGTTTCTCTGCGCCTCACGCATATTGCTCTCCGCACGGGCGTTTTTGTTAAAGCAGCCCAAGCTTTCTAAGCTTTGTTACTCTGCGCTCCATGTCGTCAATATCCAGCCCCCACGCCTCAAACGCTACCTCCGTGTTCACCTTCAGGCTGTCAAATATTCGCGTACCCTTCTTTTTCATAAGCTCTTTAACCAACTTTTTCAGCCTGCACGCTTTAACCTTCTTTACTCCAAATATCTCCTCTATGTCCCTGTTTCCTATTTCGTGCGTTTTGTAATAAACCTCAATACATTTTTCCAAATTAAGCTCACCGCTCCCCGGGCTTCTTCTCCCCGCAATGAAGCCGCTGGAGAAGTAAAACGGCTTGAAACAGGCTATTTCAAGCATTTTAAAAGGTTGATATTTGTTATTTTACGACAGAGTTACGACAAATGACGAGCCTTGATATAGTAAATCATTAGGACATTATCACTATTATTTGTTGATGGTGTCCTTTTTGTTTGCTATGATAGCGGATAGTTTACATTTGATTTTATAAATTAAGTTCCTATATCCGCTATATCTGATGTTTTTACATGTCAGGTTGCATTTGGAAATATCGAAGTAAAATATACTATTATTCACACCGCCCCTTCTGTATATTATTATCGAACATACAACGATTTTGCAAAATTGACGAAAATGGCTTAAAATAAGGCTTTTTGAGGTGTTGAACTTTTAACGGACCGGAACATTAAAAGCCTGAAACCGCTTAAATAACAGGATTTTGTCGAACTCACTTACGAACTACTATAAAATTTACATAAATTTCATCAAAAATATTGAAAAATTTGACTGTTAGTGATATAATAGTTATGCTACATAATTATACTTACAATGGAGTTAGTATAGTTATTTGTCACAAAGTGTATGCTAATCAGGTAAAAGCATACACTCTGATATTATAACTTTGTGACAAAGTATGTAAGTATAAGTGTGTAGCAACCTTATGTCAGAGCCGTATGTTTTTCGTGCGTAGCTCTGAAATATGGGCTACGCATTTTTTATGCAAGAATTAATTTAAAAAGGAGTTTTGCACAATGGAAAACGAAAACAATGTAATTGGTACTGAAGCGAACATAGAAGTTGTTGCCGAAAACAAAAGAAAATCAAAGAATCCTATCGTAATAGGAGCAACTGTTGTTGTTCTCATTATTATAGGTGTTATTGTAACAATAATTCTTTCTATGTTTAGTCCGTCAGCAAAATACAATAAAGCGAACAATTTAATTGGTGATGGTAAATACGATGAAGCTATCGCCATTTATCAGGAGCTTGGAGACTATGAAGATAGCTCACAAAAGATTATTGAGTGCAATAGAAGAAAGTTGTATGATTATTGTAAAAATAAAGGAATAACAGATTTAACGAATACTGGTTCAACATATGGAATTAAAACAGAAGGCGAAAAAATCAATTTTTATATGATTATGAGTTCATATTCTGCAAATGTCGAGTTTGGCATTTTGATGGACATGACTTCTGATGATGGCGAGTTTTATACAAGCTTTGGTTCAACTGCTTCAGGCGAAGGAACTTTTAAAGTGTCCGAATTTTCAGATAGCAAAAACAACCTCTCGTTAGAAAGCTATTCGGGAATTGTTAGTCGCTCTCAAATTTTAGATATGTCAACGATGTCAAGTATGTTGTTAGGTATTGAAATAACACCATTACTTGAAAAGACAGAACTTGGTTTAGTTGCAAAAGATATTGGATTTATTAGCGTTGAAAAATAAAAGGTACATTATAAATTAATAAAGGGGTGTTTTTATGATAATATGCTCTCGTTGTAATACGGAAAATGAAGATGGTGTAAAATTTTGCAGGGAATGTGGAAATAGCTTGCTGACAAATGTTGATGCATTGGCAAACGATGATTTAGAGAGTTCGACGGATGCATCGAATGAACAAGCGGTACACACAGAAAATCACCCGTTAAATCTTGACAAAGCTATTTCTAAAGTGCTAAAAAAACTTTGGAGAGGAATAAAGAAATCCATATTTTTTAGAAAAAAGAAAAACACAATTATCACGTGTTCTTCAATAGTAGTTGTTGTATTATTGATAATAGGAATTTTGAATAGTGGCTATATTGCATTTACTACAGCATTCAATATGGGTAAATATAATGCAGCAAAAAATATTCAAGACTGGTCATTTAATAGTAGTGCTATAAAAACAAGCATAGATACATTTATGATTAACAAAATGGATGAATATTATAATGATTTTTCTGCCAAAAAAATTACATATGGTGAAGCGATAGAAAAATTTAAAATTGCGAGCGACTTTTCTGCTAATAAAGATGCAAAAAAACAGAACTGAAAAATTGCAAACATCAAGAATTGCCTTTTCAAAAGCTGAAGAATATGAAAAGAACGGCGATATATATAATGCAATTGTCGAATATCTAAAAGTTATTGAGGAAGATAAAAAATATAATACTGCAAAAGAAAGAATTGAGAAGAATAAACTGTCTGTAAAACAAAAGGCAATCACAGACATGGATGCTTATGCAGCAGTTAATGATTTTAATAGTGGATTGAAAATTGTTTCAGATATGGAAAAGATATTTACTAATGATAGTGATATCAATAATTATAAAAAGGATTTTCAATCACGCAAGGACGAGTATCAGAAGCAACAAAAGATTAATGAATTACGAAATACTATAAGGGTTTCTAGAGTATCTACTGGTAGACCAAATTCCGCAGGCGGTGTAGACCTTTATATGGTTTGGACAAATGCTTCGGATAAAACTATTAAATATTGTGACATAACTGTACAGCCATATAATTCGGTAGGCGATGTTGTGGAATGTACGATACGTAATAGGTCTTATTTCACAGGCAGATGTACCGGTCCGTATGCAAAGGGACAAGGATTGTCAACAAGTAGATACTGGGACTGTGCTTGGTATAATAGCGAGATTTCAAGTGCAAAAATAACACAAATTTCTATTGAGTATATGGATGGCACAAAGAAAACTATATCTGGGACAGATGTGCAATACGTCCAGTATTAATCGATAGTAGGATACAAAAAGATTTATTTTAAAAGGAGTTTCACACAATGGAAAACGAAAACAATGTAATTAGCATTGAAACTAATGTAAATGTTGTTGATGAAAATGACAAAAAAGAAATTGATAATCAGGAGTTTTGTGATGACATTGAAAATTCCGAAGAAATAAAACCGACAAAAAAGGAAAAAACAAAAAAGATTCTTTGCGTTGTTTTCATGTGTGTTTTAATTGTTGGTTTAATAGTTACATATTTCAAACTAAATGAAAATGTATTTAAAGTCGAAAAAATGATTGATAATATAGGAGAAATAACTTTAGATTCTGAAAAAGTAATTCAAGAAGCAGAAAATTCGTTCAATAGCCTTTCTGATTCTGAGAAAAAAGGAGTAAAAAACAAAAATATTTTAGAGGAAAGCAAAGAACAATATTCTAAATTACTTATTGAATCATTTGAAAATAGTTCGCTATATTCTCAAATGAAAAACATAGTCAATTCGAGTATGGCTCTATATAATCCTGAAATGACATTTAACAAGAGTGAAAAGACTTTAACCATAACTCTTTCGGTAAGTTCAGACATTGAAGAATTGCTTATATACTATCCTACACTTGCGAAACCCACATGGAATCAAGTTGTAAAAAATCTAAATGGTTTAGGAAAATCTTGTTATGATTTAGTGGAAGATTACGGAATAGATGTTGTTTTAGAAATGTATCCGGAAAGTTCGTCATACTTGATGTTGTTTGAATCATTAAATGGTGAAACAAAATTTGATGTTTTAGATTAAATTATTGAAATGTGTCAAAAACATTCGTTTTTTGCACATTTCTTTTTATGCCGAAAAACAGGCAAAAAATCATTAAAAAATACTTCAAAAAACGTATCAAAAACTATTTACATTTTGACACGTTTATGATATAATATAGTTGATCAAAGAAAAGGGGTTGACTATTATGTTAGTTGGGTATGCAAGAGTTTCAACAGACGGACAAAATTTAGACAGACAGATAGATGCCTTAAAAGAAGTTGGTGTAGATAACAGGGTTTTGTATCAGGAAAAAATCACAGGCACGAAAAAAGACCGCCCTGAACTACAAAGAATGTTGGAAGAATTAAACGAAGGTGATACAGTAATCATCACTGACCTTACAAGAATTTCACGTAGTACAAAGGATTTGTTGGATATAATCGAAAAAATCAAAAATAAGGGTGCTACTATACGAAGTCTGAAAGATACATGGTTAGATACCACAAGCAATAATCCGTATAATGCTTTCCTTTTAACTGTTATGAGCGGTTTAAGTCAGTTGGAACGTAATTTGATAAGCCAACGAACAAAAGAAGGTTTGGTAAGTGCCAAAGCGAGAGGGCGAAATGGCGGTAGACCGTCAAAGCAAAATGAAAAAGGCGAAGTTGTAAAAGCATTAGCCAATAGCGGTATGAAAATTGTGGATATTGTAAAAGAAACAGGTTTGTCCCGAAGTACAGTAAACAGAATTTTAAGGGATAGCAAATAGAATCATACAATTTAAAAGTTGTATTGTATTTTTACAACTTAAAAGTTGTTAGAAAGGAAAAACGGCAATGAAAAACAGTAAAAAAGACGAAAAAGTATGTGCTTTGATTGATAAATTCGTAGAGGTACGCAAAGAAAAAGGATTTACACAAGCAAATTTAGCAGAAAAAAGCGGTTATAGTCAACAAGTAATTTCAAGAATTGAGAGCAAAACCAACATACCACAAATAAATACCTTATGTGATTTGGTTGATGTTTTAGGGCATGAAATAACATATAAACCTAAAGGAATTGCATCAACTGTAAAAAAACAGGAATCAAAACCTGTTGTAACAGAAATAGATTTAACTGACATTCCGGATGATAGTGTTATTAAACCATAGTCAAGTAAGTAGACACAAAAAAGCACAATTTTTATAGGGGAACAGGCTATTTTGTCTGTTCCCAATATAAAGCCTCCGCTTCACTTGGCGTAAGCATATTAAGCGTCCCGTGTGGTCTTTTTGTGTTGTAATACCCTTCAATATATTCAAAGACAGATAACTGAAGCTCCATAAGCGAACAATAACATTTGCGATTTGTTTCTTCTTTTTTGAGATACTTGAAAAAACATTCACAGCAAGCATTGTCAAAAGGATAACCTTTCTTAGAAAACGACTGCACAACATTAAGAGAATCGAGAAGCTGCCTGAATGAAAAGGCAGTATACTGCGAACCTCTGTCGGAATGAAACATAAGTCCATGCGGAATATTTCGTTTTTCATATGCCTTTTTAAAAGCTGCAATAACCAATTCAACATTGGCTTTTGAGGATATATGCCACGAAATTACCTTTCGTGAGAATAGATCCATAACAATGCACAAATAGTACCATATTCCTCCGGCTTTAATATAAGTAATGTCGCTAACCCACACAAGATTGGGAGCTTTCTGATTAAATTTCTGTTGCAGATGATTGCAGCAAGCTTCGGTATCAGAAGAACTGCGGCGGACAGCAGGTTTATCCGTAGACATTTTTGGCAATTGCAATTGTTTCATCAAGCGGTACACTCGTCCGACACTGATGTTTATGCCATAATCACGCTGAAGAACATAGGTAATTTTGTAAGCGCCAAGCTGTTTGTTGTAATCAGCATAGATATGAAGAATTAAAGAAGCAATATATTGATTTTCTTTAATTCGTGGAGAGGATTCGGCAGAGAAGTGCTTGTAATAGGTACTCCTGTTTACTCTGAGAACTTTGCACAATATTTTAATGCTATGTTGGAAGCGGAGCTTATGTACGGCATCTAATCTTTGTTTGAGTGTGGCGTGAATATGGCAATCGCTTTTTTTAAGATTAAATTTTCTTCTTCTAATTGTGCATTACGTTTTTGAAGTTCCTTTACTTGTTTGGCGGTAAGCAGCTCGCCATCGCCGACTTCAACGGTAGAGTATTGCTTTACCCATTTTCCAAGTGCGGATTGAGAAACTCCATATTCTTTACAGAGCTGAGATTGAGTTTTTCCGTTTTGATGCAGAGAAACAAGGGATTTTTTAAAATCCTCGTCATATTTGGTATAATTGTTGTTACCCATTGTCTTTCCTCCTGTTTTTGTGTTTATTTTATTATATCATATTTTGCATGATTGTGTCTACTTTTTTAGTATAGCACCATGCCCGCCTCCGTCTATGTAGATATTCCGACCGGTGAAAAAACCTACCGCGAATTTACAATCGAAGAGCTGTTTTTCCCAAACGGCAGTAGTATTGACTTAGACTACGACAAATTAGAAATCGAGTTCGCCCGTTTTCCGCATTTTTCTATTTCTCACTCTTTAAAAAAGCCTATCGTTCTTGAGGCTTCCGACTATAACTACGGAAATAACTCCGAGTGGAAATGTACGCTCACAAACCGTCACGTTGATAATCCGCCGTTTGAGGAAACCTCCCGAAAAAAAGCTATCCCCTCGCTTTTAATACATTCTCTCACCTTGCTTTACGTACACATAACCACTGTTTATGCCATAAAATCAGATTTACGCAATACAAAAAACAAACACAGTTTATAGCTGTGTTTGTTCTTTAAAGGAGTGTTTTTATGCCTATCTACAAAATAAAAAAAGCAAAAGACGGTAAACAAGGCTATAAGGTGCAAATAAGCTATACCGACGACCTCGGAAATTATCGTCAATTGTCGCGCACCGTATACGGCGCCAACGAAGCAAAAGACGCCGAATCCGCCCTTTTAAAAAACGCTCAAGCCGCGCAAACCTATTCCGATATAACCGTAAAATCGCTTTATATCGCTTATTGCGCCGCGCGCAGATACGAAATACGCGAAAGCACACTTGCCAAGTTTAAAAGCATAGTATCAAATCATATATTGCCCGTCCTCGGCAATAAAAAACTCAGCCGCCTTACTCTCCCCGTTTTGCAAGACTGGAAAACCACTCTCGAAAAAAAACAATCCCGGCAACAGAAAAACCACTCGGCATTAAAATCAAGCAAAATGCCTACAGCGCTCTTCGCTGTCTTTTAAATTGGGCTGTTAAAATGGGCTATGCCACAACAAATAACCTTGTTAAGCTCGGCAATTTTAAATCTGTTACGGATCTTCCCCGGGAAATGCTTTACTATACAGCCGAAGAATATAAGCGCTTTGCCGCCGCAGCCCTCAATATGGCACAAAACGGTAAAATAAAAGATTGGGATTATTACGTATTCTTTTCTATTGCATTTTATACCGGTATGCGCAAGGGCGAAATACACGCTCTTAAATGGAGCGATATAAACGGCGATTTTCTCACCGTAAGCCGAAGCATTACGCAAAAGCTTCACGGCGACGACAGGGAAACCCCGCCGAAAAACCGCAGCTCCGTGCGAACTATACAATTACCGCTGCCCCTAAAACAAATACTCGCTGAACACAAAAGACGCTGGCAGGAATATAAAACCTTTTCAGATAATTTTCGTGTATGCGGCGGCACAACTCCTCTTCGTGATAGCAGCATTGAAAAACGTAACACGGCAATTGCTGCTGCCGCCGGTGTTAAAAAAATTCGTATTCACGATTTCCGCCACAGTCACGCCTCCCTTCTTGCAAACTCAGGTATTAACATTCAAGAGATAGCTCGCCGCCTCGGTCACAGTGATATTGAAATGACATGGAACACATATTCACATCTTTATCCGCGTGAAGAAGAGCGTGCAATTTCGGTCTTAAATTCTGTGTCAAATTAAAAAAAACAAAAAAATTCGTGCAAAATTCGTGCACGGCAAAAAATAAAAGAGCAGAAATCCCATTGTATTGGGATTTCTGCTCTTTTGTGGTGGAGACGAGGGGGGTTGAACCCCTGTCCGAAAATACATTCACATGAGCATCTCCGAGCGCAGTCTGTCTTTTAACATTCCCTCCGCCGCACGGTGAAAGACAACCTTGCGGTTTTAGTAGCTTCATTTGTCATGCGCGGCGCAAAGCTTAACCGCGTCACGTTCACCACTGTGTGACGCTCTTATCCGAGCCGTGGTCCTCCCGGTAAGAACGGCCGCCTATTTAGGCAGCGTAAGCTAAATTATTGTTAGCGTTTAAATTTAAAATTTGGGATTTTAACGCAGTTCCCTCTGCGGCTCGCTTCCCATGCTTCAATATCCCCGTCGAAACCGGAACGTCCCCATATACAACTAAAAGTATACAATATATTTTTCAAATGTCAATAGTTATTTCTTTCCTTTATGGTTCTTTCAATCATTTTCGCGGCGTCACGCCTGGCAGCATCGCTGCGTTTGTCGTAGAGCTTTTTACCGCGTGCAACCGCAACCGTCATTTTCATACGCTGCCCCTTAAGATATACGTCAAGAGGAATAAGTGTAAGCCCTTTTTGCTTCACTATGCCGTAAAGACGCATAATTTCTCTTTTGTGCATCAGAAGCCTTTTGGGGCGCAGCGGGTCACGGTTAAATATATTTCCCTTTTCGTAAGGTGAGATGTGCATTCCGTGAACATACAACTGTCCCTTATCAATTTCGCAGTAGCTTTCTTTCAGGTTTACCTTTCCCATTCTCAGAGATTTCACCTCAGTGCCGTAAAGCTCAATGCCTGCCTCTGCCTTTTCTTCTATGAAAAACTCGTGATGCGCCGTTTTGTTTTGTGCGATGATTTTTCTTTTTTGGTTTTCCGGCATTCTTCTTTCCTCCTTCCAGAAGTTCAAAATCTATTCTTCGCGTTTTTTTATCCGATGAAATAAGACGAACACGTACTGTATCTCCCAGAGAAAAAACGCGCCCGTATCTGTGTCCTGTAAGAGTCAGGCTTTCTTCGTCGAACAAATAGTAATCATCCCTAAGGCTTTCAAGACGGACAAGCCCCTCTACAGTGTTGGGCAGCATAACAAAAAAGCCAAAACCCGTAACAGCTGATACTTGCCCCGTAAACTCACTTCCCGCAAACTGCTGCATATATTCTGCTTTTTTCATATCCAGGGTGTCGCGCTCGCACAGTGTTGCCGCGTTTTCACGTTCGCTGCACTTTTCCGCCGCCTCTTTTACAAATCCCTTTAAAGCACGCATTGCTTTTTTATCATCCTCTAAAATTGCCTTAAGCGCCCTGTGGCAAACAAGGTCGGGATATCTTCTTATGGGCGATGTGAAGTGGCAGTAATTTTCAAGCGCAAGTCCGTAATGCCCTTTGTTTTCGCTGCTGTAGCAAGCCTTCGCCATACTTCGCAGCAGCATTACCGACAGCGCGCCCTCCATAGGCGTAGAGCGTGCCGCCTCTAACATCTCCGATGGGGTATTTTTTCTCGGAAGCCCGGAATTTATCATAAACTTTCTTACGAGTGCGATTTTTTCCTCGTTCGGATTATCATGCACACGATAAAGCGCCCCCGCGTCGTTTTTTTCAAGAAATTCCGCGACCGAGCTATTCGCCGCAACCATAAATTCCTCTATAATTTCATTTGCAAAAGTTGTCTTTCTTAAAACAATATCTTTTACATGCCCGTTTTCGTCAAGCACTGCCTTCGCTTCCGGAAATTCAAACTCTGTCGCACCGCGCTCATGAGTGCGCTTTTTAAGCTTTTCCGAAAGTTCGTACATAACCTTAAGCATTTTCGGTATTCTGCCGTTTTCTTTATACCCGGCACTTTCCGCGCCGTTTGCGATTATTTGATACACCTCGTCATATGTCATACGCTTTTTGCTTTTTATAACGGACTTATGAAAACTGCTTTTTTTAATAATTCCGCTATCATCTATTTCCATTATAACAGACATCGCAAGGCGTATCTCGCCCTCGTTCAGCGAGCACAGCCCATTTGAGAGCACCGGCGGCAGCATCGGCACAACCCTGTCTACCGGGTACACGCTTGTTCCCCTTGAATATGCTTCTTTGTCAAGCGGGGTGCCGGGCTTTACGTAATGGCTTACATCCGCTATATGAACGCCCAGCACGTACCCGCCCTTTTTTCTTTTTACGCAGACCGCATCGTCAATGTCTTTTGTATCTGCACCGTCAATTGTTATTATACATTCCTTCGTTAAATCAAGCCTTCCAACTGTTTCCTCTGCCGAAACTTTATTGCATGCATTTGCCTGCCCTGTTACCTTCTGCGGGAAATCAGTGTCGAAGCCATGCTCCCTTATGCTTGAAAGAACATCTACGCCGTAGTCATCCGGAAATCCCAAAACCTCCGTAATTTTTACATAGTGACGGTTTTCAATTTCATCGTACTCATAAAAAACAGAAGCTACTTTCTGTCCGTTCAGCGCCCCGTGCGAGAACCGCTGTTCCACCGTCATTTGCGGAAGATGCGTGTTATCCGGATTAAACAGCCCATAGCCGCGCTCCTGAATAAACATACCCACAAAGCTGCTTTTCCCGCGTGAAATAACCTTTATAATTGTACCCTCGCGGTTTTTTGCACCTTCTTGCGAAGACGCATTTTTTACTATTCTGACAAGCACCGTATCGGCGTCAAGCGCGCCGTGCTGCTCCTCCTCGGATATATATATTCCGCCGTTGTCATCGTTTACAAATCCGAAGCCCTTCGACGTACCCTTAAAAACGCCCTTTATAAGCCCAAGCTTCTCGGAAGAAAAAATGCGCTCTCTTTTTCCTTTTATTATGTCGCCGTTTGCGCAAAGCTCCTCAAGTGCGCGAAAAAACTGCGGCAATGCTTTCTCTTTCACGCCGAGGGCGGCAGCAAGTGCCTCCCGCCCTACGGGGTAGTATTCGTCACTGTTCAGATATGATAAAATTTTTTCCTTACGCATACATATTCTCCCGAAAAATTACATATAAATGCATATACAAACAAAAAAGGCGCTCAACAAAGCGCCTTTTCATACTTACTTAAGCACATTCAACGAAAGCACAACCGACAAGATTATAAAAAGAATTGCCATAACGGTTGTAAGCTTTTCAAGCATACCTTCGCGGGTGTTGGACTTATTCTTTGAAAAAAAGCTCTCTCCGCTTGAACCCATTATCGCATTAGCCTCTCTCGGGTCCTTGCCCTTTTGGAAAAGAACAACCACTGTAAGTACCAGCGCTATGATAATATAAACAATTGTAAATGCTAACCTCATTCTCCACACCTCCGTAATTCATATGTCACATAAAGTTACTTTAGCATAATACCGAAAAAAAAGCAAGTCCTTTTGTAAATTTTCTCAATTTTTTTATAAAACTTTACTCTGTTTAAGTAAACTATTTTCCATTTTATTTGTTTTCTTTTACTGTGGGTATTGACAATACGGCTTGTTAAATAGTAAAATATAAAGATAGATGTTGAAAGGACGATGACCGATGGCAATTACTGCACCGCGCGGTACGGCAGATATTATGCCGTCCGACGTATTGAAATGGGAATATATAGAAAACACCGTAAAAGAAGTATCGGCGCGTTTCGGATTTAAAGAAATCAGAACGCCCGTGTTTGAGCATACAGAACTTTTCGAGCGCGGCGTCGGCGATACAACAGACGTTGTGCAAAAGGAAATGTACACCTTCCTCGATAAGGGTAATCGAAGCATCACCCTTCGCCCGGAGGGAACTTCCGGCGTGGTTCGCGCTTTCTTGGAGCACAACGTGTACGCCGCCCCTCTCCCCGCCAAGCTTTTTTACAACATAAGCTGCTACCGTTATGAGAAGCCCCAGGCGGGACGTCTGCGTGAATTTCACCAATTCGGTGCGGAATGCTTCGGGTCCGCAAGTCCCGAGGTTGACGCGGAAATTATAGCATATGCGTATACCGTTTTGTGCGAGCTTGGTCTTTCGGACGCGGTGCTTTACCTTAATTCTATAGGATGCCCCACGTGCCGAAAAAAATACAATGAGGCTTTAAAAGCGTATTTTAAACCGTATGTTGAAAGTTCGCAGCTTTGCGAAACCTGCCGTACACGGTATGAGAAAAATCCTCTCAGAATACTTGATTGTAAAAGCCCTGTCTGCGGCGAAATTGCAAAGGGTGCCCCCGCGCTGATTGATTATATCTGCGAGGATTGCCGCTCACATTTTGAAGCCGTAAAAAAGCTTCTTGACGCCGTTGGTATACCCTATAATATGGACACCACAATTGTACGCGGGCTTGACTATTATACAAAAACCGTGTTCGAGTTTAAAACCGATGTCGGCGGAGCTGCCGCAACGGTGTGCGGCGGCGGTCGTTACGACGGTCTTGTCGAGCAGCTCGGCGGGGCACCGCAGTGTGCAATGGGCTTTGCAATGGGTATTGAAAGGCTTATTATTGCGCTTGAAAAAAGCGGCAAAATGCCCGTATTTGAAAACACGCCCGATTTATATATTGCAAACCTTGGGGAAGAAACAAGCGCGTTTGTTTCTTCGCTTGCGGCAAAGCTTCGCGCGCTCGGGCTTAAATGCGAGCGTGACCTTTGCGCGCGTTCTTTAAAAGCTCAGATGAAATTTGCCGATAAATGCGGCGCGCGCTACAGCATTGTTATAGGCAGCGACGAGATGGAAAAAGGGCGTGCCGTTCTTAAAAATATGAACACGAAAACTCAGACAGAGGTAACGCTGTCTGATGCAAACGAAATATTAAAAACCATAATGGAGGCTGTGTAATGGATAATTTAAAAGGGCTGAAAAGAACGCATATGTGCGGTATGCTTAGAGATGAACATATAGGAGAAACCGTAACCCTTATGGGATGGGTTGCAAAAGAACGCAATATGGGCGGTCTTGTGTTTGTGGATATTCGTGACAGAAGCGGTATTGCACAGGTTGTATTTGAGCCGTCAAACGCTGCACTTTTGGAAAAAGCGTCTGCACTTCATATGGAATATGTAATAGCCGTTGTGGGAAAAGTACGGCTGCGCAGCAATATAAACGAAAACATACCCACGGGACGCGTAGAGGTTGAGGCGGCAGAGCTTAGAATTTTAAACACATCGGATGTAACGCCGTTTGTCGTAACCGACGATGTTAAAGCCGGCGAGGAGCTTCGTCTTAAATACCGCTACCTTGACCTTCGCAGACCAACGCTTGTAAAAACGCTTGAAATGCGCCACCGCATAACACAGATTGCACGCCGCTATTATGACGAAAACGGTTTTTTGGAAATAGAAACACCCATTCTCACAAAAAGCACGCCGGAGGGTGCGCGCGACTACCTCGTTCCGAGCAGAATATATCCCGGCAAATTTTTTGCGCTGCCGCAATCGCCCCAGCAATACAAGCAGCTTTTAATGATAGGCGGTATCGACCGATATTTTCAGATTGCCAAGTGCTTCCGCGATGAGGATTTGCGCGCAGACCGTCAGCCGGAGTTTACCCAGCTTGACCTTGAAATGTCTTTTGTTGACGAGGATGATGTTATAGCTCTTAACGAAGGCTTTATAAAAAAGGTGTTCAAAGAGGTTCTTGATTACGACGTAGCGCTTCCGCTTCCGCGCCTTCCCTGGCAGGAGGCAATGGACCGTTACGGTTCGGACAAGCCCGACACCCGCTTCGGGCTTGAGCTTATTGATATGACAGACCTTTTTGACGGATGCGAGTTTAAAGCATTTTCAGACGTTGTTTTATCCGGCGGCACCGTTCGCGCAATAAACGCAAAAGGGCTTTCTCAAAAGCTTACACGAAAAACGCTTGACTCATTGGTTGAGTTCGTTAAAACATATAAAGCCAAGGGTATGGCATGGCTTATTGTTGAAGAAAACGAAATTCGCGGAAGCATTGCAAAATTTTTCACTGCGGAGCAGCTTGCAGAAATTAAAGACCGTGCAAATGCCGCACCGGGCGACACAATACTTTTTGTGGCTGACAAAAAAAGCGTTGTTTATGCCGCACTGGGTGCGCTGCGCTGCGAGCTTGCCGCAAGGTTTGACCTTATAGACCGCAGCAAATTTAATCTTCTGTGGGTTACCGATTTCCCGCTTTTTGAATACAGCGAAGAGGAAAACCGCTACGTTGCCATGCATCACCCCTTTACGGCACCCAAGGACGAGGATATAGACAAGCTGCTTACAGAGCCGCAAAATACACATGCAAAAGCTTATGATATAGTGTTAAACGGGTTTGAGCTTGGCGGCGGAAGCATCCGAATTTCAAATTCCGAGCTTCAGGAAAAAATGTTTGAGGCGCTCGGCTTTACGCCCGAGCAGGCAAAGGAACGCTTCGGCTACTTTCTTGAGGCATTCCGCTACGGCGCACCTCCGCACGGCGGAATGGCGTACGGCCTGGACAGAATTGTTATGCTTATGGCAGGCAAAAGCAGCATCCGCGATACGATAGCCTTTCCGAAGGTTAAAGACAGCGGCGAACTTATGATACAATCGCCGGATGTCGTTGATAAAAAGCAGCTTGACGAGCTTGGTCTTTCAATTACAAAACAAGCCTTAAAGGATGAAGAATAATGCCGGCAGTTGTTAAAAGCGTTTTTTCGGGAAGTATTGCGGAGGAAATCGGGCTTGAGCCCGGGGATGAAATAACCGCAATAAACGGAACGAAGATTACTGACGTACTCGATTACCGATACCTTATAAATGATGAATATGTTACCGTTACGGTAAAGACAAAACAGGGCACGCTTGAAGATGTTGAAATCGAAAAAGACGCTTATGAGGATCTCGGTGTTGAGTTTGAAAACTCGCTTATGGACACGGCGCACCACTGTGCAAACAAATGTGTATTCTGCTTTATAGACCAGCTGCCCAAGGGTATGCGAAAGTCGCTTTATTTTAAAGATGACGATACAAGACTTTCGTTTTTTCAGGGTAACTATGTAACGCTTACCAATCTCTCGGATGACGAGATAGACAGGCTTATACGTCTTAGAATAAGCCCGATAAACATATCCGTGCATACAACAGACCCCGCACTTCGCGTACAGATGCTTAAAAATCCGCATGCCGCAAAGATAATGGAGCATATGAAAAAATTTGCAAAAAATCATATAGAAATGAACTGCCAGATCGTCCTTTGCCCGGATATAAACGACGGCTTGCAGCTTCAAAATACAATATTTGACCTTTACTCGCTTCATCCGTTTGTAAAAAGCGTGTCGGTTGTTCCCGTAGGGCTTACAGCGCACCGCGAGGGGCTGTGCCGTCTTACGCCGGTTGACAGGAAAAAAGCGCTGGAGGTTCTGGCGCATATACATTTTTGGCAGGATAAATTCAGGAAAGAATGCGGCAAGGGCTTTGTATATGCCGCCGACGAATTTTATCTGAAGGCAGAGCTGCCCGTTCCGGATCCCGATATGTATGACGGGTACCCGCAGCTTGAAAACGGTGTAGGTATGATTGCCGCACTGCACGAAGAGCTTGACGATGCGCTGCGTGAAAGAAAAGAGGGCGTTAAACCCCATTCTTTCACCATTGCGACAGGGGAAGCCGCCTACGGCACTATCTGTCTGGCTGCCGAAAAGGTGCATAACAAATACCCTGTTATAAATATAAATGTTGTAAAGATTAAAAACAATTTTTTCGGTCGCTCCATCACGGTTGCCGGGCTTTTGTGCGGTTGCGATATAATACAGCAGCTTTCCGGCAAGCCGCTTGGCGAAAAGCTTATGCTTACCGATGAGATGCTCCGCAGCGACACCGATATTTTTCTTGACGATATGACAGTTAAAGATGTAGAAAATGCGCTTAATATACGCGTTTTGCCGATTGGGCGCAGCGGGTACGAATTTTTGGAAAATTCAATTACCTGAAAATGAAAGGAGTATAATATGGCTAAGCCTGTTATAGCGATTGTCGGCAGACCGAACGTCGGCAAATCAACACTTTTTAATAAAATAGCCGGAAAACGAATATCCATAGTTGAGGATACCCCCGGTGTAACGCGGGACAGAATATACGCAAACGGTGAATGGTGCGGGAAAGAATTTACCCTTATAGACACAGGCGGTATCGAGCCTTACTCGAAAGAAATAATCCCCGAGCAGATGCGCCTTCAGGCACAGCTTGCAATAGATATGGCAAACGTTATAATTTTTATGACGGATATCCGCGACGGACTGACCGCCGCCGACCGTGATGTTTGCACAATGCTTCAAAAAAGCGGCAAGCCTGTCATTCTTACGGTAAATAAAATCGACACCCCGGGACAGCCGCCGCTCGAATTTTACGAGTTTTACAATCTCGGTCTGGGTGACCCGCTGCCCGTTTCTTCTCTCCATAAAATGGGTGTGGGCGATATTTTGGACGAGTGCGTTAAATTCTTCCCCGATTCTTCTGAGGAAGCCGAGGACGACTCTGTAAAAATTGCCGTAATCGGAAAGCCGAATGCCGGCAAAAGCTCGCTTATAAATAAAATATTGGGCGAAAACCGTGTTATTGTTTCAAACATTGCGGGAACAACGCGCGACGCAATAGATACAAAATATGAGCGCGACGGCGTAAAGTATACCCTTATAGACACAGCCGGAATACGCCGCAAGGCAAAGGTTACCGATTCTCTCGAACGCTACAGCGCAATACGCTCTGTGGGCGCTGTCGAAAGGTGCGATGTGTGCATTATTATGGTTGACGCCTCGGAAGGTATTTCCGAGCAGGACGCCCGCATAGCCGGCTATGCCCATGAGGAGGGCAAGGCGTCCATTGTTTGTGTAAACAAGTGGGACCTTATAGAAAAGGACAATTCCAGTGTCAATAAATTTACACAGGAGGTACGCGACAAGCTAAGCTTTATGACCTATGCCCCGATACTTTTTATATCCGCTGAAACCGGTCAGCGCATAGACAGAATTTTTGAGCTTGTGACCTACGTTTCAAATCAAAATTCAATGCGTCTTCAAACAGGCGTTTTGAACGACTGCCTTGCCGAAGCCGTAATGCGTGTACAGCCGCCGTCCGATAAGGGAAAACGCTTAAAGCTTTATTATATGACGCAGGTTTCCGTAAAGCCTCCTACGTTTGTAATTTTTGTAAATGACGCTACGCTTGCACATTTCAGCTATATTCGCTATATAGAAAACTGTATTCGCGAAAGCTTTTCTTTAAAGGCAACGCCGCTGAAATTCATTGTGCGTGAAAGGAGCAAGCAGGATGGTTAAACTTTGTTTCTGCCTGTTGCTCGGGTATCTTATCGGTTCTGTTAATTTTGCGATAGTTTATTCGCATCTCCGCCGCGACGATATACGCCGACACGGCAGCGGAAACGCCGGTGCCACAAATGTTCTCCGCACATACGGTGCGGCAGCGGCGCTTTTCGTCTTTTTGTTTGATGTTTTAAAGGGCGTTATGGCAGTTTTAATTGTCCGCCTTTTGTTCGGAAAATATGATTTTCAGTGTGCGGCAGCTCTCGGTGCTGTTTTGGGGCACAATTTTCCGCTTTATTACAAATTCTGCGGCGGCAAGGGCGTTTCAACGTCCTTTGCGGTACTTTTGGTGCTTGACTGGCGCGTAGCGCTTTGCGCCCTTTGTGTTTTTTTAATAACCTTGCTTTGCTTCAGGTATGTTTCGCTTTCCTCTGTTCTTGCAGCCGCATCAATACCCGTAAGCGCATTCATTTTTCGCGGTTTTGATGTATTCTTCTTTTTCACACTAATAACGGGCGTGCTTTGCATAGCCCGCCACCATGCCAATATAAAGCGCCTTATGGAAGGAACCGAAAATAGGCTCGGCGCAAAAAAATAAGGAGGTTTGTTTATGAAAATATCCGTAATCGGAAGCGGCGGCTGGGGAACTGCAATAGCGCTTCTTCTTTGCCGTTCTTCGCACAGCGTATGCCTTTGGTCTTATCTTGATGAGGAGCGGTGCCGCCTTGAACGTGACCGTGAGAATAAAGAGTTTTTACCCGGTGTTCCCTTTGGAGATGCCGATATTACCTTTACAAGCAGCATAAAAGAGGCTGCGGCATTTTCCGACATTATTATTTCAGCCGTGCCGTCGAAAGCGGTGCGTTCCACGGCACGTGCGCTTGCGCCGTTTTCTGCGGGAAAAATTATTGTGAACGTTTCAAAAGGTTTTGACGCCGAAACGCTCTGCCGCCTCAGCCAAGTATTTGAAGAAGAAATAAAAGACATCACCGTTGCGGTTTTAAGCGGTCCCTCCCACGCAGAGGAGGTTGCGCGCGGTATTCCCACAACAAATGTGGTTGCCTGTAAAAACCCAAAGGTTTCCGAAATGCTGCAGCGCCTTTTTATGTCGCAATCTTTCCGTGTGTATACAAACCCCGATATAATAGGCGTTGAATTCGGCGGCGCACTGAAAAACATAATTGCGCTTTGTGCCGGTATTACAGACGGGCTGGGCTTCGGCGATAATACAAAAGCCGCGCTTATGACGCGCGGTATACACGAAATTGCACGCCTCGGTATGGCTTTCGGGGCTAAGGAAAAAACATTTTCCGGGCTAAGCGGCGTCGGTGATTTAATTGTTACGTGTACCTCTATGCACTCTCGCAACCGCCGTGCCGGAATACTTATCGGCAAGGGCGAAACGCTTGAAAGCGCCGTAAATGACGTTCATATGACCGTAGAAGGCGTAAGCGCAACAAAAGCGGCATATAATCTTGCCAAATCCGTAAATGTTGAAATGCCTATTACGGAGGCTGCATATAAAGTACTTTTTGAAGGTAAAAACCCGCGCGACGCCGTAGCAGAGCTTATGACGCGCACCGGGAAAAGCGAGGACGACTTATTGTGAAAACTGCAATTATCGGCGGCGGTGCGTCAGGCATCGCCGCCGCAATACACATAAAAAGAATAAACCCCGGTGCCGAAGTAACCGTGTTTGAGCGCAACGACAGAATTTTACGCAAGCTTCCCGCCACGGGAAACGGGCGGTGCAATTTGTCAAATGCCGATATTTCGCCGAAATGTTATGTCAGCAAAAGCCCCGCATGTGTGGAAAAAGTTCTCTCCCTGTATCCGCTCTCAGAAGAAAAACGCTTTTTTGAAAGCTTAGGCATACTTTTTTGCGAGGAGCAAGGCAGAATATATCCGATGAGCTTTAGGGCAACCGCTGTATCGGACGCGCTGCGCCTGTGCGCTGAAAGTTTGGGTGTAAATATTCTTTTAAACACACACATTAAAACGCTGCAAAGAAAAAAAGGTTCATATTTTTGCGACGGAAAGCGTTTCAACCGCGTGATAATAGCTTCAGGCGGTGCTGCTGCGCCTTCCTTCGGCACTGACGGCAGCTCTTTTAAGCTTCTTAAAGAGCTTGGGCACACGATAGTGCCGCCCTGCTGCGCTCTTGTTCCTATATACACAAAGGAAAACACCAAACCGCTTAAAGGTGTTCGCGCGCGGGCAGCTGTTTTTGTAATACGCGGCACACATACCATAAGCACCGAGCGCGGCGAGATACAGTTTACAGACTACGGTCTGTCGGGGATTGCGATTATGCAGCTTTCCGCCGAGCTTAAAAAGGGCGACATTCTTATGCTTGATTTTTGCTTTGATTACGACGCCCCCGTCCTTTCGGATTTATTAAAGAAGCGCCGCACTGCGCTTTCTTATTTAAGCTGCGCCGATTTTCTTACCGGTATTGTTCATAAAAGCATTGCCGCGGAAATATTATCACGCCTTAAAATTAAGCCTGCACGCAGTGTTACCTCCCTTTCCGAAAAGGAACTTTCCGATATATGCGCGCTCCTTAAGGGGCTTAAGTTTACCTTTGAAAAAAACCTTGGATTTGAAAGCGCACAGGTGACGCGCGGCGGCGCCCTACTTGACGAATTTTTTCCCGAAACGCTCGAGTCACGGTTACTGCCCGGGCTTTACTGCATAGGCGAAGCGCTTGACGCCGCAGGTAAATGCGGCGGTTATAATCTTCATTGGGCGTGGGCAACGGCGGCAATCTGTGCAGCCGGCGCCGCATCCGAATAAAACGAGGTTAACATATGCTTAAAATAAACAATCTTATTCTGCCCGTTAAGTATACCGAGCAGGATGTTACCGAGCAAATAATAAAAACACTTAAAATCGGCTCTTACGACATTATATCTGTGCGCGTTCTCCGCGAATCTGTTGACGCGCACCGCCGCGGCAGTATTGTCCGCTGTATAAGCGCCGCAGTATCGCTGCGCGGCGAGAAACGTTTTATCGGTATGAAAAACGTCGAAAAATACGAGCCGTATTGTTATGAATACCCCGCCGCGTCACGCCTTAAGCTTCGCCCTGTCATTGTCGGCAGCGGTCCCGCGGGGCTTTTCTGCGCACTTATTTTGGCAAGCTGCGGTGCGCAGCCCATTGTGCTTGAACGCGGCAGCGATGTCGATACACGCGTAAAAAAGGTTTCGTCTTTCTTTAAAAACGGCATTCTTGACCCCAAGTGCAACATCCAGTTCGGCGAGGGCGGTGCCGGTACATTTTCCGACGGAAAGCTTAATACCGGAACACGTGACCCGCGGCAAAAAAAAGTTCTTGAAGAGTTTGTTCGCCACGGCGCACCGGAGGATATACTTACAAATGCCAAACCGCATATCGGAACGGATATGCTTATAGAAACCGTAAAAAACATCCGAAAAGAGATTATTGCACTTGGCGGCGAGGTAATGTTTGACACGCTTTTAACGGATATTGACATAGAAAACGGAGCGGTTTCCGGAGTATTTACGGACAACGGTTACATTAAAACCGATACAGTGATACTCGCTGCCGGTCACAGTGCGCGCGATACCTTTAAAATGCTTTACTCGCATAATGTTTTGATGTCTAAAAAAGCATTTTCCGTCGGCGTAAGAATAGAGCACCCGCAAAAGCTTATAAACGATGCAATGTATCATACCCAGAGCCCCGACCTTCCCCCGGCAGACTATAAAACTGCCGTGCATCTTAAAGACGGGCGCGGCGTATACACGTTTTGTATGTGTCCCGGCGGAAGCGTTGTCGCAGCGGCAAGCGAGCCGGAAACCGTTGTTACAAACGGTATGAGCAACCATATGCGCGACGGAAAAAACGCAAACAGTGCGCTTTTGGTTTCCGTTTTGCCGAGCGACTTTTCGGACAACGATATTTTTGCGGGGATGAGATTTCAAAAAAAGCTTGAAAAGGCTGCCTTTTTCCTCGGCGGTGCTTCTTACCGAGCCCCCGTTCAAACCGTGTCTGACTTTTTGCGCGGGCAAAAAAGCATTTCCCTCGGGAACGTTGAACCTACATACCCGATAGGCGTTACCCCATCGGATTTGGGCAAGCTTTTTCCGTTTTTTATAACAAACTCGCTTAAAGAGGGAATTGTGCTTATAGACAGAAAAATCCACGGTTTCGCCCTCCCCGACGCGGTTTTAACCGCTGTGGAAAGCCGTTCCTCCTCCCCTGTCCGCATTGTCCGCGGAGAAAATCTGCAATCCAATATCCGCGGGCTTTACCCCTGCGGCGAGGGTGCCGGCTATGCCGGCGGAATTATGAGCGCCGCCGTTGACGGGATAAGGGTTGCCGAAAAAATCCTCGGGAAATAATACTTTTTATTAAAAATACCGTTGTAAAAAACGCAGCCGTAAAAATCAGTAAAAATAAAAGCGAGGCAGAGTCTGAAAGTGCCGCACGCGTTAAAATATATGCTATCACGCCGCCTGCCGCGCGCCATATAATACACGGAAGTATACTAAGCTTTCCGCGGCAGAGCGCATTTGCCTGCATATGCACGCTTATTCCGCCCCAGAAAAGCACGGCGCTTACCATGGGAAGTGCGCTGTGCCCGCCGCGTGCAAGCTCCGCACAGCCGCGCATAACCTCAAAAATACCGGCAATATTTGCCATCTGTCCCTTCGGTATTACCTCTAAAATTGCGCTGAATGTTATAACAAACACACATACCGTTACAATTGCGCCGCCTGTCGTTGCGGCGCTTTTTGCTATTACGCCGCTTATTCCGCTGCGGTTTTTTTTGTATATTTTCCATTCCTCTTTTACGGAAACCTTCTTCCGCGGCGCTGTGTAAAAAATCAGTATTCCTATTATAAAAGCCGTTATGATATGTACCGCTAAAAGCCTTAGCCCGATTTGTGCGGATGAAAAAAAGCTTATTCCCACAGTACCTATAACAAACAGCGGTCCCGCATTATTGCATACGGGAAGCAGCTTCTGCGCCTCGTCCTTTGTAACGGCTTTTTCTTCATAGCTTTCGTAAACGGCGCGCGCACCTGCTCCAAATCCTCCCAAAAGCCCTGTTACAAGACATACACAGCCAGCCGGGCTTATCCCGGTAAACGGCGTAACAACCTTTGACACCGCAGCCCCGAGCGGACGCGAAAACCCGCTTTTTATAAGACAGTCGCTTGCAAGCATAAACGGCAAGAGTGACGGTATAATAGCATTTATACAAAGCGCCAAGCCGCTTTGTGCCCCTAAAAGCACATTTTCCGGAAACAACGCAAAACATGCGCATATTACAAAAAACAGCATTCTTCTTCCCCCTTATATAAATTCAAGCCTGATAATATGACCTTTAAGCGATACAGCGTCATCCGTTATGCTTTCTATAAACAGCTCACTGCCCTCAATTTTTATAATTCCGGACTTTGTGTTTATTTTAAAAGCGCTTTCGTCATAGTCAAGTATTCCGCGAAAATTTTCTATGCACACCCGGCTTCTTCCCGTTATTTCCGTTCGCGGCACGTCACAAACGGCGTCAAGCGGCACATCAAGCACCCCCGCGACTTTTGCCGCAAGCTTTTCTTTTTTCTTCATACAAATTCCTCCCTATGTTATAAGTTATGTTCAAGTACCTTTAAACATACAATTTTAAAGAAAAGGCTTTTATGTCTTTATTTTGAGCCGCCAAGTATGGCAGAACGGAGAATTTTATGCTGACGGATATTGTCCACTATATAAAGGGAACATACGTTATAGAGGCGCACGGCCGCTTTCCCGAACGGATTTTAAACATTGCCGCCGCCCGCTTCATATATGTGCGCGATGTAAAAAAAGACGGCGAAAACCTGACCTTTTCCGTAAGTAAAAGGGGCTGGGAATGTTTATGCAGGGACGTTCCCGACGCTTTAGAGCTTTTCGTAAAACAAAAGTATGGCTTTCCCTTCTTTTTTCGGCGCTATAAAAAGCGCCTTGCGCTGTTTTTCCTTCCGCTGTTATTTGCCGCCTTGTCGTTTGTTTATTCTTCTTTCATATGGCGCGTTGAAATAAGCGGTGCAACGCCCTCTCTTCAAAAAAAGGTTTTGTCCACGCTAAGCGATATGGGCGTTCGCCGCGGCGCATACATACGGCGGATAAACCCCGATGAAATCAAGCGCCGTGTACTTCTTAAACATTCGGACCTTTCATGGATGTGGCTGAATCTTGACGGCACAAGCGCCGAAATTGAAATTGTGCCCCGAAAAAAAGCGCCGAGCACAATAAAAATAACCGAGCCCGCAAACGTTATAGCCCAAAGGAGCGGTCTTGTAACAAAAATTCAGACCTTTTGCGGCACACCTCTCGTCACCGTCGGCGAAGCTGTCGAAAAGGGACAGATACTTATCAGCGGAATATTTAAAAGCGAAAATGAAAACATACCTGTTTACTATCACCATGCCGGCGGCATTGTGGAGGCAACCGTCTGGGATGAAAAGGCTGTCATTTTACCCAAGCAATTGTCCGAAAAGGTGCGCACAGGGAATAAAAAAAGTGCTTTTGGCGTAAATTTTACAAAAAATAATGTAAATTTTTCAATAAACAGTAGAATTTCATACCGCGAATATGATAAAATAGTAAAAAACATACGTATACCGTTTTTGGGTGTTGCTTTTTTTCGCGCAGATTATTACGAGGTAAACGTCAATATGCGCCAAAACGACCTCACCGCGCTTATTGATAAAGAAGTTTCCAAGATGCGGCGTGCTGCGGAAAAAAGCGGCGCTTCAAACATAAAAATATCAACCGACACGGCAGACTGCGGTGCAAGCGTTATATTAAAAATGCGTATGGAAAGCACAATGCGTATAGATAAAGAAATTCCTATAGATAAAGGTGATACGAATGGAAAAACTGATTGAAACCGGCTCAAATGAAACCGTTATGGCGCTGTTCGGCAGCTTTGACTGTAACGCCAAGCTTATAGAACGTGAAATGGATGTACGCCTTTTAAACCGCGATACCTCCGTGAAAATAATCGGCGACAACTGCGAAAAAGCGGCTCAGGTGCTTTTTCGGCTTATTGCGGAAATCGAAGCAGGCGATACGCTTACCGAGCAAAGCATCCGCTATGCAATTGTTGCGGTAAACGAAAATATTGATTTTATGCCCGCCGCAAGCGGCGACTGTATATGTATAACCTCAAAGGGTAAGCCCGTTAAAAGCAAAACCTACGGTCAGAAGCACTATATTCAAAAAATACGCGACAATACGGTTGTAATCGCCATAGGTCCCGCCGGAACGGGTAAAACATACCTTGCCGTGGCAATGGCGGTAGATGCCTTCCGCCGTAAAGAGGTAAGCCGTATTATTTTAACCCGCCCCGCCGTTGAAGCCGGGGAAAAGCTCGGCTTTTTGCCGGGCGATTTGCAGATGAAGGTCGACCCGTACCTGCGGCCGCTTTACGATGCGCTCAGCGATATGCTCGGCACGGAAAATTACCAAAAATATCTTGAACGCGGAACTATTGAAATAGCGCCGCTTGCCTATATGCGCGGAAGGACCCTTGACGACGCATTTATAATCCTTGACGAGGCGCAAAACACAACCTCGGAACAAATGAAAATGTTTCTTACAAGAATAGGCTTTGGCTCAAAAGCCGTTATAACAGGCGATATCACGCAGATTGACCTTCCGGACGGCAAGCGAAGCGGTCTTAAGGAGGCAGCAAAGATTTTAAAAAATATCGAAGGGCTTGACTTTTGCCACCTGTCTGACAAGGACGTTGTCCGCCATCCGCTTGTACAAAAAATAATTGCGGCATACGAAAGATATGAAAAGAGGTAGTAAGCTATGAAAACATTTTTCGATAGTGCGGCACACGCGGCAATAAGCGTTGTTTGCCTTATTTTAATTGCTATGATAATGCTTTTATCCGGGCGCAGCGGGCAGATAGAGATAAATGAGGGGGACGTTTCCTCCGTGGATATATATGCCCCCCGTGCAATAGTGGACGAAACAACCACCGCAGCACGGCGTGAAGCGGCAAAAAAAAGCGTTGAAAACGTATATACGATTGATTCTTCCAAAACCTCCGCCGCAAAGGAAACCGTAAACAGTATTTTTTCCTCCGCTGCGGCACTTCGCGAAAATACAGACGAGAACGAGCCCTCAAACGGCACCAATCTTGCCGCCACCGCCAAGATTAACCTTTCAAAAAAAAGCGGCGATGCGATTATGACATCAAGCGACAAAAGCTTTTCTGCCATGCGCACACTTTCCGATATTGTGGAAACCGTTATGGGAAACGGCGTTTCCGATATTGAGGAGGCAAAAAAAAGCTGTGATGAAAAAATAAACGGGCTTAAAATAAACGATGTGCAAAAAAGTGCCCTTAACGAGATTTGTGCATCTGTCCTTACGGTGAACCTTGAGCTTAACGAGGACGAAACCCTGCGCCGTAAAGAAGCGGCGGCTGCTGCCGTTCCCGTAACCGAATACAAAAAAAATCAAATAATATTGAGAAAAGGTGAAATTGTGTCAAAAGCACAGCTTGATATGCTTCGCTCTTTAGGCATTTTAAAAGGCTCCAACCCGATTTTGCCTACATACACTCTGGGCATTGTTTTGTTTATGCTCTTATGCTTTACGGTAATTATATGCGGCTTTTTCCCAAAGCGCAAAAAGCTTTCCGCCGCCGTGCCGATTACCTCTGTTATGGCTTTAATTTCCGTTGCTATGGCTTTTTACGGCACAAAAATACTTCCGGAAAGATTTATCCCCATTCTGCCGCTTGGTTTTTTGCCTTGCGTAACGGCGATTTTTTCCTCGGCACAGCCTGCAATAATTGCAAACCTTTCCGTTTCCGTGCTTTGCGGCGTTGCGTTTGACTCCGGCTGGAGCTACGCGCTTTGTATGATAATCGGCGGCAGTATTTGCGCGTATGCGTTCAGCCGCGTAAAACAGCGCACACAGCTTCTTCCAGCCGGTATTGTTTCGGCTTTTTCATACGGTCTTTCGTTTTGCGCAATGTCTTTGGTTGAAGCAAGCAGCGCAAAGGCATCGCTTGTTTCCTTTTGTTTCGGATTTTGCGGCGGTTTTTTGTCGGGAATACTTACAATCGGCACACTTCCCTCATGGGAATGGCTTTTCAATGTAACAACGCCTATGAAGCTTACCGAATTGGCAAACCCCGAAAATAAGCTGTTAAAGCGCTTGCTGGTTGAAGCGCCCGGAACATATCATCATTCCCTAACGGTGGCAAATATAGCCGAAATTGCAGCGCGTGAAATAAAAGCAAATTCACTTCTTGCCCGCGTCGGCGCCTACTATCACGATATAGGCAAGCTCCGCCACCCGCTGTATTTTAAAGAAAACCAATACGATGAAAACATTCACGATAATCTTTCCCCGGAAGAAAGTGCGCGCGTTATCATACAGCACGTGTCAGACGGTGCCGAAATTGCGCAAAAACACCGCTTGCCGCCTGATATTTGCGCTATAATTGCGCAGCACCATGGAACAACCTCTGTCGGATATTTTCTTCTGCGCGCAAAAGAAAAAAATAAAGACGCAGACCCCGCACCCTTCCACTATCCGGGGCCGCAGCCTTCTTCAAAGGAGGCTGCGATCGTTATGCTTGCCGATTCGTGCGAGGCGGCGGTGCGCAGCTTAAGCGAAAAAAGCGAAAGCAAAATAGAGCAAATGGTCCGCCGTATAGTGCGTGAGCGTACGGATAGCGGGCAGTTTAACGAATGTAACCTTACCTTTGCCGAGCTTGAAAAAGTGATACGCGTTATAACCAAAACACTGGGCGGATATTTCCACGAAAGAATAAAATATGAATAAGGAGTAAGAAAATGATACAATTTATTATTGAAAACGAACAAGACAAGCTTGACTTTACCGACGAACTGGAAACGGTTATTCAGCGCGCCGTATCCACCACGCTTGAGGTTGTCGGCGGCGGTGATACCGATTTTGAGGTGAGCATCCTTATAACCGACAATGAAGGAATCAGAGAGCTTAACCGTGAATACCGCGAGATAGACGCCCCGACCGATGTTTTAAGTTTTCCCATTTTAGAGTTTGACGAAAACGGCGTCCAGCTTGAAGACAGCGGCGATTTTGACGGCGACTTTTTGCTCCTCGGCGATATTGTAATTTCACTTGAACGCGCCGAAAGCCAGGCACGCGAATACGGGCACTCGCTTATCCGTGAGGTCGGGTTTTTAACGGTTCACTCTACCCTTCATCTGCTTGGGTTTGACCATATGGAGGAACCTTATGCCTCGGTTATGCGCTTGCGCGAAAAAGAAATTACAGAAAAGATGAATCTTACAAGATAGGGTGATGCAGTATGAAAAACAAATCGCTGTGTGAGAGCTTCCGCCATGCCGCGCACGGTTTTTTTACGCTGCTTAAGGAGGAACGCAACCTGCGCATACACGTTTGCATAACGGTTATTGTTATTTGTGCCTCTGTGGTTTTAAATCTTTCGGCAGCCGAAAAAGCAGTTGTAACGGCTCTGTGTTTCGGCGTAATCTGTGCAGAGCTTATAAACAGCGCAATAGAAAATGCGGTTGACCTTTCATGCGGTGTGTTTAATATGTACGCAAAGCGTGCCAAGGACTTTGCCGCGGGCGCCGTGTTTATTCTCAGCTGCGGTGCGGCTGTATGCGGGCTTATAATATTTTTGCCGCATATTATACAAATGATTGATGTTTTATTTTAGAAAGGATTGTACCAATGAGTAATTTTAAATCAGGTTTTGCCGCTATTGTAGGTCGCCCTAATGTCGGCAAATCTACACTGACAAATGCTTTTATAGGGGAAAAAGCCGCTATTGTATCAAAAAAGCCGCAGACAACGCGCACCAACCTCGCCGCAATAGACAACGGCGACGGCTATCAGATAGTTTTTGTTGATACCCCGGGTATGCACACCCCCAAAACAAAGCTCGGCGAATATATGAATAAATCGGCTGCGGGGTCTGTCGGCGATGTTGACGTTTTGCTTTTGGTTACGGAGGCGGGCGCAGATATTTCAGACACAGACAAAAACGCTGTAAATGCGGCAAAGAAATGTGAAATCCCCGTTATTCTTGTAATAAATAAAACAGATACCGTTGAAAAAGAAAAGCTTTTACCGCAAATACAAGCCTTTTCCCAAGAAGCTGATTTTTCCGCAATCATACCCATATGTGCAAAATCGGGCGAGGGCGTCGACCTTCTTCGCGCTGAAATATTAAAGCATTTTGACGAGGGCGAGCCCTTTTATCCCACGGATATATATGCCGACAGCACTGTGCGCGATATGACTGCCGAAATAATACGCGAAAAGCTTTTGCGCTTGCTTGACCGCGAGGTACCGCACGGCAGCGCCGTTGAAATAGAAAAAATGGACGAAGGCGACAGCCTGACCACCATTAAAGCCGTTATATATTGCGAAAAGCAAAGCCACAAGCCCATTATTATCGGAAAAGGCGGCGAAACAATTAAACGCATAGGCTCGTATGCAAGGGCGGATATTGAAAAGCTTTTGGGCTGCCGCGTCTACCTGGAGCTTTGGGTAAAGGTACGCGAGGACTGGCGAAACCACCCCACTGCTTTGCGCGAACTCGGTTATACAAATAAGCCATAATTTACAAGCTGTTTTTTGCCGCATTTTAGCCATAATACACTTTAGAGGTGATTTATTGTGTATGATAAAAGCGGAATGTGGGCACTTTTTACAAAAACCGGTAATTTGGATATTTACCTTAAGTATAAGCAAATAAAAGAGGATGACAAATGGCAGGCGAAACAATTAAAACAAAGGCAATAGTTATAAAAAGCCGTCCGCACGGTGAAAACGACCGTATGCTTACCCTGGTTTCGGCGGATATGGGGCGCATTTTCGTAAGCGCAAAGGGTGTGCGTTCCTTAAAGCACAAATCCCGCGCAAGCGCGCAGTTCCTTTCATACGGTGAATTTGTTTTAAAAAAAATTAAGGACGGGCTGTACAGCCTTGTTTCCGGAGAGGTTACGGAAAGCTTTTCGGAAATTTGCAAAAGCGTCGAGCTTCTTTCGTATGCTTCATATTTTTGCTCGCTGTGCGAAAGCTGCATAATGCAGCTTTCGCCTGCCAATGAGGAAACACGCCTTCTTTTAAACTGCTTATATATGCTTTCAAAAAGACAGGATGACGCCCCGTACATAAAAGCTGTTTTTGAGCTGCGCCTTGCCTCCTGCTGCGGCTTTATGCCGGATTTTTCAGAAAACTGCTCCTGCGGGAGCGCCGCCTTATACTTTTCTTTGGCGGACGGCATTTCAAAATGCGCGCTGCATAAAACAAGCGATTGCATAAGTATTTCCCCCGCCGCTGCTAAAATCTGTAATTTTATAGTTTCGGCCTCGCTGCGCGACGCACTTTTTGCGCTCTTTCCTTTTTCCGATATTTTGTCTGCTTCGCGTGCTGCCGAGGGCTTTTTATGCTTTCAGTTGGGTTTTTATCCTAAATCTTTGTCTTATTTGCACAATATTGTAAAAAAAACCCCGTAAATTCGTATTTTTTTTGAAAAAAGACTGGAAATTCGGGCAAAAATAGTGTATGATAGCAGTTGTGACACAAAATATATAAATTATATTTTAGGAGGTTTAGTTAATGACTAAATTCGTTTATCTTTTCAGCGAAGGCGACGCATCAATGAGAAATCTTCTCGGCGGTAAAGGCGCTAACCTTGCTGAAATGACAAAGCTCGGTCTTCCCGTTCCCCAGGGCTTTACAATCTCGACAGAGGCGTGCACCCGTTATTATGAGGACGGAAAGAAAATCAATGACGATATCCAGGCGCAGATTATGGAGCATATCGCAAAAATGGAAGAAATCTGCGGCAAAAAATTCGGCGATTTGGAAAATCCGCTGCTTGTATCGGTGCGTTCCGGCGCAAGAGCATCTATGCCCGGTATGATGGATACCATCCTTAACCTCGGTCTTAACGAAGACGTTGTTGAGGTTATGGCAAAGAAGAGCGGTAACCCCAGATGGGCTTATGACTGCTACAGAAGATTTATCCAGATGTATTCCGACGTTGTTATGGAAGTCGGCAAAAAGTACTTTGAACAGCTTATCGATAAAATGAAAGAGGCAAAGGGCGTAACACAGGATGTAGACCTTACCGCCGAAGACCTCAAGGAATTGGCTAACCAGTTCAAGGCTGAATATAAAGAAAAAATCGGCGAAGATTTCCCGACCGATCCGAAGGAACAGCTTATGGGCGCTATCAAAGCTGTGTTCCGTTCATGGGACAACCCCCGTGCAAACGTATACCGCCGCGACAACGATATCCCCTACTCTTGGGGTACTGCCGTAAACGTACAGATGATGGCTTTCGGTAATATGGGCGAAACCTCCGGTACGGGCGTTGCCTTCACGCGTGACCCCGCAACGGGCGAAAAGCACCTTATGGGTGAATTTCTTATGAACGCACAGGGCGAAGACGTTGTTGCTGGCGTTCGTACACCTCAGAAGATTGACCAGCTTAAAGAGGTAATGCCCGAGGTTTACAACCAGTTTGTAGACATCTGCCATACTCTTGAAAATCACTACAGAGATATGCAGGATATGGAGTTTACAATTGAGGACAAGCACCTTTATATGCTTCAGACACGTAACGGTAAGAGAACCGCGCAGGCTGCTCTTAAGATTGCGTGCGACCTCGTTGACGAAAAAATGATTTCCGAAAAAGAAGCGGTTCTTATGATTGATCCGCGTAACCTTGATACGCTTTTGCATCCGCAGTTTGATTCAAAGGCACTTAAGGCTTCAACCCCCGTTGCAAGAGCTCTCGCAGCTTCTCCCGGCGCTGCATGCGGTAAGATAGTATTCACCGCTGAAGATGCAAAGCAGTGGAAAGCAAACGGCGAAAAGGTTGTCTTGGTACGTCTTGAAACCTCTCCCGAGGATATTGAGGGTATGAAGGCAGCACAGGGCATACTTACGGTTCGCGGCGGTATGACATCACACGCAGCCGTTGTTGCACGCGGTATGGGTACATGCTGTGTATCCGGATGCTCCGACATCAATATGGACGAGGACAACAAGAAGTTCACGCTTGCCGGAAAAACCTATCACGAGGGTGACTTTATCTCTATAGACGGTTCTACAGGTAATATATACGACGGAATTATCCCCACCGTTGACGCTTCAATCGGCGGTGATTTCGGCAGAATTATGGGCTGGGCAGACAAGTTCAGAACTCTTAAGGTAAGAACAAATGCGGATACCCCGCGTGACGCTCAGAAAGCACGCGAGCTCGGCGCCGAAGGTATCGGTCTTTGCCGTACAGAGCATATGTTCTTTGAGGGCGACAGAATAGACGCTTTCCGCGAAATGATTTGCTCCGATACTGTTGAAGAAAGAGAAGCTGCTCTTGAGAAGATTCTTCCGATGCAGCAGGGCGACTTTGAGAAGCTTTACGAAGCGCTTGAAGGCAACCCCGTTACAATTCGTTTCCTTGATCCTCCTCTGCACGAGTTTGTTCCCACAGAAGAGGGTGATATAGAGCTTTTGGCTAAATCACAGGGCAAGAGCGTTGAAACAATCAAGGCAATTATCGATTCCCTGCACGAATTTAACCCCATGATGGGTCACCGCGGCTGCCGCCTTGCAGTTACGTATCCCGAAATTGCAAAAATGCAGACAAGAGCCGTTATCCGTGCAGCTATCAATGTTAAAAAAGCTCATCCCGACTGGAATATTGAGCCTGAAATTATGATTCCTCTTATCGGCGATGAAAAAGAGCTTCACTATGTTAAGGAGTTTGTTGTTGAAACAGCTGACGAGGAAATTGCCAAGGCAAATATTGACCTTAAGTATGAAGTTGGTACGATGATTGAAATTCCGCGTGCAGCACTTACAGCAGACGCAATCGCAAAGGACGCCGAATTCTTCTGTTTCGGTACAAACGACCTTACACAGATGACATATGGCTTCTCGCGTGATGACGCAGGCAAGTTCCTTGACGCTTACTATGACGCAAAAATATTTGAAAACGATCCTTTCGCAAAGCTTGACCAGACAGGCGTAGGCAAGCTTATGGAAATGGCTATTAAGCTTGGTAAGGGTGTTCGCCCGTCCTTGCACGTAGGTATCTGCGGTGAGCACGGCGGTGACCCCACTTCGGTAGAGTTCTGCCACAAAATCGGGCTTGACTATGTTTCCTGCTCTCCCTTCCGTGTTCCGATCGCTCGCCTTGCAGCAGCACAGGCTAAGATAAAGGAAGGCTGATTAGGTTTTTTGGTTGTTTTTGGGTAAAACCACATAACAATAAAAAGGCAAAATAAGAAAAGTGACCTTAAAGGGTTAAACTCCTTTAAGGTCACTTTTTTATGTCACAAAACCGGCAACTCATCAATACTCAAAATTTTGGCTTTTCGACAGCCTTAGCAGCTTCTGAATTCATCGGTAACTGTTGTTTTTTTTACATATTAAGCTTATAATTTCAAAATCTGCAATTTTGCGGCAATTTCAAACACTCTTTCGCGCGTGCACACGCCGCTTCCGTCACGCTCGGCGGCAGACGTACCCGCCGCAACGGCAAGCTTTGCCGCCGTATATACATCCGCATTGCTTTCTATTGCATATGCCAAAGCAGCAACGGTACTGTCGCCGGCAGCTATCGGGCTTTTGCACACTATCTTCGGAGCTTTAATGTAAAATCGTTCACCCTTTGAAACGAAAATTGCCCCCTTATCCCCAAGTGTTACCAAAACCCGGCATATGCCATGCTGTACTATTTTTTCCGCCTCAAGCGCAATTTCGATTTCATTTTTCAGCGTTCTTCCCGCAAGCTGCTCCAACTCGTAGAGGTTAGGCTTTATCGCATAGGGCAGTGCCTTAATTCCGTTTTTAAGCTTTTCTCCGTCTGCGTCAAGAATTGTTTTTACACCCTCGGCTTTTGCAATTTTTACAAGCTCGTAATAAATATTATCATTTGTTCCCGGGGGTGCGCTGCCCGATATTACAACAACATTCGAATTTTTTACAAGTCTTTTGTATTCCTCCGAAAAGCCTGTTATATCATTTTCAGAAACCCCTTCCCCCGCTTCGTTTATCTCCGTAACATTGCCGCTGCATTTTTCCGTAATTTTTGTGTTTATCCTTATATTTCCTTTGGTTGTAAAAAAGGCGCCGGCTATCCCCGCCTTTTTAATATATTCATTCAGCTTTGCCGAAGCATCGCCCGGGCACATACCAAAGCAAGCGACCTCCCCGCCGAGATTATTCAGCGCCATAGCCGCATTTATTCCCTTGCCGCCAAATTCTGTTTTGGTACATTCGGCACGGTTAAGCCCGCCGGCCGTTAAATTTAAAACGCTTACGCTTCTGTCTATACACGGATTAAGTGTAATCGTTAAAACCATAACAAAGCCCCTTTACTTAGTTATAATACCTGTTTCAAGTGCTTTTTTAATAAGCTTTGCCGCAATCGGCGCACAAACAGAGCCGCCGCCCGAGCCGCTGTATTCCTTCATAACACAAATTGCTATCTGCGGATTGTCCGCCGGTGCAAAGCACACAAACCACGCGTGCGTTTTTCCCTCTTTTTCATTTTCTGCGGTACCTGTTTTTCCGGCAACCTCAATCCCCGAAACGCGGGCCGAACGCCCTGTGCCGCTTTTTACACATCCTATCATATATTCTTTGATAATTGCTGCCGTGTTTGCGTCCGTCGCATTTGAAAGCGAAAAAGGCTGCATATTATACACATCACCGCCGTTTTCATAAAACGCACGCCTTACCATAAACGGCTTCATCATAACGCCGTCATTTGCAATCGCACTTGCCGCCATCATCATATGCATAGGCGTTACCAAAAGCTTACCTTGCCCTATTGCGGTGGAGGCAAGCTCTATGCCGCTCAGCTCGGAAAACATAACATTTCTCCCGCTTGTCGGAATATCAAACGGAATTTCCTTTGTGATTAAAAAATCCTCCGCAGTGCTTCCAAGCTTGTCTGCACCTATTTTTTGCGAAAGTGCGGAAAAATAAACATTGCTCGAATGTTTAAACGCACCCGCCATATCCAGGTTTCCGTAACTTCTTCCGCCCGAATTTTTAAGTTCCTTTCCGTCTATTTTAATTTTACCCTCGTCCTTAAAGGTAAAATTTTCATACCCGTTCATTATTCCCGCAGCGGACGTAATAATTTTAAAGGTTGAGCCCGGTGCATACAGCCCCTTTGTCGCCCTTGCCACAAAGGGCGAGGCTTCGTCCCCCGTAAGGCTGTCCCAGTTTTTTACCAGTACCTCCTCGTTCGGGTCAAACGACGGATACGAATACAGGCAATACACCTCTCCCGTAGCGGGATTCATCGCCGTTACCGCACCGTTTGATTTACGCATAAGCTCTGCTGCCGTCTTTGTAAGTTCGTGGTCAAGCGTAAGCTCAAGCGACGCGCCGTTTTCAAAATGCGCCTTTTTGTCCTCCGAGCGCAGCACGTCCAAAACGTTCTGTGTTCTTAAAAGATAGTCGTTAAATTTAAGCTCTATATTGGTTTTTCCGTAGGTGCGGCTGTTATATCCGATAGAATGTGCATAAAGCTCCTTATACGGGTATTCCCGCTTTTGCCCGTCGTCTGTTTCACGGCTTTGTGCCAGCAGCGTGCCGCTTCTGTCATAAATATTACCGCGCAGAACGCGCTCCTCCTTTTCCCATATACGCTGATTGTAGCTTGAATTTACAATATCCTTTGCCTGAAAGAGCGAAAAATACGTAAGATATATAATTTCTGCCAAAAAAAGCGAACACACAGCTGCCATAACGGTTATAATGCGCTTATTCAATTTCATCGGTCTGTTCACCTCTCATTGCACTTATTGCCTGTAAAACACCAAGTGCCGCAAATGTCGTCAGCATACTGCTGCCGCCGTAGCTTATAAACGGCAGCGTTATACCCGTAAGCGGAATAAGCTTTGTAACGCCGCCTATAATAATAAATGTCTGCACGCCGAGCATTACGCTGAGTCCTATACTTACCGCTTTATGAAATTCATTTGTTGAGGACAGCGCTATTTTAAACCCGCGGTACACAAGCACAAAATACAAAAGTATTACCGCAGTTGCTCCGAGCACGCCCATTTCCTCGCAAATGGCAGAGAATATAAAGTCCGAGCTTACCACAGGTATAAAATACGGGCTGCCGTTTCCTATGCCGCGCCCCTCAAACCCGCCGGCACCTATTGCAAACAGCGACTGCGTTATTTGGTATCCTTTTCCTGCAGCATCGGAAAACGGGTCAAGCCAGGTTGAAACACGCACGCGTATATGGCTCATATATTTGCATCCGAAAAGCCCGCCCGCAAGCGCCGCAGCAAGGTTTAAAAGCATAAACACCTTGTTTTTTCCGTAAATATATAAAAACGAAAGATATATTGCAAAAAACAGCACCGCAATTCCCCACTCGCGCTGCAAAAGCAAAAATCCCATATTCACGTACGCAACTGCGGCTGCTGCCATAAGTCTTTTTTTGTTTGAAATTTTAATTTCATCTTTTTCATTTTCGCTGTTTTTCTTCTTTCCCGCGGTAAGTATTGCGGCAAGCGACAAAACAAAAAGTATTCTTATAACCTCGCTCGGCTGAACAGAAACACCGCCTATCACAATCCAGTTTTTTGAGCCGTAGCGCACCGTGCCGAAAACGGCTGTAAGTATAAAAAGCACAACCGAAACAAAAAAGCAAACCGCGGGCATCCTCCAAAGCTTTTTGCCGAAAAGCCTGTAGACAAAAAACACGGCAAAATACACCGCCGTGCCGAAAAGGTAAAGCTTCATCTGGCGTATTCCGCCGCCGGAGTCAATTCTTGTCTGCATTATCACGCCCACGGTGGAAAGCATTGATATGATGATAAATATGTACCCGTCGCCCATTTTTAAAAGACTTATCAAAAGATATGCCGCAATATTTATGCCGCACATAATGCCGCACAAAACAGCCATATTATAATCGAGGCGCTGTTCCTTAATCATTATAAGCGCCATTCCCAAAATGTTTGCGGCTATAAGCAGTATAAGCGGGCGGCAGCTGTGCAGTTTTCCTTCCATATCATTCACCCTTTACAGGCTGCACAAAGAGAAAGTTCACTCTTCCCGCAGTAATTTTATCTCCGTCAAGCAGCTCTACCGCTTTATCGCCGAGCGACTCTCCGTTGAGGTAGGTGCCGTTGGTGCTGTCAAGATCCTCTATGTAAAATTTTCCGCTCGATTTAAAAATTCTGCTGTTTTTAACGGACATATACTTGTCCGCAATGCTTATATCGCATTTTTTGCCGCGCCCTATTATTTCATCCTGCTCGATTTCGTAGCTTTCATCAACCGGAAAATCCAAATCATGGCGCAGATTTATAAGCTTGAGATATGCCTCGGCAAGCCCGCCGGATTTTTTTCGGTACATTGTATGAATATCCAGAAAAATCATACGTATTATCGCATAAATAAACAGATAAATTATTACAACAAAAACATATGTCAGTATTTTTGAAACAAATTCCTGCATATTAAATCACCTCTCTGCTTATTCGTCCTTTAATACAGGTCTTCCGCTTTCCTCGTCTATATGGTGTATTTTCATATATTCAAGGGAGGAATAGTCTATACCTTTTCCCCTGAGCGATTTATGGCAGCCGTTTCGCACAATCGTATACAAAACGCCGAATATCGGCACTGCACACACCATTCCCCATACACCGAAAAGCCCGCTTCCGACAAGAATTGAAAATATAACCCAAAAGCTTGATATACCGATTGTGTTACCGAGAATTTTCGGGCCGAGGATATTTCCGTCAAACTGCTGAAGCGCTATTATGATAATTACAAAGGTTATGCACTTTATAGGCTCTGCCAAAAGTATTAAAATCGCGCTTGGTATTGCGCCCAAAAACGGACCGAAAAACGGAATAACATTTGTAACGCCCACAACCACGCTTACAAGGGCGCTGTACGGCACATTAAAGATTGTAAGCAGAATAAAGCACAAAATTCCAATTATAATCGAATCAAATATCTTTCCGGTTATAAAACCTCCGAATTTCTCGTTTGTAAGGCGCGAAAGATATAACACCTTGTTTACGCTGCGCGGCGAAAATATGCTGTATAAAATACGTTTGCTCTGTGCCGCGAATTTTTCCTTGTCTTTAAGAACATATACAGATACTATCACACCTATTAAAATATTTAAAACTGCCCTTACAGCGTCAAAAACGCTGTTTGATACGCCGCTTATCAAAACGTTGATATTCGGTACAAGCTCCTTAAGCTTTCGCGCAATTTCCGTTATATCCGTTGTAAAACCGCTCAGTGAATTTTTAAAAAACTCTACAACATCGGGATTTTTCCTGAGCAGCTCCGCTGCCCATTCGACAGACTTGTCCGCATAACCGGGAAGGCTTATCACAAGCGATTCCACACTTGAGTAAAGCTCCGGTGCAACAAGGTCTATAAGGGCAAGTATAGCCATAACGGCAACGCCCCACGCGAGCGCAATGGATATTACACGTGCGCACCCTTTATAGCCTGCCGTCCCTTCCTTTCCTTTTTTCTTACATATTACCGCAATGGTCGGGCAAATAATCCGCCTTTCAAACATATTTACAAGCGGATTTAAAACATACGCCATCATAAGCCCGTAGGTAATTGGTCTGAGGCTTTTAAAAATAAGTGCAAACACCTTTGTCACCGTTGACCATTTGTGTATTATCATAAAGAAAACGATAGACGCTGCAATTGTTAAAAAAGCTGTTATTCCCATACACAGATGTTTCTTTTCAAACGGCAGTTTCACAAAATCCCTACCTCCCTTTTTAAAATCCCACACATATACTATACAGCTAATTATTTACAAAAGCAACATTTTTATAACAATTGTAATCTAATTGTTAATTTCGGAAAGATTTTACCGCTGTGTTGTTGACATAATTTTAAAAATACTATAAAATATATATCTAAAGGGGGCTTTATTTTATGGATAAGCTTATTTTGGTTGTTGACGACGAAGCACCGATTGTTGATATATTAAAATTTAATCTTACAAAGGCAGGCTACAATGTAATTGCCGCCTATGACGGCGAGGAGGGTTTAAGCCTTGCGCTTACGAAAAAGCCCGACCTTATTTTACTTGACCTTATGCTTCCGAAGATGGACGGATTTGACGTTTGCAAAAAAATCCGCGAGAAGCTTTCTGTCCCCATAATAATGATAACCGCCCGTGATGAGGAGGTTGACAAGGTTTTGGGGCTTGAACTCGGCGCGGACGATTACATTACAAAGCCGTTTTCTGTGCGTGAGCTTACCGCGCGCGTAAAGGCAAATATCCGCCGCACCTCTCAAAGCGAGGAGATTTCGGAGGATGTTATGCACTACGGAAATCTTGTTATAAATCCCGCAAGGTACGAGGTGCAGAAAAACGGCAAAACGATTGACCTTACCCTGCGCGAGTTTGAGCTTATAAAATACCTTGCCATGCAGCCCGGTAAAATGTTTACGCGCGAAACGCTGCTTACCAAGGTGTGGGGGTATGAATATTACGGCGATATGCACACCGTTGACGTTACCGTGCGCCGTCTCCGCGAAAAGGTTGAGGACGACCCCTCGAACCCTGCCTATATAATGACAAAGCGCGGCGTCGGCTACTATTTTAACAAGTAAGTAGGTAATAGAATGTTTCGCAGTATTCAATGGAAAATAATTGCAATATTTTTGCTGCTTACCGTCAGCGTAATGATAGTCGTGGGCACGTTTTTGCTGCAGAATATCTCGGCATATTATTATAACGACTTCAGCTCTTCTCTTAATGAGCGCATCTTTACAAGTGCCGTCACCGACGAACTGAAAAGCGTTTGCAAAGAACCCGACGCAACAAATAAAATATTGGATATGCTTAACGCATATTCCGTGAGAATGGGTATAGACTCTTTCAGGAACTGTTATCTTTTAAATCAGTCGCTCGAATTTTTGGGCGGAACCTCGGAGGATAACAAGGTTTTCACACCTACGCAAAATCTTTTGCTGGCGCTTTCGGGTAAAAAGGGCGATTTAACGGATAAAAAAAGCAATATAATGGACTACGCGCTTCCCGTGTACGACGGTGAAACCCTGCGCTATATAATTTATATAACGGATACCAAGGTTGAAATTAACGAAATTATCACAAATATGTTTATAAATATTTTATGGGCGCTTTTATTCGGGCTTATTATAAGCGCGATTTTGGGATTTTTCCTTTCGCGGACAATCATCTCACCCATCTCTACCCTACAGCACAAAAGCCTTGAAATGGCACAGGGTGATTTCGGGCATAAAATAGAGGTCCGCTCACGCGATGAAATAGGTCAGCTTACGGTTGCCTTTAACAATATGGCGCTCAGAATAAATAACAATATGGAAGAAATCCAGACGGAGAAAAATAAGATAGAGGCAATTCTTCTGCATATGACAGACGCCGTTGCCGCTTTCGATTCTTCCGGCAGGCTGATACACATAAACCCCGCCGGAAAAAAATTACTTTCCGCTTGCAGCTTTGATACGTTTGACGCGCTTTTTAACATACTCGATACAAATGTTTCGCTTTACAGAATACTTTATATAGACCCCACAGAAACAGTGGAACGCGACATCGAATACCGCGGAAAGGTGCTTAAAGCGTTTTTTGCGCCTTTTAATACAGAGCGTTCGGCTGCCGCAGGCGTGGTTGTGGTTTTTCAGGATATTACACGCAGCCAGCTTCTGGAAAACGCACGGCGTGAATTTGTTGCAAATGTATCGCACGAATTAAGAACGCCTCTTACAACAATAAAAAGCTATGCCGAAACCGTCTATGATATGCAGCAGGAGGAGGACAGCCAAAGCCCTGTTTTAAATTTTATAAAGGTTATCGAAAAAGAAGCCGACCGTATGGCGCGCCTTGTTAAAGACCTGCTCACGCTTTCGCAGCTTGACAGTTCGCAAAAGCCCGTCAGACGTGAGAAGTTTAACCTTGAGGAACTTGCGAAAAATGTGTCCGAAAAGCTTTCTCATACAGCGCGCGAAAGCGGGCATATAATAACTTTTACAAGCTCTATGCAGTATCCCGACTGTTTCGGAGAGCCCGACGCAATCGAGCAGGTTCTTACAAACATAATTTCAAACGCGGTTAAATATACCCCCGGCGGCGGGCATATTAAGGTAACGTGCGAGGGCGATTTTTCACACGCCGTTATACGCGTGCGTGACAACGGCATCGGTATACCGAAGGAGGATTTGCCCCGCGTGTTTGAAAGGTTTTACCGCGTGGATAAAGCCAGAAGCCGAAAAAGCGGCGGAACGGGGCTTGGGCTTGCCATTGCTAAAGAAATCGTTACACGCCATAACGGCACAATTACTATAGAAAGTCCCCACCAAATGGGTACACTGGTAACAATTACATTGCCTCTTTTTAAAAAAAGTGAATAACCCTTAAGCCTATTGTAACACGGATGTAACATTTATGGTGTATAATACAAATGTAAATAAAAATATATGGGGATGTGTTTATAATGAAAAAGCTCAGCGCAGTTTTTGCCGCTCTGCTTGTAATGTTATATTCCGCAGCTGCTTTTGCCGCAAATCCGTCTTCAATCGGAATCGGTGAGGCAAGCTCGGCTGTTGACCTTATCGTTGTAAGAAAGCCCGAAACGAAAAATTCCGCTACGCTGAAAAAAACCTACGGAATTACCGGAACGGGAAAAAACGGTGTGAAGGTTGCATATTACAGGTTTAACGGTTCTTCCTACATAGCGCTCCGTGATCAGTCGGACAATGTCGCACAAACAAAAATCGGCAATGCAGGGGTGTTTTACAAGCAGGTTTCGCTTAATGAAGGGCACAACAGGTTTGCCGTGAGAGCAGAGAATGCAAGCGGCGCCCATCAGACGGTATATTTTGATATAAATGTGCTTAATCAGCAGGTGATGAATAACGTAAACGGTTTTTCAAACGGAATACAGTCTTTGTATAACGGTTGGATGAGCTGATTTTAAAAGGGGATGTAAAAAACTTGATTTTTTGCACCCCTTTTTTGCACCATTTCTATTTTCGGGCGGTGATTTTTCTTGTTTCGTGAACGCATAAAAAGTTCTGTTATATTGATTTTAATTGTAAATCTTGTATTTATGACCTGTCGGCTTTGGTTTGCAAACGAATACTCAAACGCCGGAGAGGTTTTTTGGGATTATATTCAAAAAATACCTGTCGTGCAGCGCTTTTTCCCGCCGGAGGAGCATTACAGTATTCCGAAAAAGAATCTGTCCCTGCCCCGCAGGTTTTTGATAAACGACGGCTCACTGTGGATGGTCTACTATAACACCGATATAGGTTTTTCCCCCATTGAAGAACGAAGCGCCGATATTCTGCGCGGTTTTTTGCGCGGCGATATAAATGCCTCAAAGAAGGTAGATACAGACACATGGGAGGCAGCGCTCGAATCTATGAGCATATATATAGAATACCCTATTTCATTTTCTATGGAGGTTTTTTCACAGGTTATGGGCATAAAGCCCGAAAAACTGCCCTCCGAAATAAAAAGCGTGCGCGATTTTGTAATCGTTCCCTCCTCGGATGAGAGCGATATATGCCTTTTTGTAAAGGACGCATCCGAAAGCAATACAATCTATGCGTATATGCTCAGCAACAAATACAACTTCCCTGCTTCCGACCTTTCCGTGTATACCGAAAACGATAAGGATTATTACGAGCCGGCTTTCAGCACAGGTCTTGTACTTTCAAAAAGCAGCAATGTAAAGCTCTCACCGCTTGTACTGTTTTCGGATTCTCAGCCCGATACCGATGTTTTGCGCGCAGATTCGCTCTTAGATGAACGTTCGGAAAGAATCATCCTGGAGTCGTTTTATTTTAATCCCGATACATCAAACAAATATAAAAGCGCCGACGGCGCACGAAATTTCATAGAAAACTATGCTTCACTCACGTTTTATCCCGATTCCGTCTTTGAATATAAATCGGTAAGCGATTCGCGCGGAATTTCGATTGACACCGGCGAAACTGCATACGGTGCATTAAACGCCGCTATAGATTTTGCGGAGCAAGTCTGGTCAAAAACGACGGACGAGCCGTTCAGTATGCTTGTAACAAGCAATTTGTCGGATTTTTCCCCGTCAGAGCCTTTTACCTTCAGATTTAACTATTATTATAACGGCAGACCGATAGAAATATTGCTTGATGAGCAATACGGGCACAAAGAGATGCAATGCAGCGTTGAAATAACTGTAAGTGCGGGGAAAATAATTTCCTACAGACAGTATATGCAAACTTACCACACCACACAAAGCCGCGCCCTCGGAAGTGATTTTATAACCGCGCTCGATTACTTTGTTACAAATATCGGCAGCGAACAAAAGCCCGAAACAATTAAAGATATATATATAGGTTATCTTAACCAGGGCAAAAGCGACACCCTTTCCGCATGTTGGATGGCAAAAACTGCCGAAAGCACAAAAATATACAGCTACGAGCCTAAAATTGAGGAGGTAAACGATGAATTGGAGCAAGATTAAATCAATTATGATTTGCTTTCTTTTGGGAATGAATATTTTTATGCTTGGTTTTACCGCATTTACAACATACAAAGAAAATAACCTCCCGAAAGAAGTTGTTTCCGCTTCTGTAAATCTATTAAAGGAACATTCCCTTTCATGCAGCGAAAGTGTTTTCCCGACATATGTTTCTTCCCTTCCCGTGCTGTCCGCAGAGTTCTTTTCCGCAAGCGAGCTTTCCGATATGTTCTTTGGAAAACAAATTCCGTTTCGCACCGTAGAGGACAGCCTTGTTGCCGAAGATAATTACCAGACGCTTACCGTTAAAGATAATTTTTTCAGCTTTGAAAGCGGGCTTTCCGAAGAGAAAAGCACAAAGGCAAAGAAATTGCGTGCGCTGAAAAAGCTTGGCATTGATATGTCGGGCAGCACCTACGATGAAAAAAACGGCTACTTTTATAAAATGTACAAAAATACCAACCTTTTTGATATGTATATAAAAATCGAGCTTGATGCCGATATGGACATTGCCTCTGTTAAAGCACAGTGGCCGCAAAAGCTTAAACCGACGCGCTCTGTTATCTCCTTTTCCATTGCTCCGTACGTTACAGACATATGGAAAAATTTTGAAAGCGGGAAAATAACCGATATAGAGCCGGGATACAAGCTTTTGCGCCACGGCGAAAGCTTTGTTTTTAAGCCTGCATGGCGCATAACCGCAGACGGAAAATCTAAAATTTTTTAACTGTCATAAAGCTCCGAAAACGAGCTTTCGGCTTGAAGCGTGTCGACTTAGCCACAACCCGATAAGGAAGCATTGGTTTTGAAGCCGTATTTTAAGTTTATACTTCGCAAAAAAGACACCGTATATAAGTTACGGTGCCTTTTTTTGCTTGCCTAAATCTTAAACTCCGACATTCAAAACTGCTTTGCACCCTGTAAACAATAATTTTTGATGAATTTCAAGGCAAAAAAGCGAGTAATCCTGTCGGATTTCGAGCCTTTTTTAACACAGAAATTCGCAAAAAGAATGTTTATCAGGGCAATGCTTCCTTATCGGGTTGTGGCTTTTATCGACGCGCTTTTTAATAACGTTCTATTACCCTGTCTGCTTCCTTTATCAGTTCCTTTGAATATACGTTTTCGCTTGCCAGAACAGCGGTAAAGCCCATTTTCGCCGCACGTGCGCCGGAAAGTGCAACGTAACTGTCCTCATATACCATACAGTCGCCGGGATTTACCCCAAGTTTTTCGGCTGTAATTAAAAACAAATCGGGTTTGTCTTTTCCTACGGAATAACTGTTTGAAAAAACCGCTTCGTCAAAAAGATTATACATACCGTTTCTTAAAAGAGCCATTTTGCATAAAAACGGCGGGCAATTTGTAAGAAGTGCAGTTTTTATGTTGTTTTTACGCAAATATTTAAGATATGCCGCCGCATTGGAAATCGGTTTTACGTCTGTTATATAAAACTTAACGGCGCGCACACACATTGTACGAAAGGCTTTTTTCCCGTTAATACCTTTATAATGCTTGTCTATATAGTCGATCGCCTCATTCGGCTTTTTGTACATCATCGTGCGTATCAAATCGCCGTTTATATCGATATTATATTTTTTGCCCCATTCCCTTATTGCTTTTTCCCAATGCGGCATTGAATTTACAATCGTTCCGTCAAAGTCAAATATTGCCGCTTTATATTCCATATTATCCATTATATATTCTCCATACAAGTATACAAAACATTCCTGAGTCTCGGCTGCACAAATACCTCCTGCTGATTTAACATATGATGCGCATAAAACATTGCAATATTATTTTCTACATCCACAAAGGCATTTGCCCCCGCTGCGCCGCCCCAACCAAACTCGCCGAAAGCGCCGTTAGAGCCGCTTTTTGCACGGTCAATCATAGTCCGCACACCAAGCCCGTAGCCGTATCCGCGCGTTTGTTCCCATGTAAAGCCTTTCATTTGCTCTTTTGTAAGCTGATTTGTCCGCCACAGCTCAATCGTTCCGCGGCTTACTATTCTGTGTCCGCTTTTTGTTACGCCGCCGTTTGCGATTGCCGCCAAAACCTTTCCGAAATCGTCAACGGTTGCGCACGACCCTGCCCCGCCGCTTTCAAACTGCGGGGTAAGCAAAAAACAGTTATAAAAGCTTTGGCGCACTATCTTTCCGCCTTTTGCGCTTTTGCTTATTTGCTGTGCGATTACATCATCCCCGCTTTCATCGCCGTCATTTATAAATTTATACTGAACTGCCATCTTTTTAAATATTTCATCATTTGGCTGAAAGAAAATATCTGCCCCCGCCGGTTTAAAAATATTATCCCTCACATAATCAGAAAACCGCTTTCCCGATATAATTTCCACAACCGCTGCCAAAACATCGTGATTTAAGCCGTAACGCCAAATTTCCCCGGGTTCGGACAAAAGCGGCTCGCCTGCTATCGCACGGACAATTTCAAGGGTGCCTGCATTTTTATTGTTTTTTATCGCGTTTTGAATGGAATCCGAATCAAGATCATAGCTTAGCCCAGATGTCATTGTAAACAGGTGGCGCATTGTTATTTGTTTTTCTGCTTTTCTTATGTTTCCGTCCCCATACTTTACATACATTTCGCCGAATTCCGGGATGTAGTCCGAAACGGGGTCGTCAAGCAAAAACCGCCCCTGCTCGTAAAGCTTAAGCGCCGCAAGCGTTGTTATAATTTTTGTACACGAGTACATATAAAAATACCTATCCGATGTCATAGGTATTTTATTTTCAATATCGCTGCAGCCGGAGCTGTATTCAAAAACCTTTTCCCCGTCTTTATACACAACTGCCGTATTTCCGGGTATTCTCCATGATGTAAGGTAATCCATAAACTGCTTAAGCGGTTCAAAATTCATTTTTTGTACTCCTTCACTTTGCTATCTCAACAAATTCTTTTGCATCTATATTTATTTTTGCAGCGCCTTCGTCGCGCAATTGCTCTATCAATTTATCGAGCTTTTCATTTTTCAGCGTTTCTTCAAGAAGTTTAATCTTATCAGACATCGGTAACCGGTAAATTACATGATATCCGTACTGTGTTTTTACGGGCTTCCCAATCTCACTGTCCAAAAGCGCATATGCTTTTTTTTCAAATTCTTCTACCATCATACCTTTTGTAAATATGTAGCCTTCGGGGTTTTGCTCCATTCCGGGATCCTCTCCGTACTCTTTTATAAGCTTATCAAAGTCCTCCCCTTTTTTTGCCTTGTTATAAACATTGTTTGCGATTTCAAGAGCTTCCTTTTCGCTTCTTCCCGTAAACGATACAAGCACGTGCTTAACTCTGACGTATTTTTTTGAATAATCGTCAAGTTCTTTTTCCGTAACGGTAATACTGTCCCTAAGCTCATTTATATAGCTTAGGGCAAGCATATAGTCCTCCTGAAGCTTCATTATATCTCCGTAAAGAACTCCGCTGCTTCCGGAGTTTTCAAGCGATTGGAAAATCGAATTTAATTGCAGGCGCATCTCGTCTGAAACGGTCTGTCCTTCGCTGCGCGCTTTGCTTGCTGCCGAGTATATGTCTTCTGCAACAAGATAAGAATACTGCGCAATCTCCTGTTTTTTTACATCGTCCGACGTTTTTCCGCCGTTCATTGCATAAATTCCGTTTAACACACAAAACGGCACATCTGTTCCGCCGACATTCATTACAGGCTTTACCGCATCTATAAGGATGTGCTCTGTAGAATCAACGTAATAAACTCCAAAACCCAACCCCTCGCTTACCGCGCGCAGCGGCACAAACATACGGTCCTTTACAACCTCGGCGCAGGTATCTATGAGCCTTTTTTCGCCGTTTACGTTCATTTCATTGCTGTTTTCCGAAAATACAACAACATTTTCCCCGTTTTTAACGGTTGCGCTGTTCGTTTCCTCATTCCATTCCACACTGCAGCCAAGTGCCTCCGAAAATACGCGCAGCGGCACAAGCGCCCTGTCGTTTTTTGTATATGGTGCAGCTTCAACCGTCTTTTTCTCTATCGTTCCGTTATCAATATTTACTTCCGTGCTTCCTATGCGAAACTCTACCGTGTTTGCGCCGTATGCTGCCGTTGCCGTGAAAACAGCCCCCATAAATACTGCCGCTGCCCGCTTAATCAAACTCATTTTTCATTCTCCTTAAAATCCGTATTTTTTTAAGTATATCATATCTTTTTTACAAAGTAAACAAAAAAAACGGCGCCGGCAAAAAAATACACTCTCTGCCCAAAACACCTTGATTTTCTTATCTAAATATGATAAAGTTACAGTGTTGGATTATGTGTATTGGAGGCTATTTATATGAAAATAAAAAGCGGATTTTTATTAAAAAATGTTGCCGATAAAAATATCGTTGTTCCCGTGGGCGCACAGCTTGATTTTTCTGGAATGCTTACTCTTAACGATACCGCAGCCTTTCTTTGGAACAACCTTTCGGAGGACACTACGAAGGAAGAGCTTTTGAAAAAGCTTACCGCAGAATATGGCGCTGACAGCGAAACGGCAAAAAACGATATTGAAAGTTTTTTGCAGAAGCTTTCATCTCTCGGAATTTTGGAGTGATTTAAATTGAAAAAAAATACAAAGGCGGTTTCCCTTTCAGAGCTTTATCCGATTATTGTCGGGCAGCTTTCAAAAGGCGGAAGCGTGCGCTTTAAGCCGCACGGCGTAAGTATGCTGCCGTTTATAAGGCAGGAAAGCGACGAGGTAACGCTCGTTTCCCCCTCAGGCAGATTGAAAAGGGGCGATATTGCTTTTTACAGGCGCGATAACGGTCAGTTCGTATTGCACCGTGTTATAAAGGTTTTGCCAAGCGGCTATATTATGCGCGGCGATCATCAAATTGAGCGTGAATACGGAATAACAGACAAAAACATAATAGCCGTAACAAAAGAGGTGGTACGCTCGGGAAAGGTTATTCGCTCGAACTCGCTTTCTTTTTTCCTGTGGGGAAACCTGGGACCTTTTTTATACCGTACCTTTAATTTGTTGTACAGAATAAAAAAAATATTATTTAAGTAGGAGATTGTATGTTTATTAACGACAACATAAGAAAAATTGCCGCTGCCGTGGACAAAAAGATTGTACCGCAGCTTGAAATGATTGACGAAACAGCCCGCAAAAACCAGGAAAAGGTTCTTGACGCATTTATAGAGTACCGCGTCGGTGAAAGCTTTTTCAATCCGACAACGGGCTATGGCTACGGTGACAGCGGGCGTGACGCTCTTGATAAAATATATGCGCGCGTTTTTGACGCGCAGGCAGCGCTTGTGCGCCACAACATCGTAAACGGCACACACTGCCTTGCCATAGCGCTTTTTGCCGTTCTTCGCCCCGGCGACACATTGCTTGCGGCAACCGGTAAACCTTACGATACATTGGAGGAGGTTATCGGGATAAACGGCGAAAAAAACGGCAGCCTTAAAGACTTTGGCGTAAATTATAAACAGGTTGACCTTAAAGACGGCTCTGAAATAGATTACGATGCACTGAAAGCGGCACTTACAAAGGATGTGCGCGCCGTAATTTTGCAGCGCTCCAAGGGTTACAGCTGGCGCCGCACGCTGCGGGCAAAAGAAATCGGAGACGCCGTTTCGTTTATAAAGTCCGTAAAGCCCGACACCGTTTGCATTGTCGACAATTGCTACGGCGAATTTGTCGAGTGCAGCGAGCCTACCGCCTACGGTGCAGACTTAATCGTAGGTTCGCTTATTAAAAATCCCGGCGGCGGTCTGGCGCAGACAGGCGGATATATTGCCGGTAAAAAAGAATATGTTGAGCTTGCCGCCTACCGTCAGACGGCGCCCGGCATCGGTGCCGAATGCGGCGCAACACTCGGGCAGAACAGATTTATGTATCAAGGCTTTTTTATGGCACCGCACATAGTTGCACAGGCTGTAAAAAGTGCTGTTTTTTGCAGCGCGCTTCTTTGCGAGCTTGGCTACGATACAAGCCCCGCCCCACTGGAGCCGCATTATGATATTATACAGGCAGTTAAGTTTAATGATAAAGAAAAGCTTATACGTTTTATTCAGGCAATACAGGAGGCGTCACCCGTAGACAGCTTTGCACGCCCGATGCCCTGGGATATGCCGGGCTACAGCGACCGGGTAATTATGGCAGCCGGTACGTTCGTTTCGGGTGCAAGCATCGAACTAAGCGCCGACGCACCCATAAGGGAGCCTTATGTATGCTTTATGCAGGGCGGAATAACGTATGAAAGCGCCCGCATTGCAATAATGCACGCAGCAGGTTGTCTGTGAGGTCGGCTATGAAAAAAATTACAGATTTTCTTTTTGAAAACGCAGATGAACAATATCAAAAATTCCATTGTTCTCTTATTCCTACAATTGCTTCTTCGCGCGTTATAGGTGTAAGAACGCCCTGCCTTCGTGCTTTTGCAAAACAGCTTTATAAAAGCGGAGATTTCAGTGCTTTTTTAAATGAGCTTCCGCATAAGTATTACGATGAAAATAACCTGCACGCATTTATTTTGGAGCAGGTTTCAGACTTTGACGACGCCCTTTTAAAAACAGAGCAATTTTTACCTTTTATAGATAACTGGGCAACGTGTGATTGCTTTGTGCCGAAATGCTTTAAGAAAAATAAAAAGCAGCTTCTTTCGCATATTTACGCTTGGATAGAAAGTGAGCATACGTACACCGTACGATACGCGGTCGGTCTTTTGATGAAGCTGTTTTTGGATGCAGACTTTGATGTTTCCTATCTGAGCGCTGTCGCAAACATTAAGTCGGACGATTACTACATAAATATGATGCTTGCATGGTATTTTCAAACAGCGCTTGCAAAGCAGTACGACGCGGCGGTTTTGTTCCTGACAGAAAAGAGGCTTCCGAAATTTGTACATAACAAAACAATACAAAAATCTGTCGAAAGCCTGCGTATGACGAAAGAGCAGAAAGATTTTCTCAGAAGCCTGAAAATAAAATAATAAACAACGAGGATATTAAAACGCCGCAGCCGGATAAGGCTGCGGCGTTTTAATATCCCTTTTTTAGTTATGTATTGATTTTACCATATTCTCTATCTCACGGTTACGTCTCTTGCGGGCATCGCGCCGCCTTTTTCTCAGTATTCTCCGTCGGCGCCTTTCCGCCATAATTAAAACAACTATCACGGCAAAAACAACCGCAAACATCCACGGTGATGTAAAAAATTCCACCGTTTTATTTATTAAAAACGTTATAAGGTCAAACTTATAGTCCTTATCCGCAACCAGCTTAACGGCTCCTACCGACGCACCGTTTAGGAAATACTCGCGCGTTCCTATCTCCGTTCCCTCGCTCACAGGTGCTTTTACACCTTTTTTAACCGTATCTTTAAAGGTTATCTCGGTGTTATCATCCTTTTTATTTTTAAGCGCTGTAATTGCACTTTCGGTCTTAAGAACCATTTTCTTTGTACGGCGTGTATTTTTCACTGTGGTTTGCGTTACAATCTGCCCAGCCTTTACAATAGGCTGCGTTGTATAATTTTCAAAAACAAAATCAAACATTTTTTGGCAATCCGTAAAGCTTTGCGTTTCACCGTCAACCGTTTTTGCCCCGAAAACTATGCACACAAGCTGCATATTGTCCTTTTCTGCCGAAGCCGCTATACAACTCTTTGCCTCTTTCGTATATCCCGTCTTTATGCCCGTGGCATATTTGTAATAGTAATCCCTCTTTACATACGGCGAAACAAAATAGTTTTTATTTGCTATTTTTCGTTCCGTGCTGCATTTTTCGGTAGCGGGAATACTGTACGAATTTGTTTTTACTATCTCGCGGAAATCTTCGTTTTTCATTGCGTGCAGCACAAGCTTTGCCATATCCTGCGCAGTAGTATAGTGCCTTTCGTCGTGGTCGCCCACGGGATTTGTAAAGTTGGTGTTTTTCATACCGAGCTGCGCGGCGCGCTCATTCATATGTGCCGAAAATTTTTCAATGCTTCCGTCAATGTGTTCTGCCAAAACATTGGCAGCGTCTGCGGCAGATGACAGCAGCATTGCATACAAAAGCTGGCGCACAGAAAGCTTTTCATCCTTTATAAGCCCGACCTTGCTGTTACCCGCCGAAACATTTGCAAGTGCCGATTCGCGCACGGTTACAAGCTCCTCCATATTGGAATTTTCAAGCACTATAACAGCTGTCATTATCTTTGTAAGGCTTGCGGGATACACCCTTTTTGCAGCGCTCTTTTTATAAAGCACATTTCCCGTTTTCATATCAAGCAGTATCGCATACGGCGACTGTGCATTAAGCTTTTTAAGCTTCACACCCTCAGTACTTTCGGAATTTTCCCCGTCACCCGATGCAGTACTCTTTTTTTCGGATGTGCCGTCATCGCTTTTTTTTGTGCTTTCTGCCTGCGTGCTTTTTTTTGTGTCGGCTTCACCCTGCCCCTGTGCATTTGCAAAGAAAGCAAAAAGCATTACAAATATCAATAATATCGAAGCAATCTTTTTCATTACTTTTGTTCCTTTTTTAGAAGGCTTTCCACTGCTGCATTATAGGCATCATCCTGACTAAGCACAGCGGCGGTGTCACCGTTTGTTATTTCTATATCCGGAATTACCGATTCATTGAGCCATCTTCCGTCCGGGGTATAATTTTTACACGTTGTAAGACGCAGCGCACCCATCTTTTTGTCAAGCGGGTTTATATAGCGCACTGTTTGGCTTACACCCTTTCCGAAGGTTTTTCTTCCCACTATTACGGCTCTGCCGTTTGACTGCATTGACCCGGCAAAAATCTCTGCGGCGCTTGCGCTCGACTCATTCACTATTACGGCAAGGGGCAGGCTGCATCCGTCTTTCTTCGCCGTATATACGGTTTTTTTGCCTCTTTTATCAACCGTATACATAATATCCTTTCCCTTTTCAAGGAACAACTCGCACATTTCTATTGCGCTTTGAAATTCACCGCCGGGATTATTTCTTAAATCAAGAACTATACCGACAACACTATTCGGAAGACCCTTAACAATTTTTTCAAGTTCCTTTTCGGAATTCTGTGTAAAACCGCTGTAATTTATATACGCTATATTATCGGGCGAAATTTCTCTTTTCACATGGTAAAGTCCTATTTTTTCACGTTTCAGTGAAAAGTTAAGTTCGCTCTCGCCGCGCACTATAACTATTTCGACAGCTTTTTCTAAACTTTCGCAGCCCTCTTTTCCCTGCATGTATTTTGATGCTTCCGAAAGCTCATTTGCGCCGTAACGCTTACCGTCGATTGTTTTAATCACATCGCCGCTTTTTATGCCCGCACGGTACGCGGGGGTATCTTCATACGCCGATACAACAACTATGCAGTCGTTCTCCGTATCTGCCATAATCTCCATACCTATTCCGATATAATAGCCTTCGATTCTGTCAAAGGTGCTTTCGGCATCCTCTTGGTCATAATACATTGCATACCTGTCACCCGTACATTCTATAAGAGAGTTTATAGCTGCATCCTCAGCCTTTTCCTTATCGTACTCACCAATATAGCTTTTCTCTATAAGCGACTCTACCCTGTTCAAACGGCGCATAGAGCCGCCCATACTGTAAAAAATGATATATGCCGCCGCTGCCGTAGCAACAAAAGCCACAGCCGCACCGCATAGCGCGGCACGAACGGTTTTCGATACATTTTTCACAAAAATCCTCCTTATTTTAAATATGCCGTCGGGTCGGTTGTTGCACCGTTCACACGCACCTCAAAATGGCAGTGCGGCCCCGTAGACACACCTGTAGACCCCGCCTTTGCAATTACCTGACCGCGCGTTACATTATCTCCGACTTTTACAAGCAAGCTGCTGTTATGCCCATACAGCGTTGATATACCGCTGCCGTGGTTTATAACCACGCATTTTCCGTAACCGCCGTTTGTTGCGGCAAGGGTTACCGTGCCGTCGGCTGCGGCAATAATATCTGACCCGTACGCTGCACCTATATCAAGCCCCGAATGAAATCTCTTTGTATGGTGTACGGGATGTATTCTGTACCCGTACGGGCTTGTAATACGCGAGCTCGACGGTACCGGCCATGAAAACCTTCCCCCGGTATACTTTATAGGGTTTGCAGAATATGAAAGTGCCGCCTGGTGTTCGCGAATTAACTGTGCCTCAGCCTTTTCTGCTGCATCGTACAGCGCTTGATAATCCTCCACATCGCTTGTCAGCTTTTCAACAAGCTTTTGCTTTTGCGCAAGGCTGCTTTCAAGGTTTGTTTTCCGTGCATCCAGACTTTTTGCGTTCTCTTCCTGTCTTTTAAGGATCGCTTCAACCTCTGCCTTGGCTGTTTCTATTTTTTTCTTACCCTCATCCAGTTTATTTAAAATTCCCTGGTCATATGACATCAGCTGCGAAACAATTTCCATTTTGGATATAAAATCGCTGAAATTCTGCGCACCGAAAAGTATTTCTATGTACTCGATATCGCCATTTTCATACATTGCGCGGGCGCGCTGTAAAAACAAATCCTTGTACTTATCAAACTCAGCCTCTGCGGCGGAAAGCTCCTCTTCCTTTGTCGCAAGGTCTGTTTTCGTCTGCTCTATCTGTGTTTCAAGTATTCCTATTTCGTCTTCCGTTTCGGAAATCTGCTTGTCTATCGCGTTAAACTGCGCTACGGCTTCCTTCTGCTTGTCCTGCGCTGCTTTTACATCTTTTTTTGCCTGTTCTGTCTTTTCCTTTGCCTTATTAAGGTCTTCCTTTGTAGGCGCGGCATTTGCAGCCGGAAGCGCCGCCGATATTACAAACGCTATAACTATAAGCATGGCGCAGACCATCGCCAATATACGTTTAAGACTGTCCGCTTTCTTTTTATCAGTTCTTTTCATTATTCAACCCTCATCACACCTTAAGGTGTCTTTTTATTGAAATCGTACTTCCTACGGAACCCATAAGCACGCCGAACACTGTCATTGCAGCGCCCAGCGGAAGCATACAGCGCTCAATAGGCATAAACTCGAAAAGATTTATAATATCTTTAAAAGAGCCTACCGCCGCATTATATCCGAGCACTATTATCATATACGAAACAATAAATCCCAACACCCCTATCATAATTCCTTCAAATACGAACGGCATCCTTATAAACCTGTCGGAGGCGCCGACAAATTTCATAATATTTATTTCTCTTGCGCGGGCAAACACGCTTATTTTTATTGTGTTTTGAATAATAAATATCGCAACAGCCAAAAGTATAAGCATGGCAATTGCGCTGCCGTGTTTTACAACACCCGTAAAGCGAATAACCTTTCTGACAATATCCTGCCTGTCCTTTACGTCGTCAATGCCGTTTATGCTGCGTATTGCCTTTACCGTTTCCGCCGATTTTCTTATATCCTTAAGCGTTACTTTTATGGAGCTTCTTAAAAATTCATTCGGGCTGAGTCCGTCAAGCAAGTCGCTTTGCTCACCGAGCATTTCCTTAAAGTTTGCAAACGCCTGGTCCTTTGTTTCAAGCTTTGCGTCCTGCACATTATCAAGCGCCAGTATTTCGTTATATGCCTCCTGCTGCAGCTTATCATCCGCAAAAGAGTTTACATATGCCTGTATCTCACACTGTGCCTCTATCTGGTCACTTATGTAATTCATATTCACCGTAAAAAGCAAAAACACACCGAAAAGAAACAGGCAGCAGCTTACCGTTATGAACGACGCAAACGTCATAATCCCGTTTCTTACAAAAGAGCTTGCAGCGCTTTTTAAATAATATCTGAAATTTCTAAACACCAAGATTATACACCCCGTTTTCCTCGTCACGGATAATATGCCCACCGTCAAGCTGAATAACGCGCCGCTGCATATCATTGACAATTTTTTCCGAATGGGTAACCATAACTATGGTTGTACCCATTTTGTTAATTTCTTCAAAAAGCTTCATAACCTCTCCCGACGTTTCAACATCCAGATTTCCGGTAGGCTCGTCGGCTATTATAAGCGACGGGCTGTTTACAAGCGCACGCGCAATGCTTACGCGCTGCTGTTCCCCGCCCGAAATTTCATTCGGGTAATTTTTCGCTCTTTCGTCAAGCCCGACAAGTGCAAGAATTTTAGGTACCTTACGCTTAATCTCCTTACGGCTTTTCCCTAATATTTCCATTGCAAACGCAACGTTTTCGTAAACGGTTTTATTCGGCAGCAGCCTAAAATCCTGAAAAACAACTCCCTGCGCTCTGCGCAAATACGGGATTTTTGACCTTTTTAGGGAGTTTACGATTATTCCGTCGATTACAACATCGCCTGCAGTTGGCTTTATCTCGCCGGTCAAAAGCTTTATTGCAGAACTTTTCCCCGCGCCTGTTTTTCCTACAAGGAACACAAATTCCCCGTCTGATATTGTAAACGATACATCGTCAAGCCCGACGACGTCTTTATCGTACACAACAGTAACGTTTTTGAATTCTATCACTTGTTTTCTTCCTTTCGTTTGTTTGGGTAAGTACAGCGCTGCTTTTTAACGCAGTATTTCAAAAAATCCGCTTATGGGTTTATTATCATATGCGCATCGGCTTGGACACAAGATACTTTTTAACCATCAGCGCAACCTTAAACACAATCGCATGGTCAAATATTCTCAGATCAAGCCCTGTCATTTTTCTTACCTTATCAAGCCTGTACACAAGCGTATTTCTGTGAACGTACAATTGGCGTGCCGTTTCGGAAACATTAAGGTTATTTTCAAAAAACTTTTGTATTGTATACAGCGTTTCCGAATCAAGCGCGTCTATGGAATCCTTTTTAAATACCTCTGACAAAAACAGTTCGCAAAGCGTGGTAGGCAGCTGATATATAAGCCGTGCTATTCCGAGGTTGTCGTAATTTATGATATACTTATCCCCGTCAAACACCTTTCCTACCTCAAGCGCAATGCGCGCTTCTTTATAGCTTTTTGCAATATCGCGTATATTTGCGGCAACGGTGCCTATTCCTATCCTTACGGTTGCCATAGCCTCACTCGACACGGTGTCTGCAATCTGCTTTGCCAAACCCTCAAGCTCGGTATCCTTAACCGTCGGGCGAACCTCTCTTACTATTACAATTATATTGTTGTCAAGATCTATTACAAAATCTTTACCGTTATCGGGGAAAATTTTGCTTACAATATCATAAACGTCGATACCGCGTATTTCATCATAACGAAGTGCAAACACAACCCTGTCCGAATCATACGTAAGATGCAGTTCCTTGCTTTTAAGAAACACATCTCCCGGAAGAATGCTGTCTGCCAAGATATTTTTTATAAAGTTCGCCTTGTCGTACCTGTCATTATGAAGCTGACGCATCCCGCCGACCGAGGTTGCAATCATTTCAACATACCTTTCCGCATCGGCGGTATCGTTTCTTACAAACACCACATAATCCACCTTGCCGCGCGTTGCCGCCGCATAAAACGTACAGCCGTATTTCTGCATCATACGCTTTTTGCTTTCAAGACATTCCGCACATATCTGCACAGCTTTATCACTTACATCCTCAGCCGTTCCGGAAGATACCACCGTACCGCTTCCGTCAATTATACCAACCTCGCAGCCGAGTATTTTTCCCATTTGTACAAGCATATTGTTAAGATACTTATTTACCACGAAAATACCCATCCTTTCCGAGTTTAACCTCTATATACCTAAATATATAATACCACTAAGAGAATGTGTTTTCAACATTTTTTTATAAATCTTTACAAAAATATTACAATTTCCTTTTTTGTCAATATTATGATTTAAATCATAATATATTAGTGACGAAGCTTTCGTCAAAACAGTTTTTTCGGAAAGGAATAAAAATATGCTTGCTACCGTAGCATCGATTACCTCGGCTAACAGGCTCAAGCGGCGGCTTTCGGAGTCGGGCATAGATGCCCGCGTAGTGCAGACGCCCGCATCTCTCGCGCGGGAGGGATGCGGCTACAGTCTCAGGTTTGACGATTCCTACAAAACACTCGCACAGTCCGCTGCTGCCGATTTAAAAATTAAAATAAGGGCTTTTTTTTACGAAAGATTCCAGGACGGTCAAAAAAAATATATTAAGGTGTGATATCGGATGATTTATCTTGACAATGCTGCCACAACCTTTCCCAAACCGCCGGCGGTAATACGTGCCGTTGCGGATTGCATGGAAAACCGCGGCGGAAACCCCGGGCGCGGCGGGCACATGCTTTCAAGGCTATGCTCAGAAAGCGTTTTTTTATGCCGCGAGAACCTTGCCGCCCTTATAGGGTGCAAAAATTCCGAACGCATAATCTTTACAAAAAACACAACAGAGGCGCTCAACACGGCAATAAAGGGCGTTTTGCGCCCGGGTGACGAGGTTATTATTTCGTCAATGGAGCACAACAGCGTGCTGAGAAGCGTGGTTGCAATGGAAAAGCGCGGTGTTACCGTAAAAATTGCGCGTGCAGATCTGTCCGGCAGAGTAAGCCCGGAGGCCTATGCCGCACTTATAACGCCTTCTACACGCCTTATTTGTGTGATACACGCATCAAACATTTGCGGAACAGTAAACCCTGTGGAAGATATTTGCCGCATGGCAAGGAAAAAAGGGATTCTTACGCTTGTGGACTGCGCACAAACCGGCGGCGTTATCCCAATAAACGCCGAACATTTTGATATGGCAGCATTTGCGGGTCATAAGGGCTTGTACGGTCCTTTCGGAACGGGTGCGCTTTATATCCGTGACGGGCTTGAGCTCGAAACTCTCACGGAAGGCGGTACGGGCAGTATGTCGGAAAGCGCCCTTATGCCCTCCGAGCTTCCCGACCGCTTTGAAGCGGGTACATTAAATGCCTGTGGAATTGCCGGTCTTAATGAAGGCATAAAATTTGTTATGCGTGAGGGAATACACGAAAAAGAAATGCTTCTTACCCAAAGGCTTACGGATAACTTAAAAAACATCAGCGGCTTGCGAATACTCGGCGAAAGCGGCGTGGGCGTTGTCGGAATTGTTTTCTCACAAAAAGACTGTGTGGAGGTTTCAACACGCCTTGACAGCGAATATTCCATTGCGGCGCGCGCCGGGCTGCAATGCTCGCCGATGGCACACCGCACCCTCGGCACTTTCTCAAGCGGTATGCTGCGCCTGTCTGTAGGGTGGTTTAACACTAAAAAGGATGTTGACACCGCAGCCTATGCAATAAGCCGTATATTATCAAGCTAAGAATAAATTTTTCAGTATTTTTTTAAAAAACAGCTTTAACTGCAGTGCTTTTTATTGTATAATGGAAAGGGCGGTATGTTTGCCGCCGCAAAAAAAGCAAAGGCGGTTGAAGCTGTGTTTTCTGCTATATTAAGTTATCTTCCCGACTCGCTGCTGTCTTTCCGCATTGCGGACGCTTTGGATATAGCTATTGTTGCTTATATTTTTTACAAAGCCTCCGCCCTTGTGCGAGAGACGCGTGCGGGCACCCTTATAAAGGGTATTATTCTTTTACTTCTGTTTACATGGGTAAGCAATCTTATGCAGCTTAATACTATAAATTACTTGCTGCGAAACTTAATGCAATTTGGTATAATGGCGCTTTTGGTTGTCTTTCAGCCGGAGCTCAGGCGTGCGCTTGAAAAAGTGGGGCGAACGAACCTTTCGTCTATTTTTTCGAGCGAGCGGGACTATGCACAGTCTGTCGCGTCCGAAATTGCTTCTGCGGCTGCGGCAATGTCAAGCAGGCGCATCGGCGCACTTATAGTTATTGAGCGCGATACAAAAATCGGCGACATAGTTCGCACAGGCTGTATGATTGACTCGAACGTATCCGGAGAGCTGCTTATAAACATATTTATTCCCAATACGCCGCTTCACGACGGCGCCGTGGTAATACGCGAAAACAGAATTGTTGCCGCACGCTGCATTTTGCCGCTTACGCATAACGAAGGGCTCAGCAGGGAATTTGGTACAAGACATCGCGCGGCGCTCGGTCTTTCCGAAAGTTCGGATGCGGCTGTTGTCGTTGTAAGCGAGGAAACAGGAAAAATCAGCTTCACACTTAACGGAAATATGAGCCGTAACTATACAGAGGAAACATTAAAAAAGGTTATTCTTAAGGTTCTGTCGCCGGATATGAACAGCGAAAATCAACCTACATTTATCAAAAAATGGAAGGAGCGGCTGAAATGGAAAAAATAACACGCAGCAGCTTTGCCGTTAAAGCCGTATGTATTATATTGGCTGCGGCGCTGTGGTTTTATGTTTCGTACGAGGAAAACCCCAGTATGTCCAAAACGGTGAGGAACGTTCCCCTTTCCATTGCCGGCGAACAGGCGCTTAAGGAAAACGGTTTCGCCGTGTATAAAATATCAGATACAAGCGTTGATGTTAAGGTTACGGCGCGCAGGCTGTCGCTTAGAAAAATTACAAACAAAACACTTGCCGCCTCAATAAATGTGTCGTCTATAAAAGACAGCGGCGATTATGTAATTCCGGCAACCGTAAGCTCGGCAGAGTCGTCCTCCGCAAGCTTTTACGTAAAAGGGCGCGACATAACGGTAAGCATTGAACCGATTGAAACAAAAAGCTATAAAATAGATGCGGATATTGCAGAAGGCACAAATTCCGACCTGATAATAAAAAGCTATTCCCTTTCTTCAAAGAAGGTAACTATAACCGCGCCGAAAAGCATAATAAGTGAAATATCGGCTGTCAAAACCGAAATGATTGTTCCCGAAAGCCGTGATGTTACCGAGCAGACGGAAGTCAGGCTTATTGTTCTGGGGCACAACGGCAAACCGCTTGAAGGTGCCGAGTGTATGCCCTCTTCCGTAGATATTAAATACAGCTTTTACGACGTGAAAACCGTTCCGGTGTATCTTCGTACATCCGACGGCGCCTTGCACGAGCTTGTCCCCGAACGCACCGTTAAAATTTACGGCAACGGAGACGTCTTTAACGAAACCACTTTCATAAAAACCGAAGAAATAAACCTCAGTTCATATTCTCCCGGAAACAAGTTTAAGGCAAAGCTTGCCCCGCCCGACGGCGTGGAAATTGCCAGTGACATAAAGGATATTGAAATAGAATTAAAATAATTTTTTAAAAATTAAGGAGCTGTTTAAAAATTAAACTTTTTAAACAGCTCCTTAATTCTATGGGATTGGAAAAAGCTTCAAAACGGACTTTATCAACATCCCTTTTATTTATTCTTTTCACAAATTTTATCTGCCACGTACAGACCCATTGCCCCCGCCTGGCTGAGCCCGCGTGTTATACCGCTGCCGTCGCCGATAAGGTAAACGCCGTCTGTCAGCATAAAGCTTTCGTCAGACTGCGGACGTATTGAATAATACTTGTTCTCACAGCCGTAAAGAAGCGTATCGTCGTTTGCCGTACCCGGTGCCACCTTGTCAAGCGCATAGATTGTTTCAATTATATTTGTAAGCATCCTGTGCGGCAAAACAAGCGACAAATCGCCAGCTGTAGCCTTAAGCGTAGGGATTACCGTATTTTGCCCGAGGCGATGCTCGTTTGTGCGTCTGCCGCGTATGAGGTCGCCGAAGCGCTGTACAAGCACATTTCCGCTTCCTATCATATTTGCCATACGGGCAATATATTCCGCATACTCTGTAGGTTTATTAAACGGCTTTGTAAAGTTTATTGAAGAAAGAATTGCAAAATTACAGTTATCTGTCTTTTTCTGTGCCTCTGCATATGAATGACCGTTTGCTGTAATAATTCCGTGGTTGTTCTCAGCGGAAACAAGCCCGCCCTGGTTAAAGCAGAACATTCTTGTTCTGTCTTCAAAGGTTTTTGTTCTGTATAATATTTTGGGCTCATAAATCGCGGATGAAAATTCTTTCCAGATAATATCCTTCATTTCTACGCGCACACCAATGTCTACAGAGTTTGAATCCATCGAAACATTATGTGCCTCGCAAAAATCAGACACAAACTTCGCGCCGCCGCGCCCGGTTGCGATTATTACGTTTCTTGCTTTGCAAAGCTCGCCGTCCTTTCCGATAAGCCTGTGCATTTCCCCTTCTGTTTTTATTTCGCTTACAGGCGTATCCGGGTGCAGCTCCACCCCGTTTGAAGATATCCAGTTTATAAGACGCTCCATCGTGGCAAGGTTTTTGTCCGTTCCGAGGTGGCGCACGTTCATATCAAGAAGGCGTAAATTATTTCTTATACATTTTAACCGAAGCTGCTCGTTAGACATAAAAAGCTTCGGGTAATCGCCGCCGGCAAAGCTTTCAAGAGTCTTGTCAACCTCGTTTATATATGTCATTGCAACATCGTCGCCGAGCGCTTCCCCAAGCGTTCCGCCGTATGCCGTACCAAGGTTAAACTTACCGTCGGAAAATGCGCCCGCACCGGCAAAGCCGCACGTTATACTGCATATTTTACAATGTACGCACCCGTTATTTTTGCTTGCCGGACAATGCCTTTTTTCAATCATATGTCCGCTGTCATAAATCGTTACGGAAAGCGCGGGATTATTTTTCTTTATTCTGTATGCCGCCATCAATCCGCCTATACCGCCGCCTATTACGGCAATATCCTTGTTCATCGTTTTCTTTCCTTTCGCAGCGCAGGGTGCAGGCAATGCGTGTTCGAGCCTCGTTTGCCTAACCAAACCATACGCCATATTATATACTACATAGGAGATATTAACACGTTTTTGTGTATTTGTAAATACAAGAATAAAAAATTTTAGCGCTGCCCGACAATCATTTTTCGTGCATTATATAAAACATTGATATTCCCACAAGCATAATTCCGAAGACAGCGCACACCGCAGCCCCCGCACCGCTGTGCGAAAGAAAGGTAAACGCTGCCGATAAATTAAAAATTCCGTGGCACACCGCAGATGTTTTAAGGCTTTGTGTTTTAAAATAAATAATGCCGATAAGTATACCCACAAGCGAAGCAAATATCGACTGAAAAAGTACCGCATGGCACACACCGAACACAGCCGCCTGTAAAATAACAGACGCCCACGGACGCATAAATGAAGAAAACTCGCCCATAACAAGGCATCTGAAAAGTATTTCTTCAAACAGCGGTGCAATAACAAACATAGCCGTTGCCGCAGCAAAAAGCTGTCCTGCGCTTTCAGGTGCGGGTGAAAATTCCGCCGCGTCATCTATTGATTTTTTCAAAGGCTCAATGCTTTGCGCAATATACAAATAGGCGCTTACAATCATCCTTGCTCCCACTGCGCACAGTGCCGACATCCCAACCGTTGCCGCCGTTACGGGCTTATTCTTTATCATCGTATTTATCGGTTTTTTTCGCACTTTTCCAATCAATATGTAAGCCCAAACCGAAATCATTGACGATATCACGCTCAGCGCAAAAGTTGCGCCGAGCGTTTTTTCAAGAATTTCGTTTTGGCTTAACCCCGATGCCGCAAGCCATACAATATACACATTTTGAATAATCACGCTTATACCCAAATATATGCCGACGTATAAAAAAGCCCATATAAGCCCGAAAATTCTTTTTTTATAAATATTCAATCAAAATCCCAACTCTCTCAAAAGCTCCGAAAGTGTCTGTGCACTGTTTTTAAGCCCCTCTGTCTCTGCTTCGTCAAGCGGTGTTTCAATTACCCTTATAATTCCGTCGCCGCCTACAACCGTTGGCACGGAGAGGCATACGTTTGAAATGCCGTATTCGTTTTCAAGCACGCCCGAAACCGTAAGAATTGAGTGCTCGTCGTTGATTATTGCCGACACAATGCGTTCAACCGCCAAAGCTATTGCATAAAACGTTGCGCCCTTTTTCTTTATTATTTCATATGCCGCGCCGCGCACATCGTCAAGCATATACTCCATTTTTTTATCGCTGCATTCGTTGCAGTTATTGCAGTATTCTTCTACGGAAAGCCCGCCTATCTTGGTTGCGCTCCATGCGGCTATTTCCGAATCTCCGTGCTCACCTATTACGTAGGTGTGGATATTGCGCGCGTCTATACCCGTATGGCTGCTCAAAAGATATTTAAGGCGCGATGTGTCAAGCACGGTGCCGCTTCCTATTACGCGTTTTACGGGCCAGCCCGAAAGCTTGTAGGTGATATACGTTAAAATATCCACCGGATTGCTTACAACCAAAAGAATCGGGTACTCGGTTGTATTCTTTTTGATATTTTCAACTATATCCTTAAGAATTTCCGTATTTCGTTTAACAAGGTCAAGGCGCGTTTCACCCGGTTTTTGATTTGCGCCCGCCGTTATTATTATAATGTCGGCGTCACGGCACTCGCTGTAATCGCCCGCAATTACTTTAACCGCCTTTACAAACGCTGCCCCGTGGCTCATATCAAGCGCATCGCCCTGCGCTTTGTCTTTGTTAATATCAACCAACGCAATATCCGAAAAAATTCCGCTGTGCATAAGCGTGTAGCAAATCGTTGACCCTACATACCCCGCACCTACGATTACTGCCTTTCCTCTGTGCATAACACCACTCCCTGTAATTATTGTGTAATAATAATCTTTTTAGGGCACTTCTCAGCGCACAATCCGCAGTTTACGCATTTATCGTAATCTATTGACGCACAATTGTTTTCCACCTTTATTGCATCTGACGGGCAAATTTTTTCACACATCCTGCATCCTATACATCCGCTTGTGCATTTTTCTTTCATTAAGGCGCCCTTATCACAGGATTTGCATTTTACCACAATTTTATTCTTTTTCGGAACAAGCTGTATAATTTTTTTCGGGCAGGCACGTGCGCACTCTCCGCAGCCGATACATTTTTCGGGGTCTATGTGTGCAATCCCGCCGGAAACGGTTATCGCACCTACCGAACATATTTTTGCACATGTCCCCAGTCCAAGGCAGCCGTATGTACATTCCTTCTGTCCTCCGCCCGGAAGCTTGCTCAGTGCCGTGCAGTCAAGCTCGCCGCTGTATTCGTATTTGTTTTTGGCAGCTTCACTGTCGCCGCTGCACATAACAACGCCGCGTTTTTCCTCCACGCTTTGTGCCTCAACGCCCATTATTTTTGCAATTTTGTCTGAAACTGCCTGACCGCCGACGCAGCAGCACCCTACACCTGCATTACCCGAAGATACTGCCGCCGCATATGCTCCGCATCCGGCATAACCGCAGCCGCCGCAATTGGCGCCCGGCAAAACAGAGACAATCTCCTCTGCCCGCTCGTCCTTTTTAACGGCAAATATTTTTGACGCCGCAGCCAAAAGTGCACCTAAAACAAGCCCCAAAGCGCCCATTGCCGCAGCCGGAATAATAATTTCTCTCATACATCCGACCTCCTTAAAAAGTCATACCCTGAAATCCTAAAAATGCCAATGCCAAAAGCGACGCGCTTATAAGCGCAATGGGCATTCCCTGTAAGGATTTCGGAATATCGGAGCTTTCAAGTCTTTCTCTTACACCGGCAAATAAAACTATTGCAAGCATAAACCCAACGCCGGCTGAAAATCCGTTAATTATAGATTCTATCAGTGTATAGCTTTCGCCGGGGACTATCACGGACGCTGTTCTTACGTTTAAGAGAGCAACGCCCAAAACCGCACAGTTGGTTGTTATAAGCGGCAAATATATTCCCAAGGAGCTGTAAAGCGACGGAATTGATTTTTGTAAAAACATTTCCACAAACTGCACAAGCGCCGCAATTATTACAATAAATGCAATCGTCTGCATATATTCAATATCAAGCGGCACAAGTATAAACCGCTGGCAAAGCCATGTCATTATCGAGGCAAGCGTCATTACAAATGTAACCGCCATTCCCATACCCAAAGCAGTGTCCGTCTTTTTTGAAACACCCAAAAACGGGCATATTCCGTAAAATTTTACCAGCACAAAGTTTTGCATAAATATTGCTGTCAGCGAAATTCCCAAAAGTGCAGGCATTTACATCTCCCCCTTTCTTTGCTTGTAAACATTCATCAGACCTAAAATTATTCCAAGCGTTAAAAATCCGCCGGGGGGAAGTATCATTGCTATAGCCGGTGTTTTTATTCCGAGCGATATGTCAAGAATGCTGCCGTTTCCAAGTATTTCGCGCACAGCGGATATAATGCACAGCGCAATTGTAAAGCCAAGCCCCATTCCGAGACCGTCGCAGGCAGACTTTATCACACCGTTTTTCGATGCAAACGCCTCCGCACGGGCAAGTATTATACAGTTTACCACTATAAGCGGTATGAATATTCCCAAAGAGTCTGAAAGTGAAGGTATGTACGCCTTAAGAAGAAGGTCTACAATAGTTACAAAGGTTGCTATTATTACAACGTATGCCGCTATTCTTATCTTCTGCGGAATAATTTTGCGTAAAAGAGAAATAAGCACATTTGACAGTATGAGAACAAATGTCACGGAAAGTCCCATTCCTATACCGTTTTTAAGGGATGTTGTTACCGCCAATGTCGAACACATACCCAAAAGCTGCGCAAAAATCGGATTTTCATCTATGATGCCGTCTTTTATAATTTTCAGCATTACTTATTTTCTCCTTTCGCTTCTTCTATTTGCAGCCTTGCGTCCGAAACGCCTTTTGCCGCCGCACGGCTGGTAATTGTTGCGCCGGTTATTGCCTGTACCTCGTCCGGGCTTTTTGTGGGTGTCTTTACAACGGACAGCTCAGTATTTTTACCGCAAAAGCGCTTTTTAAAATCATCCGTTGTCATTTTTGCGCCAAGTCCGGGGGTTTCGCTGTGGCTTAAAACTTCAATTCCGCGTACCTTTTCTTCGCAGTCAATCCCAACCATCATCACAATATCCCCGCCGAAGCCTTTTTCCGTAACGGTTACACAATAGCCTATCATTTTACCGTTTGCGCTGCATTCATACACCGTATCGGTAACCTTTTTAAAATCCTTTGCGTCCGTCATAATGCTTTGCATTGCTTCCTCCGATGCCTTGTTTGCAGCCTCTGCAATTTTCGTTTTTGTAAGTGAATTTACCCATGCCAAAAGCAGTGCCGCAACAAGCGTTATCACGCAAAGCATACCGGAAAGTCTTATAAAATCTTTTTTCATTTAAAACTACCTCCCCGCGTTAATTCTTCGCCGCGCCGAAGGCTTTCGGCACTGTAAATTTATCAAGCAGCGGTGTAAGCACATTCATAAGCAATATTGCATATGTAACACCCTCCGGATAGCCTCCGAAGGAGCGAATTATCCACGTTATAAAACCGCAGCCCAGCCCGAAAATTACCTGTCCCGGGCGCGTGGTCGGCGTTGTTACATAATCGGTTGCCATAAACACAGCCCCGAAAAGCACCCCGCCCGAAAGCACCGATAAAACGGCATTTTCGCCGGAAAGCGCGGAAAGAACCATTACCGCCGCAAGATAAGACAGCGGTGTTCTTACGCTTATAACTCTGCGGATTAGAAGATATAAAAATCCCAAAAGTATTGCAAGCGCACAGGTTTCGCCGATACATCCGCCTATGGGCGTTCCGTCGGACATTTTACCCAAAAGCTGCTCCAATATGCCTGCGGGAGCTCCGCTGTATTCCTTTGACAGGGGTGTTGCACCGGTTATTACATCCGCCGTTTTTGTTGTGATGTCCATACGCGTAAGCGGAAACGTCGTCATATACACAGGGAAAGACGCAAGCAAAAAGGCACGCGCCGCAAGCGCAGGGTTCATAAAATTCTGCCCTATGCCGCCAAACATCTGTTTTGTTATAATTATTGCAAAAAATGCACCTATAACAGCAATGTAATACGGTGCGCCCACAGGCATTACCATTGCCAAAAGCATTCCTGTAACTACGGCGCTTAAATCATTTATCGTCCTTTTTCTTTTGTTTATAATTTCAAAAACATATTCAAATAAAGCACAGGCTGCAACGGATATTACCATCATTAAAAGAGCGCGCCTGCCAAAATAGTAAACACCCGCAAATGCCGCCGGCATAAGTGCAAGTATAACGTCAAGCATTATGTCGTCAACTGTTGCATTATCTCTTATGTGCGGGGTTGACGATACCCAAAGCTTTAAATTTTCCATTTACTCTCCCCCTTTATCCGCGGCTTTTTTGTATAGCCATAACCTTTTGCTTTGCTATGCGAATATTCTGTACCAAATGCCTCTTGGACGGGCACTCGTAGCTGCAGCAGCCACATTCTATACAAGCCGTCACATTATATTTTTCACACTTTTCCATATCGTTCTTTTTTGCATACTCGTGCAGATACAGCGGCATAAGGTGCATCGGGCAGTGCATAACACATCTTCCGCAGCGTATACAGGGGTTTTCTTCGGGAAGCTTAGCCTCCTCCTCTGTAAAGAAAAGAACAGCCGAAACGTTTTTAATAACCGGTACATTAAACCGAAACTGGGCTATTCCCATCATCGGTCCGCCTATAATCACTTTTGCGGGTGCGGCAGAAAAGCCGCCCAGCTCCTCAATTATGTATTCTATCGGCGTTCCTATACGAACATTGAAATTTCCCGCCTTTGGTGCGGCAAGGCCCGCAACCGTCACTATTCTTCTCATAAGGGGCGTGCCGTATATAAACTTGCGCGCTATGGCGGTACATGTATCTACATTAACAACAACTACTCCGACATCGGAGGGCAGTTTTCCTATAGGAACTGTTCTTTTTGTTACCGCATAAATAAACTGTTTTTCTCCGCCCTGCGGGTACTTTTTCTTCAATACGTCAACCGTTATATCATTGGTTTTACATTTGTTTTTCATCACGGCTATGGCGTCGGGCTTATTTTCCTCAATTGCAATATGCCCGTTTTTAATACCAAATCGCTTTAAAATTATTTCAAGCCCCGTCAAAACCTCGTCCGGGGTTTCCAATAAAACGCGGTGGTCGCTTGTAAGATACGGCTCGCACTCTGCACCGTTTACAATAACGGTATCTATTTTTGTTCCCTGCGGCGGCATAAGCTTAACATGTGTTGGGAATGCCGCACCGCCCATACCGACAATACCTGCTTCCCGCACAATACCGGGAATATCATCGGGCAAGGTTTTTTCTATATCAATCGGCTTTACTGTTTCATCCTTCGTGTCGTTATAATCGTTTTCTATTATTATCGACTCGACCTCTGCCCCATTCGGAACAGGTCTTTTTTCTATTGCTTTTACAATCCCCGAAACAGACGAAAAAATCGGGGCGCTTATAAAAGCTTCGTTGTCGGCAATTTTTTGCCCCATACAGACGGTATCGCCCACTGCTACCACAGGTTTGCACGGTGCACCTATATGCTGCACCATCGGAAAAACCAGCTCTTTAGGGGGTGCGATTTCAACAATCGGTTTTGATGCCGTCTGTGCTTTATTATCGTTTGGATGCACCCCCCCGACGAAGGTCAGCTTCTTGACCATTGCTTTCTCCTCCTTAACGTTTTAAAATTTAATAATATCCGTTTAAATATATCGATAATGCGTTATCAATGTATAAAAAAGCGCATCCTACATTGCTCTATGCGTAGCAGGGTGCGCTTTTTCTAACTGTTCAGTTTACTTTTTAAGTTCTATGTCTAATCCTACTTTTGTCCAGTTTTCATTTAAGCCATCCTCGCCGCGGGTGTACTCGTGAGAGTTTGTTGCCTCCTCTACAACGTAGTAGTACCAATCGCTCTCATTTACATCAGACCAGATTCGGGCGTCGCCATGCAAGCCTTCTTTATTTACCGCACGTGTAAGAACGCGGTTTATAATAGCCATTGCCTCAGCTCTTGTTATATAGCTGTCAGGGCGGAATGTGGCATCCTCGTAACCTGTTATCCAACCGGCAGCAGCAGCTTTAAGGATATTTACTTCACCCCAGTGACCCGATATGTCGGTAAATACCGGTTCGCCCACCTCGTAAAGATTTACAAACCGTGTAGCCATCGTAGCAAATTCGGCTCTTGTTATAGGTGCCTCGGGGCGGAATGTTCCGTCCTCATAGCCCTCTATATATTTACCGTTTGCAAGTACCGATATAGCTTCATACGACCATCTGTCCGCCGTTACATCGGAAAATGCGCTTTCATCGGTCTTTGGCAAAAGCTCCTGCTTGCGCTCCTGCGTCATCAATCTTGAGAAAATTGCCGCAACCTCCTCACGGCTGATGTCTGCAGTCGGGCGAACTGTGCCGTCCGGATAGCCGTATATGTAAGCAAAGTGTGTTTCGCTGTCAAGCACATCGCTTACCCAGTGTCCATAAAGAACAATATTGCCGACAAGGATAATATCTTCTGTTACTTTCTTTGTTCTTGCCGCGTCAAAATACCAACCGTCAAAGGTGTAGCCGTCTTTCACGGGCTTAGGAAGTGCCGAAACCAAAACCTTGCTGCCGCGCTTGCCCGTAATAGGAGAAATATCCCCTGTCTTGCCGTCGATATTATAAACAAGCCTGTATGTCGAGCTGCCGGAGCTGACGGGAACCTCCGGCTGAACCTTTACAATTGCATACATGGAGAAATTTCTTGCAAATACGTGTATTATGCCGCGCTCGGTGTCTGCGTAAAACTTTGCGGGAACGCTGCCCCGGTCAAAGCTGCTCCACTCTGTCACTGCCGGCATTGCGTTAAGCGCTTCAAGCTCTGTAGCCTGTGCGTCGTTTCCGTGGTGGCGATACATCTTTATTACATCGCCGCTGTTTATCGAATACGGAAATGCAATATGCAGCGTGCTGTTTGCAGTTTCAATGGTTGTACCGTCTGCCTCCGGTGCTGCATTTGTAATATGCTGCGCCGCATTTGAGACGTCCCACCAGCGAAGCTTCAGCGACAAATCATAAAAGTCTGCAATACTGTAGGTATAGCCCGCCTGTGTATCTGCTTTTACTTTTTCGGAAATTTTCTGCTGGCTCTCATATATCTTATTCTTTATTACATCTGCCGGTGCTGTTCCCGTGCTTGCAGCGGTAACGGCATCCTTGGGGCTTACAATAAGCTCCAGCTCAACTCTGCCGCCTGCGTTGTATGCACCTTTGGGTGTAAGCGTTGCACCGTCACGCTTTTGCGCGCTTTCATACAATCCGCCGGTAACACCGCTTTCTACCTCGATGTCAAGACCGTCAACAACGCTCTTTCCAAGCGCTAAGGGGCTTGCCTTTGTCGCCGTCTGCGAATCCGCCGCATCTACCTTAAGAACGGAGGAAAGGCGCGGCACAAACCTTATGTCATTTAAAACAGCACCGTAGCTGTCAACATCGGCATATACGGTTTTTGTCGTATCTCCGCTCTTAACAACTAGATTGTAAACGCCGTTTTCAACGTTTACTATTTCGTAATTTTCAGCTGCGCCCGGGGCAATTGCGCCGCCTCCTGTTGAAGCAACACTATTGTTACCCTGTTTTAAGTCTATGGTGTAAGACGGAATATTCTCCGTTCCCCCATTTGTAATATTACCGCTTATCCTGCTGAGTACAAACACCGTCGCGCTGATTGTGTTAAGCGCCTCCGGGTTTTCCGCGCCCTCTTTTTGCTTTCCCGTGTATGTAACGTGCGTGGCATTGCTTATGCCAAAATCCGTATAACCAGTAAGCGTTGCCGTAACTGTGTATACGCCCGGGCTTGACATACGCGCACCGCTAAGAGTATACTCAAGCTGCGGCAGGTAATAGTCAAGCTTTTCGTAGTTGTTCCCGCACAAATCGCCCACTGTAAGGTTTTGTGCCGGGTCTGACGGCGAAACGGGCTTTACCTCAATTTTCAAAACGTTGTTTACGGCATCCGTCGTATCTTCGCTTCTGCTTACCTCGGCAAACACACGCTTTGCTTCGTTATTAAAGCCGTACATACTTCCGCCTGTTTTATCCGCAGCCGAAACCTCAACCCCCTTGGGATATGTAACGTTAATCGTAAATCTGCCTGTAATAGGTCTTGTATGGATATCTGCCATCATACGTGCCTTTGCCGCACTGTCTCCGGCAGTAAGCGCGTCCACCTCGGACACGGCTTTTTCATAATATGCCTTTACGGCTTCTTTTACATTTGCCGTATCAAGCGTTGCGTGAAAATCCACCGTTTCCCCCGCCGAAATTGTCAGCGGTCCGTTTTCATACGCCGTTGACGTAACTTTCTTAAGCTCAATGTCTGCATCCGCAAGCACATCTGTCGGCGGTGCAGCGTAGGAAACTGCCATTCCCTGAAGCAGCATAAATGCCGCAACCGCAGCCGAAAGCATCTTTTTCATAGTCCTCGTCTCCTTTTGTTGTATATATGATTTAAAATTTTTACGTATTTTTATACAATTCTCACTTTGGATAATATTTACTGTATAATGCCGCTTTTTTAAGCCTTTTCTCAGAAACATAAGTGCTTCTTATCTCCGAAATAATTTTTGTACTTTTATTTTCTTTTTTCAGCTGCTGCGAAAGCTCTGTCAAAAGCGCCTCCATCTGCGCGTCACATTTTCCTTCAAGCGCCGTTCCGCGTGCTATAAAAACATCGCCGAGATTAAGCAGTGTTGCCGTTGTCCGCTTTTCCTCCGGAATTTTCAAAACCTCCGCCTTGGCTTGCCCCAAAAGAGCGTCAAGACTGCTTAGATACTGCGCACGCAGCACATATATTCTTGCTATTATATCGTCAACCGCGCTGCTGTTTCCGTTATCCTCGGTTTCCCCGCCTTTAACGATATTTTTCGCTTCCTCCTCTGAAAGCTTGCCGCTTTCAAGCTCAGCCCTTTCCTCTTCGGAAAGCTCACGCATGGGAAGATCCGTAAGGGAGGTTAAAAGCTCTTTGGTTTTCTGCTCATTTTCTTTTTCCTTTACGGCAATCTCCTCTGCGGAACGATACTTAAGCGCCACGCAAAGCGCAGCTATATTCTCACGCTGCCACACCCCGAGAGCCGCTATTCCGATAAAAAGCAGTGCCAAAACAATCAATAATACTTTTTTCACATCTATCACCCCACAGCGGGTTGCATTATACATTTATATTATATATCCCGCGCCCCTCAAAGTCAAGCGAAATAACCGTCTTTACTGCATTTAATTACATTTTTTCTTACCGTTTATCAGCATAGCTGCAATTTTTGCATTTTCCGCCGCCTTTATCCTAAGTTCTTCCCTGCGGGCGGCAAGTACGGTTGAAAGCTTATCTTTGTTATCCGTTATAATATTCAAAATCTCATTAAACTTGTTTTCGTCAAATTCATCTGCAGGCACATAATATTTTTGCCCCATATAGTCCATAAAGCCTTTTATTTTAGGGTCATAAACAACGCCCGCCATGGGCTTTGCCATAACGCCCGCAAATATCAGCATATGCAGCCGCATACCGCACGCTGCACTGCAGCGCCCTATAAGCCCGAGCAAATCTTCAAGCTCCACATCGCATTTTACAACGGCGCTGCCGTTTTTCATAAGCTTTGATATTCTTACCGATATTTCAAGGTCTTTTGACATCTGCATAGGCATAAATACGGGAAAATACCCCTTATCCGAAATATAATCCATACTCTTTGCCATTTTCTCTTCAAAATCTTTCTTAAGCCCGCTCCACGCCCTGACAGATACCGCTATAAGCCTTCTGTCGTGCGGAATTTTAAACCTTTTCATAAGTTCATCCGTCCGGCGGCTGTCCGACGGCGCAAGGTTAAAGGCAGGGTCGGCGGTAACAAAAACCTTCGGCTTTGTTACCGCGCATCTTTCAAGCTCCTTTACCGACTCGTCCTCGCGCAGGGTTATCACGTCTGCAAGATTAAGTGCGCGCCCCACGCGTCTTACATTTTTATTTTTTATCGGACCGATACCGTTTGCATAAAGCATTACGCGTGTTTTAAAAAAATGTGCAAGGCGTATTATCGAAAGATAATACAATAGGCTTTTTGTGCTTGTGGCGTCTTGTATAAGCGTGCCTCCGCCGGATATAAGAAGCTTTGCCCCGCATATTTCGCGGCACACGGTAAACGGGTTGTAACGGTTTACCGTTTTTATGCCAAAGCTTTCACGCGTTTGCTTTTTATTGCCGGACAGTGCCGTAATCGTAATGCCCGGTGCCTCTTTTTTCAAATCGGCAACTATGGTTTTAAGCAGCGCTTCGTCACCGCTGTTTCCGAGACCGTAATATCCGGAAATTACAACATCGGACACACCGTTCACCTCTTTAACGTCAAATATTTTATCCGAGCATATGCTCAACCAAAATCTTTATTCCTATAAAAATCAGAACGCATCCGCCTATTCTTCCCGCGCTTTTTCTGAATACATCGCCGATTTTTCTGCCGAAAATCCCGCCGAAATACGAAATTGTAAATGCCACGGCGCCGATTATAAACGAATAGATAAAAATGTTGCCGCCGCCTACAACCGCAAAGCTTATCCCTACCGCAAGCGCGTCAATACTGGTAGCGATTGCCTGCATAAGCATATTTTTTACGGAGAGCGCTTCCTTCGCGCTTACCCCGACCGCCTGTGTTTCCTCCGGGCGAAAGCTTTCCCCGACCATATTTACGCCGATTATTGAAAGAAGCCCGAATGCTATCCAATGGTCAATTTGTTTAATGTATACCTCAAATCCGGTTCCCAGATAATACCCTATTACAGGCATTAAAAACTGAAATACACCGAAGTACGCCCCCATACGCACCGCATGCCGCCGTTTGAAGTCCGAAATAACAATTCCGTTTGTCACCGAAACCGCAAGCGCGTCCATTGCAAGGCTTACAGCTATAAGAAATACCGAAAAATATCCCATATTAGCTCCTTATTCAACAATTATTTTCAGGAAAGATTTTTTGCCCTTTTTAACAATTATTTTTCCGTCCTCAAAAAGCTCTTTCGCTACAACAAAATCTATTGCGGTAACCTTTTCGCCGTTTATGCTTATACCGCCCTGCTGTACAAGCCTGCGCCCCTCCCCCTTTGAGGGAATCATTTTAACGCTGCTTAAAAGGTCTAAAATGCCTATTCCGTTTTCCAGCGTGCCTGCTTCAATTACCGCCTGCGGCATATTCTCGTCATTGCCGCCGCCGGAAAATACGGCACGGGCAGCCTCCTGCACTCTCTTTGCTTCTTCCTCTCCGTGGACAAGCTTTGTCACCTCATACGCCAAAATCTCTTTCACGGCGTTAAGCTCGCTGCCCTGCAGCTTCTCGTACTTGCGTATTTCTTCCATAGGAATAAACGTAAGTAATTTAAGGCACTTTATAACGTCACTGTCATCTACATTGCGCCAATACTGGTAAAAATCGAAAGGCGTGGTTTTTGTCGGGTCAAGCCATACCGCACCGCTTGCCGTTTTTCCCATTTTTTTGCCCTCGCTGTTTGTAAGAAGCGTAAACGTCATTCCGTAAACCTGTTTGCGGTCTTTTCTTCTGCACAAATCAAGCCCGCCCAGGATGTTACTCCACTGGTCGTCCCCGCCAAGCTCTATCTTACAGTTGTACTTTCTGCTGAGCATAAGAAAATCATAGCTCTGCATAAGCATATAGTTAAATTCAAGGAAAGAGAGCCCTTTTTCAAGGCGCTGCTTAAAACATTCTGCCTGAAGCATCTGATTTACGGAAAAACAAGAGCCTATGTCGCGTATAAACTCCACATAATTAAGGTCAAGCAGCCAATCGGCGTTATTTACCATTATTGCCTTTCCGTCGGAAAAATCTATCACCTTTGAAAGCTGTTTTTTAAAACATTCACAATTGTAATCAATCATTTCCTTTGTCATCAGCTTTCGCATATCCGTTCTGCCGGAGGGGTCGCCGATATGCCCCGTACCGCCGCCTACAAGCGCTATCGGGCGATGACCGTAGTTTTGCATATGGCGCATTACAACCATCTGCAAAAAATGCCCTACATGCAAGCTGTCCGCAGTAGGGTCAAACCCTATATAAAAAGTAACCTTTTCTTTGCCCAAAAGTTCTCTTATTTCATCTTCATGCGTAGTTTGTGCTATAAGCCCGCGCTCTTTCAGCACGTCAAAAACATTATCCATCGTAAACATCCTTTCAGCATTTATATGCATATAGGTTCATTATATCATTTTGTGCATGGTATTTTCAAGCATTTTTTCTATTTTTTTGGAAAGACGCCCTCACCGTCAAAGCATGGAATAAAGCTTTCGTCTGCCGCACTGCCCTCTTGTATATATGCGTTTTCCATACCCAGTGCAATACAGTGGTCTACCACCTTGTCATATTCCCTCCCGGTAAGCGGCTTTGAAAGTCTTAAATTCCCCGAAACATTTTTTACCGGGGTATACTGGCTCATAATGCTTAAAAATATTCTGTCCTTGTACGCGTGCAAATAATCCATTATTTTAACGGATTCGTCCGAAAACGACGGCAAACACAAATGCCTTACCAAAACGCCGCTTTTTAAAAGTCCCGTTTTGTCAAACAGCGGGCGCGGCTTCTGCCGCAGCATTTCATCAATTGCCTTTTTGGCGGTAATCGGGTAATCCGGCGCACCGCTCAGGCACTTTGCGCTTTCATTTTCAATATATTTAAAGTCCGGAAGATAAATGTCAACCGTGCCGTCAAGCATTTTAAGTGTGAAAACGCTTTCATATCCGCTGCTGTTGTATACTATCGGTATCGAAAGCCCTCTCCTGCGCGCTTCCCTTACGCTGTAAACTATATGCGGCGCATAATGTACGCCCGTGACAAGATTTATATTATGCGCGCCCTTTTGTTGCAATTCCAGAAATATTTCGGTAAGTCTTTCGGGCTGTACCTCCACGCCCTCTCTGCCCCTGCTCAGCCTGTGATTTTGGCAGTAAACGCACCTTAGCGGGCAGCCCGAAAAAAACACCGTACCGGACCCTTTTTCGCCCGACAGGCAAGGCTCCTCCCACATATGAAGCGCCGCACGCCCCAAAATGAGTCCCGACGACATTCCGCACACGCCTTTTTCGCCGCGGTTGCGGTTTACGCCACATTCACGTGGACACAAAATACATCTGTCATACTCTTTAAAATACATATTCCCTCCGCTTAAAAATAAGAACTGCGCCTGTTACGGGCAGTTCTTATGGCTTTTATATCCAAATTAAGCTTATTTTCCCTCGTCATATCTTACCGCACCCGAAAGCAGCCCTTCTTTTCTTTTGAAGGTTTCAAAGCGGTTTGCCGATAATCCTTTTTCGATGTGTTTAATTGCCGCAGCATAATTCGGCTGCCTGTCTGCCATATTGTGGCAATCCGTTCCTATAAATGAAACAATCCCTTTTTTCAAGAAAGAAATTGCTTTTCCCCTCGTCAAAAATCTGTTTATATAGCCGCAATTCATCTGAAGAAGCGCACCCTCGTTTATCAGGTCATAAAACACATGCATACCGTGCTGATATTTAATATATCTGTCAAAATGCGCAATTACCGGTGTTATTCCCCGAGACATAAGGTTTACAACACCGTTTACGCACGAATCCGTCCATGCGGCAAACGGCATTTCAACAAGCATATACTGCGTTCCGTCAATACAAAGCTTTTTTACATCGTCTATACGCCATATTTCATCAAAATACAGCACCTCACAGCCCAAATAAAGCCCTATTCCGAGATTTTCGCCCCTTATACGCTCTTTAAGCGCGTCAAGTGCCCTTTCTCTGTCATACAAAAAGCTTTTTATATCACTTGCATATGCGTAAAAGTGCGGCGTCAGCACAACCTTGTCCACACCCTGTTCCTTCAATGCTTTAAGCATCTTCAAAGATTCCTCCGCAGAAGAGCTTCCATCGTCAACAGACGGCAATATATGCGTATGAAAATCCAACATAGGCTGTATTCACATCATTTCTTTGAAGAATCATCCTTTTTATCCGCAAAAGCGCCGCTTAAGCGGTTTGCCCCGTAACCGTAACCATAACCGTATCCGTAACCGCCGTAACCTCCGTAACCACCGTAAGCGCCGTAGCTTCCATAGCCGCCGTAATACCCGCGCGAGTAATACTTTGCACGCTTGCCGTATCGGTAGTAGCCGCGTTTTCCGTACCTGTAGCCCATTTTTATATCCGTCAGTCTGCCGTTTAATATAAAGCCGAGAACGTTTGCGTTTACGAACTTCAGCTTTTTCACAGCCTCCGAAACCGACTCTTTATCGGTTCTTCCCTGGCGCACAACAACGAGCACTCCGTCCACCATACTGCTCATCACAGCTGCGTCCGTAACAATGTTTATCGGCGAGGTATCAAGGAAAATGTAATCATATATTTCCGAAAGCTTGCCAAGTGTATCCTCCATCGCGTTTGACCCCAAAAGCTCCGAAGGGTTCGGCGGAATATCGCCCGAAGGGATAACGTCAAGATTTGAATAATCCGAATGTACTATTACGGAATCTATTGTATTTAAGTTTGCCAAAACATTCGACAGCCCCGGGGTTGAAGAAATGTTAAGAAGGTTTGCCGTATTCGGCTTTCTGAGGTCGCAGTCTATAAGCAAAACCTTTGCGCCGGTCTGTGCAAACGATATTGCCAGATTAAGGCAGTTTGTACTTTTTCCCTCACCTGCAAGGGCACTTGTCACTATAACCTTTTTCGCACCGTCATGCGGGATTGTGAAAAGCACATTTGTACGCAGCGCCTTATAGGCTTCTTTTACATGGAACGAGCTTTTATCGCTCAATATTCTTGCCCGTTTCATTACAATGGGAACGTTTCTGCTGCTTTGGCTGTTCTTTAAAAACATTCCCGGAATTTTTCTTATTGCTTTTATAATATCAGGCACGAATTTCACTCCTTCTTTCCTTTTTTGTCATTATCCTGTGTGGCGTAGCTTTCGTCGTACGAAACGTAAATTTCCGGAATTGTACCCAAAACGGGACAGCCGAATTTATTTACAAGGTCATCCACACTCTTAACGCGCACATCAAAAAGCTCTCTTAAAAGAATAAACGACAGGCTAAGTACCAGCCCCAGAAGCGCCCCTAAAATAGTGTTGTTTCTCACATTCGGCGAAACCGGGGAGGTTGAAATTCTTGCATGGTCAATTATTTTAACGTCGCTGCGCTCAATAAACTGCTGTATTTTCTGCGGCGCAACATCTGCAATTGTTTCGGCAATTTCCCTTGCCATTGCAGCGTCCGGCGTTTCCACCGTTACGCGCAGTATTTCCGTACTTGCAACGGCACTTGCGTTTATCATCTCCTTTATTTCTCTGTAGGTATACGTTTCGCCGGTTGTATTTTCAACCTTATCCGCAACAGCCTGCAAAACGTTGCGGCTTTTTATCATTTCTATGTATGTGGGAACAAGCTGCTGCGACGCCGTAATATCGCTTGTAAGCGTTTTTGTTTCCGTATCGTTGTCAAAAAGCGTCGTGCTTTTGCGGTTGTCTACAATCATTGTTATTTCGGACTGATACATCGGCGTTAAAAAATATTTGCTGAGCGCAAACGCCGCCAAGCCAAATACCAGCGTAATTACAACAATCGATACAATTCTGTCTAAAACTATCTCTATCAGCTTTTTTATATCAATTTGTTCAAGATCGTTAATTCCGTTCATTCTTATCCCCCTAAAACCATGTGCAATTCTTCCGTATACTTCTACATTTTAATACAAAAGCATATGTTTTGTCAACATAAAACTTACGATAAGATTATTGCAGCAGCATTTTTGTTTATGATACATAAAAAAGGCACACGTTGCCGCGCGCCCTTTTATGTAATATCTTTTATAAGATTGCCTCGAGATTTTTTCTTATCGCACCTATAAATTCTTTCGAGTTTACAACATTCGGCTTTTCGCCCTCCCACAAGCCTGCAAGGTCTTTTGTCAGTGTTGCGCCTTCTATTGTGTCTATGCACGCCTTTTCAAGCTTATCCGCAAAAATGCAAAGGTCGTTTGCTTTGTCAAGCTCGCCGCGCTTTCTCAGCGCACCGCTCCATGCAAAAATCGTGGCAATCGGATTTGTAGAGGTTTCCTCGCCCTTTAAATATCTGTAATAATGCCTTGTAACCGTTCCGTGCGCCGCCTCGTATTCAAAATTTCCGTCAGGGCTTACAAGCACGCTTGTCATCATTGCAAGCGACCCGAATGCGGTAGACACCATATCGCTCATAACATCGCCGTCGTAATTTTTGCATGCCCATATATATCCGCCTTCGCTGCGTATAACGCGCGCAACGGCGTCATCAATAAGCGTGTAAAAATACTCAATGCCGAGCTTTTCAAATTCTTCCTTATATTCTTTCTCGTAAATGTCTTGGAATATAAGCTTAAACGTCTGGTCATATTGCTTAGAGATTGTGTCCTTCGTGGAAAACCACAAATCCTGCCTTGTATCTATAGCATATTTAAAACAGGAATGTGCAAATGATATGATGGAGCTGTCCTTGTTATACTGCCCCTGTATCACGCCGCCGCACTCAAAATCATATATTTCACGGCGTGTAACGGTGCCTTCCTCATCCGTAAAAACAAGCTCTGCCTTTCCTTTTTTTTCAGTGCGTATTTCCTGTGCTTTATAAATGTCACCGTAGGCGTGCCTTGCTATTGTAATAGGCTTTTTCCAATTCTTAACAACAGGGTTTATTCCCTTTACAAGCACCGGCGCTCTGAACACCGTTCCGTCAAGGATTGCGCGGATTGTACCGTTGGGGCTTTTCCACATTTCTTTAAGGTTATATTCTTCAACGCGCTGTGCGTTCGGCGTAATGGTTGCACATTTTACACCGACATGGTATTTTTTTATTGCTTCGCCCGCTTCATACGTTACGGCGTCGTCCGTTTCATCGCGGTGCTTAAGCCCGAGGTCGTAATACTCTGTGTTAAGCTCTACAAACGGGCATATAAGCTCGTCTTTTATCATTTGCCACAAAATGCGGGTCATTTCGTCGCCGTCCATCTCAACGATTTTATTTTTCATAGGTATTTTAGTCATTGCTTTTCATCCTTTCCGCGTAGTAGTTCATCAGGCATCCGTCAAGTATAATTTGCTTTTCGTTTTCCGTAAGCCCTTGTATATGAAGCGTAATTTTTTCTTCCGTTTTGTCTTTTCTTATCACGGTGGCCTCTGTTGTTTCCCTGCCTTCTTTTACAGCGCCGCGTATTCCGGGCACAAATACCCAATCACCGTCCGCATAGTCAAACGAAGCACCTTTATCTATTGTAAACGGAAGAATTCCCCAGTTAATACAGTTCGAGCGATACCTCTTTGTCGCATACTCATAACAAATATTTCCAAGCCCGCCAAGTACCTTTTGGCAGCTTGCCGCCTGTTCTCTTGCAGAGCCGTCTCCGGGTTTCTTTGCAAATATGCACGAGCCTATCTGTGTATTTTCCGCAAGCTTGACATCGCCAAGTTGTTTAAACACCTCTAAAACCTCCTGCGGGGTATTTCCCGCGGCGTTTTCCTTTTCAAGCTGCGCCGTTTTCTTACTTCTTTCCACATACTCCGGAACTCTGCGCGAAAGTGCAAATTCGGAAAGACGAATCGGGTTTGAACGATAGCTTGACGTTTCCCCCGAGGGAATAAGCTCGTCCGTGGTTGTAACATCATCGTGAATTACCGCCGCAAGCTTAAGCAGCACATTTTCACCCAAGGGGCGGATTTTGGGCCAATCCGTAATGTTCGGGCCAAAGCGCAGCTGTTCTTCGGGTTTGGGATTGTTATAGCCGTTGTAAACACGCTTTTCATATACACCGCTGTCAAAGCTGTAGGGGTATATCTTCTTGTCATAATCTATATCGGTTGCCGGCGTCAAAACGCCTCCGTTTGCCGCTGTTGCCGCTATTGAGCGCGCATCCATAAGCGCAACACCGCTTATCTGCCCGTCAGACGGCTTTGAGCCCTCGCGGTTGGGGAAATTTCTTGTGGTGTGCCGTACAGAAAGCGCATTGTTCGCCGGCACATCACCCGCGCCGAAGCACGGGCCGCAGAAGCACGGCTTAAATACTGCACCTGCCTCGAGAAGTGTTTGCTGAACCTTATTTTCAAGCAGCGCGATATTTATCGGAACGCTTGACGGATAAACGCTGAGGTTAAAATACCCGTCCCCGCAGCTTCTGCCGCGCAAAATGTCTGCCGCTTCGCATATGCTTTCAAACATTCCGCCGCTGCAGCCTGCTATTACTCCCTGGTCAACCATCACTTTTCCGTCCGAAAGCTTATCCGTAAGTCTGTATTCCGCCTTTTCTCCGAACTGCTCCTTTGCTTTCTTTTCTGTTTCGCGGAATATATCGCCGGCGTTTTGGCAAAGATCCTTCACGGTATAAACGTTTGACGGATGGAACGGCATTGCAATCATTGATTCGACCTTTGCCAAATCTATTATTATCGCCTTATCGTAATATGCACCATCCTGCGGTGCTATCTCCTTGTATTCATTCTCGCGTTTATGCAATTTTAAATATTCGCGCGTTTTTTCGTCGGTTTTCCATATTGAAGAAAGACACGTCGTTTCCGTTGTCATTACATCTATTCCTATACGAAAATCCATCGAAAGCTCGGAAGCGCCCGGGCCGGCAAATTCGAGCACGCAGTTTTTAACAAACCCGTCTTTAAATGTTTCACCGACAAGCGCCAGTGCCACATCCTGCGGTCCTATACCCTTTCTCGGTTTATTTTTTAAATATACAAGCACAACCTGCGGTGCATTTACATCATACGTATTTTTAAGCAGCTGCTTAACAAGCTCCGGACCGCCCTCGCCTATGCCCATCGTACCTATTGCTCCGTAGCGCGTATGGCTGTCCGAGCCTAAAATCATCTTTCCGCATCCCGCCATACACTCACGCGCGTACTGGTGTATAACAGCCTGATTTGCCGGAACATAAATTCCGCCGTACTTTTTCGCCGCGGAAAGCCCGAACACGTGGTCATCCTCGTTTATCGTTCCGCCTACCGCGCACAGGCTGTTGTGGCAATTTGTAAGCGCATACGGCACGGGAAAGCTTCTGAGTCCGCTCGCACGTGCCGTTTGTATAATCCCGACATATGTAATATCATGGGATATAAGTGCATCGAACTTAATATTCATCTTATCCTTATCATCATTTACGCAGTGTGCGCGCATTATTCTGTAGCACATCGTTTTCTCACGTGCACTTTCGGGTTTCTCATATACAGCGACTCCCTCATTTTCGGAAATAATGCCGCCGTTTTCCGAAAGGTACACGCCGCCTTGCAGTCTTTCTGTCATAGCAATAACCTCCATTACAACAATAGAGTTATTATATCACACACAAAGCGCCGTGACAAATGGTTTTTTGCTTTTTTTGTCAGCTTCTCGCCCCAATTATGTGCAAAAATTTTATTGCAGAGTATTTGTAGCTTTCAAGCGGGCGCATAAACGAGTGCATATCATGCGCGCACACACGCACTCTTTTCCCGGAAATATCCGCAACAACCGCGCTCTGAAATATCTTGTTTCCGCGGTACATCAAAACAATATCCCCCGGCATTATTTCGCTTATCCCGGTTTCCCGTGCAAACGGTCCGCTTTTTTTATTTTTTATCAAAAATCTGTACAGGTTCTCGTTTTTCTGCCATGCGGAGCCTACATCGTTTCCGCCGTTAAAATACCATCCTCTTTTGTCAAAGCCGTTCATAACGCCGCAGCCGGAGTACACACATTCCGAGGAAAAATCTGCCCCGCCGGACGCCGCAACCGCCGCATATTTCGGGTTTTTCCGAAGTGCCCACTCCTTTGCATAGTCTACGCTTGCCTCTCTGTCATAATAAATCTGCATAATGTCCTCCTTAAATTTTTTTATTTTCTGTTATAATTCTATTGACAAAATGTAAATTTATTAGTAAAATGTATAAGTCGTTTGAAATGCTGGTGTGGCTCAATGGCAGAGCAGCTCATTCGTAATGAGCAGGTTGCAGGTTCGATTCCCGTCACCAGCTCCACGTCGGAACGGACTTTGCTCCGTTCCGATTTTTCTTTGCAGAAAAATCAGTCACACGCGCCGTCGTTCCTCCTTTTTCGCAATAAGGCACGCTCGGCTCGCCTGTTCGCTTGTAAACGCGCTTACGACGGCTTACTTTCGCTACCACCTTTTTGCGAGAGCGCCTACGGCGCAAATATCTCTATGGTTCGATTTTTACCTATTACTAAAACCTGTGGCAAATAGGGAATGTTCCCTCTGACATCCGTCCCCTCTGACACGGACTTTGCTCCGTTCCGATTTTTCTTATGTGAAAAATCAGTCATACGCGCCGTCGTTCCTCCTCTTTCGCAAAAAGGCACGCTCGGCTCGCCTGTTCGCTTGTAAACGCGCTCACAACGGCTTACTTTCGCTACCACCTTTTTGCGGGTGTGCCTGCGCACGAATATCTCTATGGTTCGGCATTGCCATTTAAGAGCAAGCAATATGCCGCTGCCAATTTTTGCCGTGAAGTGCCTTAGGCGCTGCCGCGTATTTTTTACAAAAAAGCTGTAGAAAGATGATTTTTGAAATCGTCTTTCTACAGCTTTTTTAAACAATAAATTTATGTCCGCTTTTACAAAGCGTTTCAATATCGTTTAATATTTTTTCTTTTTTAAGATGACATTCGTGCGTAAAAAACGGGGATATACCGCTTTTTTCGGCACTTTCGGCATCATCTTTTACGCTGCTGTTCTCTTCAAGCCGCTTTTTGCAGTTTTTTATCGTTATTTTTAAATTTTCATCATAAAAAGCACCCTTTTCAAGATAGCCCTTATTTTCATTTTCATCAAGATAATATACTTTCCGTGTATCGTCCACCCCGTAAAGCACACTGAACTGTTTACAGCATTCTTTCATTTTCTTTATACATTCAATATTTCCATGCCCGAAACCCAGCCTTACGTTGTACGTCACAGCTTCTTCCGACACAGTGTTTCTGAGCGCCGTAAGGGTTTTGTTCAGGTCCTCTCCGAAATTTTCCGCTTTACCTTTTGCATAATCCGTTTTTTCGTTCAGCGCGTGAAATCCGAATTTAAGCCAGTTTGCATTTTGCCTGAATTCATCCCTGTATTTGTCAGGACACATTGAAAGATTAAACCCCTCTGTTTCGTAAAAGCAGTACATCGATACCATAAAGCCATACTTTTCATTCAATTCTTTAAAAGCTTTCAATGTAGGATTTTGAAAAACAGAACTGCACTTTTTCTCTGTCAAATATTTAAAAATATCTATTGTATCGTCTACTGAAAAATGTATCATTCAATTACCCTCTCTGATTCCCGAAATCGCGTCCGTAAGAAAATTTGTATTATAAAACAGTGCCGAAAGATATGATTTATCTATAGCGGAAAATATGGCACTATATGCCGAATTTTGCGGCAACGCGGCACTTAAGCCTATCAATATGTAACAAATTATCACACCGCCGAAAAAGCCCGCAAAAGCCCCCAAAGCGCCGTCTGCCTGTTTTATAATCGGCAAACGTGCCACACCGCACAAAATACGTGCCGCTGCGCTTACCGCAAGCTTTATTAGCACCGCCGAAATTATAAAGCACACAATGTTTACCGTTATGTCGGCAGCGGACTCTGCCGCTAATGATGAAAGCGGCTGCGCGGGATTTTCCGAAAACGATGAAATCACCTTTTCACGTATTGCTTTTCCCATACCAGACTGTGCCGCTATCTTTCCTATCGGCGTGCAAAGCGCAAAGCCGGCAACTCCCGCAACAATTGAAGACGCAGCCCCCAGAGCGGCGCGCACAAATCCCCTTTTAAAGCCCGTGTATACACTGATTGCAATTATTGCCAAAATTATTATATCGCCCATAAGCTCACCTCGAAAGAATTTTTCCGCCTGAATTTCCTATTACAAGCAAATGCTTGCCGTCGCGGAAAAATACCAATTTTTTTATTCCTGTTTCAGACTGAAGCTGCTGCTCCTCCGAAAGGTTAAAGTCGTATATATGCGCGGTTTTTCCGAACGCCACCGCTATACCTTCCGTGCTTGTGCTTATATCGTCCGAAATTCCGGAGGCTGTAATTTCAGCAGCCCTTTTTCCGAGACGGTTTATAACCTCAATCTCGGTTGAATTTCCCTTTATTCCGCTGCCCTTTGCACTAAATGCCAGAACCATACTGTTCGGCTGCGAAACATCCGCTTTTATAAGCGTGCGCCCGCCGTACTTATACCTCCACTTAGCACCGCCGTCCGCATTAAAATACACAAGCGCATCCGAGCCTACCGCAACGCTTGTGCCGTTGCGGTTGAAATCCACCCTGTAAAAAAGCTCACGCGGGTACGACTTCTGCGTTTTTATTTTCGCGTCGGTAATGTCTATAAACACAATCTCGCCCGACATTTGTTTGTTTTTTACGCCGGATAGGGAAAGTGCCAGCATATTATTGTCGCAATTTATATCCGCGTCAAGGAACTCGCTTTTGCTTATATCCCACCTAAATATAGGCTCGCCTGCCCTGTTATACACCAGGATTTCGCTGTTATATCCCTCTTTTTCGGTTGCCGCAACCGCATAGCCGTTTCGGTTTACCTTTGCGCAAATTATGCGGTTTTCGGTTTTTATTGTATAATACTGTCTTTCTTTTTTCGAAACGACCGCCTCTTTTGCGTCTTTGTCGTAACGCACGGTATACTCGTCCTCACAATGAAGTTTAGGCTCCGAAAGCGCAATTTCACTGCTGCGTACTTTACCGTCTGCCGACAAAATACCGTAGGCAGTTGTCGTGATATAGCAAACGTCGTCGCCTATAGGATATGCTTCTCCGTATAAACTTCCCTCAAACGCGGCTTTTTCGGATTCCTTCTCCTGCGATTGCTCGGGCTTTTTTTCAAATATACCCGAAAGCGCACGGTCGCGGTTTTGGTAAAATATAATTACAAAAAGTGCCAGTATTACCACTATAGCTGCCGCATTTTTTATTATTGTGACAATTTTTTCCTTACTCATAACATACCTCCACCAATGAAAGCCCCTGCGGCGGTGCCGTCACACCCAAAAGGCGCCTGTTTTTGTTTTTTGTGAAAGCGGCTATCTCTCTGACCGTAAGCTTTCCGTTGCCCGCATAAACGAGCGTTCCCGCAATTATCCGCACCATATTGTATAAAAACCCGTCGGCTGCTGCCCGTATTGTTATAATATCGCCGTCTTTTTTCACGGACAGCTCCATAAGGTTTCTGACCGTTGTTTTTGCGCTTGAGCCGGCTGCGCAAAACGCCGCAAAGTCGTGCTTTCCGCAGATTACCTGCGCCGCCTCCTCCATTTTTCCGATGTCGAGCGCTATCGGATAGTGCCATACAAAATTTCTTTTGATAGGGTCCGGAAAAGTGCGGTTTAAAATTTTGTACTCATACGCTTTTTTTACAGTATCAAAACGTGCATTGAAGCTGCCCGAAACAATTTCGCATCCATACGCACTTATGTCCTGCGGCAAACGGGTATTTAAAACAAACGGCAGCCTTTCTGCCGGAATTGTGGTATCGGCAAAAAAATTGCACACGTACATTTTCGCCGATACGCCTGCGTCCGTTCTGGAACAGCCTGTAACAACTGTCTTTTTTCCAAATACATCCTCCAAAACATTTTCCAAAACCTCTTGTACGGTAATTCCGTTTTGCTGACGCTGCCATCCGTGATACATTGTCCCGTCATACGATAGCGTAAGTTTATAATTCATAAAGCACAACCCTTTATAATAATAAGTACCGCGCACAAAATCACAAGCGCAAAAAGCGCATACAAATCATACTTTCCGAACTTATAGCGCCTGTAAGCGCTTCGCGGTGCGTCGCAGTTGTAGCACCTGCATTCCATTGCAACGGCAAGCTCGTCCGCGCGGCGAAAAGCACTTATAAAAAGCGGTATCAATATGGGAAGCATCGCCTTTACCCTAATCACAGGATTTTTGTTTTCAAAATCCGCCCCGCGCGAGGTCTGCGCCTTTATAATTTTATCCGTTTCGTCCAAAAGCGTCGGAATAAAGCGCAGGGCAATGCTCATCATCATAACAAATACCGAAACCGGCACGCCGATTTTTTTCAGCGGCGTCAGCAGAATTTCCAGCCCGCCCGTAAGGACCGTGGGTGTTGTTGTAAGGGTGAGCATCGATGTGCCAATTATAAGAAGTATTATCCGCACCGTCATTTTTACTGCAAGGTGCAGCCCCTCAAGCGTAACCTTTGCGGCGCCGAATGTGAAAATAACATTCTCGCCCGGCGTCATAAAAAGATTAAGTATCGCCGTAAATATTATTAAGAACAAAATCGGTCTTATTCCGCGCAGAATAAATTTTATCGGAACCTTCGACGCATATATTACATACGCGGTAAACGCCGCAAGAACGCCGTACATAAATACGCCGTCTATCATAAATAAAATAACAGTGTAAAAAAGCGTCCATAGTATTTTTGTGCGCGCGTCCATTTTATGAATCGGAGATTCTGCGGCATAATACTGCCCCAGCGTAATATCGCGAAGCATTAAGCCCCACCTCCCAGGCATTTCATTATCTCTCGGCAGGCGTCTTCAATCGTAAATATATCACGGCTTATATTCATTTTGCCCTTTCTTAAAAGGTGCATAACAGAGGTTATCTCCGGAATATCAAGACCGCATTCTTTAAGCATTGCATAATTTGAAAAAACCTTGCCTGTGGGCGCGTCCTCAAAAATTTTTCCGGAATTTAAAAGTACAACGCGCGTTGTATTTTCCGCCAAATCCTCCATACTGTGCGATATAAGCACAATTGAAACGCCCTTTTCCTTTCTTATATCCTTAAGCTGCCCGAAAAGTCTTTTGCGCCCCATAGGGTCAAGCCCCGCCGCCGGCTCGTCAAGTATTATAACCGACGGATTCGTTGCCAGCACACCAGCTATGGCAACGCGCCGCTTCTGTCCGCCCGAAAGCTCAAACGGCGATTTTTCAAGCATCGAATTGCTTATCTGTACAAGCTCTGCGCTTTTTTTTACACATATGTCAATTTCTTTTTCGGTCATTCCCAAATTCTTGGGTCCGAAAGCTATATCCCTGTAAACCGTTTCTTCAAACAGCTGATGCTCGGGATATTGAAACACAATACCTACCTTTTTTCTAAGCTCCCTCGCGGCAGCCTTATAATCGGCAAAACGCTTTCCGTCAACAGTTATTTCTCCCGAAGCGGGTGTTATTATACCCGAAAGAATTTGCGCAACGGTTGTTTTTCCGCTTCCGGTTCGGCCTGCAATTCCGATAAATTCATTTTCGTTTATTGAAAGACTTACCCCGTTGAGTGCCATAGTATCTGTAGGGGAATTTCCGTTATACGCATATGAAATATTTTCAAGCTTTATCATTTTCGGTTTTCCTTTTTAAATCTAATATCATCTCTGCACATTCCTTCGGATTAAGCGCTTCTCCGAAAAGACCGGCTCTGCTTTTTTTTAGCATATGAAAAAGCGCTGTAGACTGCGGCACGTCAAGCCCCAGTTCTTTAAGCCTTTCTTCCTGTGAGAAAATTTCCCTCGGCGATGCGTCCATTGCAACACAGCCCTCGTTTAAAACCACAACACGGTCGGCATAGGTTACCTCCTCCATATAGTGTGTAATCAAAACTATTGTTATGTTTTTCTCACGGTTCAGGCAGCGTATTGTGTCCATAACCTCCCGCCTGCCCTCAGGGTCAAGCATTGCCGTCGGCTCGTCAAGGATAATACACTCGGGCTGCATTGCCAGTATTCCCGCAATCGCCACACGCTGCTTTTGTCCTCCGGAAAGAAGATGCGGCGCACGGCGGCGATATTTTTCCATACCGACTGCCTGTATTGCCTCGTCTACGCGGCGGTGCATTTCTTCGTATTCCACACCTATATTTTCAAGCCCGAAAGCTACATCCTCTTCAACAATTGTCGCAACTATCTGGTTATCCGGGTTTTGAAACACCATTCCCGCGCGCTTTCTCAGCTCATACAAAAGCTTTTCGTCACGCGTATCCATTCCGCACACGCTTATACTTCCGCCGCTTGGCAAAAGTATCGCATTTATATGCTTTGCAAAGGTACTTTTCCCGCTGCCGTTGTGCCCTATAATTGCGGTAAAACTGCCCTTTTCAATATTAAGATTTAAATTCTCTATTACGTTTTTTTCGCTGCCCTCATATGAAAAGGTTAGCTTATCGGTTTTTATTATATCCATCGAAAACTCCAACTCAAAATTCAGCGTTCCCATCTTCCCGTTGCTCCGCAGGGCAAAATCATTTTTGATTTTGTTATGGGAAGCCCTATCTCACTTGCCGAAACATTACCCTCCGGCAGGCAAATTTTCATAAGATTTGTAAGCACTGTGGGCGACAGCCCCGTAGTGTATGAATTTATTATAAAAAATATCGGTTTATCACTTAAAAGGCGTGCTGTTTTGCAAACAAACTCGCAAATTGAATTTTCCATTTTCCACACCTCGCCGCCGGGGCCGCGCCCGTATGACGGCGGGTCCATAAGGATTGCGTCGTATGTATTTTTCCGCCTTATCTCACGCTCCACAAACTTCATACAGTCGTCAACGAGATAGCGTATCGGCGCATCCGAAAGCCCGCTCGACGCGGCATTTTCCTTTGCCCACTGAACCATCCCGCGGGACGCGTCAACATGTGTTACGCTTGCCCCCGCTTTTGCCAAGGCAACGGTTGCCCCGCCGGTATATGCAAAAAGATTAAGAACCTTTCCGCCGCCGCGGCTGATAATTTTTTGTGCCATATAGTCCCAATTTACCGCCTGCTCGGGGAAAATCCCCGTGTGCTTAAAGCCCATCGGCTTTATGTTAAAGGTAAGCTCCCCGTAGTTTACCGTCCACCTTTCGGGAATGCTTTTTTTGTATTCCCATTTTCCGCCGCCGCTTGAAGAGCGATGATACACCGCATCCGCGCTTTCCCACGCCTTCGGGCAAAACGGCTTGTCCCATATAACCTGTGGGTCCGGGCGCACAAGCTTTACATCGCCCCACCGTTCAAGCTTGTTTCCGCCTGCGGTGTCAATACATTCGTAATCTTTCCATTTGTCTGCTATCCACATATAAAATCAATCCTCATAATCGTCTAAATCATATTTGTCGGAAAATACAAATCCCACGAGGTCGGGTCCGCCGTGACAGCCGACAATTGCGCCTATATCACACTTTTTCACTTTTATGCCTTCAAACGTTTTTTCAAGTTCTTCTTTAAGCTCTTCGTACTTTTTCTGCTGCGCGGTATTTACTATAATGACAGTACTGTTTGACAAATCATACCCGTCTGCGGTTGCTTTTTCTGTCAGCTTTTTCCATATACGCTTACTTCCGCGTATTTTGTCTTTTTGAACAACCATTCCGCCGGCAACGGTAAGCACAGGCTTTATGTCAAGCATATTTGCAAGTACAAGCGTTGCCGTGTTTATTCTGCCGCCCTTTTTCAAATGTTCAAGCTCTCCGACCAAAAAGTACGAATGCATTGTGTCAAACACATCGTTTAAAAATTCTAAAATTTCTTCCTTACTTTTACCTTCTTTAAGCATATGCGCCGCGTGTACCACGCCCGCACCCGTAAGACAGGTAAATCCCTTTGAATCTATAACGTGTACCTCGCACCCTGTTTCTTCGCTGAAATCCCTTGCCGTCATAACGGCATTGTTATACATACCGCTTCCGTTTGACGAAATTGTAACAACTATGAGCGTATCGTATCCGTTTTCAAACTCCTCCCTGAAGCAGTCCTCATATTCAACGGGCGTTACCTGGGTTGTTTTGGGAATTTCGCTGTTACTGCGCAGCTTTTCGTAAAATTCTTCAACGCTGAGGTCAAAGCCATCCCTGAAATACTGTTCGCCGTCAAACGTATATGAAATCGGAATAAGCCTTATTCCAAGTTCCTCTGCACGTTTTTTTGTAATATCGCTGCTGCTGTCGGTAATTATTCTAATCTTGCTCATACTCGCTCTCCTCTTTTTCGTTTTCTTTATTTTGGGTATTATCTATCGTAGCGCTTGTGCGCACCATTTCCTGCTGTGCGCGCAAAAGCCCGGCATATATTCCGTTTTTTTCCAAAAGCTCTTCATGTGTTCCGATTTCGTCTATACGCCCGTCGTCAAGCACTATCAGCCTGTCTGCATTTTTAAGGGTTGATAGCCTGTGCGCAATTGCAAACACCGTCTTCCCCTCCGTAACGTTTAAAAGTGCAGACTGTATATTCATTTCCGTTTCCGTGTCGACGGACGCGGTTGCCTCGTCCAAAATTATCATCCGCGGTTTTGCGCATATTGCACGCGCTATCGAAACTCTTTGGCGCTGACCGCCGGAAAGGCGATACCCCTTTTCACCCACATAGGTATTGTACCCATCCGGGAGCGACATTATAAAATTATGCGCGTTTGCCATTTTTGCGGCGGCAATGCAATCCTCAAGGCTTGCATTCGGCGCTGCATACCTTATATTTTCCAGAACAGAACCGCTGAAAAGGTAATTTTCCTGAAGCACTATTCCCATACAATGCCTGTATGTTTCATCATACCGCGAAATGCTCTTTCCGTCAAGTGTAATTTCTCCGCGGTTCGGTGAATAAAGCTTCATTATCAGATTTATCAGCGTGCTTTTACCTGCGCCGCTGTGTCCTACAATGCCTATCATTTCACCGGGTGCTATATGCGCGTTTATATTCCTGAGCACCCTGCGGTAGCTTTTGTAGCCGAATGACATATTTTTAAAATCAAATTCGCCGCGTGCGTTTTCTGCGCTGACATTTTCATTTTCATTGCTTTGTGTTTTTTCATCAAGTATTTCAAAAATACGCTGCGAGCTTGCCACCGCCATTGTAAAATGCCGCGGCAGCATGCTGAACCATTCCAGCTTTCCGTAAAGGTATCCGCCGTAAGATGAAAACTGCACAAGTTCGCCCACTGTCATTTTTCCGCCCAGTACCTGCGTTCCGCCGTATAAAAGCACAAGGTAGCTGCCAAAGCTCATTATAAATCTTATAATCGGAAATATTGTATATACGTATTTTTCGTTTTTCATTGTTATATCGCGCACAGCACCGGCAGTTTCGCAAAAGCGTCCTATTTCGTCCGTTTCCCGTCCGAAAATCTTAACCACCTTTATTCCGTTTATTACATCCGTAAGCCTGTTTGTAAGCTTATCCATAACGCGCCACTGCTTGCGGTACCTTCTTTGTACCACTGTACGTATTCTGTTTATAAGGAAAATTGCAAGGGGCATCGGCGCAAAAATCAAAAGCGACATTGTTGTATTCATAGAAAAGGTTATAAACGCAATAGCCAAAAACATTACAGCCTCGTTTACAGCCATTATTGCGACATCCTGAATAAATACCTGTATGCGCGCCGTGTCATTGTTTATGCGCTGCATAAGGTCGCCCGTTTTTCGTTTTTCAATTGCCGAAAGCGGCATCTGTGAAAGAGTACGGTATATGCTGTTTCTGAGATCCCTTACAAGCAGGTTGCTTGCCTTTGAAGACGCAGCCGAGCGAAACGCATTTACAACAGCCTCAATAACACCGCAAAGCAGCATCAGCGCCGCCAGCATTAAAAGCCGCCTGATGTCTGCCCCCTTTTTCAAAAGTACGTCGTCCGTAAGACGGCGGCTTATCATCGGGTTGAAAATCGTTATCATACTGCTTATCCAAAAGTAAAGAAGAAGCGCTGCGTAAATCGGTCTGCATGGTGTGGACAGTGCCCACAGTCTTTTTACCGCACCAATTTTATCCGTGCATTTACGGCAAATCCGCGTACCTCTTATAAAGGGCCGCCCGCACTTCGGGCAAAGCTTTTCCTCCTCTTTTTCTTCCGTTACGACAGGTGTTTCACCGGAAATAATTTCCTCTATAAGGCGCTGCGCAATCATAAAGCCGTCCATATTTTGCATAGAAAACCTTGCAGCAATTTCCCTTCCGTTTTCCGTAAAAAGCTCCAGCGCACCGCCGCCGACAAATTCGGCGCAGCACACGCGCGTTATGTTCTTAATATCCTTTACATAAAGCACATAACTCTTTTTTACAAGGGCAACCCTCTTTTTTGATATGGCAAACACACCTTCAAAAAAGCCTTCGTCCGACACATCGGCACCGCAAAGGTATATAACTTCATCCGAAAACACTTTTTCAAGGATTGCTTTATATTCTGTTTTTAATCTTTCCGAATGCATATATACACCCCCTGCCCTTTTTATCTTTTAAAAACACAAGAAACCTCTGTTTTTAAAGCCAGATTTCAAGCACTTTCATTGCTTTGTCGCCTATTTTTGAAACATCCGGTATTTCATAGCGGCCACCGTAAACATCAATTAAAAGCACTCTGTTATTTCCCAGATTTACCACGTTTGTTCCCATATCCGTAACGGTGAAGCCGTGCTGTCCCGCTGTGGTCTCCGTTTCCCAAACGGTGCTTCCGAACTCCTCTTTTACGCTTTTTATGCTCACTATTTTCGGCACGAAATACCTCATTCTAAGCTCTTTTTTTACTATTTCCCTCTGTCGGGCTTCAAATTCCGACAAATCGCGTATTATGCCTATTTCACTGTCTTCATCGCTGCGCAGATAATTTTCTTTTCTTACGGAAAGGTAGGTGTATTCGTTATGCAGCGGAAACATTCTCTGCACCGCCACACGTCCCATATCCGTACCGTCTTTTATAAGCATTAAAAGACCCGTTTCGTTTTCGTAAAACTTACATTCGCCGCTTTTTAAATAATTAAGCATTTTCCGTAAATCCCCCATCCTCAAGGCTCAGTCGCAGCGCTTCAAGTTGTGCTTTTGCCATACGGGCATACACTCCGTCCTTTTTTGAAAAAAGCTCTTTGTGCGTTCCCGTTTCCGCCACACGCCCGTTTTCTATTACGACAAGTCTGTCCGCATTTTTAAGGGTCGAAAGCCTGTGCGCAATCGCAATGGTTGTGCGACCGCGTATAAGCTGTTCAAGCGCCTGCTGAATTTTCTTTTCCGTTTTTGTATCGAGCGAGCTTGTCGCCTCGTCCAGTATAAGGATTGACGGATTCATCAGTATTGCCCGTGCTATTCCTATGCGCTGCTTTTCCCCGCCAGAAAGGCTTACGCCGTTTTTCCCAAGCTGTGTTTCATATCCGTCGGGCAGCCTTACGATAAATTCGTGCGCATATGCCTTCTTTGCCGCGTATATTATTTCCTCCATTGTTGCATTCGGCTTTGCGTAGGAAATATTTTCCGCAATGCTTCCCGAAAACAAAAATGTCTCCTGTAAAACTATCCCTATATTTTTGTGCAAATCCTCTTTTTTTATTTCCTTTACGTCCGTGCCGTCAATCGTTATTTCTCCGTCGTTTACATCATACAGCCGCGCCAAAAGGTTGGTTATTGTACTTTTACCCGCGCCGCTTCTGCCTACAAGCCCTATCATTTCGCCGCTTTTTACGTCAAACGACACATTTTTAAGCACGTTCTTATTCGGCTCGTACGCAAACGTAACATTTTTAAACTCTATATCGCCGCGTATTCTTTCAATATGAACCGCATTTTCACTTTCCGTAACATCCGGTCGGGCATCGGTCACTTCAAAAATACGCTGCGCGCTGTTCATACACGAGCTCCACCAGTCAAACACGCGCACCATTGAATTTACCGGATTGTACAGCATTGCAAGATACCCGACAAATGTCATCAATCTTCCGAAGCTCAGCCTTCCGCCAAGCACCTGCACACCGCCTATAGCCCACACAAACACCGCACCCATAGACATTATCCAGCCCAAAAATGGAAAAACTCTTGCCTGGGCATACCCCTCACGCAGCCTGTTTTTATAAAGCTCCTGCGCAGATTCAAAGAAACGGGCGTTTTCGCGCTCCTCTCTTCCGAACGCTTTAACCACCCTTATTCCCAAAAGAGTATCGTTTATTATCGAATTCATTGCGGAGGAACGCCGCCATGTGTGCCATTTAAGCTTTTTAAAATTTCTGCTCGCCTTTTTTATTATTAACGCCATAACAGGTACCGGTATAAGCACCGTAACCGAAAGAATGGGGTTTTTAATAAACAGCACCAATCCTATCGAGGCAATCGTCAGCGCATTTATTATAAAATTGGGAAGCCCGTCGTTTAAAAAATACTGTATGTCCAGCGCGTCCGAATTTACGCGGTTTAAAAGATTTCCCGTTTTTTTCGAGGAAAAAAAGCTCATTCCCAAATTCTGCATTGCCGAAAAGACCTCTGTCTTTATATCGTAAATAACACGCCCCGACATATCCGCGCCTATCCTTCCCTGCACTATGCCCAAAAAGACCGTAAGCGCCGAAATCGACACAAGAAAAGCCGCCACACCCCATATTTTTCCATAGTATTTTCCGCCCTTTGTGAGTACCTGGTCATAAAGCACCGTTCCCGAAATATACGGCGTAACAATATTTATAATTGTCGAAAACACTATTATTGCTATCATTGCGGCAAGAGAAGCCTTGTATTTCGGAACATATGACAAAACCCTGAGAAACAGCTTCTTTCTGCCGACGTTTGCTTCTGCGCTATCTGCATACCGCACGTCTTTCGGCAGCTTCTCGTTCTTCGAAGAAATATATCCATCCGCCGCGGCAACAAACCGGTCAATTTCCTTTGCATATTCTGCACCGAAAAACGCAAAACAACTTTCCCCGTCAATGGTTTGAACAATAATTCTTCCCGAGGAAACAAAGCTTTCCGTGTAAATTTTTTGTATATCGCAAAGCCTTGTTCTCCGCAGCTGACCGCCCTCATCAATATAAACAATCTCGCTCTTACATAAAAGAAGCAGCGCCTTTGTGTACTCTTCGGCATTTTTCATATCACATCTTGCACGAAAAAGTATATCGCTGTCCGCTATCAAGTATTTTTGCAAAAGCGGTGAAAATATGTCTGTTTTTTCTGCTTGTTCTTTATTTTTCAAAAAGCGCTCCCTCCCCTTTTTAATATAATAACCAATTATATACTTTCCCGACGCAAAATGCAATATTTTTGCACAAAAAACGGACTGCAAAAATCAAATTTTTACAATCCGCATACTGTCGAAAAACTGAAAATCCGAGAATATGGGGAGTTGTCAGAGGGGAAATCCCCTCTGACGTAAAAAACGCGGTTTTCGCGGGCGTGTACCGCAAAAACCGCTCCCTGCAAGGGCTGGCGCGGTGAGCGCCGCGCGAGCGAAAGCCCTTGTTCTCAAGCCGAAAGCTCGCTTTCGGAGCTTTCGGCTTGAAGCGTGTTTATTCGGATATATTTATATCAACGCCGTTTACCACAACGCCTTCGTCCGCACGAACAAGAATATATTTTGTTCCTCCGATTACCCGCGTTGTTACAAGGTCGCGTCGCTGCGGATTTACACGTATGGTAACATCGGGTGTTTCCACAGAAAAGCGTTTTGTATTCACTATATTCTGCGGGTTTATAAGCGTGTTCGTGCCAAATTCCTCATCATACTTTTCTTCAAAGGCTTCTACGGCATTTTCACTCGCGCCGCCGTTTTTAAGCATATCCCCAAGCCTTTCTTTTGAGAGCGTGAGCTCTTCCTCCTCTTTGGCGATTTTGTGTTCCTCTATTATTTCTTCTATTTGCTCGTGAACGGCACGCACAACCTCAATGTCACATTCTTTCCCTGCCGATTCCTTAAGGCAGCTCGCAAAGGTTTCCTCCTGAAGTGCAGCCGGCATCGGCGGCGTTACCTTAAACAGCGCGTCTATAAGCTCATCATAACCTCGGTGTGTATCATGCGCATAAAAAAGTGCATTGTATATGTTTTCCGCACGGTTGTCAAACGCGGGAAACAAAAATCCCGCATCCGGAGAGCTTATAACGCTGGACGGCGAAACGGTTTTAAACGCATTGTCATATGTTCTGAAAGAAAGCTCGGGCTTCGTTGTCTTTACCGGGCATACAGCACAAACCACGTATGTATATATCCAGTCCGAATCTTCTTTTCTGGTCCCGTCTTCATGATATCCGAAAACATCGTAGCTTTCACTTCCCAAAAGCACCATATAGCTTGATTCCGCCGCATAGTTTTCCGCTATTTTGGTATAGAGTGCTTCCACTGTCTCCTCGTCCTTGAGCTTTGAATTTTTAAGCCGCATCAAAAGCGAATGTTCGTCGCTTTGTGTAACCTGTTGCGTCTTAAATTCTATGTCTATAAGGTTTGTCCCTCTTCTTCCCGAAAGGCACTTTTTCATTATTGACATAAGCTTTGCCGACTCCTCCGGCGAAGAAAGCGCAATCGACTGTGTAAACCGCGTTACAATTTCTTTTTTTTCATTTATCAGGCACCCGCAAACCGATGTCATATTTGTACGTTCCGCATTAAATCTGCGGCGCAGTTCTTTTATTTCCTTGTCCGTCATACAAAAAAATCCTCCCAAAACATTTATGTCGCATAGGCATTATAGCACAATGTGCCGAACAAATCAATTGCAGGCTGCGGCAAATAACCGTATTTTTTTTCACAAAGGCAATTTTTTTGTTGATAAAAGCCAAATATTGTTTTATAATAATTTATAAGTTTGATTAGAAGGCGCGTGTTGTAATGAACAAAATCGGTTTTGATAATGATAAGTATTTGAATATGCAATCGCAGCATATTCAGGAAAGGATTGATACCTTTAACGGTAAGCTCTATCTAGAGCTCGGCGGTAAGCTTTTTGACGATTACCATGCCTCCCGCGTGCTTCCCGGCTTTTGCCCCGACAGTAAAATAAGAATGCTTTTGCACCTTTCCGACAGTGCGGAAATTGTTATTGCAATAAATGCCGATGATATTGAAAAAAATAAAATGCGCGGTGATTTGGGCATTACATACGACCACGACGTGCTTCGCCTTATTGACGCGTTTCGGAATATGGGGCTTTATGTAAGCAGCGTTGTTATGACCCGCTATTCGGGGCAGTACAGCGCAGATGTGTTTAAGAAAAAGCTTACAAATCTCGGTGTAAGGGTTTATGTGCACTATCCTATTACGGGCTACCCCAATAACATCCCCCTTATAGTAAGTGAGGACGGGTACGGCAGAAACGAATACATAGAAACAACGCGCCCGCTTGTTATAGTAACCGCACCGGGTCCCGGCAGCGGAAAGCTTGCAACCTGCCTGTCACAGCTTTATCATGAGCATAAACGCGGCATTATGGCAGGCTATGCAAAATTTGAAACCTTCCCTATTTGGAATTTGCCGCTTAAGCACCCCGTAAACCTTGCGTATGAGGCTGCCACCGCAGACCTCAACGACCTTAATATGATAGACCCGTTCCATCTTGAAGCTTACGGAAAAATGACGGTAAACTATAACCGTGACGTTGAGGCGTTCCCGCTTCTTAAAGCAATGCTTGAAAAAATCCTGGGCAAAAGCCCTTATAACTCGCCCACGGATATGGGCGTAAATATGGCGGGCAACTGTATATTTGATGATGAAGCCGTATGCAATGCCGCAAAGGATGAAACAATAAGGCGGTACTACAAAATTTGCTGTGAAAAGCTTACCGGCGCCGTCAGTGAGAGCGCCGTTATAAAGGTAGAATCCATAATGCAGCAGGCGGGCGTTTCCCCAACCGACAGAAAGGTTGTAAAATATGCGCTTGACAAGGCAGAGCAATCCGGCGCGCACGCTGTTTCTATAGAGCTTGACGACGGAAGCATTGTCACCGGCAAAACAAGCTCTCTTTTAGGCAGCGTTTCGGCGGCGCTTCTTAACGCTATGAAGGTTATGGCAGGTATAAACGATGATGTTCCGCTGCTTGCACAGTCTATTATAGAACCTATCATAAAGCTTAAACGCGAAATTTTTCATTCTGTCACGGCGCACCTGGATTCAAACGAAATGCTTATTGCCCTTTCAAGCTGCGCTGTTGCAAACCCGCAGGCAAATCTTGCGCTGAACACGGTGTCGCGCTTAAAAAATACCGAGCTGCACTCGTCCGTAATGCTTTGCGAGGCAGACGAGCAGGTTTTAAAAAAGCTTGGCATAAATTACACGTGTGAGCCGATAAGGCGTTCAAAAACCTTTTACAGATAGGAGTGTTTGATATGTTTAATGCCGAAAAAGTAAAAAACGACTGCGTAAACTGGATAAGAAAATTTTTTGAGGAAAATGGCAGGGATTGCCGCGCAATTGTCGGTATATCCGGCGGAAAGGACAGCTCCGTAACCGCCGCGCTTTGTAAGGAGGCGCTCGGCGCGGACAGAGTTATCGGTGTGCTTATGCCTAACGGCGAGCAGTCCGATATTGACTGTGCAAAAAAGCTTGTTAATCACCTTGGTATAAAGCACTATATTGTAAATGTAAAGGGTGCGGTTGACGCCCTTACAGCGGCGCTCCCGCGTGAAATGGATATTTCCGTACAGACAACCACAAACGTTCCGCCGCGTGTAAGAATGGCTGTTCTTTACGCTGTCGGGCAGTCGTCAAACGGACGTGTTGCAAACACCTGCAACCTTTCGGAGGACTGGGTCGGCTATGCTACAAGGTACGGTGACGCCGCCGGTGACTTTTCACCGCTTGCACATCTTACCGTGGCAGAGGTAAAGGAAATAGGCCGTGTTTTGGGCGTTCCGGAAGACCTCGTTGAAAAAGCCCCCTCTGACGGGCTTTGCGGGAAAACAGATGAGGATAACCTCGGCTTTACCTATGCCGTGCTTGATAAATATATAAGAACAGGTGTCTGCGAAGATGAAAAAACAAAAGCGCTGATAGATAAAAAACACGCGCAGAACTTGTTTAAGCTGCAGCCGATGCCGTCTTTCGAGCCTGAATTTTAACAAAAAAAGGAACTGTTTAAAAGCCAATTGACTTTTAAACAGTTCCTTTGAGCGTGTCGACTTTATCGACACGCTTTTTTGTTGTTCCCGTGTTATCGTGTTATATTGTTAAGCCACTTTCTTCTGTAATAATGTACCAAGCACATCGGAATTTTTATAAACTCGTCCGAAAGCAAAAACAAAAATGTAACCCATACGTCAAATTTCCATATGAAAGCCGACAAATATCCCAAAAGTATAGACCCGAGCCACATCGATACCATATCTGCCATCATACCGTAGCGCGTATCGCCGCCGCCGCGGTAAATGCCCACTATCATTGTACAGTTGTGCGACTGCGCTATAACAATAACCGACACTATTATAAGCATTTGCAAAAGCAGTTTTTTTGCCGCCGCACTTATCGATACAAAGCTTAAAACCATGGGCGATACCAAGAGAACTATAGCGCATGCACCCAAACCGAAAATTATGCTTAATCGGTGAAAACGCCGTGCCTGAACAACTGCCTTGTCGTTTTCGCCAAGCCCTATGCTTTTACCTATCATTACCGCTGCCGCGCCCGATATACCAAACGTTACAACCTGCGCAAACTGCCTTACCACGGCAACTACGGAATATGCGCTCGACACTGTTTTCCCCAGCTGACCGAGGATTGCGGCTGTCATACTCATTCCCAACCCCCACATCAGCTCATTTATAATAACCGGCACGGATATAACCGCAAAATCGCGCAGCAAAAGCTTGTTTTTTATAACAAAGCTGCTTAAGCTAAGCCTGTATACTTTATTTACCTTTCTGTCATACAAAAAGCTTAGCAAAACCTCAAAAATTCGCGCTATAAGCGTACCCACAGCGGCGCCGGCTGCCTCCATCCGCGGAAAACCGCACAAGCCGAAAATAAGCAGCGCATTTACAAATACGTTTACCAAAAGCGAAACTGTATAAACAATTGTTGCTATCTGCGGCTTTTCAACGCTTCTTAAAGTATAAAGATACGTCATACTCAGCGCCGCCGCCGGATAGCTTAAGCAAACAATGCGCAAATAGCTGACGCCCTGCTTTATAACCTCTTTGTCGGATGTATATATCCTCATAAGCCTGTCGGGGACAAAATAGCCCGCACACAAAAATAAAAGGCTGACAAAAAGCGCAATTTTAAGCGCCAGACCTAAAATCTTTTCAATTGTCTTCGTGTCGCCCTTTCCCCAATACTGTGACGCAAGCACCATAACGCCCGATGTAAGCCCGAACAAAAACAGGTTCATTATAAAATAAATCTGCCCGCCCAAAGACGCACCCGAAAGCGCCGCTTCCCCTACGCGTCCGAGCATTATTACATCTGCGCCGCTTACGCCTACGTTTATAAGATTTTGCAATGCAAGCGGAACCACAAGCGCCGCTGCCGTTTTATAAAAATTTCTTTTTTCCGTATTCATATGTACCTCTATTTGTTATCTGCATTATAATCTTTTTTATATCCGTGTGCACCGAAAATCTGCCACCGCCCGCCGCCAAGTTTTTTTATAACCGCCGCGCGTTCCGCCGCGCAAAGCCGCGGCAATGTGTCTACCGATGTCATAAGTATCGGTGCATAGCGATTATACTCTGCCTGCTGCGGCGTAAGCCCGTGCACATTTATGTAAACGTCGCCCGTTACGGCTATGTGCAGATTGCTGTCAATAAGTATAATTTCACCTTTAAGATGCCCGCCCATACCTTCATACACATCAAAGTGAAGCTCGCCGAAATCAAACGTTCCCGTTTTTTCAATCGGGTCGGACAGCTCTTTCATGTCGCCCCACATCGGTTTAATTTTACCGGGCTGCGGCGGATTATAAGACGTAAGCATTTTGCAAATTGCTATATACGGCTTGTGCAGCGGGTTTTCCTCTCTGTAGCCGTTTCTTGCGTTATATTCGTTTTCAAGGCACTGTGCCGTTTTACGGCTTGCAAGTATTTCGTCAAACATCCAAATAAGCCCGCAATGGTCAACGTCGGCGTGTGTTACAAGCACGGTTTTTTTCATATTTTCAAACCCGGGAATTATTTTTACAAAAATCTTTTCCATTTCCTCTTTATAACAAGCATAGCCGCTGTCAATAAAAAGTACGTTTCCCAGGCTTTTTACAATCATTGTATTGCTGCCGCAGGGCGGCTCTATCAGCGTTATTGTTGTGTTTTCGGTTATTTTATGCTCTGTAACACGCGGCAAAAACCCCTCCCCGCGCGAAATCGACAGCAGCTGCGCAAATTTATTTATACTTTCAAACGTGCGCTGCGGCGAAAGCCCCCTCTCGTCAAGCGTTTGCATAGCAAGATTAACGTTTACCAAAAGCTTTTCGCGTACATCATCCGAAAGCTGCATCATCTCAGAAAGAGCCGACACGTACGAATCGTAAAATATGCTGTTATCGTAGCTTTTTTCCGACCCGCTGTAATCAATCACACGCACACGGCACAGTTTTTGCGCTTCTTTTAAAAATTCTTTAATGCGCGCCGAATCGTCAACATACAGCCCCATTTTAAACATCTGATAATCCGTCCCGTTTTCCTGCGAGCTTATATACGAAATATTAAACTTAAAGGCGTCTATAAGCTCCAGCACCTTTGTTACGCTGCCGCAAACATCTCTGAGGCAAAATTCAACCAATATAATGCTCGTATGGCTTCGGTTGCTTTGCAGATAGCCGATTTTTAAAAGCTCGTCATCGGCTTTTTTAAGCTGTTCCTTCGTGCCCTCCGCGTCTATAAAAAGCATATGTGAATCAACCGCCTTGTTATAGCTTACGCGTGTAATATTTATTCCGAGATTGGCAAAGCATTTGCTTGCCTTTAAAAAAGCGCCTATATGATTTGGCATAGATGTTACATATGTTTTTTTCATTTGCTGTACTCCGTCTAAAATACTGTGTATAATTTTCGGCTGTATCGTGGGCAAAATCCACCGATACAGCCGAAATCGGCAACAGGGTTATTATATATAAAACAGTGTATTTTGTCAAGCCGGAAAAGCCGCAATTTAGTTTATACTGCTGTTATTTTTCACTGCTTTCATCAGCCCTTTTTAAAAGCTCTGCATTGCTTTCGCTCAGTCCGCCTTTTGAAAGCTCGGTTACTACGTTGTCAATCATTGTCACCGCGCTAAGCTTTCCGGCTGCGTCCTCATTAACGTCAAACAGCATCACCCCGCCTGCCTTTTCTTTTGCAAGAACGGTTTTTTTGCAAAGAGTGGGAAGTCCGTTGTAATAACAATCCGCCCCGTTTATATTTGTATAATCGCTGTATGCGTTCTCCGGATTTTCTTCTACAATGTGGCGGTATTGCATCCAACTTGGGCGCGCATAAAGCGGCATTCCCAATACAATTTTATCCGCCGGAACACCCCTCGTAAGCCAATAATCGATTGATGTGTTTGCAAACCAAAACGGGCTGTGCTGCGTGTTATTCATATCATAGCCCATTACGTTTATAAACTCCAACGCGTCAAGCACAGCCTGTGAAACATGGTTCGACACCTCCGGTCCCTCCGTTGCCGACCATGCCCCGTTAAGCGCAGCTGTTACATATTTTTTGTTTTCACGCAGCTTGCCGCAAAGCTCCGTCACAAGCTTTTCATAATTCTTTGCCGTTAATTCCGATGGATATTCCCAGTCAAGCTCCACCCCGTCAAATCCGTATTCTTCCGTTATATCTGCAATGTTTAAAATAAACTTTCCGCGCAGCGTATCGTCTGATGATATTTCTTCAAAGGTTTGCGATAACGGCACATCATTATATGACCATCCGCCGACAGCCGCATATACCTTGCAGCCGTCATTATGTGCTTTTTCCACAAGCGCCTTTACCTTATCCGCATTTTGAAACGGCATACACGTTCCGTCCTTTTGCGGAATTAAAAACGCGTACATAATGTGTGTAAGCTTATCCGTTTGAAGAGCATCAAGCGGCTCGTCAAATAAATCTCCGGAATAGTACCCGATAATGCGAAACTGCCCGTTATTTTCCTCGGTCGGCTTTTCTTTACCGGAATTTATCACAAGACCGTTTTCTTCATCGTAGTTGTATTCCCATCCGAATTCATCCACCGCAAATCTCCATGTAAGCGGAAAATAAGTTATATTTCTAAAAATCAGCAGCGGATATTTTTCATCTGCATTAACCGTTTCTTTTCCGTTTACCATTATTTTAAACTTACAGTTTTCTACATCTCCCGCTATTCCATCAATATTTTTATATACGTATGTTTCCCTGTTTTGATAGTTGCCATAATCATTATATTTCGCATTTTCAACAGCTTGTTTCTCTATTGTCAACTTCTTTTGTGCGTCATCCCACTGCGTCGTAAGCCCAAGAAATCTGCAATCGTCATATGTCATCGGGAAATACGTTATATCCCTGAATTGCAAAAGCGGATATTGTCTTACGGAAGAATCCACCGTTTGACCGTTAAAGGTTACCTTGCATTTCGGAATTGTAACAAATTCCACTTTTCTGTAACTAAGAATACTTTTTATATCATTATTTATTAAAGCTTTTACCTGTATTTCGTTAAAGCCGTATGCCTGCGCCTGTGATTTAACACTTAAAATAGAGTTTTCAAGCTTTTCTAACGCTTCTATATCCTCTTTTCCGTTAAAAATCTCAGAAAAAATATTGTAATCAATATTATATTCGTTTAAAAACGTCATTGATTCATCACTTAATCCGTAAGGATTTTTGGCAAAGACGCTGCTTGCACCGATACAAAAAACAACCAGCAAGGCGGCTAAAAGCTTTTTCATAATAAAATCATCCGTCCTTTCTTTTAAGTATATTCTATCATTCCATGTAGAATATTGCAACCGTATTTTTCACCGCACACTGCAGATATATGACATACAGCGCCGTATTTACCATTTTAACGGTGCAGCGGTCAGACAGGCGAAAGCCCAGCCCAACTACAAAAGCACAAAAAAGCGGCTCCTCCATAACGGAGAAGCCGCTTTCTGTAAGCTAAAAGCCTAATATAAACTATATACTTACGCCTCGATAGCTGTTACAACGCCGGAACCTACAGTTCTGCCGCCTTCACGAATAGCGAAACGAAGTCCCTCTTCGATAGCGATAGGAGTGATAAGCTCAACAGCCATTGTTACGTTATCTCCGGGCATGCACATTTCTGTACCCTCGGGAAGAGTGATAACGCCTGTAACGTCAGTTGTTCTGAAATAGAACTGCGGACGATAGTTGTTGAAGAACGGAGTATGACGACCGCCTTCATCCTTTGTAAGAACGTAAACCTCACCCTTAAACTTTGTATGCGGATGAATTGTGCCGGGCTTTGCAAGAACCTGTCCTCTTTCGATTTCGTTTCTCTGCACACCGCGAAGAAGCGCACCGATATTGTCGCCTGCTTCTGCCTGGGGAAGAAGCTTTCTGAACATTTCGATACCTGTTACAACAACCTTACGTGCTGCATCAGCAAGACCAACGATTTCAACTTCTTCGTTAACCTGGAGAGTACCTCTCTCTACACGGCCTGTAGCAACTGTACCACGACCTGTGATTGAGAATACGTCCTCGACGGGCATAAGGAAAGGCTGATCTGTGGGACGCTGAGGAGTAGGAATATACTCGTCAACCTTATCCATGAGCTCAAGGATAGGAGCGTATACGGGATCATTGATGTCTGTAGAAGTAGACTCAAGAACCTGAAGTGCGCTGCCTGCAACGATCGGGATTTCATCTCCCGGGAACTCATACTCTGTAAGAAGATCTCTTACTTCCATCTCAACAAGCTCAAGAAGCTCGGGATCGTCAACCTGGTCTACCTTGTTAAGAAATACAACAATGTAGGGAACGCCAACCTGACGGCTGAGAAGGATGTGCTCACGTGTCTGAGGCATAGGACCGTCAGCAGCGGAAACAACAAGGATAGCACCGTCCATCTGAGCTGCACCTGTGATCATGTTCTTAACGTAGTCAGCATGTCCGGGGCAGTCAACGTGTGCGTAGTGACGCTTGTCTGTCTCATACTCAACGTGTGCTGTGGATATCGTGATTCCTCTTGCTTTTTCTTCGGGTGCCTTGTCGATCTGGTCATATGCTGTGAAGTTAGCCTGACCCTTCATGCCAAGTACCTTTGTGATTGCAGCGGTAAGAGATGTCTTACCATGGTCAACGTGACCGATTGTACCAATGTTAACGTGGGGCTTGTTTCTTTCAAATGTAGCCTTTGCCATTGTAAAATCCTCCTTAAATGGTTAGTTTTAGATATATCTATTATAATATATCGGAAAATTAAAATCAATAAAAATTTTTAATATTATCAGTCTTTCTTATTTCTGAGGGATATAACCTCTTCCATAATACTCTTGGGAACTTCCTCATAATGAGACGGGCTCATCGAGTAGCTTCCGCGACCCTGCGTCTTGCTGCGAAGGTCGGTTGCATAACCGAACATTTCGCTGAGCGGAACAAATGCAGAAATTGCCTGGCTGCCGTTTCTTGCTTCCATACCCTGTATCTGTCCGCGGCGGCTTGAAAGGTCACCGATAACATCGCCCATATATTCCTCGGGAACGTTTACGTCTACCTGCATTATTGGTTCTTTCAGTACCGGGTCAGCCTTGCGGCAACCCTCTTTAAATGCCATTGATGCAGCAATCTTAAACGCCATTTCCGAAGAGTCGACCTCGTGATAAGAACCGTCATAAAGCGTTACGCGAACGTCAACAACGTTGTAACCCGCAAGCACACCGGACTGCATAGCGCCCTGAATACCTGCGTCAACTGCGGGGATATATTCCTTGGGAATAGCACCGCCGACAATCTTGTTTACAAATTCGTATCCGCCGCCCGGTTCAAGGGGTTCAAGTTCCAAAAGAACATGACCGTACTGACCTTTACCACCGCTCTGGCGGGCATATTTATGCTCAACCTTAACGGCCTTACGAATTGTTTCACGATAGCTAACCTGGGGCTTACCGACGTTTGCCTCTACCTTAAACTCGCGAAGAAGACGGTCAACAATAATTTCAAGGTGAAGCTCGCCCATTCCGGCGATAATTGTCTGACCTGTTTCTTCATCTGTATAAGTTTTGAAAGTGGGATCCTCTTCCGCAAGCTTTGCAAGAGCTATACCCATCTTTTCCTGTCCTGCCTTTGTCTTAGGCTCTATAGCTACGCGGATAACAGGCTCGGGGAATTCCATAGACTCAAGAATAATGGGGTGCGCCTCATCACAAAGCGTGTCACCTGTTGTAGTATTCTTAAGGCCTACAGCTGCCGCAATATCACCGCTGTAAACGACATCTATATCGCGGCGGTGGTTAGCGTGCATCTGCAAAATTCTGCCGAATCTTTCCTTATTATCCTTTGTGCTGTTAAGAAGGTATGCGCCCGACTGCATCTTACCCGAATATACACGGAAGAAGCAAAGCTTTCCTACAAACGGGTCTGTCATAATCTTAAATGCCAAGGCACTGAACGGTGCATTGTCATCAGCGGGACGCTCCTCCTCCTCGTCCGTCTCGGGATTAACACCCTTTATAGCGGGTATATCGAGCGGAGAGGGCATATAGTCAACAATAGCGTCGAGAAGCTTCTGAACGCCCTTGTTTCTGTACGAAGTACCGCATGTTACGGGTATCATTGTTACGGCAATTGTTGCCTTACGGATACCGCGCTTAATTTCCTCTACGGTAAGTTCTTCACCTTCAAGGTATTTTTCCATGAGTTCTTCATCTGTTTCTGCAACATGCTCAATCATTTCAGAATGATACTTTTCTGCCAGCTCACGCATATCCTCCGGAATTTCCTCCTGACGGATATCTTTTCCGAGATCGTCATAATACACATAAGCCTTCATTTCAACAAGGTCAATCAAGCCCTTGAAAGTATCCTCCTTACCGATAGGAAGCTGAATCGGAACGGCATTACACTGCAAGCGTTCTTTCATCATATTTACAACATTGTAGAAATCAGCACCGAGAATGTCCATTTTATTTACATAGGCCATTCTGGGTACATTATACTTGTCCGCCTGACGCCAAACGGTCTCACTCTGAGGCTCTACGCCGCCCTTTGCGCAGAAAACGGTTACGGAACCGTCAAGCACGCGCAGCGAACGCTCTACCTCTACCGTGAAATCAACGTGGCCGGGTGTATCGATAATATTGATTCTGTGGCCAAGCCAATGGGCTGTTGTTGCGGCAGAGGTTATTGTAATACCTCTCTCCTGCTCCTGAGCCATCCAGTCCATCGTTGCCGACCCGTCATGTGTTTCACCAATCTTATAGTTTACACCGGTGTAGAAAAGTATTCTTTCTGTTGTTGTAGTCTTACCGGCATCAATATGAGCCATTATACCGATATTTCTTGTTTTTTCCAACGAATATTCTCTTGGCATAATATCCTCCTTGTATACTTAAAAAACTAAACAGAAAGATTAACTTACCAACGGTAATGTGCAAAAGCCTTGTTCGCCTCTGCCATTTTGTGGGTATCTTCTCTCTTTTTAACAGCCGAGCCCAAATTGTTTGTAGCGTCGATAATCTCCGCTGCAAGGCGCTCAGCCATGGTCTTTTCGCTGCGGACTCTTGAATAAAGAGTCAGCCATCTGAGACCGAGGGTTTGTCTTCTTTCGGGGCGCACCTCCATGGGAACCTGGTACGTTGCACCGCCGACACGTCTTGCCTTTACCTCAAGCACAGGCATAATGTTGTCCATAGCCTCACGGAAAACCTCAACAGGCTCTTTACCTGTCTTCTCGCCGATAATCTCGAAAGCACCGTACACAATCTTCTGTGCGGTACCCTTTTTACCGTCAAGCATGATATTGTTTATAAGGCGTGTTACCACCTTATCATTGTATACCGGATCCGGTAATACATCACGTTTGGGAATAAAACCTCTTCTTGGCACTATTCTTCCCTCCTTCATAAAATTTTAATGAATTCATAGGTACTCTGCGGCTTAAGCCGCCGTAAGTGCAACGACAAATATATATAAATCCGTACGTCACACCGGGTGCTAACTGCACGGAGAAAATTACTTCTTCGGCCTCTTAGCGCCGTACTTTGATCTGGACTGCAAACGACCGTTTACACCTGCTGTATCAAGCGTACCGCGGATGATATGGTAACGAACACCGGGCAAGTCCTTTACTCTGCCGCCGCGGATAAGAACAACGCTATGCTCCTGCAGGTTGTGACCTACGCCGGGAATATAGCTTGTTACCTCAATACCGTTTGACAGCCTTACCCTGGCAATCTTACGAAGAGCCGAGTTGGGCTTCTTGGGGGTTTGCGTTTTAACGTTTGTGCAAACACCTCTCTTTTGCGGCGAGCTTTGGTCAGTTGCGGCTTTCTTCAGGGAGTTAAGACCCTTTTGAAGTGCGGGAGCCGTTGATTTAGAAACGGATGTTTCCCTACCCTTTCTGACAAGCTGATTAAAGGTTGGCATGATTTCACCTCCGATTATAGATTTATGCCGGCAAAGCCTGTATGCAAATATGCAAACAAACCCCACCTAACATACCACTACATTACTATAGCAAACAGCGTGTAAAATGTCAAGCTTTTTTTTCCTTTTATACCCTGTTTTTTCTTTAATCAGGCGCTTTATTTACGAAAACATAATTTAAGACAAACAAATTTATGAGCCTTGCGTCACGGGCAGCCCTTAAAATCAGAATAATGCGCCGTTCGCTTCTTGACACACAGCGCATTGTATGCTATAATCGCCGTATATCGCACATCGGTGGTCGATATAAATTTGTTTAAGAATATATAATACGGGAGCCGTTATGAATTCTGATAAGAGTATGTTTTCGATAGGCGAAATTGCCAAGTCGGTAAATATCACACGCAAAATCATTTTAAATTATGAAGTAAAGGGGCTTATAACCCCCGATGTTAAGGAGGGCTTGACCGGCAACAGGTATTATTCCATCGACACGCTTACCAAAATCCGCTCAATACGCGTTTTTCAAAAGCTTGGTCTTTCTCTTGACGAAATTAAAGATTATTTTAACGATGAAACGGATTTGCACCCGTTGATTAAACGGATGGAAACAATGCGCGACGAGCTGAATCTGAACATAGAAAAGCTGTACGAACGGACAAATAAAACACAAAATATAATTACCGAAATCACGGTTAACGCGCAAGCTGTTTATCATCGTACATATTGTACCGATTCCGTTTCGGAAAAAAGCGCGCTTTTAAGAAAAACAGCGCTGGAGGCAATGCGCACCTACGGAACCGACACAACCAGAAGAATGTATTTTACACAGTATTCATTAAATAACCCCGGTGAAATAGATTTTTGCATTGCCGTACCTCCCGAAAGCGTCGGAGAGCATATATTAAACATTCCTCCCTTTCATGCTGTTTCCACATATCATCACGGTCCGTATGAGGAGCTGCCGCTTGTGCGGGAAAAGCTTTTGGACTATGCAAAAAAAACAAAAATAAGTCTGCTTGAAAAATGCCGCCATGTGTACATAGAAGGTCCGCCGCAGCATAAGGACCCACACAGGTTTATAACGCAGGTTCTTATTCCGATAAAAGAATAAAACTAATAAAATGCAGATTTCGCTGTGAAATCTGCATTTTTCGACAATATGAAAGAAGCTGTAAAACAGCTTCTTTCATATATTTCTTTAATTTTTGTCTTGTAACATATCTAACGACTTATCTTTTATCTTTGCATTTGCCGCTTAATTTATTCTATATTTTTAGCATCGCATACGGGTAATATGCTTTCAAGGCTTTCCCAAACCATAGCCTTAGCACGTGTATAATCTTTGGTTGATTTGAATGTGATGCCCGTGCCGTCATATCTGCCTGATTGCATCTCGACCAATTTATCACCGTTGTAAAAAGCAAGGATAACGGTTTTCATTTTTTCTATGTTTATCGGTTCGACAATTATCTTTCCGTCATCGGAAACTGTTGCCTTTATGCCGCTGCGGTAATAAATATTATTATTTAAAAGATTACTTCCCTGTATTTTATTCCAATCATCCTGACTTCCGATATAGTAAATATCGAAGTTTTTGCATTTTCCAAACGCATTTTCACCGATGCTTGTCACTGTTTGGGGGATTGTTACGCTTGTTAAGCCGGAACAATTGAAAAAAGTGCCCTTCGCAATGCTTTCCACGCCGTCCGGTATTTTTACGCCGGTTAAGCCTTTGCAAGTGTTAAATGCATCATCACCAATGTTTTTTACACGGTTGGGAATTAGTATAGTTGTTAATTTACAGCAATCCTTAAACGCTCCTGCGGCAATGCTTGCTACACTATTCGGAATTGTAAACGAGGTACCCTGTTTTTCTTTCGGAAAACGTATTATCTCCGTTTTTTCTTTATTGTATAAAACGCCGTTTTCTGAGCAATAAGCGGTATTGTCCGCTGCAACGTTTATGCTTTCCAAACCGAAGCAGGTATAAAACGCACAGTCGCCGATATTTGTTACGCTTTTTGGTATCGTTATGCTATTTAAGCTGTTGCAGTTGTCAAACGCACGGCTACCTATACTTACTACGCTTTGGGGGATTGTTATACTTGTTAAATTTTCGCAACCGAAAAATGCATGATCGGCAATGGTTTTTGTTCCGGATTCTACGGTATACGCCCCTGATATCTCCTGATTTGCCGCTATAAAATGATTTCCTATATATAACACATCCCATTCGGGAATGCTGCTGTAATAAGGCGTTTGGTAAAAAGCATTAACACCAATATTTATTACGCTGTCGGGAAGAGTTATTTCCCCTAAATTACCGCAGTAGTAAAACGCATATTCGCCTATGCTTTTTACACCGTATTGAATTGTAACTTTTTTCAGTTCGTCACAGTCACTAAAGGCATATTCACCAATATCCGTCACATTTCTGGGAATTGTAATGTCCGTTAAACTTATGCATTTTTCAAAAGCACCGCTGCCAATAATTTTGACTCCATCAGGAATTTTTATGTCCGTTAAATTGCGGCAATAGGAAAACGCACCCATGCCGATGCTTATTACGCTGTTCGGGATTGTAACGCTTATCAGGTTGTCGCACTCAAAAAACGCATTATCACCAATGGTTGTTACACCCTCGGAAATTACCACTTTTTCAAGGTTTTTGGCATCTTCATCTTTCTTCCACGGTGCAAGCATGCCTGTTGATGACGAATCAAAATCCGACATTTTGCCTGTGCCGCTGATTGTCAGTATTTTTGTTTCGGTATCATATTCCCATGCCAAATGAGTGCCGCATGATACACCGGTTGTTTCGTTGCTTATAATCTCGGCGAACGCCGGAAAAGCCGTACATAAAACCGCCATGAAAACGATACATGCTAAAATTCTTTTTTTCATTTTGCACCATCCTTTTATTTGTTATGCATTGTTCAGTACATACGAAAATTTCCAAAACATCGTTGCCGTGTCGGCTCTTGTGGGTGCGACCTTCGGATAAATTGCATATTCATACCCATTGACCGAATGGATGAACATAACATTTTCATCAAAGCACCAGTTCATGGCAGACAGTGCGTAGTCAGCAATGTCGCCGCTGTCGTTATAGTCCGATTTTGACAAGTCCCAACCGTCACCCACGCTCATGTCAAGCCCTTTTGACTGCGCATACCGATAGAAGATAGCCGCAATCTGCTCTCTTGTAATAACATCATCGGGCGAAAATGTTGTATCGCCCGTGCCGTTCAACACGCCGTTTGCTGCTGCCCATGCAATCGGTTTTTTGTACCAATCCTGCGTTAAATCCGAAAATTTTGAATTTTCGCTTGTTTCGGGAGAGCCGGCAAATCTGTAAAACATTGTTGCAAACTGTGCTCTTGTGATACTGTCATCGGGATTAAAGGTGTCCGCTCCTGTGCCTGCCATAATGCCGTTGTCAAGGCAAAACTCAATTCCGTAATGGTTGTGGTCACCGTCGGCGCTTTGTATATCCTTAAAGCGTTTCACCGCACAATTATTTCCCTTTTCTTCACAGGTGAATCTGCCGTCTGCCGCAGCGGTTGGTTCGCCTTTTTCTATTGTTTCGCCTGTATCGAGCAAAACGCACTTAAATCCATTATCCTTAGCATACTGCTCCGCTGCAGTGCCGCTATAGCATTTGATAACAAGGTCTTCGTTTCTCACATCATAGTCGTTCACATAGTCCCAGCCGAAAGCGTGCATATCAATCTGCGTTACGCTCTTAGGAATCGTAACCTCATTTAAGTTGTTGCATCGAAAAAATGCCGCCTCGCCGATATGCTCAACGCCCTCTTCAATGGTAAGATTTGAAAGGCTTTCGCACCATGAAAAGGCATTGTCGCCGATTTCTTTTACCGTGCCGGGAATAACAACATTGTTTAAGTTTTTGCACCAGTAAAACCCGAGCTTTGAGATGGATTTTAAGGTTGACGGAAGTTTAACCGATGTAATATTCGACATTTCAAATGCGTCAACACCCATAAGAGTTGTACCCTCGCGGATTTCAATATCGCCGACAGCTTCCCATTCGTGAATCTGTTTGTTTTCGGTCGGTGCAGACGGGTCAGGATTGTCTATTTCGGCATAGCCGATTCTGATTCCCGCGATTAAATACTGCCCGTGATACTGAATGCCGTCAACGCGGTTATTTGCATCCTTATCATATGCCGAGCCGAAAAAGATTCTTTTTCCCATGTATTCAACATTGCTCGGCATGGTTATATTTTTAAGTGCTTCGCCGCTTATTGCCTCGCTGCCTATGTACTTTACACTTTCGGGAATAACAAGCGTTTCAAGCTCATCGCCGCAGTCTATGGCAAAGTCTTTTATAACCTCAAGTCCGTCATTTAATTTAAGATACTTTAAATAACGTCCGTAAATCGCCCTGTTTCCGATTTCCTTAATCGTCGGCGGAAGCGTAATGCCCGAAATTTTTGTTGCACTCTCACGAAGCGCTCCGTCGCCTATCGCCGTAACCGGGTGCCCGTCTATTTCGGACGGAATATTAAGTTCAACCGTGAAATTCGGATCGGGATCGTACCAGAATTTCGCCGAATAACTTGTAATCATCGCCGAGCCGTCATCACGAATAGTATAAACCACCGAATCAATCGAATCCTTTTCACGATACTGCTCCATATCATCGGTTACGGCAGTTTTACTTTGCTCGTTCCATTCCATACCATAATCCGAATCGTAAATACTCCACGCATTTGCCGTTGGCACAAATGCCGCCGAAGCCAGTATTGCCGTGCCGAGTGTGATAGAAATAAGTTTTTTTAAGTGCATAATCATCAACCTCTCCTTGTTTTTTGCGAACTGTGTCCGACAATCCTATTATATGCGTTTATTATAACATTTTTTTTAATGTATGTAAACACCATTTCCTTGATTGGCATTGCCGCACCCGGAAATATTTTTATTTAATATTTATTTTCACAAAAAAGTATGATAAAATGATAAAGGTGTAAGGATGTGAAAAGATGTTTTGTAAAAAATTAAACGAATATTTGAATATGCTCTGCTGCTCCGGCAGGGAATTTTCCGAACTTTCGGGGATATCCGAAGCAACCGTAAGCCGCTACAAGTCGGGAGCAAGAATGCCGAAAGCAAATTCGGAGGATATGAAAAGGCTGTGCAGGGGAATTTATACGCTGGCACGCCAAAAAGGATTTGAGAATATATCCTACAAAAATATATTGCAAGAGCTTAACGCTCTTGCAGAGAATGAAGCATTCGATTTTACAGGATTGCGGGAAAAATTAAATATACTTTGCAACATCTTCTCCGTCAATCTTGCGGATATGTCAAAAAGCCTGAAATATGACCCATCGTATATTTCCAGAATAAAAAGCGGTAAGCGAAAGCCTGCAAACCCGCAGAAATTTGCCATTGACATTGCGTGGTATTTTTCAGGGTATTATAATTCAGTTAACGATAAAAAAATTGCTGCGGAAATTTTAAACACTGCGCAGACTCTCATTCAAACGCGGGAAGCTTACGCGGCGCAGCTTATAAATTGGCTAACCGACAGCACAACGGCAAAAAATCCCGAAAACCCAATGGAAAAGTTTTTAACCGCGCTCAATTCATTCAACTTAAATGAATATATAAAAGCAATTCGTTTTGATGAGCTTAAGGTTCCGTCGCTTCCGTTTCAGCTTCCGACATCAAAAAGCTATTACGGTATTGAGGAAATGAAAAGCGGAGAGCTTGATTTCCTGAAAGCCACCGCTCTTTCAAAATCAAAAGTTGATGTTTTTATGTACAGCGATATGCAAATGGACGATATGGCAGCCGATATTGGATTTTCAAAAAAATATATGTTCGGACTTGCGGCAATGCTGAAAAAAGGCCTGCACCTAAATGTTGTACACAACCTTAACCGTCCTTTTAACGAACTTATGCTTGGATTTGAATGTTGGATTCCGCTTTATATGACCGGACAGATTTCTCCGTATTACCTTAAAGGTGCGCATAATCAGTTTTTTTGCCATTTTTTAAACGTATCAGGTGCCGCGGCATTATCCGGAGAGTGTATTTCAGGCTTACATTCAAAAGGAAGATATTATCTTACGAAAAATAAAGAGGAGCTTTCGTATTACCAAGAGCGAAGCGCCTTCATATTAAAAAAAGCGCATCCTCTTATGGATATCTACCGTGAGGATAAGGCGGCAGAGCTTGCCGCTTTTATGATTTCCGATTCATATACGGGCGGAAACCGCCGCAGCATACTTTCTGTACTTCCGATTTATACTGCAACGGATAAATTTCTAAAAGGCTTTCTCGACCGCCGAGGCGTACCCTTAAATGAAAAGCAAAAAATCCTTGACTATGCGGCATTACGCAAAGAACAGATACTTAAAATTCTTGAAAACAACTCCGTTTCGGATGAAATTCCTTATCTTGACAAAAATGCTTTTAATACTCATCCTCAAGTGCTGTCTTTGTCGCTTATGTTCTGCAACGAAAACTATGAGTATACCTATGACGAATACACCGAGCATATGCGGCTTACAAAAGAGTTTGAAAGGGAAAACAAAAATTATTCAATAACGCAGACAAAGAAAAATGCTTTCTCCAACATTCAAATTACAATCCATGAAAATGAATGTGTTATGATTTCTAAAAACAAAACGCCGATCATACACTTTGTTTTGCGGCATCCGATACTAAGAGAAGCGATGGAAAATTTTGATTTCTCCATTATATAACGGCCGCGTATGAAATAAAACGTTTAAATAAATATCTTATTATTTTCAAAGACGAAATTGCGGCTGAGATGCTGCCCAATAAGAAAACCTTACCCAAAATATTATTTACGGCACCAAACAAATGTGCCGGTGTTTAATTTTTTTGCAAGCAAACAGGCAGCCGTATACGACAAGTTACGGCTGCCTGTTTGCATTGTATAAACTTAAAATACGGTTTAAATCAACCCTTAACAAAATATGCTGTTTCAAGCCTATACTTATTTGAAGGCTGTAATATTATTATTCTTCCTCAAATACATCCTTACCCAAACCGCATATCGGGCAAACCCAATCCTCAGGCACATCCTCCCAAGCTGTTCCGGGTGCTATGCCGTTTTCGGGGTCTCCCGCCTCAGGGTCATAAACATATCCGCACGGGCATACATACTTTTTCATATAGCTTTTCCTCCTTAACCGAAGTATCTCTTAAGCATTCCCTCAAAGCCTTTACCGTGTCTTGCCTCGTCACATATTTGCTGATTTTAATGCTCCTCAAACGCTGATTTTATGCGGTTTCCATCATAGCCGCATTTCCGTTTGCCCACCATTTGCCCACAAGAATTTCTTGCCCACAGATTGTCGTTGCTTCTGTTTTATGGTCTTATTATAGCATATTTTGTAGAAAGATGCAAGAAATATATAACTATAAATTTTTAATTTTTCTCGCATCGTTTTTAATGTTTTGATAAGGAGATAAAGGAGTATCTTTCCAAATTAAATTAATATCAAATTCTTTACTTTTTAATTTGTTAGCAAGATTTGTAACCCTTATAAAATCACCTTTAAATTCTTTATTAGATTTACTCCCTAGTAATTCTTTAACATTTCTTATTCTGCAACTTTTAACTAGCTCATCTTCTAAATTTTTAACCTGTGGAATTAATACTAAATCGGCTACAGAGCTACATTCTGATAATTTCTTAATATTCTTATTTAAAATTTCAATGTTGCCTGTATCGGTATCAAATATTAAAACTACCATAGTTCCGGGGCGCAGAGCTATTAAACGTGCTTTAGATATTTCGTTTTCAATAACATTAAGTTTTTGAACCTTGCCTGTTTTAACAACCATTAACTCACTTTTTAAAGTATTAATGAGTTTTTCTTCACATTCACCCTCTACAAAATATTGTATGTAATTGATCTTCATTTACTTATCACCTCGCAACTATAGTTCAGCAATATCATAAATGAGATCAACTGAAGGAGCCGTACAAAATAAATCATTTTCTACTGCATTTTTTAGGGAGTCACTACTTTTTTTAAGGAAACTAGATGCAGAAATACAATTAATCGGACAACTATCGTTATTTGCATCTTTTGTCAAAAAAGTAAATGAATGTTTCGGTAGATTCAAGTCCAACATATCCGTGTTATGTGTAGTAAAAAACATTTGACTATTTGAACCCATAGAATCAATCATAAGTGATAAAATTGCCTTTTCAATTTCACTATGAATATATGAAAACTTTTCATCACAATAATAAAAAGTGTTTTTACCTTGAATAAGAGTTGAAACCACTTTTGCAACTTCTACCCCCGCTTTTGTACCACTAGACAAAATGTTGGTATCAAAAGATTCTCCATCCTGTAAAATTATAGCTTTTTCTTTAATGCGAATTACATATGCATTATCTACATCTTGAGATTTTTCAACACAATTAATAGAGGGATCCAATGCTCTTAATATCTTTTCCAAAACAATTTGAAATTTATCATCATTTTTGGGAATGATAACTTTTCGTTCTGTATCTTTGGGATATTCAAACATCCAGTCCAATTTAGCCATTTTTTCTAACTCTTCGATGTAATTACCATTAAAGGAATACGATGCTTTTTTCATTCTGCTGATACAAGATTCGTAACTATCATTTACCCAAATATTTGCGCTACGTATTTCCAAACAGATGTCTGATGCGGTATAATTTTCACCTTCACGAGGTGGTATTTTGCAAGAAATATTATACAAAACATTGTCGTTAGTTGCGATATCCAACATAAACGATGCTTCTTTTGTTTGATCGCAAATAATCCTAGTTATAAATTCATAATTTTTTTTATCAATAAAATTGAATATTTTCATTAGTGCATGTCCAAGAGTTGTCTTGCCTGAAGCATTTGCTCCCATAATTATATTAATTTTTTTGTATCTGAAGTTAGAACGTCCAGCTAAATGCTCTTCCTCAATACACGATCCTATTATTTTTTTAGGATAAGTCATACTCATGTGAAAATTTTTAAAAGCATAAAAATTGTCTAGTTTAAGATCTAAAATTACCATTTTCATCCTCCTAACAAATATTACTTCTTTTTTTGAGAAGTAATCCTCCTTTCTTATTTTATCGCATTTTTTTCGAAAAAGCAATAGTTTTCTGAAATTTTTTATAAACATACTTTAAAGTATTATTTCCAATATATAGTTAATATTATTCAAGAATTCTAGTTTTAAAACCATCTGTCCCTTATTTAAAATTTATCTCCTTATATCCTTGTCTAGTGTATATCGTGTTAAATTCTTATCAATCGCCATTCTTGCCATATCTGCCATATGCCCGGTTATATGGGTATAATACTTCAATGTAAACTCAAGTTTTGAGTGTCCCAACATTTCTTGTACATATCTTGGACTTATGCCGCTTTCTGCTAAAATGGTTGCGTATGTATGGCGAAGGTTATGAAATTTAAAAGGTATATGCAAATCATCTCTTATTATTCTTGACAAAAACTTAATACTGTTATGTGTCAGCATTTCACCATTTTCTTTTACATTAATTAAATCATTAACTTCAATATAGGTTTCTTTATTTCGTTTAAGTCTTTCGGTAACAAAGTTTCTTTTATATCCCTCACCATATAGTTTCTTATTCTTTGCTTGTTGTTCTTTTAACTGCTTTAAGAATCTCACAAAGTTATCGGATATATTTATTGTCCTGTATGAGTTTTTAGTTTTAAGTGGGCAGAAGCACCATTTTCTATCCTGATACAAAAATTGTTTATTAACACTTATGGTTTTCTTTTCAAAATTCACATCTTTCCATCTGAGTCCCATACATTCACTTTCTCTGAGTCCGGTATTGAGGGCAATGTAGAATGGTATTCTTACATTTGTATTTTCATGTCTTTTATACATTGCAGACAATTCATC
>CAKSNY010000003.1 GCA_934476455.1 uncultured Clostridia bacterium | reverse complement strand
ATGCGATATTCAATTTCAAAATCTTGATATTTCTTTTCAGATTTAATTCCCATCTTCATTTTGTATATTAAATGCTCTGTTTCAATATCTGCGCGAATGAGATGTATTGACGGGGCGCTCGCTCTCAGCCGCACGCCGTAACGCCCGCCCTGGCGTATAATTTCGGGCTCTTTAAGCGTAAGCTCTTCTATAGAGGGCGATACAATCCCGTATCCTGTCTGGCGCACCTGGTTAAGCGCCGCAGCAACTCTGTCGTACTCTTTCTTTGCGGCAGAAAGCCTTGTAAGAGTGGTAATAAGCTCTCCGTCATCGGCAATCGAAAGCCCCGTCGTTTCGGACAGTATTTTATAAAACAGGTCGTCGGGCGCCTCTGCTTTTATCATAACCTCGCCCGTTCCCAGGCAGATGTTTTCTATCCTGGCGCCTGTCAGATATTCGTTTTCCTCCAATGCGGGAACAAGCGCCTTTGCGTCATTTATTTTGCGTATGTCCTCCGCCGCAGTGCGTATGGACGCATAAATCGACTGTTTAAGATAATGCTGTGCGTCCAGTGCGTCAATCCATCCCGGAAAATTTATTTCTATCTCTTTAACGGGAAATTCAAAGAGAACAGCCTTTATTATATCGTTTATCTGGCTGCCCGACATCTGCGCGCACGAAAGCAAAAACACAGGCACAGCGTATTTTTGCCCGAGCTGCATTTTAAGGTTTTCCGCCTCTCTGCTCTGCGGATTTGCAGAATTTAACAAAATTATAAACGGCTTGTTTATTTCCTTAAGCTCGGAAACCACCCTTTCCTCTGCCTCAATATAATCTTCACGCGCAATATCACATATACTGCCGTCAGTGGTTACAACAAGCCCTATTGTGCTGTGCTCGCGGATTACCTTCTGCGTGCCTATCTGCGCGGCACGGTCAAACGGGATATCCTCCTCAAACCACGGTGTGGAAACCATCCTCGCTTTTCCGTCCTCAAAGCTTCCCTCTGCCCCTTTTACGCAATAACCCACGCAGTCAATCATCCGCACATTGAAGGAGGCGTTATCCTGAAGATTTATATGAACCGCCTCGTTTGGTATAAATTTTGGCTCCGTGGTCATTATTGTTTTTCCGGCGGCGCTTTGCGGCAGTTCGTCCTGTGCACGGGTACGCACATGCTCGTTTTCAATGTTTGGCAGCACAAGCATATCCATAAAGCGCTTTATAAAGGTTGATTTTCCCGTGCGCACAGGTCCTACCACTCCTATGTAAATATCGCCCTGCGTTCGCTTGGCAATATCACTATATATGCCGTATTCAGTCATAAACCTTCCTCCATACTTGTGTATTTTGGTAAATTATATTAGGTTTTTTTTTCATTTAGTACTGTTTGTCTAACTATTTTTTTAAATTCTTGTTTTTGCTGCTGACATATTCTGTAATGTATGTTATTATAAAAGGTACAAGAGGGTGATTTTTTGTTTTCCGAAGAATATATAAAAAAGCATTTGAACTACGACATAGATATTTCGCTTTATGATAGCGTAACCTCGACAAATGAAATTCTAAAGACGCGCGCGCTTTCAGGTGCGCCTCATCTAAGCCTTATTGCAGCATGCAGCCAAACAGCCGGGCGCGGAAGACTTGGGCGGAATTTTTTCTCTCCGCCGGGCAGCGGTATATATATGAGCATTCTTTTAAGACCGCACGGCGCTTTGGAGGATTCGCTCTGCATTACAACATGCAGCGCGGTTGCGATGTGCCGCGTAATTGAAAATGTATCGGCCGCTTCTCCCGGTATAAAATGGGTGAACGATATATATACCGATAAAGGCAAGGTTTGCGGCATACTTACGGAGGGCGGTTTCCATCCCGACACGGGCGATTTTTACGCGATATGCGGGATAGGCGTAAACCTCACACCTCCGCCGGGGGGCTTTCCCTGCGATATACAAGGCAAGGCGGGCGCTTTATTTGACAATTTGCCCGATAAACACATACCCGAAAAAATAATATCGGACTTTATAAACACCTTTGTTCCTATGTATAACAATATTTCGGAAAAAGCATTTTTGCCGGAATACAGAAAGCGTTCAATAGTAATAGGAAAACGCGTAAAGCTGCTCGGAAAAAATATTGAAGCAACGGCTATTGGCATAAATGACGATTTTTCCCTTACAGTTAAATACAACGACGGCAGTATTGGCTCTGTTTCAAACGGAGATGTAAGCATTTTGGTTATATAGCGGTTTGTCTTTACCGTTTATGCATTTTTATGCACAATTTTATTCATATTTTATGCTGTTTTTCGTTTAAAATACCGTTTTTTGATAATTTGTATATTTTTTTCTTGTATTTTTATGCACGTTATGTTATTATATATGCATATTTATTTATGAAGAGGTGCCCTTATGAAAAAGGTTTTTATAGACGGAAGCGCCGGAACAACCGGGCTGCGCATTTTTGAAAGGCTTTCCGAAAGAAACGATATATCCCTGATAACCCTTCCGGAGGATTTAAGAAAATCGCAGGAGCATCGCAAAAATGCGCTTAACGATGCAGATATTGCATTTTTATGCCTGCCGGACGCAGCCGCGGCAGAGGCTGTTTCCTTCGTTGAAAACCAAAACACCGTAATTATAGATACCTCTACCGCGCACAGAACAAACCCCGGCTGGGCATACGGCTTTCCCGAGCTTTCTGAGGATTTAAAGGAAAAAATCCTTTCTTCAAACAGAATTGCCGTTCCGGGCTGCCACGCAAGCGGTTTTACGGCACTTATACATCCATTGGTTAAGGCGGGGCTTCTTTCCGGGGATGCGGATTTAACCTGTCACTCAATTACGGGCTACAGCGGCGGCGGTAAAAAAATGATTGCACAATACGAAGAAAAAGGAAACGACTGCCTTTTTGCCGCACCGCGGCAGTATGCCCTTTCACAAAACCACAAGCATTTAAAAGAAATGATGTGCTTTACATCTCTTAAAAAAGCGCCTGTTTTCTGCCCCATCGTTTCAAATTTTTACAGCGGAATGCTTGTCACCGTTCCTTTGCACAAATCTGCCCTTTCTTACGGCGGTATTGACGATATAAAGGAAATTTACAAAAAAAGCTACAGTGGCAAAATAGTTTATTACGAAGATAATGCGGATGAGAGCGGTTTTTTATCATCCGCTGCAAAAAGCGGCAAAGACTCGATGCAAATTTCCGTATACGGAAACGACGAAAGGATAATTCTTACCGCAAGGTACGACAATCTCGGAAAAGGTGCGTCGGGCGCAGCGGTTGAATGTCTTAACCTTAAGCTTGGCGTAAGCGAAACAGAAAATCTTGTATTATAATACAAAAGGAAAAAAAGCCTTTTATTTCCCTTTTACAAAATTACGGAGGTAACAGCTATGAAGATAATTGACGGCGGCGTATGTGCACCGCAGGGCTTTTTGGCAAGCGGCATACATTGCGGAATACGAAAAAACAAAACAAAACGCGACCTTTCCCTTATATACAGCAAAAGCATATGCAGTGCGGCGGCGGTATATACAACAAATCTTGTAAAGGGCGCACCGATAACGGTTACAAAAGAACACCTTAAAAACCATATTGCACAGGCAGTTATATGTAACAGCGGAAATGCAAACACCTGCAATAAAGACGGTATTGAAAAAGCCAATGAAATGAGCAGTATCTGTGCGGATGCCCTCGGTATTGATACAAACGACGTTATTGTTGCCTCCACAGGTGTTATCGGAATGAAGTTTGACACCGCCCCCATTCGCGGCGGGATAGATAAGCTTTGTGCAGAGCTTGGCAAAAACAGCGCCGAGGCTGCCGAGGGAATTATGACTACCGACACAAAGCATAAGGAAATAGCCGTAAGCTTTAACATAGGCAATACAACCTGTAAAATCGGCGGAATTGCAAAAGGCTCGGGGATGATTCATCCGAATATGGCAACAATGCTTGTGTTTATGACAACCGATTGTGCCATTGACGGCGCTCTTTTGCAAAAAGCGCTTTCAGAAGACATACAAAACACCTTTAATATGTTAAGTGTGGACGGGGACACCTCCACAAACGATATGGTATGCGTGTTGGCAAACGGTGAGGCAAAAAACAAGCGCATAGAGTGTGAGGACGGTGATTTTTCAATTTTTATGAAAGCGTTAAACACCGTAACCGTGGCGCTGTGCCGTATGATTGCCGGTGACGGCGAGGGTGCTACAAAGCTTCTCGAATGCAGCGTTTCCGGCGCAAAAACAAAAGAAATCGCTAAAACCGTTTCAAAAGCCGTTATATGCTCCTCACTTGTCAAGGCGGCAATGTTCGGAGCAGACGCCAACTGGGGGCGCGTTCTGTGTGCTATAGGATACAGCGGCGCAAATGTGGACGTAGGTAAGGTAGATGTAAGCTTTAAATCCTCCGCAGGTGAGGTTTATGTTTGCAAAAACGGCGCGGGAATTGATTTTTCCGAGGAAAAGGCAAAAGAGATATTGCTTAAGGAAGAAATTGAAATAAACATAAACTTAAACGACGGTGATTTCGGCGCACAGGCATGGGGCTGCGACCTTACATATGATTACGTAAAAATAAACGGCGACTACAGAACATAATTTTTCAAAGCACGGAGGTTGTTTTTATGAATTTATCAAACGGAGAACGGGCGCAGGTGCTTGTGCAGGCGCTTCCGTACATACAGGAATACTATAATAAAATAGTTGTTATTAAATACGGCGGTAACGCTATGATAAACGATTCATTGAAGCAGGCTGTTATGGGCGACATTGTTTTGCTTTCACTTATAGGCGTGCGCGTTGTGCTTGTACACGGCGGCGGTCCCGAAATAACACAAATGCTTGATAAAATCGGCAAAAAGTCTACCTTTGTGAACGGTTTGCGCGTAACAGACCGCGAAACCGCACAAATTGTACAAATGGTGCTTGCCGGAAAGGTAAATAAAGACCTTGTAAACCTTTTGCAGACAAAAGGCGGAAAGGCAATCGGTCTGTGCGGAATGGACGGCTCGATGATAGAAGCCGAAACAAAGGACGAAAAACTCGGCTTTGTCGGGGAAATTACAAACATAAACGTTCAGCCCGTAATAGATGTGCTTGACAAAGGCTACATCCCCGTTGTTTCAACGGTGGGCTGCGACCACAGCGGAAATGCCTATAACATTAACGCCGATACCGCCGCCGCAGGCATTGCCGCCTCTTTAGGGGCAGAGTGCCTTATATCTATGACGGATATCAGCGGTATTTTGGAGGATAAGGATAATCCGGAAACGCTTATTAAAAAAATCACGCTTGCACAGGCGCCGTCGCTTTTTGAAAGCGGCATTATATCCGGCGGTATGATACCTAAAGTCCGGTGCTGTATCGACGCGGTAACCGGCGGCGTAAAAAAGGTGTTTATTCTGGACGGGAGGATTCCGCACGCAATTTTGATAGAAACACTTACGGACGAAGGGCTTGGAACAATGGTATGCAAATAATCGGCTGCAAAAACGCAGTACAAATACAGGTGATTTTTTATGAATTTAAAAGAAACTGATGTAAAATACGTTGCAAACACATATTCCCGCTTCCCGATTGAAATTGTTTCGGGCAGCGGCAGTCTGTGCTATGACGAAAGCGGAAAGGAATACATTGACCTCGGCAGCGGCATTGCCGTAAATACGTTCGGCTATTCGGACGAAGAATGGGTCTGTGCCGTAGAAAAGCAGCTAAGGTGTGTTTCTCACACCTCAAACCTTTATTACACAAGCCCCTGCGTTTTGCTTGCAAAAGAGCTTTGTGTACGAACAGGTATGGAAAAGGTGTTTTTTGCAAACTCGGGTGCAGAAGCCAACGAATGTGCCATAAAAGCGGCACGGCTGTGGGCAGAGCGTGAAAAGGGCAGCGAATACAGCACAATAATAACGCTTAAAAACGGTTTTCACGGGCGCACCGTAACAACGCTTGCCGCAACAGGGCAGGACGTTTTCCATATGCACTTTATGCCGCTTACCCCGGGCTTTGTATACGTAGAGGCAAACAATGCCGCTGCACTTGAGGACGCACTTTCAAAAAACAAGTGCGCCGCCGTTATGCTTGAGCTTATACAGGGCGAGGGCGGTGTAACCGTTATGGATAAGGACTACATAAAAAGCGTTGTCCGTCTTTGTGAAGAAAAAAACGTTCTTTTAATAATTGACGAGGTTCAAACAGGAAACGGCAGAACCGGAAAGCTGTATGCCTATATGCACTACGATATAAAGCCCGATATTTTTACCACGGCAAAAGGGCTTGGCGGCGGGCTTCCTATAGGTGCGGCGATATTCGGCAAAAAAACAGCCGATGTATATTCTCCCGGGCTTCACGGATCAACCTTCGGCGCAAATCCTGTATGCTGCAGCGGCGCGCTTAATGTTTTAAGCCGACTGGATGAAGAGCTTTTAAACGGCGTATGCAAGCGTTCCGAATATATTTTCTCCGAGCTTTCCTCCTCACGCGGCATAAAAGGCGTGTACGGAATGGGGCTTATGATAGGTGTCGAAACCGAGCGCGACCTTTCCGCCGTTATAAACGAATGTATAAAAGACGGCGTGCTGGTACTTCGTGCAAAAAACAGATTAAGGCTTCTTCCTCCGCTTAACATTCCGATGCCGCTTCTGAAAAAAGGAATCAATGTAATAAAAAAAGCAGCTGCAATATAAAAGAAGCCTCAGCCCAATACTTCCTTATCGGGCTGAGGCTTCTTTTATATTGCAGCTGCTAAGCATATCTATATCCGATATTCTTAAAATAACCCCGTTATAACACCGTTTTCATCAACATCTATATTTTCTGCGGCGGGCTTTTTCGGAAGCCCCGGCATGGTCATAATTTCTCCCGTTAAAACAACCACAAACCCCGCTCCGGCAGAAACCTTAACATTGCGTACCGTAACGCCGAAATTCTCGGGCGCGCCCAACAGCGTCGGGTCGTCCGAAAAGCTGTATTGCGTTTTCGCGATACATACCGGAAGTTTTCCGAATCCGAGCGCCGTCAGCTTATCAAGCTCTTTTTTGGCTTTTTTGTCAAAATAAACGCCGTTTCCGCGGTATATCTTTTTCACAACCGCCTCTATTTTCTCCTCTATGGAAAGGCTGTCATCATAACAATAGGTAAATCTGTTTTCCTTTTCGCAAAGTGCGCATACCTCTTTTGCAAGCTCCAACGCGCCTTCGCCGCCTTTTGCCCATACATCGGAAACAACCGTATTTACCCCAAGCGTGCGGCATTTATCCACTATTATTTCAATTTCCCTGTCCGTATCCGTTGGGAAACGGTTTACCGCAACAACTGCCGGCAGTCCGTAAACATCGGTAATATTTGAAACGTGCCTTAAAAGATTTGGGATACCTTTTATAAGGGCATCCGTATTTTCATTTGAAAGTTCGGTTTTGCAAACGCCGCCGTGCATTTTAAGCGCACGCACCGTTGCAACAATTACCACAGCCGACGGCTTAATATTTGCGTATCGGCACTTTATGTCAAAAAACTTTTCCGCACCCAAATCCGCACCGAAGCCCGCCTCGGTAATTACATAATCTCCAAGCTTCATAGCCATTTTTGTTGCCGTAACGCTGTTGCAGCCGTGCGCTATATTTGCGAACGGGCCGCCATGCACAAGCGCCGGAGTACCCTCAAGCGTTTGCACAAGGTTTGGCTTTACGGTGTCTTTTAAAAGCGCCGCCATTGCCCCCTGTGCGCCTATCTGCCCTGCCGTTACGGGCTTTTCGTCATAGGTATATGCCACAACTATTTTTGAAAGCCTTTCCTTAAGGTCTTTTATGCCGGACGCAAGGCACAGCACCGCCATTACCTCGGACGCAACGGTTATATCGTATCCGTCCTCCCTTGGAACGCCGTTAACGCGCCCGCCCAATCCGTCGGTAATATATCTCAGCTGGCGGTCGTTCATATCCACGCAGCGCTTCCACGTTATGCGGCGCGGATCTATGTTAAGCGCGTTTCCCTGGTATATATGGTTATCGAGCATTGCGGCAAGCAAATTGCTCGCCGCGCCGATTGCGTGAAAATCACCCGTAAAATGAAGGTTTATATCCTCCATAGGTATAACCTGCGCATATCCGCCGCCCGCAGCGCCGCCCTTTATCCCGAACACCGGTCCGAGAGAGGGTTCCCTCAGCGCTACTATGGCATTTTTCCCCAGTCTTCTCATCCCGTCGGCAAGACCTATTGTGGTTGTAGTTTTGCCCTCCCCCGCGGGGGTAGGTGTAATAGCCGTAACCAATATAAGCTTTCCGTCTTTTCTTTTGCTTTCCGTAAGAAGCTTAAGGTCTATCTTCGCCTTTGTTCTTCCGTACTGTTCAAGGTATTTTTCATCAATTCCCGCGCGTTTTGCAATTTCCGTTATATGCTTCGGCTTTACCGACTGTGCAATCTCTATATCGCTTTTATACATACGCTCAGTCCTTCCTGTTTGCGGTTTTAAGCGTTACATCGTGATAGCCGCCCTCTACAATGCTGGTTGCCGAAACAAGCGTTATTTTTGCCTTTTCCTGAAGTTCGGGAATGGTAAGCACACCGCAGTTGCACATTGTGGAGGCAACCTTGTACAGGCTTTTTGCAACATTGTCGCGCAGTGCGCCGGCGTAAGGCACGTACGAATCTACGCCTTCCTCAAACGAAAGCTTTGCCTTGCCGCCAAGGTCGTACCGCTGCCAGTTGCGCGCACGGTTAGAACCCTCGCCCCAATATTCCTTAACATACGTACCGTTAATATTAAGCTTGCTTGTGGGGCTTTCGTCAAAGCGGGCAAAGTATCTGCCAAGCATCAAAAAGTCTGCCCCCATAGCCAGTGCAAGCGTCATATGATAATCGTGCACAATTCCGCCGTCAGAGCAAATCGGCACATAAATTCCCGTTTCGCGGAAATATTCGTCGCGCGCCTTTGCAACCTCTATAACCGCCGTTGCCTGACCGCGCCCTATTCCCTTTTGCTCACGCGTTATACATATCGAGCCGCCGCCTATACCTATTTTTACAAAATCGGCACCCGCCTTTGCAAGGAACAAAAATCCGTCGCGGTCCACAACATTTCCCGCACCTACCTTTACACTGTCGCCGTATTTTTCACGTATAAATGCAATTGTTTTTGCCTGCCATGCGGTGTACCCTTCGGACGAATCGATACATAAAACATCCGCACCGGCATCGATAAGCGCCGGAACGCGCTTTTCGTAATCAAGCGTGTTTATACCCGCCCCGACAATGTACCTTTTCTCATCGTCAAGAATCTCCATCGGGCTGTTTTTGTGAGAAGAATAGTCTTTTCTGAATACAAAATATTTAAGTTCCTGCTTATCGTTTATTATCGGAAGAGAGTTAAGCTTATGCTCCCAGATAATATCGTTGGCTTCTTTCAGTGTTGTGTTTTCGCCCGCGCATATAAGCCTTTCAAAAGGTGTCATAAACTCCTTTACGGGGATGTCTTTGGGCATTCTGCTTACACGGTAATCGCGGCTTGTAACAACGCCCAAAAGCTTTCCGTCTGACTTTCCGTTATCCGTAACTGCCATTGTATTGTGCCCTTTTGTTTCAAAAAGCTCCAAAACGTCGGCAAGCGTATCGTCGGGGCGAAGGTTGCTGTCGCTTATTACAAAGCCTGCCTTGTAGCTTTTCACGCGCGATACCATTTTTGCCTCGTCCTCTATAGACTGTGCGCCGTAAATAAACGAAATTCCGCCTTCCTTTGCAAGCGCAATCGCCATTGTGTCATTCGATACCGATTGCATTATTGCGGAAACAAGCGGAATATTAAGCGTAATTGCAGATTCTTCTCCCTTTTTGAATTTGACAAGCGGCGTCTTAAGGCACACATTTGCGGGTATACAGTTTTCATCTGTGTATCCCGGTACAAGCAGATACTCGCTGAATGTGCGTGACGGTTCACTGAAATAATATGCCATTTAACTCTCTCCTTTACAAGTATATTTCGATTATTATACAATATTTTTTCTGTATTTTCAAGCATTAAAATACTTTTTTCGCCTGTCGGACGGTAAAATTATGTCTTTTTTTACCTCTTTGCTTGCAAACAATCCGAATTTAAGATATAATAAAATGGGTTTATTTAAAATTACATATAATATTATTCGGGAAGGACGGCGAAGAATGAACAAAACACTTTTTCAGAAAAATAAGCTTGCCCTAGCCGAAAAAGGGAAGGAAGCAGCCGGTTCGGTGCTGCCCATTGTGACGCTGGTGCTTATATTGTGCTTTTCCTGCGTTCGCATAAGCGCGGATATTCTGCTGAATTTTCTTTTGGGAACCGTAATGGTTATTTTAGGCGTTGCCCTTTTCTCCCTCGGGGCGGAAAGCTCGATGACGCCTATCGGCAACAAAATAGGCACCGCCCTTACAAAAACAAAAAAGCTTCCCGTAATTCTTTTGGTAAGCTTTGCACTTGGCTTTGCCGTTACCGTTGCAGAGCCTGACTTACAGGTGCTTGCACAAACCGTTCCGCACATAAACAATACCGTACTTTTGTTAACGGTCGGGCTTGGCGTGGGGCTGTTTCTTACGATATGTATGTTAAGGATTCTCACAGGCTTTAACATTCGGTGGCTTCTTATCATTTTTTATGCGGTTGTCTTTTTGCTTGCATCTTTTACCGACGCGGATTTTTTAAGCGTTGCCTTTGATTCGGGCGGGGTAACGACAGGTCCTATGACGGTTCCCTTTATCCTTGCCCTCGGTGTCGGTATCTCAAACATACGAAGCGATAACAAGGCGGAGGCGGACAGCTTTGGCTTGGTTTCTCTGTGCTCCATAGGTCCTATACTGGCGGTGCTCATTCTCGGCTTTTTCTATAAAAGCAACGGCTCTTTAATGCAGGGGGCGCTTCTTCGGTTTGACAATACTGTGTCGATAGGCAAAGCGTATATAAGCGCTCTGCCCACATATTTCTGCGAAATGGCACTGTCGCTTTTGCCGATTGTCGTTATCTTCTTTCTGTTTCAGATTTTAACGCTTAAAATGTCCGGGCGCAGCCTTCTTAAGGTATGTTTTGGTATTTTTTATACATACATCGGTCTTGTACTTTTCCTTACGGGGGTAAATGTCGGTTTTTCTTCTCTGGGAACGGTTTTGGGCGAAAGCCTTGCTCTCGGAAAAAATAAATATCTTTTGATACCGCTTTCAATGGTCTTTGGCTGGTTCATTATATCGGCAGAGCCTGCCGTTGCCGTTTTGGAAAAGCAGATTGAAGAGGTAAGCGCAGGCGCAATTTCAAAAAGTGCCATAAAGCTAAGCCTTTCTGCCGCAATTGCGGCTGCAATGGGGCTTTCAATGCTTCGCGTGGTAACAGGTATATCAATACTTTGGTTTTTGGTTCCCGGATACCTCGCGGCGCTTACACTTTCATTTTTTGTTCCCGATATATACACGGCTATAGCGTTTGACTCCGGCGGGGTTGCTTCCGGTCCTATGACGGCAACATTTATGCTGCAATTTGCGATAGGCGCAAGCAGCGCCCTCGGCGGAAATGTTTTAAAGGACGCCTTCGGAATTGTTGCAATTGTTGCAATGATGCCGCTTATATCTATACAGCTTATGGGTGCGCTGAGCCGTATTCAAAGAAAAGACGTTCCCCTGTCTTCACCCTCCTACGGTGATTATGATATTATCGAGCTTTGGAAGGAGGATGCAGCATGAATTACGTTATATCAATATGTGCGCCCGAAAACCTTAAAGAGCTTTCGGCTATATACCGCGAGCTTGACCTGGCGCTTACGCTTTCATTTCACGGACGGGGAACGGCAGTGCAAAGTATGCTTGACGTGCTGGGCATAGATTCGAACGAACGGAGAATAGCCGTTTCAATATGCAGTGCGGAAAAAACCAAACAGCTTATTAAAGAACAAAAACGCCGTCTGTTTATCGGCGTACCCGGGCACGGCATAGTAATAGCCGTACCTGTAAAAAGTGTGGGAGGCGGAAAAACAGTGGAATTTTTAAACGGTACACAGGATGCAAAATATACCCCGAACATAAATTGCGGATACGAGCTTATTATGGTAATTGCAAACGAAGGCAGAACCGATGTGGTTATGAACGCCGCACGCAGCGCGGGGGCTACCGGCGGCACGGTACTTCACGGGAAAGGAACCGGGCGCGAAAGCGAGGAAATGTTTTTTAATGTATCGATTGTCAGTGAAAAAGAGGTTGTGATGATTGTTGCCCGTTCCGAGCAGAAAACGTCTATTATGCAGTCAATCCTTAAAACGGCAGGTCCCGGAACACAGGCAAACGCAATTGTTTTCTCTCTTCCGGTAAGCGAGGTTGCGGGATTCGGAATGTTTGAAAACAACGAATAAGAAATGCTGTAAGAAACCCTCGTTTCTTACAGCATTTTTTCATTGCATAATTGCCGTTTCAAGCGCTATATCTATAGCCTGCGTAAAGGCTGTTTGCCGCTGCATAGCGTCCGTTGCCTCTCCCGTTATAATATTATCCGAAACGGTAAGCACCGAAAGCGCATTCTTCCCCGCACGCGCCGCATTGATATACAGCGCAGCGGTTTCCATTTCAATACACTTAATTCCCATACGCGCCCATTTTTTCGCCTGGTCCTCTTCCTCGGTGTAAAAAGTGTCGGACGTCAGCACGTTTGCCGCCGAAGCGGAAATACCCATTCTCTTTGCAGCAACGTCCGCGCTCGAAAGCAGCTTATAAGAGCAAATTGCACTGAATGAACCGTTAAGGTTAAACTGATTTATATAAGCTGAATTTGTCGAGGCGCCCATAGCAAAAATTACACTGCGAAGCGGTATATCCTTATCGGTTGCCCCCGCCGTTCCCACGCGGATTATGTTTTCAACGTCAAAAATATTAAAAAGCTCGTAGCTGTAAATACCCATCGACGGCATTCCCATACCGCTTGCCATAACGGTTACGGCAGTGTTTTTATACTTCCCCGTATAACCGCAGACGCCGCGCACATTGTTTACAAGGCGCGTGCCCGAAAGCATATTTTCCGCAATAAACTTTGCCCGCAGCGGGTCGCCGGGCATTATAACCGTCTTTGCAAAATCACTTGGTTCGGCGTCTATATGAGGCGTCGGATAATTTTTCATTTTTATTCCCCCTCGTTTTTTACTTTCTTAATTAAAGCTTTTATCAAAAGCGCAATACATATTCCGCACAGCGCTCCGAAGGTGTCGAGCAAAACATCTCGGATTTCACAGGAACGCCCGGGTACAAAAAACTGGTGCAGTTCATCGCTTGCGGCATACATTCCGATAAAAATTACGCTTCTCAAAAGCACTTTTTTCGGAGCGGCAATATATTCACATACAAGCAGTGCAATTAAAAAGCCCAAAAGCGCATATATGGAAAAATGCGCAGCCTTACGCACATAAAAATTCAGCGCCTCCGCCGTTTTTTCAAGCGTCTTTTCATCTGCATTGCCGCCGAGCAATATTTTAACCGCCGTTTTTATAAATCCCGTACTCGTACCGTCCGATACGCTTGCCTCCTGCGCGGAAAACCCGAAAATCATACACATACAAGAAATAACAAGCGTCCACAAGATTATTTTTTTCATTTTGTATTATCAATTCCTTCTTCTCTTATTGTCTGCGCGGTTTCCTCTGTAATCTCGCCGTCACGCAAAAGCGCACGCAAAACCTTTTCACGGCGCTTATACGAAAGCGCGGGGTTGTTCTTAAACGAATATGCCGACGGCGCGTTCGGTATCCCCGCAAGAAGCGTTGCTTCTCCGTCGGTAAGCTCTGAAGGCTTTTTGTTAAAATACCCCTCTGCCGCGTCATATATACAGTAATACCCGCTGCCGTAATAGATTACATTAAAATACATTTCAAGTATTTTTTCCTTGCCGTAGTGTTTTTCTATATCCGCTGCGGCAAACATTTCCGCAATCTTTCGCGTGGGCGAGTTGTCCCCTAAAAAGTAAATATTTTTTGCAAGTTGCTGCGTTATTGTGCTGCCCCCCTCTGCAAGGCTTTTTTGCCTGACATCCTGCACAAGTGCCCGCAGCACACCTATCACATCTATCCCCTTGTGATAAAAAAACCGCCTGTCCTCGACAGAAACCGCTGCTTTTATAAAAAGCGGGGCAATATCTTGGTAAAGTGTGTAGTTTTCTTTTTCCATAAGCCGCTCTTCTATCTGCGACACGGGCAGTTTGCTCTTTGCTGCGGCATATTTTTTATATCCCGTATAGGTAAATATTGCACAGGCGAGCAAAAAAACTGTCAATAAAAGCTTAAAAATTCTTCCCGCAGATTTCACTCTACCGCCTCCCCCTTTGTTTTATTTCCATCGGCGTAACACCGCGCACCCTCCGAAATACCGCCGTAAAATAGCTACTGCTGTTAAAGCCGCACTTTGCCGCGATTTCCGTTATCGAACAGTTTGTTGTCATAAGCAGCGCTTCTGCGTTTTTTATTCTTACAAGCGTTATATACTCACTTACGCCAAAGCCTGTAAAAGCCTTAAACTGCCGTGAAAAGTGCGACGGACTGAGGGCAAATTTCCGTGAAAGCTCGCCGAGCGAAAGCTCCGAAAAAAACGATTCCGAAATATATTTTACCGCCCGCGATACCGCAGTGCGGTTTATATGCTCTTTTTCGTAAATGCCCCCCGAAAGGCGCGTAAGACAAATAAGTATCTCACGTATAAAATCCGCCGTAAGCTCCTCTGACCATACATCGTGGCGTCTTGCCTCCTCCTCCGCCTTTTGTACAAGGTCTGAAATCGGCGGCCGTTTAAAAAACACGCTTTCAAAACAGCCGAAAATTTTATCCGACGGCGAGCGCATTATAAACTCGTTTGTAAACGCTATCATAACGCGTTCGGCGCTGCTGTTTTTAAGAGTTGCCGTTTTATGTATTATGCGCGGCGGAATAAGCACCGCGTCCCCCTCTTCAAGGTCATAAATTCTGTCTTCTATGAAATACCGCACACTGCCCTTTGCAAGGTAATAAATTTCATAATGATTATGGTAATGCGCCCCCGGCATATTATATGCGCTTGCACGCTTTTCACGCGTAATATTAAAGTTTTGAATAACTTCATCATGCGCCAGCGGCATATCGTATCACCTCTTATTACATCATATACGCTTTTTTGTAAATTTTCAAGCAAAAAATTAACATTTTTACGTTATATAAGCAAAAATTTTATTGAATTTACAAAATATTTGTCCTATACTGAAACTAAATAAAATACAGTAACGGAGGTTGTTTTAATGATTAGTGCCGAAGAAAAAATAATACAGTTCGGCGAAGGCGGCTTTTTGCGCGGCTTTGCCGATTGGATGATTGACATTCTTAACGAAAAAACCGATTTTTCCGGAAAGGTTGTAGTTGTTCAGCCCATAGAAAAAGGTATGTGCGATGTGCTGAGCGCACAGGGATGCGTATACACGCATATTTGCCGCGGCAGTGAAGGTGTTATGCAGCGCAAGATAGACGTTATTTCCCGCTGCGTAAAGCCGTATGATGATTTTGCACAATATCTTGAACTTGCAGAAAATCCCTCATTCAGGTTTATTATATCAAACACCACTGAATCCGGAATTTGTTTTTCAAATGACGATAAGCCTACCGACGCACCGCCAAAAACGTTCCCCGCGAAGCTTACGCTGCTTCTTAAAAAGCGCTATGACCTTGGGCTCGGCGGATTTATTTTCCTTCCGTGTGAGCTTATCGATAAAAACGGTGCGGCTCTTAAGAAAACAATTTTGCAATATGCAGACCTGTGGAATTTCGACCCTGCTTTTAAACAGTGGATTGAAAGCGAAAACATATTCTGTAACACGCTTGTAGACCGTATAAACACGGGCTTTCCGAAGGATGAAAAGTTTGACCTCGGGTATGAGGATAATATGCTTAACACCTCGGAATATTTCCATCTGTGGGTTATAGAAGGCTGTAAAAACCTTTTTAAAGAGCTTCCCTTTGACAAGTGCGGTCTTAACGTAATTCTTACCGATAATCTTGAAATGTACCGCACAAGAAAGGTGCGCATACTTAACGGCGCGCACACATCGCTTGTTCCCTACGCAATGCTTGAAGGCTTTAAAACCGTTAAGGAATGTGTGGACAACGAAAAGATGCTTGCACATATAAAAAAATGCGTTTACGACGAAATAATCCCTACGCTTGACCTCGAGCGTTCGGAGCTTATCGGGTATGCAGACAATGTTTTGCGCCGTTTCGGAAATCCTTATATAAAGCACTACCTTTCATCAATTGCGCTTAACTCCGTAAGCAAGTTTAAGGTACGCGTGCTTCCGTCAATACTTGAATACATAAAACGCACCGGCAGAATGCCCGGAACGCTCATATTCTCTTTTGCAAAGCTTATCGACTTTTACAGAACCGATATGACAAACGACGACCCCTCCGTATGCGAATTTATGAAAAATGCAAGCGTTGACGAAATTCTGGCAAATACCTCTCTTTGGGATGAGGATTTGTCCTTCCTTGCAAACGAGGTAAAAAAATATGCTGATAAATAAGCTTGACAATGTTGAAGTAAATCTTTCCGACGGTCATAAATACGCCGTCCGCGATATAAAAAGCGGCGAAAGTATTATAAAGTACGGTCAGCCCATAGGTCACGCTACCGAGGACATAAAAAAAGGCGAGCATGTGCATACGCACAATATGAAAACAAACCTTTCCGGAACGCTTGAATATTCGTATTCGCCCGTATCGTTTGATAAAAAGGCAGAACCGTCACCTCTTACCTTTATGGCATACAAGCGCAAAAACGGCGATGTAGGCATAAGAAATGACATATGGATAATTCCCACCGTAGGCTGCGTAAACGGCATTGCGCAAAAAATTGCCGCAAAAACAGGCGCAAAGGCATTCACACATCCCTTTGGATGTTCACAGCTCGGCGATGACCAGAAAACAACACAGCTTGTTTTGCGCGGACTTATAAATCACCCCAATGCGGGCGGCGTGCTTGTTCTCGGGCTCGGCTGTGAAAACAATAATATAGAGGTATTTAAAAAGGTGCTCGGCACATGGGATGAGGAGCGTGTAATCTTTTTAAATGCTCAGGATTGCAGCGACGAGCTAGCGGAAGGTATAAACGCAGTTCTGAAACTGAAAGAATATGCGTCGGCGCAAAAGCGCGTTCCCGTCAGCATATCAAAGCTTAAAATAGGTCTTAAGTGCGGCGGCAGCGACGGCTACAGCGGTATAAGCGCAAACCCGCTTGTGGGAATGCTGTCCGACAAGGTAATATCAATGGGCGGAAGCTGTGTTCTTACGGAGGTTCCGGAAATGTTCGGCGCAGAACACCTTTTAATGCAGCGCTGCATAAACCGTGAAACATTTGATAAAACAGTTGCCCTTATAAATAACTTTAAAGACTACTTTTTAAAGCATAATCAGGTTGTTTATGAGAATCCCTCCCCCGGGAACAAGGCAGGCGGAATAACCACGCTGGAGGAAAAGTCGCTCGGCTGTGTACAAAAGGGCGGTTTGTCGCCTGTTGTGGATGTCCTTGACTATGGCGATACACTTACAAAAAACGGCTTGTCACTGCTTAACGGACCGGGTAACGATATTGTTGCAATTACAAACCTTGCAGCAGCAGGTGTACATATGATTTTGTTTACCACCGGGCGCGGAACACCTGTCGGCGCACCCGTTCCGACCGTAAAAATTGCCACAAATGCTTCACTCGCAAAGCGTAAAGAGGGATGGATAGATTTTAACGCCGCCCCCGTACTGGAGGGTCGCGACCTTACAGATGAACTTTTAAACTATTGCATTGATGTGGCACAAGGGCAGCTTACAAAGAACGAAATCAACGGTTATGAGGACATCTCCATATTTAAAGACGGCGTTGTTCTTTGACAATATAGAAAAATACAGCTCCGCACGGGGCTGTATTTTTCTATATTTTGCATATTTTTTCGGCAAAGCGAAAAAAAGTATTGACATTTGTTTTTTTTAGTATTATAATGGACAGGCAGTCAAAAACGGCCCCATAGTCTAGCGGCCTAGGACGTCGCCCTCTCACGGCGAAGACCGGGGTTCGATTCCCCGTGGGGTCACCACGCCGGAGCAAAGTTCGCTTTGCTCCGTTTTGCTATAAAAAAATTCGCTCGCTTCCCTGTTCCTTCTTTTCCCGGTTTTGCGCCGTCTTTTTTACTCTTTCGCAAAAGGTCATATTCGCGTTGGCTATTCGTTTTTTTGACATTCTGAGACTATTCAATGGATAATGAAATATCTATTGAATAGTCTTTTTTGTGTAGACGAAATAACGTATTTCGTTATTTTCTAACATTTTCCAGTTTAAAATGCAAAATATTGTTAGAATAATACAAAAAGGAGTTATAATAAGATGATTAGAATTTTATTGTCCACCCTGCTTGGTGAGCGAAGATGGACGCAAGCTGACCTTGCGAGAATGACAAATATAAGACCGTCAACAATAAACGACCTGTATCACGAGCTTGCAGAACGGGTTAGTTTGGAACATCTCGACCTTATATGCGAAGCTTTGGATTGCGATCTGTGCGAATTGATAGAGCGTGTGCCAAACACAGAAATCAAAATCAACACTCGTTTGGGTATTCCGTTACATAAAAAGTAGCAGATGTGCTTGTATCCCGGTGTCCGAGCACTTCTCTTTTCCCGGGCGATTGTCCGTCCGTGGTTTTCTTTTGTTCGGAAGGTTAAGATTCCGTATTGCTTTACCATAGAAAAAGCGTGTAATCTAACCGTAAAGTAAAGAAAATGACCGATAATAACAAACGCAGAAAATCATTAAACAATATTACGAAACGGCTAACTGTACAGACATCGCTATTTGATAGTCGGAGCAAACAATGAGCAAAATTTGGAGTGAAGAATAGTGAAAAATCATATTTTTTCAAACGAAAAAATTAAAGAGACACTTGTAAAATTCAAGAAAATGCAAATTGACGGAGATTTACGTTTCTGCCCCCGCTGCGGAGAAAAACGCATGGATAATGTTGCACACCGTAACTGCCTGAGCCGCCAGGCTGACGTATATGTCTGCAGGGTATGCGGGGCGGAGGAATCTGTTTACTCTATAAAAGGACACCCGCTTCCGCTGGAATATTGGCACTACACAGGTCTGATGGAAATGGGACAAGCACCTACCGACCGCAAACAAGGCGAATAGCGTATCATTTTTGTATTGCTGCCGATTGAAACAAAAAATATTTTTCTGATTTTTATAAATTTTCTCTTGACTTTCCGTATTACGCGCGATATAATTATCATCTCATCTTTTGTGGCGGTTGCAGCTTTTGCTGCGCCGTCTTTTTCTTTTATCAACAATTTTTACCTTTACAACAATAAGCCCCGAAATCAAAGCGCTTTCGGGGCTTATTGTTGTAAAATTTCTTTTGCGGCTTTTATTTAATAAAAAATGAAAATTCAATATCTTTTTCATCAAGGCGGTATTTTGGCAGCAAATCCGGTCCGCAGCTTGCCGAGCCTATTCCCGAATTTTTATAGTCTATCCTTATATTTGTGGCATCGTCCTTTTTCAGTTCATCTGTGTGCATTGCCTCTGTAAGGATATCTGAATTGTAATGTGAAACATTTATTTCAAACTCGCTGTTTGTGAAAAATTCAAGCCCGCCCTCCATCAGAAGCTCTTTAACGTGTGTGTGGTTTCCGTGCTCCTGGGGCATTATGTACGCAACATATTCATTATCGGCACTGCTTTCGTGATAATCTGTCATTGTATGGCGGCACATATCGCAATAATTTTCCTGCGGACCCATACCGTAATATTTAAAACGGTCTTTATTATACGGCGTTTTAATTTCAAAGCCCAAACGCGGCAGCCACATACAGTTATCGCGCACTTTTCCCGAAAGCTGCACCATTATTATCCCGTCTTTATTTACCGTATATTTAAGATTGTACCTAAAATACGGCTTACGCGACACACCTGCGAGCGCCGCGGTTACCGTTACGGTATTTTCTTTTCGGCTGCATTCGTAAATATTTGTAAATGTTCGGTTAAGGTTTTCACCCTCCCAAACGTTGTACCAACCCCATTTTTGTCTGATTTTGCGTTCGTTGTCTATCGGGGCTCTCCAAGCTGAAATTTCTATCGGCGAAAGCAGCTGCTCCTCCCCGTTTTTTACCATACTTACAAACGTACCTATATTTTTGGAAAATATGTATTTAAAGCCATTTCCGAAAAATGTCACCGTCTTGTCGTCTTCTGTTATTTCCGGTTTCTCATTTTCAAAACTGTAGCTTTCCTGTACGGCGTTTATTTTCAGCTGCTTTTGTGCAACACATTCCCCGGCTTTATCATATAAGCGGCAGTGTATATATGCGCCCAAGCGGCAGCTGTCGGGTAAATGCAGCTCTATCGCCGTTTCCTCCTTAGGTAAAACATCAAGCTTCATTTTTTCGCTTGACAAAACCCTTCCGTCAGCCTTTATAACATATTCAAATGTATATTCGGAAAGGTTTGTAAAATCGTACAAATTTTTTACAATAAGGGTGTTTTTTACAAGAGAACAATCCATATATTGGTACACCGCTTTTATTTCAAGCGACCCTGCCTTAAGCGCTCTGTCGTGCATAACCATACCGTCGCAGCAGAAATTTCCGTCGTAGGTTTTTTCCCCTTTAAAGTCTCCGCCGTACCTGGGCGCCCCGTTTTCTATTACAGTGTGATCTGCCCATTCCCAAATACATCCGCCGATAAAATTAGGATACGTATACATAAGTTCCATATATTCGCCCGTATCACCCGGTCCGTTGCCCATCGCATGCGAATATTCGCAAAGGAAATACGGCTGCTTAAACGCCTTGTCTTCTAACCTTTTCTTAACGAATTCTATTTCCGGGTACATGTTTGAATAGAGGTCGGCGTTAAGCTCGCACCCTTCAAACGCTGTGCCTTTGCAGTCGGTTTCTTCCGACATACGCGACGCTCCCTCGTAATGCGTAAGACGCCGCGGATCCTTTTTCTTTGTCCATTCAAGCATAAGACGGTGATTTTCACCGTAGCCGCTCTCATTTCCCATAGACCATGAAAATATGCACGTGTGGTTCTTGTCGCGGTCATATGCACGCTCAATTCGTTCCAAAAATGCGTTTTCCCACTCGGGATTATTGCACGGCCATTCCGAATTATTAAGGCAGTCATACGCATATTCACCGGTATTTCTCATAGAAAATCCGTGGGTTTCAAGGTCTGTTTCAAGCATTACATAAAAACCCATTTCGTCGCACATTTCCAAAAACTGCGGTGTGGGAGGATAATGCGATGTTCTTATGCAGTTTATATTAAGCTTTTTCATAAGCTTAAGGTCACGCAAAATATCATCGTTAGACATCGTCCAGCCCTTATCGGGGTCTGTGTCATGGTGGTTTACACCTTTAAGCTTTACCGAAACCCCGTTTACCAGAAATTCATTATTTTTTCCCGTCGAATACTCAACAAAGCCAATTTTAAGCTTTATGACCTCATCCTTATAAACAAACTCAACAGTGTAAAGATACGGGCTTTCCGCGTTCCATAAATGTGGGTTTTCTACACTGATCTCAGCATGGTTTTGCGCATTTTCTTCATAAAGCAATGCATTTTCCGCATCATAAAGCCTTATTTTCGCGCTGCCATCAAAATCCACATTTATTTTGCTGCCCACAGTACGAATATCTATATCTCTGATATGACCCTTGGGTCTTGAAAGAAGATAAACGTCGCGGAATATGCCGTTGAACCTGAAAAAGTCCTGATCTTCAAGATAGCTGCCCACACACCATTTGCGCACCTTCGCACATATTATATTTTTTCCTTCTTTGACATAAGGGGTTATGTAAAATTCCGCCTGAAGGTGGCTTCCCTGCGAAAAGCCGACATACTTACCGTTTATAAAAAGCTCTATACAGCTCGAAACGCCCTCAAACACAACATATACATCACGGTTTGTATCTGTTATGATAAATTCCCGGCTGTAAACCCCCATAGGGTTCTTTGTCGGTACATACGGTGGGTCAACAGGGTGCGGATATGCAACATTTGCATAATTTGGGTTTTCATACCCCTGCATCTGCCAGCACGACGGAACAGGAATTTTTGCTGTATGTCCGTCAGCGCTTCCTTCATCAAAATCCTGCTTATAAAAAACAAAATCCCACTCTCCGTTAAGCATTTGCACATTGTTTGTCATATAATAAGAACGCTGCTTTTCGCGGTTTTCGCTCAAAAAATCTAATTTTTCGTATTTTCTCATTCAAACTCCCTCCAATTCCTAAGCACATTATACAGGCACAGGCAGGATAAATCAAGCATTTTCAAAATGTTATTTAAATAAATAGCATATTTTTTTAAAAAAGGCTTTACAAATTTCTTTCCGTGTGCTATAATATATTTTGTTCGCAAGGAACAGATACCGCGGGGTGGAGCAGTCCGGTAGCTCGTCGGGCTCATAACCCGAAGGTCGTGTGGTTCAAATCCCGCCCCCGCAACCACATCGGAGCAAGCCTATGGTGCTTGCTCCGGTTTTTTTACAGTATTACTTTGCAGATGTTAACGGGTAATCTTCCTTTTAACCGCCGCTTGTAAAATCTAAATTAAAACAAATAATAATGCATTATGCACTTTGCATTCTGCATTATTATAAATATGCGGCTGTGGCGGAATTGGCAGACGCGCCAGACTTAGGATCTGGTGTCAATGACGTGGGGGTTCAAGTCCCTTCAGCCGCACCACCGACAAAAAGCTTACAGGATTTGACTGTAAGCTTTTTACATTGCCTTATAACTCAACTTTCAAATCATACTTCGCCTATGGCTCGTATTCTTTGGAAGGGACTCTCGGCTACAAAACAATTCACCGGATTGTTTTGCTTATGGTTCCTCCAAATTAAAAAGTTTTCTTAAAAACAAATATATACTCATGTTTAAACAAGTAGAAATCACTCGCCAAAGCACGATATCTCCATATTGCTTTCTGATTTGATTTTCCTTTTGTTTCCTCAAAATTCTTGACAAGAATGGCTTTAAGTTTAAATCCTCTTTGCAAAAACAAATTCATACAGTAAAAGCCCAATGGAACGATCTCACTATTGGCATACTTATCACCTCTCAATATCTGTTTTTCTCAAGATATTGAGAGGTGTTATCTATAACCTTGCCAAAAGATTGATTAAAATCATCAACAGTAGTACAATTTGATAAATCCTTTTCATTATCACTGAACTTGATAATACAGGTTGTCTTTTTTATCATCCCTTAACCGCGCCGATCATAACTCCCTTTACAAAATACTTTTGTATAAAAGGATATACGCACAAAATCGGCAGTGTTGCGATAATTATAGTCGCGTATTTGATAGCCTCGCCGATTTTCTCTTTATCACCCTCGCCTATTCCCTGCGTCATAGACGCTGTATCGTTTTCAATTAAAATCTGGCGCAGAACAAGCTGCAGCGGCCATTTTTCCGTTGAGCCCTGCAAAAAGATAGAAGCGTTAAACCACGCGTTCCAGTAGCTTACACCGTAATACAGCGCAACAACGGCGATAGTTGCCTTTGCAAGCGGAAGAACTATACGCACCAATACAATAATATGCCCCGCGCCGTCAACGCGCGCCGATTCTATGAGCGATTCTGGAATTGAGGCAAAGCCCGTGCGCAGTATAATCATATTGTATGTGCTGATCGCCGTCGGCAAAATCAGCGACCAAAGGCTGTTTGTAAGATGCGCGTCCCTTACTACGATATAAAACGGTACCAAACCGCCGGAAAACCACATTGTAAACATAATAAGCATGGTAATCGGCTTTTGCAGATACACACCCTTGCGCGACATAAAATACGCGCCTATGGTGGAAAGCACCATACTTACGCCAAGCCCGACCGTAACCAAAAACAAAGTATTCATATATCCCGACAAAATATTCGGATTGGCAAATGCCCTTGCGTATGCATTTGTATTGAAACCGACGGGCTTTAGCAAAAGCTTGTTTCCCAGACGCGTCAGCGCGTCGGAATCGCTGAAGGAAGCAAATACCACATACAAAATCGGGTACAGCGTTACGACCACCATTGCAAGCATAAACAATGTGTTAAACACCTCAAACACGTAACGCGGGAACGTTTTCTTTCGTCTCATATTCTTCCCTCCTCCTACCACAAGCTGGTTTCGCCGACAGCGCGGCTGAGATAGTTTGTGCCTACCACAAAAATGCAGTTGATAACGGAATTAAAAAGCCCCGCCGCCGTTGCCAAGCCGTATTCTCCGCCGGAAATACCTTTTTTGTAAATGTAGTAGGACAGTACCTCGCTTTTTTCCGCGTTGAGCGGGTTTGTCAAAAGAATAATCTTTTCATACCCGACAGAAAGTATTTTCCCCAGACGAAGAATGAACAAAATAATTATCGTCGGCAAAATCGCAGGCAAGGTAATATTCCACACCTGGCGCAGACGACCCGCACCGTCAACCTCTGCCGCGTCGTACAGTTCTGCGTCGATACCTGCAAGGGCGGCAATGTAAATAATCGAGCCCCATCCCACCGACTGCCATATGTCCGAAATAACATAAATCGGCAGAAACAAACCTGCGTTTGACAGCATAGCCTCGTGAAATTCTATACCGAAAATCGATGAAACAATGTTGCTTATAATGCCGTCCGACGCTGTAAAATCCTTTATCATCGAGCATACAACCACCAAAGATATAAAGTGCGGTATGTATGTAATCGTCTGTACCGATTTTGCAAACCAGCTGTGGTTCAGCTCGTTAATCAGCAGCGCAAGTATTATCGGCGCCGGAAATCCGAATAAAATCGAGAAGAAGCTGATTGATACTGTGTTAATAATGTTGCGGGCAAAGTACGGGTCGGAAAAAAAACGCCGAAAATTTTCAAAGCCGACCCATTCGCTGCCCCATATTCCGCTGCGAAAGCTGAAATTTTCAAATGAAATCAAAATTCCAACCATCGGTTTATAACAAAAATACAGATAGAACAGGAGCACGGGAAGCAGAAGAAGATACAGGCTGTAGTTTTTTTCCATGTCACGCTTTAGCTTATAACCCACACTCTCGCGCTTCTTTGGAAGCGTTATCCCTTTTTTTGCCGTATTCATACCAAATGTCCCCCGTTCTATTTTTCAATCTCTGCCAAACGCTTTAAGTAGCGGTCATACGCAGCCTGTTTCAGCGCAATTGCGTCTTCTATGCCCATACGTTTCAGTTCGCCGAAATACTCGTCAAGATAGGACAAATCAAGCTTGCCCGTAACCAGTTTTGCCAGGGTTTCCTCGCGGTAGGTGTCAATCGGGGTCATAATATCCGTATATTTCTTTTGCTCCTCCGCATTAAAATACAAAATAGGCATTTTGTAGTTAAGCGTGTCGGAATCCCATATGCCAAACGCCATTTGCTGCTCCGGGCGGCGGTAATACTGATGAATATAACCCACATCCTGAATGAAAGGACCTGCCGCATATGCACGAATGTATTTTGACATTCCCTGTGCCACCGTCAGACCTCCGTTTTCCTTGGAATCCACAACCTTCGGTGTGTAAACGGGTGCTTTACCCCATTTGGTATCCTCGTAGTTAAAGGTATCTCCCTCGCGCCCGAAGTTAAACAAAATTCTTCCCTGTTCGGAATATCCGTAATCCAAAAGGCGTGCCGCAATTTCTTTGTGCTTGCTTGTCGCACTGATTGCCGCGCCGTCTTTAATGGGCCAGTCCTTTTGCGAATACATTGCTGTTTTGCCTTTTTCCTTTGTGGGAATTTTTGTCGGCACAAATTTAATTTTGCTGTTTTCGGGAATTGCTGAAAGATAGTTACCGAATTCTCCGCCGATAGTTGCGGAAATTGCGCCCGCACGCCCGTTTGTAACCATTGCGGACAAGCGCTTTGCATCTGTATTTACAAATTCGCGGTCTAAAATTCCGTCGTCGTACCATTTGCGAAGCTGGCGTACATAGTCGGCAAATTCCGGCTCGTATGGTCCGAAGCGAACCTTGTTGTTTTCATCGTGATAAAATGTTCCGGCAAACCCGAACACGCCCGTAAACGGTGAGAATGTGTCGAGGTATTTATTCGTCAGCTGAATGGAAAGCGGTGTTTCCACACCCATTTCTTTAAATTTATACAGCGCGGTGTTCCACTCGTCAAAGCTTTCCGGCACATCAAGCCCTGCTTTGTCCAATAAATCCTTGCGGATGATATACGTCATAAACACCAATAAATCGTCCGAGTCACGCACTGCCGGGTACTGGTAGTAATTTCCCTCGTCCGTCATAAGCTGCACCGCAAGGTCGGGATGTGCGTCAAGATATTTTTTCACATTCGGCGATACCTTGTCAAAATAGGAATTGAGCGGCGCTATAATGCCTTCGTCAATAGCCTTTTGCGGTCCGTTTGCATAGGAAGACCATGCGTATTCTATAATGTCGGGCAAATCGTCCGAGTTAAGCAGCAGATTAAACGCCTGCGCCTCCTGCCCGGAAACGGGGTGCTCATATTTTATTTTAATGCCCGTATCCTCCTCCAGAAAATCGTGAAACGCCGTATCGTTCATACTTGTTGCGTATGCGCTGATATTTGGCGAAAGCGATTTCCAATAACGAAGCGTTACATCGGTTTTTATCGGATAAGAGTCCGATGTTGTTACCTTTGTCAGCTCGCCGCTGTCGGCGTTTTCTTTATTTGCTTTTTCACATCCGCTGAAAGCGCCCGCAACCAGCGCGGCGGCGATAAAACCTGTTAATAATTGTTTTGTTTTCATTTTTCTGTTCCTTTCATATATTCCGTAATTCGATAAATAACCACCATTGCCTGCTCGCGCAGCGTCTTATCCTTCGGGTGAAATGCCCCGTCAGGGAAACCGCTGATAAGCCCGCGCCCGGCAGATGCCGATATAAGTGGTCTGCTCCAGTCAGAAAAACTGCCTTGGTCGGTAAAGCCTGTTTTATCCTCCTCTGCGGCGCCGCCCGTTACCGCTGCCGCAACCACAGCCATCTCCTCACGCGTTATCGGTGCGTTGGGGCGGAAGGTTTTATCCTCATACCCGTGAAGCCAGCCTGCCGAAACCGCAGCCGAAACGATATTTGCATACCAGTCGCCTTCGGCAACATCAATAAAGTTTGCTTCATACGCCTGCTCCTTCAAGCCAAGTGCGCGCAGCGCCATTGCCGCAAATTCCGCACGCGTTACATCGCCCGAAAGATTTAAGCCGCCGCCCGTACCCTGTATAATATCGTTTTCTATAAGCGTTTCCAGTTCTTTCTGCGCCCAATGCCCCTTTACGCTTTGCTTAAGCTGCTCTTTTGCTTCAGCATTGGGGTCTGCGGGGTTTTGCGGCTCTGTAGGATTTGTCGGGTTTGCGGGGTTTTGTGCCGAGCCGCTTGCACCGTGACCGCCGCCTCCGCCCCCGCCCGAGCCGCCTTGGGGCTTGCTTTCATCCGTTACACCCTTTCCAAGGTACAGATAGCCGTCTTTTTTGTAAAATTCGTGCTCTGCATTGTTCAGCAATACTCTGCCTGTGTATTGCGGGGCATAAATTGCAAGTGTGGAAAGGTCTTCATCGTGATACGTTACGGTGTTTTCTACCTGGTTTGCATCATAACCTGTGGATATTTCAATCTGACCGCCGTTGTATTCCACAGAAATCTGGGGCAAAGCGTTTTCGGATTTCAGTAAAACCATATCTCCCTGCGCTACCCGGGTTTTATCTGCGGTGCCTTCTGCGTTCTGCACATAAATTTTTGACAGCGCGCCGCCTTTCTTTTCCACATACATCATAACAGCGTTTGTCTTATATTCTCCTACCGTACGCTCTGCCGCCTGGTTAAGGTCGTCTACAATATAGTAGGTCGCGTCGGTAACATCCGTTTTATCCGAGATAGTAAGGCGCATTGCCGCAGCGCCCTCATCCGTTACATCGGGCAGCGCAATATTTCGGGTTGAAATCTGCTTACGCACGCCCGTATTCTCCGGCACAAGAACTGTGGAAAAGCGCACATTGCCGGCGGCATTTTGCTCGTATTCCACATAATCGGCACGCGTCAGCTTTCCTTTTGCCTCGCTGTAAAAGCCGTTTGCAATTACGCTTTTGTCATAACTTTCCGCACCGACGGGCACAATTTGAATATTTGCCTCGTCAAAATTCGTGCGGGCAGCGCCTGTCGCATCGTCAAGCGAAAGCTTTGCGTTTGGCTGCGAATGCCAAATCTGCACATATTGATTTTCGCTTTTATTGTTCGGGCGCATAAAGTCGGAAACAATCCAGTATCCGTCACGCACAAACAAGATGCTTCTTGTATGCTTCGCGTCTGCGTTTCGTGTGGTTGTACCGTTGAAAAAGTCGTACGAGTCGTTTGTTACCCATACATTTTCCGTTCCGAGCGTTGTGTCCTTTATTTGTGTTTTGCGGTTAACCTCTACAGTGTTGTGCGCGCGTGAAGAGGCAAGCCATGTGTTGCTTTCCGTTCCGTAATTTAGGTTATCAAAGCCGCAGTCTGCCAATAAATACTGTCCGTATGCATACGCTATAATTCCCATATCGTCCTCATGCGCATGGTTTCTGTAGCCGCCGTTCATATTTGTTTCCAAAAACAAATCGTTATCTCCCCAGCCTGTCCGCATAATGTAGTTGCGGTTTGACAAATACCTGTGCGAGGTAAAACGGGGCGCCGTTCCGCCTTTGCGGTTTGACGCAACCCAAATTATTTCCGGCTGCGGGAAACGCTTTGCAATATTTGTGCCGAACTGCTTTACTACGTTGTAATCGTGCGCCTCGTCATCACCCATTTGCAGGCTGACAAAGCCGGGACCCGAAGCATATGCAACATATTTATAAAGACTGGTTATCTGCTTTTCCACCTCGGGCGAATAGGCAAAATCCTTGCCGATTTTTTCGGAAAATGTTTGGTACTGATACAAGCTTTTTAAGGTTGTATTCGCCGCATAAAACAGCGGAACCTCGATAGATGCCATATCGTCACCCACCTGGTCGGCAACGTACATACGCTGCCGCACCCTGTCCATCCACATTTCGGACTGCCGAAATTCCTCCATATAAATAGAGGTGCTGTACAAGCCTACGGTTTCAATCGCGCCCCAGTTATTGCTTGGGTGGTAGTTTACGTCCTGATACAGACAATCGCCCGTACGCCAAAGATATTTTACAAACGAGGTCCAGATTTCCGCCGTCATATGCTCGCTGTCAATAAATGCCCAAAACTCGTTGTTCAGGCGGCGCACGCGTGCGCCGACGTCAAGGCTGTTTCTTCCGTAGCGCGAGGTTTCGTAAGAATTCATCGAGGTACTCGTATATGCCATTGTTTCAACGTTTCCGAGCTGGTCAAAAAAGCCGCATATCTGTGTCAGCGTTTGATAGGCGTACGTTTCATCGTGTGTGGACAAATAGGCACGGTGCCCAAAATACAATATGGAGTAAAGCCTCTGCACATTATCGCGGTATGACCTTGAAAAGCCCTCCGTCCACGGCAGGAAATACCGCCCGTAAGGTTCTTTGTCCGCAACAAGGATATAATGCTCCTTACTTTTCCACGTCAAATCCTGCTCTGTCCACATACTGTTATTTGAAACAAACAGCGCATACGGGCGGCTGCTGCCCGCGCTTGTCTTTCCGGTAAATTTTAAAACGGCAGAGGTAATGTTTTGCCCCTCCGGAATACTGCTTAAATCAAATTTTATAAGTGTGCGTTCCGTATTTTCGTCAATCGGAAGCGGCTCGTGATAGTTTTCAATCACCATATCCGCTGTTGTAACGGTTTTTATGCTCGACGTGCTTTCACGTATATACAGTCTGTCTTCATCGGGGAAAGCTCTTTCTTTTTCCGAGCCTGCGCGTATTGTACCGGCAGCCTGTGCTTCCAATGTTACCTTTTCCCCGTTTACCATCAGCTCCAGCCGGGGGCGACAGGCGCCGCTTCGCACAATCGAGCCTTCGGAGCCGTCCTTTTTCAAAGCTACAAGCTCAAAAGCGGGAACACTGCGCAAAAGGTCAATCGTATCTGACCTCTGCAAAAAAATATTAACGGAAATTTCCTGCTCCTGCGGTGCAAGCGAAAACGTATTTACCAAATTCACGCCTGAATTCGAGTAAAAAAGGTTATACCCGTTCATCAGCCGCACCGTTAAAAGATCGATTGAACTTGCCGACGCCGTTTCCGGCTCGGTCAAATGCTCATGATACCATTTTCGGTGATATTCAAGCAATTCGTTTTTTGCCGCATCATAGTCACCCTGCTTTGCAGCCTCCTCTATTGCCGACATTTCGGGAAAATCCTCATACCGCAAAATGGGCTGCGTTGTCCATTGTCCGTCTTGGTATGTTCCGAACAGCGTACCGTCGGGTACGCGGTCTATCTTATCCTGATAGTTTTCTACAACAAGATAGTGTCCGTCTGCCGCCTTGGGGTATTTTTCCTGTATTTCGGCTTCGCCCGCCGCATATATTTCTGCCTGCTCGGTTTCCTCGCCGCGGGCGTTTATGCGGGGAAGCATACAAAACGCCATTGTAAATGAAAGCACCGCTGAAAGTAACCTTTGCATATTATCCCACCTCGCTTATCAATACGGACAACAGCTTTGCCGCCTCCGCACGTGTTGCTGTTCCCTGCGGCATAAACGTTTTGTCTTCATATCCGTTTAAAATTCCCGCTGCGGCAAGGAGCGCCACGCTTTGTTTTGCATAGTCTGAAATCATCGTTTCGTCCGCAAATGCAATGTTCTGCCTGTCTTTCAGCGGGCAGTTTGCCAACGAAAGCGCACGGGCGATAAATACGGCAATTTCCTCACGCGTAATCTCTTTTCCGATGCCGAATTTATTTTCCGCCGCACCTGTTGTAAGCCCTGCCGCGTATGCCTTTTGCAAATACGGATAGTACCACGCCGTCTGCTCTGTGTCCGTAAACGGAAGCTCTGCACTGTCTTTTGTAAAGCTTGGCAAAGCGCAGACAAGCATTTTCAAAAATTCCTCTCTTGTTACGGCGCGCTCCGGCTCAAATGTGCCGTTTCCGCTGCCGCTTACAATTTTGCGGCGAAGCAGGTCTTCAATATATGTTTTTGCCCAATGATTTTCAGAAACATCGCTAAAGCCGTTTTTCCCCGCAGAAGTGCCGCCAGACGGTATAAAATCTACCATACTTCCGCTGTCTGTCCATGTTCTGCCGCTGCCGCCGCCTGAACTGCCGCCGGAGCCGCCGCTGCCCGAGCCGCGCACGGTATACTGCACGTTCAGGTTTTCACCGGCGCTTCCCTTGTTTACGCCGAACGACAAAATTACAGAGCGGTCTGTACTTTGTGCGGTGAAATTTACGGTATACATACCGTTTTGTTCCGAAACGGTTACAAACGGCTGATCAGACGTAAGCGCAATACGTGTGCCGTATTCGCCGACCGACGGAACAGAAAAGCTTGTCAAAACGCTGCCAGCCGCCGGAATAAGCTTTTCCAAGGCGCTTAAATCCGTGCGAACAGCCTGCGCATCCGTATATGTATTTCTTATTATCAATTCAGATATTGCAAGCGGCTGCCTTTCGTTCTTTTCCGTAACGGAAATTTTCACGTAGCGCCCCTTTCCGACAAAGGAATCGCCTATTTTTTCCGGCTCGCCCTCGTATAACTGCGTCCAGTTTATTTTATCGTTTGATACATACGCGCAAACCTTTTTGATGCAGGGGGTTTCTTCTGCAATTTCCATAAGCCCGACAATGCTCTCCTGTTCCAAATCTATCACAAACTCTGCGCTTGTTTCCCCGCCGCGTGTGCGAAATACCGTGGAAAGGTCGCCGTCTGTAAGATAAGCAAGGCTGCTGCCAGCCGCCGGGGAAAGGTTTGCCTGCGTTGTTTTTCTGTATGCAATGTTCGCACTGTCAATGCTCGGCACCGTTACGGCATACTCGCGAACGGCACGGATTGATTCGTCCGGCAGATAAACCGCGTTCAGACAAATATTTCCGACAGCGTTTTCCCCGCCGCGCGTTACCGTACCGTCGTTTGCTATCGCCGTGTTTTTGCTTTCAAAACGAAAATCTATATCCGCAATCGGGCTTGACGGAATCGTCAGGTTTTGTTTCACGTTTGAAGCCGGTTCGTCCGTAAACCTGTCAAATTCAATCTGCGACAATATCGCCGCAGGCAACTGTGAAATTAAATTATAACCGCACGGATTTCCTATTTTTGTACGCCCCTCGGCTGAAATTTTAATTTCATCTATGCTTACTGCTTCGCCGGTAAGCGCAATCATATCCTTAAGCAAGCTGCCGTCCGCATAAACAGAAGCCGTATTTTCCGTCATATCAAATTCTGCACGAATTGCCCTTTTTTGCGATAAATCAGCCAAAATCGCTTCTCCGTTTGCAAAAAGCTTTTCTTCGTCTGCCGAAAGCGTCAGCAGCGTTTTGCCGCCGCCGATAATTTCAACAGTCGATTTTCCCGATTCATTTTGCCAATCAAACGTTATTTCGGCTTTTCCGCCGAGACCGATTGTTCCTTTTTTCGCCAATGCAAGTTTTGCACCCGCATTGTCCAAAACTACCATTCCGTCAGAAATTTTTGCAGCGGCGTCAAAGTTCCATTCGCTTCCCGCACGAAGGGCTGTATTGCTGTTTAGGAAATAATACTTCTGCGGATTCTGCGCCTTAACCGTAATTTCGTACGCTTTTTTCATATGTGCGCCGTTTTCCGAAACAGTTGCATACATAACTACGCGCTTATCTTCGTCAAGCGGGCGGACAACCTCGCCTGAGTCGGACACTGTCTGCGGCTCGCTTGACTCCCACGTAACCGCCGCGCTGCCAATTGAGGGCGGCAATGTCAAATTGCCTGTAACCGCCGTTGGGTCGGGTGCAAGCTGCCCTGCCGAAATTTTTTCCGCAAGCTCTTTTAACACCTCATTTGCTATTCCCGGGCGAAGAATACGGTATTTTTGAAATATTATCATAGATCCTTCGCTGCCGACAATTTTGTCGCCCTCCTTGCCGCGGTTTTGAATTTCTATGGAAGGGAGCGACTGTGCGGCATTTCTAAATACGGAAGAGCCCGTTTTCGGCGCTTCATTCGGAATTTTAAGCTCTGCCGAATAGCTTTGCGCGCTGCCGAAGTCAATATCCATTGAAAAATCGCGCACACCGCCCAGCTCCGTTGTATGCGTCAGCCCGAAATTTATCGGATTGCTTGCTGACGAATGATTTCTGAAAAACAGGTTTGTAATTCCCGGATTTGCGTTAAAGTTTTCATATACTGCCGTAAACCCGAACGGCAAATAGAAATAACTTTTCTTTGTCATATCCATTTTAAGGCAAAGCTCCAGGCGCAGCTTACCGCTTAAATCCAGGCCGCCGGGTGCGCTTTTTATCATCAGCGCACGCCCGCCGTCCGCGTTTTTACGTATAACTGCGGGATACCCGTCAACTATGCGAAGTTCGCCGTCCACCGCCTTGCCGCTGTACATATACCCTGCGCTTGCTGCCGCCTCTGTGCTGTCAAAGCCGAAGGTGTCTTCATAAATCAAGCGGTTCATATCGTCGTAATATCCGCCCAAATCGTCTGTAACAGGCTTGGGAAGTCCCGCAGGATTGTTCCACACCGAAAGCTTTTTTATAGACATTGAAGCCGTTGTTCCCTCGGGGTGAACCGAGCTTGCAAGCATTGTCAGGCGATAGTACGCCGGCATGCCGGAATAAGGCTGACCGTCAGAGGTTACCTTTTCCTCCCGCGTTATTCCCTCATAGCGCGATACCGTAACATTGCCGTCTTTTAAGCGCAGACGGATAATATTTTGCGCATTGGAAGAAACACAATTGGTTTCCAAACCGTTTAGTGAAATTTTTCCGTCCTTCGCTATCTCGGCTTCTGCTATTGTCCTATATGAATTATCGAGAAGCGCAAAGGAAAATGCCGCACCGTCCGTACGCGAAAAGCGCAAATCGAACACGCCTTCGCTTGACGTGCAACCGCGCAGCGGCTTAACAACAGATACGTCCTTTTTATTTTCCGAAACCTTCAATTCTGCCCGAAACGCTGAATTGGGAGTCCCCAAAATCCAGTAATTTTCCCATCCGAGAAGTGAAATCCCGCCGTCTGCCAGATAATCGTCAAGCGAAGCATAGTTAAAATCATCGCAAAAATCAGGTTCAATCGTAATCTCCGGCTCTACGGACGGCTCACGCTTTATAACCGTAAGCACAAAGGTTCGCACTGCTTTTATTCCCGCATCCTCCGCTGTTGCCGACAGGATAACCGTTTCGTCACTTACAGCCGAAGGTGTTACCGTTCCGTCATCCGATATAACAGACGGTTTATTCGACCGCCACGTAACAGCTGCCCCGTCTATTTCATTCGGCAGGGTAAGACTCTCGGTCACCGCATCGGGACTGGGCGTTATGCTGCCGGCTGTAAGCCCTCCAAGCTTTTGAAGAAGTATGCTTCCCTGCCCTTTTTCAATTCGGCTGATTTTAAACTTTCTTACAGAAAGTGCGGAGCCCACGCTTCCCTCCGGCGTTGCGTTTGCATCACCCTTGGGCGTATTATTTCTGCATCGGTTCTGTACATCAAACGCTTCCCACGAAGCGCTTGCTTTTTTAAAGGCATCCTCAAAAACCTCTTCGCCTGTGTTCTTTTTCAGCGGTTTTCCGTTAAAGGTTACATTTACAAGCTGGTTTGTGTAATCAATATCAAAGACAAAATCCCGCCGTCCGCCGTCTGCGGCGCTCCAATTACCGTAGGCGCTGTAATTTTTGAAATTGACCTTTACCTTGCCGTCTGCGTTTGCATTAAATTCATCCTGTATTGCGACGCATTTAAAATCGGCATAGAACAGGCTTTTTTTCGTAACATCAACCTCATAGGAAAGCTCCACGCGAATTTTCCCGTTTAGAGGCTGCCCGTCGGTTGCCTCAGGAACGGCGCGCGTCATCTTTGCATCGTTATTTCCCTTAGACTGCACCGTATCTGTTTTTCTTATTACGGTAGGGTAGCCGTTTGTATAGACAAGCTCTCCGTGTCCGCTGTTTTTCTCGCTGTAGGTGTACCCGGTATCTGTTGCATCCAATGCATAACCGAATGGGTCTTGGTAAACGGTTACGGCTTTTTCACCGAACCCGCCGTTATCCTTACCTATCTCGTTCGGAGCGTCCGCTTCTTTCCATATGTAAAGGTAATCGTAGCAAATGCTTTCTCCGCCCGATACCGGCGCAATTCCAAGCCGATAACCGTTCAATGCAGCTGCGGTTATACTTACTTCACCGCTGCTTTGTTTGTTTGCGCCCTGCCCGTCATAAATGCTTACCGAGGCGGTCTGCGCATCCAAATTTACCGTCATACGAAGCACCGTTTCGGAATCGGAAACTGAAATTCCCGTGTCGGTGCCGCAAAGCACTACCGAGCCGCCTTCCGTATGCTGCGCCGTAACAACTGCCGAGCCGTCCGCTGCGGTAAGTGCAATCTCTGCGCCCGCACCCGTACGGGTATACTTTGTTTCCAGTACAAATGTGCCGCTGTCTGCACTTGCAAGAAGCTTTTTGGTAAATGATGCAGCTTCCCCCGATTCGCCCGTGGCATTTAACACAAGCTGCGAGTTTTCCGTCCGAACCGACAAAAAATCCGCATAATTTTGTGGGCTTGCCGTATATTCCGAGCGCAGAAAATCTTCTGTTTCGTAATAGTTGAAATCTTCATAAACCGCTTCAAACGCCGTTTCCGCACCGTTGGCGTAAACAGGTACAACCGTAAGAAGCATAAGCCATGCCAGAACAATTGATACTGCTCTTTTCATCTTCATATTATCCTCCTACTCTACAACCACAAATACCACTGCATTGGTCAGTGCATACTTTTTCATATAAAAAGCCTTTCAAGCAGTAAAATTTATTGTACGGTATATTCTCCGTTAATTTTTACGGGGGTTAAATTTCTCAAATTGGCAAATACAAATGTTTTTATTTTTTGTCCGCTCACCGCAGGAAGCGTTTTACTGTAGTCAAGCCTCTCGCCTGCTGTGCACGCGATGTTATCAACATATACCTTTTTCAAAATAATTTCGCTGTTTGTTACACTGTAAACTGCTGTAGCAAATGCAAATGAATTAAGCCCGGTGGTGTTCAAGCCTGAAAGGGCAACTGCGATACTGCCGTTTTCATCGGGTGTATAGGTAATATTTGCGCCGGAAGCTGTAAGTTCAAATGTTTTAATTACCTTTACGCCCGCATCTTCCGCTGTTGCGGAAAGGATAACCGTTTCGTCACCTGTTGCCGGCGTTGTTACCGTTCCGTCCGCCGATATAACAGACGGTTTATTCGACCGCCACGTAACAGCTGCCCCGTCTATCTCATTCGGCAGGGTAAGATTCTCGGTCACCGCATCGGGACTGGGCGTTATGCTGCCGGCTGTAAGCCCTCCAAGCTTTTGAAGAAGTATGCTTCCCTGCCCTTTTTCAATTCGGCTTATTTTAAACTTTCTTACAGAAAGTGCGGAGCCCACGCTTCCCTCCGGCGTTGCGTTTGCATCGTTCTTGGGCGTATTGTTTCTGCATCTGTTCTGAATCTCAAACTCTCCCCACGAAGCGCTTTCGGTTTTAAAGTCATTTTCAAAAACCACTTCGCCTGTGTTCTTTTTCAGCGGTTTTCCGTTAAACGTTATTTTTACTTTCTGGTTTGTGTAATCAATATCAAAGACAAAATCCCGCCGTCCGCCGTCTGCGGCGCTCCAGTCGCCGTAGATGCTGTAGCCAGCAAAATTGAGCTTTACCTTGCCGTTTGTGTTTGCATTAAATTCGTCTAGCATCGCGGTGCATTTAAAATCCGCATAGAACACGCTTTTCTTTGTAACATCAACCTCATAGGAAAGCTCCACGCGAATTTTCCCGTTTAGAGGCTGCCCGTCGGTTGCCACAGGAACGGCGCGCGTCATCCTCGCGTCATTTTTTCCCTTAGACTGCACCGTATCTGTTTTTCTTATTACGGTAGGATAGCCGTTTGTATAGACAAGCTCTCCGTGTCCGCTGCTTTGCTCTCTGTAGGTGTATCCGGTGTCTGTTGCATCCAATGCATAACCAAATGGGTCTTGGTAAACGGTTACGGCTTTTTCACCGAACCCGCCGTTATCCTTACCTATCTCCTCCGGGGCGTCCGCTTCTTTCCATATGTAAAGGTAATCGTAGCAAATGCTTTCTCCGCCCGATACCGGCGCAGTTCCAAGCCGATAACCGTTCAGTGCAGCTGCGGTTATACTTATTTCACCGCTGCTTTGTTTGTTTGCGCCCTGCCCGTCATAAACGCTTACCGAGGCGGTCTGTGCATCCAAATTTACCGTCATACGAAGCACCGTTTCGGAATCGGAAACTGAAATTCCCGTGTCGGTGCCGCAAAGCACTACCGAGCCGCCTTCCGTATGCTGCGCCGTAACAACTGCCGAGCCGTCCGCTGCGGTAAGTGCAATCTCTGCGCCCGCACCCGTACGGGTATACTTTGTTTCCAGTACAAATGTGCCGCTGTCTGCACTTGCAAGAAGCTTTTTGGTAAATGATGCAGCTTCCCCCGATTCGCCCGTGGCATTTAACACAAGCTGCGAGTTTTCCGTCCGAACCGACAAAAAATCCGCATAATTTTGTGGGCTTGCCGTATATTCCGAGCGCAGAAAATCTTCTGTTTCGTAATAGTTGAAATCTTCATAAACCGCTTCAAACGCCGTTTCCGCACCATTTGCGGAAACAGGTACAACCGTAAGAAGCATAAGCCATGCCAGAACAATTGATACTACTTTTTTCATCTTCATATTATCCTCCTATTCTACAACAACAAATACCACTGCATTATCGCTGACAATTGTACCGTAAACTTTCCTGTCCATTCCGCCGGATAGCATTTCCTCGGGGTCAATTACCGATATTTTCTTTTCCGCCGAGCGATACAGATATATATCAGGGGTGTTGCGAACATTGATATCGACAGTTGTAAACGAATCTTGTCCTGTTCGAACCGTCATTTTATGAACAAAACGGTTCTTTTCGTAAGACAATTCGTCAAAGTCTATAGACTCTATCGGGCCGTACAGCCCCATAGATACCTCCTGCGAGCCGGACGCATACCACGGCGGCTCGGGGGAAAGCTGCTGCCAGATTTCTACCTTGCCTATTTCGTCCGCATTGGTAAGTACATATTTAAATACAGTTCCCGAACGCAGGGCGTCTGCCTGCGATACCGGTAAAACGTTTGACGTATAGTACGACATTTTTTTACCGTCTGACCAAAAATCAATGCGCAGCCGTTCTTCGCCGTTTTCGTCAATAACCCAAGCTGCTTTTTCCGCAACCGCTACCTTGTTTTCCGAATTTATCTCTCCCATAGCGTCGGCGGAAAGTGCCGCTTGCAATACAACAAGGTCGGCATAGCCGGTGTTTTCGTTTACGTCGTAACCGGAAATGGTGTACTTTTGCCCGTCCTCGTTCATTTCAATTTTTGCCAGTAAATCGCGGCGATCGGTCGCTCCGTTTATCGGCACGCAAATAACCTGTGTTTCCTCGTTTGTTGCAAACACGGAATCACCCAGTCTGCCAAAGGTCTTTTCGTAAGAGTTATAATATCGCTCTTCTCCGATTCCGCTTTTTTCGGGATAATACACGCGCCGCACGTTGCCGTCGCCGTCCAGTTCATATTCAAGCGGCAGCCCGCATGAAAGCTTTGTCAGCGCTTCTTTTGAGCCGTACGTTACCCCGTCAACCGTTACGCGTTTTGCCAGGTAATATACCTCTACATCCGAATTTCCAGCGCGCAGTATCCGCGTTGTTACGGGATTGTCGGGGTCGCTGTCGTCAATCTTTTCTTCTGCTTTGAGCGTTCCCGCCATCAGCATTTTAACCTTCGGGCTTCCAAGCCCCTTTTGTTCCGTTGCTATAACATAGCCGTAGCGCTTGTTCGGGCTTCTGCTGCTCATTTTTACAATGTACCCTTCAAAATTCAGATATACCGTCACATCGTCGTTGACCGAATATTCCGTTTGCTTTCCTTTTTCCGCCTTGTACCATTTACCGCCGATTTCAAAGCCGTCGTCATCGGACATACCGCTTATAACGCCCTCTGCTTTTCCTTCCGACGCAATCAGTTCGTAACGGCTGCCGTCCTGCGATGCCGCAATCGAGATAACGCTTCCCGGCTTAAGCTCCGATGGTGTAATGTGGTTTCCGTTTCCATCGCGCAGACAATACCGCACGTCGGAATTTTCCGTATCAATCGCAATGGAACTTATACTTCCGGCATTCTCTCCGCGTTCAAAATACAAAACATCATTTTTTACTTTTTCAAGCATTCCGCTTTTATAATCTGTAATAAGTATGATTTCGGCACTGCCGTCGCCGTTATTGTCTATCAGGCGAAAAGACCCGTTATCCGCCCGAATGTCGGAATCACGGTAGCTTTTTAACGGACGGCCGTTATATATCACGCGTGCGCCCGCAGCATAGTTTACCCATTTTGTGCCGTAAGAGTTTTCATAGCGAAAAACACCGCCCGAGGCTTCGAGAAAATCTGCCGCAGCAACGTCTGTTACCTCGTTTTGCGCACTCGGACGAACGCTTGTCAGCGTATATTCGTCAGAATCGGTATCATATACGGCGTAATATTCCACCAACATTCCGAAATACTGCTCAGCGTCAACCTTTCCCGTATGATAGGTAACGCCGTCTATCTCCAGTTCATCCTTTTCAAGATGGCTGTTCGCACGGTCAAGATATGCTTCATATGTCGAACTGATTACACCGCTGCCCGATACAACCTTCGTTTTGCCCTGTGTTTCCAAAACGCTGCGCAGCGTTTTGCCCTCTGTCAGCTGATACCCCAAGCCGGAATTGTTGGTAGTCGGCTCAAGCAATTCTAAGTCCAGCGCGTTATAAATCATACGTATGTAATCAAGACGCGTCACTTGTTCCTTCAGCCCAGTACCGCTCAGCAGCCGCAAAGACGTTGCGGTTTTTAAATATCCGTCGGGGTAGCCGCCGTTTCTGATTGCCACAAAGTCATACCCAAGACAGGAAACAAGCGGTTTTACCGCCTCCATACCGCTGACAATGTCATTCGGTCGGTACAGACCGTTGCCGTCGCCGTAAATAAGCCCCATCGTTTCCAAAAATGCAACGCTTTGGTAGTGCTTGTTTTCGAGTGTAACGTCCGAAAAGCTTGACCTCAGCTCAACACCCACATTTGCAATCCCCAGCAGTCTTGCGAGGATGTCTGCCATTTCGCCGCGGTCAAGCGGCTTTGCAAGCGACGCTTCGTCCGTTTCATCGGCTGATATCAAGCCAAGCCCCGCTACTTCAAACACTGCTTTTTCCTGTGCGAAAACAATTTGGTTTCCTGTAAGGAAAAACAGGCATACCATAAATAATACTGCCGCTTTTTTCATATCGTTTATTCCTCTCCTCTTCCCTTCCGTATTTTATTTCTGATTTTGGTACCGCTCGTAAGCCCTCTGCCTGATGGCAATCGCCCTCTCTATTCCAAGCTGCCCGAGCCGATTAAAATATTTATCAAGGTTTTCAAGCGCCTCCTGCCCGGAAACAAACTTGTAAACCATTTCAAACATATATGTCTGCACGGCGTCGTCAATCTCCGTAAGCTCTTCATATTCTTCCGCCGTGTATGAAACATCCGGAAACCGATATTTCTGCGCATCGGTATCCATCCAAAGCTTTAGCGCCTGCTTCTGTTCCGGAAGCTGATAATACTGTTCTATGTAGCGTTTGTCCTGCACGTATGCATCAGGCGTATAGGCGCGCATATAACGGCTCATCGCCTCCTGCACACTGAGGTGTCCGTTTTGTTCATAATCCATTATTTTGGGCGTATAGGTTGGGTAGCCGTTCTTCCATTCATAAGACTCTCCCTCAACGCCGAAATTGTACAGCATATGCCCTTGCTCTCCGTATGCAAAGTCCAAAAACCGCGCCGCCGTTTCTTTGTCGATACAATCGGTGGTAATAGAATACCCCGTCTGCCCGATTTTTCCCTCTCTGTGTCCGAATTTCGGGCGTTCGCCCTTTTTCATCACGGGATATTTTACAGGCACCAATTCCGCCTTGGGATTTACGCGTTTTAACGCCGTAGTCAAAACGCCCAGTTCTCCGCCGCCGGTACCGAACATAGCGCCGATTTGATTATTCAAAACCATATTGAAAATGCGTTCCTGTTTATGGTTGCGAAAATCATTGTCAAGCCACCCGTTCCGGTACCATTTTGCAAGCAGCCTCAGATAATCTCCGTATTCCTTTTCATACGGACCGAATTTCACCGTGCCGTCCTCTACAAAATATGTACCGGCAACACCGAAAGCGCCGACAAAAGCGCTTGTACGGTCATGCTTTGAATCGCCCAGTTCCATAGTCAGCGGCGCTTCAAACCCCGCGTTCTTAAGCGCGGCAAGTGCGGTTTCCCATTCTTCTATGGTTTCCGGCACTGCTACGCCCGCGCTGTCTAACACGTCCTTTCTTATCATACCGCCGCGATATACCGTCAACTTTGAATCGCCGCGGATAAAAGGATAATAGTAATAATTACCCTCGCTTGTGGTAATCATTTTCCGAATTTCGGGCGAGCTGTCAAGATATTTGTTTAAATTGGGAGAAAACCTCTCAATATACGTATCAAGCCTTTCAATTATGCCATCCTGAACAGCTTTTGCCGGGCCGTTCTTAAAAAACCCGTATTCTACGATATCTGTCATATTGTTTGACGCAATCATAAGCTCCAGTCCGGACTTTTCCTGCCCGCGGGGCATAAATACGTATTTAAACGCAATACCCGTTTGTTTTTCAAGGGCAAGCTTGAACGGGCTTGTATTTATGTCCTCAGTCTGCGCGGCGATGGCGTCGTCAATCGAGCAATAAATTGTCAGATGTGTTTTTGTTTTCATCGGATAAACGGAGGATTTGTCCGCCTTTTGCGAATGTAAATCCGTTTTTTTTCCTCCGCAGCCGCTCCATAGCGCCGCAGCGCAAATCAGAAGTGCGGCACAAAGCCTTTTTTTCACCTGTGCTCCTCCTCTCTCGGATTTTACTGTGATTTTATTATAATCTGCCGCCCGCCCCTGCGCAATCTGCAAAATGTTTTCGTACCGTTCACTTTGTAAACAAAACGCAAAAAAGCGGTTTTTTATCTGTTAATAACCCAAATACTGATTACGGAATGTCCCCGGTGAAATGCCCTCGTACTTTTTAAATACGCGGTTAAAGGTGGATATGCTGACAAAGCCTGTCGCCTCCGCAATTTTTGTTAAAGTAAGATTGGTTGTTAAAATCATTTCGCGCGCTTTTTCATAGCGCACACGGTTTAAATAATCCAATACGCCCTCGCCGTACTGCTCCTGAAAAATTCCGGAGATATATGCGCGGGAAAATCCAAGGCGATCCGCAATACCGGTAACGTTTAATTCCGTGTTACGGTAATCGCGGTCGATAGTTTCACGCACCTTCTGCGCAACCGCTTTGTGCTTCGCTTCTTTAAGATTTGCCGCGTCTGCACGCGCCGAAATTTCCGAGCAGATTTTAAAAATCAGCTGACCTATTCTTTCCTCCGCCGTTTCTATATCCTCACGGCTTGCCAGCGTCATACGAAACAGATACTCCACAGGCTCGCTGTCTGTCAAATATTCCTGAAACTGCCCCAAAATATGGTTTACGACGTCGTACACCATATAAGCAATGGCTTTATACGGCGCAGCCGCGTACAGCTTTTCATCCAAGCGCTGCTTCACCAGCCGATACGCCTCTTCGCCTTTCTGCTGCTTAATAAATTTAAAAAACGTGTTGTAAAAATCGTATTCAAGCCGATACTGCGCAACGCGGTCTCCGGCGGCTTCCTCGTATTCCACAATTCCGGGTTCGCCAATAAGCTCTATATAATCCAGCCCCTCCAGCGCTTCTTTATATGTACTCGGCACACCGTACAGCCCGCGGTAAATACCGCTCAGCGCAACCGCAAAATGCACGTCAAAATGGTTTTGCACAGCCTGCTGCGTTTCCCGAAAGCTTTCCAAAACCGCCGCTTTATCTTCCTTTTCGGCAAGGTTTAATAAAACAAAGCAGTTTCGCCCCATCGAAACAAAATAGCTGTGCAAGCCGTATTTTGCGGCAATGTCACTATAAATGTTTTCCACAATCAGCTTCATCAAATCAAACCGCTGCGAATCGTCTATCGGCTCGTCCAAATCGTAGAACAGCTCACTGTATTCCATAAGTGAAAGCGAAGCTGTCATAAAAAACGGGTGTATAAATTCCACGCCTTTTTCCTGCCATACCTCCTCTTTCATTTCACGCTCACCCAAAACGCCGCTCATAAGTAAATAAAGGTAGTTATTGCGGATTATCGCCTTTTGCTCATCAATCAGGTTGGAATATTCCTTTTTGGCGTCCATCATCTGTGTAATACTCTTTCTGATTGTTTCCAGTTCGTTGCCTTTCTCCTCTCCGCTTCCTATCATACCGACAATTCCCTTAAGCGGCGAATAGCTTCTGTTGTACGAGCGCCACAACACAAAAATCTCCAGACATATACACAGCAGAAGCATTGCGTACAAAATGAAATTTACCGTGGACAAATCCCCCCGATAAATATTTGACGGAACGCAAAAAACAAACTGCCAGCCCGTATTTGCCGATGCAGCCCTGATTACGCGAAATCTCTTTCCCGCAAGGCGCAAGGTGTCTGCACTTTTGTTAAGCGCTCCGTTTGTCAGTGTTTCCATTCCCTCGGGTTTCAGGCAAAACAGCGTTTCGCCGTCCGAATCCGTAAGATATATCATACTGCTTTCAAAATAAGGAATATCCCGCGCGAACCGAAGCATACAGGATTCTTCCAGTACGACAATCAAGCTTGAGGGAACAATTTCACGTACCGTACCCGAAAGCGGATATTTTAAAAGCAAATATCGGCGATCGTCAGTTCCCGTAACCGCTATGTACTCTTTCTCTGCATCCGACACAATCCAACGCCGCCATTCGCTGTCGCGCAAATTCAAATACGAATAGTGCGTTTCAAAATATTCCTGCGCACCGAACAGCCCGTCTGTTGAACCAATCATACCGGAACGGCTGAAGTAAATGTGATAGTCCTCGGCATTGCGCATAATTACGCTTTTGTTCGCAAGCGCATGCTCCATTGCCGTAATTTGGCTGTGCGGCGCACTGTCATCCCGCTGCATCGCCAAAGCCCCGATATCCGCGTCTGTTGCAAGCTCTAAAGCGGTCTGCGAAAAGCTGTTAAGCATGGTGTCAAACTGCATCTGCATTTTTTTGTATAATTCCAAATTCAGCTTATCAAAATTATCTTCTATTTTCCGCGTCGAATAGTTATTTGCCGTCAGGGAATAAATAAGCGTTGCCAGCAAAATTACAAAGAACAGCTCCAGCCAGGTATATTTCACGCTGACGCTGCCTTTGATATTTCTTGATAAAAAGCGTATTCGTTTCATGCTTCTCACCCTCATACTTTTAAGGTCTTTATTTTATTATAAAAATATTTTACATAATTTGCAACTGTCAAAATGTAACTGAATTGGTCATTTTATCATCTGCACAAAAAAATAACCCCCGCCGATAAAAATCGGGCGGGGGCTTCAGAGCCCTTTCTCAATTATGTGTTTTTAATATTTAAAGCCGACTTGTAGTAATTTCCGAAATCCGCAAGCGCGTCTATAATGGGCAGCATTTCCCGTCCGAGGCCCGTAAGCCCGTATTCCACCCGCGGCGGCAGCTCGTGATAATCCTTACGGTAGGCAAGTCCGTCGTCAATCATCTGGCGCAGACTGTCCGTCAGCACCTTTTGCGATATTCCCTCCAAATCCCTTTGCAGCTCATTAAACCTCCACGGGCGCGCCTTAAGGTTGCGCAAAATAAGAAGTTTCCATTTTCCGCCTATCAGGGCTACCGTTGTTGCCACCGGGCACACGGGCAATTCGTCTTTTGTTTTCATATTTTTATCACCTCATAAAGGTATTATAACACATATTTTAAAAATTATATACAGTTATAAAAAAGTGCATACTTGTTTTTATATGTACACGGTGATAAACTGTAAACAAGCAAAAAATTGCTAAAAATCTCAGGAGGTACAATACCGTGAAAAACTACACAAAAACAAATGTCGGAAACGATTCCGGAACAGAGCTTTACGAAAAGCTTGCTTTAACCGGCGCCGAGATCAGCATCAACCGCCTTCCCGCAGGTGCGGATGTTCCCTTTTTTCATTCTCACAAGCAGAACGAAGAAATTTACGGCGTACTTTCCGGCAAAGGAAAAGTTATAATTGACGATGAAGAAATTGAAATCGCAGCCGGAGATTGGCTTAAAATTGCACCTGCGGCAAATCGCCGTTTCTTTGCGGCAAGCGATTGTGATATTTCTTTTGTTTGTATACAGGTAAAAGAAAATTCACTTGGCGGATACACCGCAGACGACGCCGTAGTTTATTAAAATGAGATGCTAAAAAACGCACCGCAAAACTGATAGTTTTGCGGTGTGTTTTTCACTCTGTCACAAATTTTCCGATTTCGTCTTCAAGCAGCTTAAAAACCTTTGCAACCAGATATCCGTCTGCAACGGCGTGATTAAGCCGAACTGTAACGGGCATTACAAAGCGGCCGTTCTCTTCTCTGTATTTGCCCCAGTTTATAATAGGCGCAAAAAACAAATATCCGTCGGGCAGCTCGATATTAAGCGAATCGTAGCTTAACCACGATATATACGAGGCGTCAAACCAATTGGGGTGGTTTGCCGTATCCAGCCCATACTCGCGCGTTTGCTTTGCCTTTTCTATATCCTTTGCGCAGTTTTCGTAAAATTTCTTGTAATCCTCGAAATATTCCGTGTAAACGGGGGTGCAGGTTTCCGTATCATCGTGAAAAATATATTGTGTGGGGTTGATTTTATCATAGCAAATAAGCGTATCTGTCTGCCATAAGTACCCCATTTTATAATCATCGCGCGAATTTAAAACCTTTGCAAGTATGTACAAAAAATTTACATAAAACTTTGTACCCGTTCTTTTTGAATATTCCTTAAGCGCTGTCACGTCAACCCTTGCGGTAACTGACGTTGAGCATTTGCAATCCTCCGAAAAGTGACGAAACACACCTTTTCGGTAGTATTTTTCTTTGTCTATAACCTTGTAGTTCAATTTTATTTCCCCATTCTTAACCTGTATGTTTTCTCTTTTTCGGTAAAGGCAGTTCGCTGTACATTGCATTAAAAAGCTTTGTCAGAAATTGTCTGTCATCTGTCTGCTCTACCAAAAGCATATCTTTGGCGCCGTCGTATGGCGGCTCACGCAAAGCCTCCGAAAGCATTTTTTCCGCAGACGGAACTATCTTTACCAACAGTCTGTCGTCGCAAAGATAGGCTGCAATTTTTCCGTTATGATAAATAATATATTCGCCCATCATTTGTCTGTAGGATATATTGTCAATTTCTGACAGCTGCTCCAAAATATATGCCAAATATTCTTTGCTTGTTGCCATTATCATACCCTTTCCGCAATTTTACCAGATTTTAACCCGCGCAACAGGTTCAACCCACATACCGTCCTTTTCCGTTATGCCGAAAGCCTTGTAAAATTCGTCGCAGTTTACAACAACGCGGTTTACACGCAGCTTATCCTCCGAATGAACGTCCGTTCCGGCGGCATACTTTGCATATTCGCGCGTTTTCGTGCTTGCCCAGGCTTTTGCCATAGAGCGATAAAGCTTTGCAAAATCGGGGTTTTCAAGCCGTGACACAACCTCTGTAATACACTGCACGGCGCCCAAATCCGCTACGTTTTCGCTTAAGGTTTGCCGCCCGTTCATACTAACCCCGGGGATGCCCTCCTGCCTGTCGTAAAAATACACGGTTTTTTCGCACCGTTTTTCAAATTCGGCATAGTCCTCCTTTGTCCACCAATCGGCAGCGTTTCCGTTTTCGTCAAACTTTGCGCCGTTGTTGTCAAAAGCATGCGTAATTTCGTGTGCAATAATATACCCGATTGCGCCCAAATTTTCCTCGTAGGACGCATTTATATCGTACATCGGCGGCTGAAGAATAGCCGCGGGAAAGGTTATGTCGTTAGAGGTTGCACTGTAGCAGGCATTAACCGTATAAGGGTACATTGCCCACTGCGTTTTGTCGGGCGATGTTCCCTGCAAGCGTGACATATACCTGACATTTGCCTTTGCAATTTCAAGAACATTATTAAAATAGCTTCCGCCATCGGTCTTTGAATTTATATTAACGTCGTCAAGATAGGTGTTCCATTTGTCAGGATAGCCGATTTTTATTCCCATTTTATCAAGCTTGTTTATGGCTTTTTTCTTGGTTTCGCCGCTCATCCGGTCGAGATTATTTATTCTTTCCTTATAGACGGAAACTATATCTTCTACCATTTTCAAAACGTTTTGCTTTGCGTCCTCGGTAAAGTATTTTTCGGCGTAAAGCTCGCCTATGTAATCGGGCATTACTCCCGCAACATTCATTGCGGCGAGCTCTTCATCGGAATATGTTCCCGAAATACCCAAATATTCCTGATTAAACGTATTCGACGCGTCCGTAAATTCCGTATTGAGTGCGGCGCCGTAATTAAGAATTACGCTGAGCTTTGCCGCTGTTTTAAGCGTTTCAAGGTTTTCGTTTGTAAAAAGCTTTGAAAATTCCTTGGTAAGCTCTTCATCCATAACAAGAATTTTGTCCTCGTTCTTAAGCCCCAGGCTTTCCAAAACTGCGTTTAAATCGATTTCCGGGAAAAGTGCCTGTATTTTTCCGAGGGTGTACGTATTGTAAATCTTATCTACGTTTCCGTCCTCTTCCGGATTAAGTTCTTTTTCCGCCAGCGCCTTTTCAAAGTTGTAAAAATCCTCGATTTGCTTATCGTCTGTATTTTCGCCTGCAATGGTGCACATAGTTTTTAAATATTTAAGGTAGCTTTCTTTTTGCGCCTGTGTACCGTTTAGGTAAAAGTCTTTTGTAAGGTACGGCTCTGCCACCCCAAAATACATAACATATTTTGTGTTATCCTTAAAATCCGTTGTAACGGAAAACGCCGTAAAAGGCGCCATACACAGCTCTTTTATAAGCTTTGTCTGCATGCGCGCAAGTTCTTTAACATCCTTTGCGCCGTCAATATCCGAAAGATACGGCTTTATGGGAGCTATGCCCGTTTCGTTTCTTCCATCGGTGTCTAAAATGTTTTTGTAAAAATCCGATATTTTTTGTTCCTTGCTGCCCTTTTCGCCGCCTTTTTCTATCGCCTCCCCGATGATTGCATTTACCTTTTCCATACTGTCATCCTGAAGATCGTAAAGCGTACCCGCAATCATCCGCCCGGGTTTTAATTCCAGTTTATTAAGTGCGTCTTTATTTACGGCAGCGTAAAAATCGTCCTTTTCGTTAGTTCCGAAAAGCGCATAGGCGCGCTTTATAAAAAGTTCCAGCTGCTCTTTGGTTACATCGTCATAGGGCGAAAATATGCCCTCTGCCGTTCCGGCGGCAATACCCGCGTCAAGCACGGGCAAAAGCTCGGGCTTTGCCCATTCGGGAATATCTGTAAAATCCCCGCTTTTAAGCGCAACCCTTTCGTTATGCCCGGTAAGCCCCGGCAAAGTACCGAAAGCGCGCGCAAGCATAACAAGCGCCTCCGCACGGTTAATGTTCCAATCCTCGTGAAGGTATCCGTCACCGCCGTAGCCCTTTATTATATCGCTGCGTTTTACGCCTGGGTTGTAATCGTCTGCTGCGTTAAGCAGCATATCGGCAGTTTCACCGCGGGTGGCGTACATATCCGACGCAAACGCCGTATTTGTGAGCAATACAGCCGCCGTAATACCTGCGGCAATAATACTTTTTGCTTTCATAATTATTCCTACTTTCATTGTTTTTATCTGTGCAGGTGTTTTAGTACTTTTTCTTCAAAACTATGTATGAAATCCAATACAGGCAAATCACCCTGTACATACAGTAAAACGGAACAAGCCCCAGTATAACACTGAGCACCGACAAATCAACCGACAAAATCATTTTTTCTTTTCGCCATCCGCATAAGCAAAAAGAAGCTCTGCCCAGCTTTTCTTTTTTTCGTCCATAAAAATTCCCCTTTTTTGCAGCATTTTCGGTTATTACGGCTAACCTATATTTAAAAATTTAAGGAATCATTCGATCCCCAAAATTCTGTACCAGCCCGCCGTATAAAAATCATACAGGGCGGCTATGTGTTTTTTTCATCTTTCACATCATCATGCGAGATTATTTCAAAAATACCCGTAAAAATTGTATTTGAAATAATGTGTATAAGCGTATCGTCCACATCAACCTTAAGCATATTCTGCTCTTGCATTAAGCGAACAAGAGTAATTCCGCTTTTTGTTTCTATTTGGGTAAGCCTTTCAACGTAATTTTCATAGCCCGTGCCCACGCCGCAGCAGGCAATAAGCTTAAACGCGCCGTAATGCTCGTAAATATAGCCCATAAGAAGCCCTATTTCGCCGCTCGGCTCCTCCGAAAGCTGCGGCAGCGTTGTAAGCTGCTTTTTAAGCCCTTGCTTTGAAAAGTTTTCACTGTAGCTTCTGTATCTTTCAAAAAGCTGCTGTGCAGGCTCTGACACGAGCGCGTCAAACAGTGCCTCTTTATTTTTATAGTAGCGGTAAATCGCGCCTGTTGTCACGCCGACCGATGCGGCAATACTCCGCACACAGGCGCCCCGATACCCTTTCTTAAAAAACTCTGCCTCGGCGGCTTCCAATATTTTTGCGCAAGCTTATCATTAAGCGGTCTCATCTTGTTTTCCTTTTGATAACGCTGTTATCCGATAACAGCGTTATTTTATCTTCGATTATAAATTTTGTCAAGGCTTTCTAAATATTTTTTTCAAATATTGCCGCGGGTTATTTTTCCTCTTCCGTAATAAACATTATACCAAAGCTAACAAAAAGCAGCGCGCAGCAAATCCATATTGATTTGTCGCCTATGCTCTTTGTTATAAAAGTACCTATCCCCGCACCGACTGCAAAAACGGCGATAACGCCGAAATATGTAAGCGCTTTTTTAAGTATTTCTTTGTCACGCACGTAAAAATATGCGCAAAGCGCTTCCATACCGCTTCGCATATTTCCGATACACATTGTGCTTGCATACGCATGCCCGCGCACCTTATGGAACGTTTGCACCTGCATTGCGCACACAAACGATACAATTGCGTTTGCAAGCGGATTTATTTTCTGCGGCACAAACCCCACGGCGAAAAGGAGCGCGATTTCCAAAATCAGAATAATCTGCCGCCAGTGGATTTTTTCGCACCTTTTAAAACGGATATGTATTATTTCCGCTGCGGCAGTTCCTATAAAAAAGGCAATAAGCGGAATTATGTATTTTAACACCGTGCCCCATTTTCCTTCAAAAAGCGAAGCGCTCATTAAAACTATATTACCCGTCTGGGCGTTTGCAAAAACCCCGCCGCGCGAGCAGTATGTGTATGCGTCCTGAAAACCGCCCGACAGTATAATAAACAAAGCTGTACGAAACGCGTCTGACATTTGCCTGTTAGTTTTTACGCTTGTCATAATAACCTCCGTTTTGCCGCCCTGCATAGGCACATATAATAATAAAAATCTCTTATCGGCAGGGCAAGGAATGATAAGAGATTATTGCGCCCATATACCCACAAGACCAGTAAAAAATATTACCTGTACACACACTTGATTATAGTACGGTCTTTTAAATATGTAAAGTCTTTTACGCCTAAAAAAGACGGGCGGTAAAACAAAAACAGTTTACCGCTCGTCTTTACGTACTGATTGGTTTTATTATCCTTTTACGCCCGACATATTGTTTCCGCCTATTATGTATTTTGAAAATATCGAAAACAGTATAAGCACGGGAAGTATTGCAAGCATCATAACTATAACATACTGATCGTCCGTAACGGCGCCGCTTGAAAGCGTATACAGTGCAATAGATACGGGCTGTTTTCTTTCGTCCGTAAGAATAAGGTACGGCCAAAAGAACGACCCCCACGACATCTGCACCGAAAATATCGAAACAACCATAATAATGGGCTTGCTGATAGGCATTATTATTTTAAAGAATATACCCAGGTTTGTGGCGCCGTCAATCTTTGCAGCCTCGACGTACGATTCGGGTATTCCGTTAAAGAAATTTCTGAACAACAGCGTTTCGTACGCATTTGCACCCGACATTATAAAAAGCGGAATAAACGAATCCATAAGCCCAAGCTTTACAAAGCTCATATAAAGAGGCACCATACACATCGACGTAGGCATAAGAAGCGTCCAGAAAACAAGCATATACAAAAGCTTTGTTCCCTTTGGTTTAAGGCGTGAGAGAACATATCCGAAAACGCCGTTAAATACAAGACACGCCGCAAGGTTGCCCAAAATAATCAAAAAGCTGTTGTAATAGTACACGCCGAAGTTAAGCTTTTTCCACACAGTGCCGATTTTTTCGGGGTGAAAGCTGTGCGGCAGAAGCGTAGGCGGAACGCTTAAAAACTCGTCAATATCTTTAAATGCGGACAGAAACACCCACAAAACCGGAAGCACGCACGCGCACGCCACAACACACAGCATTGCAAACATTATCCAATAAATAATGCGGTTTTTTCGGTCTTTCATGTCCACGGCAGATAAAATGCCCGAGTCTTTGCTGTCAAATTTATTGTTTTTCATTGCAATCAATATCCTTTCCGATTTTCGCTTTCGCTAAAATCAATCATTATGCTTTTGCGCACGCGCATATACAAAAGTAAGGCATAAAAGAATAATAAACGTGATAACGCTCATAGCCATACTTTTATCAAACTGACCGTATTCAAACGCGTACCGATACGATTGCAGCCCCATTGAAAGCGAAGCGCGGTTTGGACCGCCGCCTGTCATTACAAGCGGCATTTCTAAGATTTGGAACACCCTTATCATCATACGAATAAGCATAAGCAGCATTGTATCCTTCATAAACGGAAGCATTACTATGCGTATTCTTGTGAAAAATCCGCCGCCGTCAATTTTGCACGCCTCGTAAAGCTCTGTGTTTACACCCTGCAGCCCTGCCAGGTATACAAGCGCCGCAGAGCCCATCCCGTGCCATGTTGTGGTAACGGTTAAAAGCGGAATTACGGCAGACTTGTTTTGCAGCCAGTCAAAAGATTGCATCCCAAGCTTTTGCAGCACTACGTTAAGCACGCCGGCGTCGCCCGGCAAAAACAAATAATACCATACCATATATGTGGCAATAGCCGGTACAACCGCGGGAAGATATACGCTTATTTTGAAAAAGCCTTTAAAATGTACAACCTCGTTAAGCAGCACAGCCACAATAAACGGTGTTAAAAAGCCGATTATTACAGCCCATACAACATATTTTACAGAGTTTAAAAGCGTCATCACAAAGTCGGTATCGCTTATTACGTCTATGTAATTTTTAAGCCCCACAAACTGCACGGGGTCGAACCCGCGCAGCTTGAAGAACGAATACACAACGCCGATAATTATAGGTTTCCAAACTACTATAAAGAACAATATTATTGACGGAATTATAAGCACCCACGCAGACAAATCGTGCTGTATGAATGCGCGCACCGCTTTTTTTAACGATGTTTTGCTTTTTGTTTGGGTAGCCTTTGACATTTACATTACCCCTCCCACTTGTCGAGGTGATTTACCTGGAAATTGTTGTTCATTTCTTTAACCAATTTTTTAATATCGCAGTTTTTGTTTGTCATTATTTCCTGAAGGCCCGCGTCAAGCACCTGGTAAAGCTGCTGCGCGCAGGGGTATTCTTCAAGCTTTATGGCAACATCCTCAAAGCCGTAATAATCGGCAAACTTATTGTCGTCAACATTGGTGTATTTTGCGCGAAGCTCTGTCTGTGTTTTCACAAGCTCGTCGTTTACCCATATATCAAGCAGGTTTCTTCCTGTTACTATAAGCCCGTCTTTATTAAGTGCTGCATAGTTTTCATCAAGCGATTTTTTCGCCTCTTCGCTTACATTGGGGCCTTCGCCCGAAATATCTATCCATTTAAATATTGCGTCTATCTGCTCGTCTGTAACGTCTGCGTCCATCATATAAACCTGACCGCCCAAAAGCGCAACTCTGCCGTTTTTGCCTGCCGGAACACGTGCAAACGACACGTCATCTTTATTCATACCGTATTTTGTTATATAGGGGTCAACGGGGGGCGTATCAAAGCTCATTGCAGCCTGCTTTGTTGCGATAAGCTTGCGCTGCTCTACCCTGTCCATAAAGCTGTTTTCGGGAAGCACGTTGTACTTCCATTTTAAATCGCGTATGTATTCAAGCGCGGCGATACACTCGGGCGAATTAAAGCTTGCTTTATACTTGTCGCCGTCTTTTGTTATAAACTTTACGCCGAAGCCGTTTGCAAGCATGGTAAAATACCATCCGCCCTGACCGTTGGTTGTGCATATTACCATACCGCTTTTACCTGTTTTTTCTTTTATTTTTACAGCGGTTTCGGTAAGCTCGTCATATGTTTTCGGGAAAATCGGAACGCCGTTTTCATCCAAAAGCCCTGCCTGGCGGAAAAGCTCTACATTGCAGGAAAGCCCCAAAACATTTGCTGCAACGGGTATTGCCCAGATTCTATTTTCAAATGAAACAAGGTCTGTAAGCGCGGGGTTAAGATTTTTCGCATAACCGTTTTTCTTCATATATTGGGTTAAATCTTTTGCATAGCCCGAAAGAACATTTTTGGTTATTTCCGTAAAGTGCGACTGGTAAAGGTCGGGCAGCTGATTACTGCTTGCCTTTACGGCAAAGGTTTTTACATCTACGCCTGTTGTATCGGGAATTACCTCTATATCCGGGTAGGCTTTTTTCATAGCCTCGAGCCGGCTTTGATATTTTTCTTTTACCGCGTCTGTTGCCGTATCTGCGGGCCAGCCGCCGACACGTATTGAAACCTTGCCGCCGCTGCTTTCTTTTTTGCCGCAGCCTATGCACGAAATTATAAGCGCACAGCACATTAAAACGGTTACGGTTCTTTTCAGCATTACAATCATCCTTTCATATTTGTTTTAACTAAGAACATATTACATCGAAAATTTGCCTGTTGTAAACATCCAATATTCCACCTAAAAGCGGTATTCGTCTGTTTTGGGCGATTTTTTTAATTATTTACTCTTTTCCAGCTTTTTATACGCCGTCGGCGAAAGTCCCGTTTCGGATTTAAAAGCACGTATAAATGTTGTCTGGCTCATATATCCCGTGGAGCGGCATATTTCGTCAACCGTCATATCTGTTGAAATCAAAAGTATTTTTGCGTGGTTTATCCTTATCTGCGTAAGGTATTTGTGAAAGTTTATGCCAAGCTGCTCCTTAAGCTTCCGCGAAAGATATTTAGAGCTTGTTCCGAACCGCAGCGCTATAAGGTCAAGGCACAAATCCTCCTGATAGTGTTCATCGATATAAGCTATAATTTTTGAAAAATCAAGTTTTGTATTATATTTTTTTGTTTCCGCCGAAATTCTGTTTACAGCGTCCATTATATATCTGTACACGTCCTCCCTCGGCATTTCAAGCGCGGACACGATAAAATCCATACCCGTTAAGTTTTCTCCGTAGTCAATTTTTTTCATATCCATAACACGTATAACCGTGGTAAGGATGCGGCTGTAAAGTTCGGTAAGTGAAGAATCGCTTATGCCGTTTTTTATATTTTTTTCAATAACACCGCTTATAAGCTGCATGGGTTCTTTGCTGTAGCCTGCAACAAGCAGATTAAACAGCTTGTCGTCCTCCTGCTTTGTGTACAGGCATTTGTTTTTTGTACCCCCGATATTTCCCCGAACTTTTTTCGGCGCAATAATGTTTTCAAGGCTGCAGCGCGCCGTTTCAACGCTTTGCTTTATACCCACCATACCGCGGTAAACGTCGCCCACGCCCACCAAAATGGTCAGCACATCGCCGCTGTATTCTTTTTTGAAGGAGGCAAACATATCCTCTATTTCTTTCTTTTTATCCGCGCTTTCAAGGCAGATTACGTAAAGCGCCTCGTCCTTTAAGGAAATATTTACGGTATCGTAATTTTTGGAAAGCTGCATTTTTATTTTGTTGCTTACCTCGGAAAATATACTTTGCCTGTCAACAAGCGTTAATTTTTTAAGCTGCTGACCGTCTGCGGCAAATTTTACTATAACGGCTGCAAAATTTTCGTATTTAAAAGAGATTTTGTTCTCCTCCAAAACGCGCGTTATCTGCGAATCTATGCTTGCAATCGGCGTGTTTATAATATCCGAAACATACTTTTCGCGTACAATCGGCGCCATTACCTTAACCGAGCTTTTGTATTCGCCGGCGCGCTTTTCAACAAGCCCCACCGCCTTAAGAATTTTTGTATTGCCTATGGCAAGCCAGCCCAGTATTATAAGCGCCATCAAAGCCATTATTGCGTTGCTTACCGCCTTTATACGGTTTATCTGGGAAATATCCTTCATAGGTATAAATATCATATATTCATACCCAAGTATGCTTGAGCGTGAGCAGTAGCGTATAACAAGCTGCTGCTTGTATTTTTTATCCTTATAGCGAAGAAAGGTTTGGTCATACTGCGTTGCGCCTACAAAGCTTTTAAGCTCTTTATCCGGCGCAATCGTTTTATCCGAATAAAAATATGTATCGTTATACGGATTTACAATGTAAAACCGGCTGTTCTTCGTCATATTTTTTGTTATCGTCCCGCGTGAAAGCATTGCGTCCACGCTTACGTTTACAACCAAAAGATTGCTCGACACAGTATCCTTTATCGAAGAAAAAACAATAGGTATAATCTTTCTTTCGCGGTCGGGGCAGCTTACCTTTGTAGGCGATATTACGCGCATTTCATAAAGCGGCAGTATATAGTTTTGCCAGTAGCTGTAGGGGTAATCCTCGTAGCGGTAGCTTTTTTCAAGGTATGATTTTAAGCTGTACATACCTTCGTTTGTTACGGCAATATCAAGCGTGCGGTTAAAAATCATAACGCTGTCTATAATGTCGTAGCACTGTGCAAAATCGTTAAGCGATTTTATCGTTTCCGCTACGGAGGATGCGTCCGGAACATCGCCCGAGGTATATGACATACATTTGTCAAACGCGGGTGAACGCAAAAGCGAAACGCTTGTCGTTATATTTGATATGTCCTTTTCGGTAGACTGAAAGTTAAGCAGCAGCAAATTGTAATAATTTTCGTTTACAATACGCACGCAGCTGCTTACATAATACAGCCTTACGCAAACGGCAAAAATAAGCAGAATTATTGCGTTAAGCACTATATAAAAGCCTATTTTGCTTTTTAAAAGCCTCTCGCCGTCGCTTTCACGTTTAATAAATGACATTTCCTCATTCCCCTATGCACCTTTTTTATACCATTATACACAAATTTTATTTTTTAGTAAAGGCTGTTTCTTATTCTGCGGAAGGGCTTGCGGGAAGAACCTCTGTAACAGGCGTAAGCGTTGCCAAATCTTTAAGCACAAATACATTTGCTGCTACAGGCGCGTTTGTAAAGCTTGCGCTGCTTTCCCCGCTTGGAATTATTTTAACCTCTGTAAGCTTTCCCGCTTCGTCATACGCCGCCGCAATAAAACGCACACCCTTTGCGTTGCCCGTAACCGTAACGGTATTACCCGAGAGAGCAGCGCCATAGGTTGAAAGCGTGATTGTGTAGCCTCTCGATAAAACACCGGAAGCCCCGTTTGTTTTTGAAATAACGTTTATATAATTATCATTGCTTAGTACAGCATTGTCTGCCAGCCTTACACGGCTTGCGGAATTTGATTTATCGTATGCCACGGCATACGCATTTTCGGGAAGCTTAAGCTTTTCGATAAGTTCTGATGCGGTTGTTCCCGGAACTACATTTTTAATTGTTGCGGGCTTTGTTGTTATTTCATATCCGTTTTCGTCCGCCGTGGGAATGGTACAGTCAGAACTAACTGATACATAATCTTTTTCGCCGTGCATATTTTCCGCAAGGTATACTTTAAAATCCGATATTTGCACTGTTGTCGCCGTGCCGACAGTTGATGAAATGCGGTTTCCGCCTATACCGATTGTTGCCTGCGAAATTCCGTCAACCGACGTAGTACCGCTTGCAAGCTGTGTATCAAATGTTTTTGTGATATTTTGCTTTGTGTTATTAAGATACACTCCCGAAGCCATATTTTCCAAAGCTGCACTGCTTGTTTTATCTGCATAATTTATATTATAAAGCTTTACGTTATATTCAGTGCTTGTATTGTACTTATCCTCCGACAAATATACTTGACTTGAGCTTGCGGATGTGTTTGTTTCATTTCCGCCAACGGTAAAATATCCCCTGTCACTGAAATTGACGCTGTCCGTGTTACCGGTAAATACTGCACCGGGATTTTTAGATTCCCCATCTGCCTTATAATAATGATTTATTGATAAAAATCCCGTAGAGTTTTCCGCGGGTTCACCCTCATAATTTATTGACTTTATCTCCGCTTCCGTTACTATGTATTTATCTGTATACCTTGCGTCATCTATATATTGACCCGAAAAATCTTCGGTAATTAAATGTTTTTGCCGAAGTCCTGTAGAGTAAAGCTCCAAATAAGGGCTTGATTCGTCAGCTACAACAGTTGCTTTTACAATATTTCCCGCTACCCACGAATCCTTAGTTCCTACAGCAAGACCGCTGACAATTCCCAGTTGCTTAAGTTTTGAACTTTCTACAGCATCTCTGTAACCGTTTCTGCTTGCTATTGTATGGTCAAGCAAAACTTCCTGCGTTAATCCGGAATTTTGCGCTATGTAATCCTCCATTTTTGCGCCGAGGTCGTAGAGCATAAAATACTCAAGCGAATATTGGGTATTACCTATATAAAGCGTCATTGTATCGTCTACAAATCCGTTAAACACCTCGCTGCCGGCGGCATCCACCAGTTTTTTAACACTGCTGCCCGAATTTATGCGCGCCATAAAATCGCCTACAAAGGTGTTGTGCAAAAGCCCTTTTACGGTGTGCGCCGCCGCGTCGATTTCGTAATACGTGCTTGCCGGAATTTCCCCGCTTGCAAACGCGCCGAGTGTAAATGCGCTTGTTAAAAGCATAATAATTACAAGCGCACCTGCGGTAATTTTTGTTTTTCTTCGTGTCATTTTTATCTCTCCTTTAAAAATTTATTTTAATTTTAATTAAATGTAAATTATAATATCGCGCGGTATGCCGTAGACAAACGAAAAATATACGTTTTGGCACGACGCGTCAAGCTCTGATATGTCCGCCGTGGTAAGCGTACCCTCCGATACGTTGTATTTATATACGCACGTATACGAAGCCGCCGTAACGGGGCGCAATGTTCCCGCCTTTGTTTTTGTAAGAAACACGTTTCTGTTTTCTATCGAACGGCTGACAATGCTTCCGTAATAACCGTTTGTGCGTGCGCGCACAAAGCTTGTGGAGGTATCCTCCTCATCCTCCTCGTCCTCGCCGGAGGAGCTTTCGCCCCCGGGTATGTTATTAACGCCGCATAAAATGCTGTAGGAATAAAGCCCCTTTGCCATACCGTATGTACGAAGCACATCGCCTTTTTTTACGCCGTCAAAGTTAAGCGTTTCGTTTTCTGTAATTGCCGTTTCTTTTCCTCCGTAAAAGCCTGTGAGAACGGTTTTTTCCTCGCCGCTGCCGTTTATTGTTTTACGAACATTACCCACAACGAAAACGTTTACATCCTCCTTCGCTGTTGACGAAAGCTCTGTATAGCTTTGCTCTATAACGCAGGCTCCGGCAACGCGCTCGGTGTCTGCATCATATACTGAAATATTCATTCTGCCCGACGCCACGGAAAGTGCCGACGGAGCCGAAACCGCAGAAAGCGTTTTTTCAAATTTACCGTCCTTTCGTATTATGTGAAATACCTTTGTTATATTGTCTATACCGAGGTATTCGCCGTTAAAAAGCGCCGCTCCGCTGTAGAGCCTGTAGTACTGGGAGGTGTCGCTCTTTGAATAATTTTTGTTTAAAATCAGCGTTTTTCCGTCACGCACGGCGGCAGGCTCCTCGCTTGCACCCGAAATATAAAGCTCGTTTATTTCGCCGTCTTGGTTAAGCTTGTACGAAACAAGCTGCTCTTTAAAGGCTCCGGCATTAAACAGTGTACTTTGCGTTAAATCCGAAAAACCGGCATTTGCACCGTTAAGCTTAAACCGCTTTGCAAAGTTTAATATTTCTTCTTTTCCGTTTTGTGTGAAAGCCTTTATCTGTACCTTTTTATTTATTGTACCCTCCGCACCCACATTTAAGGCATAGGCATATGTTTTGCCGCGTATGCTTTCAGAAAGTGCGGCAAGCACGGTGTCGTCGTAAAAAACGCACAAAATGTACCTTTCGCCTATATTTATGTTTGAAAAATCCATCGAGGAGAGGGCGTCAAAGCTTTGCCCGTCAAGCTCTATACTGTTCTGCCCTTTGGCGGTAACCTTTCCCGATACGCTTTCGGGGCATACGAAAATTGTCATTTTGTTCTTTGTGCCGTTTTGCGCTTTGGCTATAAGCAGGGTGTCATATTCTTTTATGGCGTCAATCGGATAGCTTGCCCCGCGGTAAAGCACCGTTACATCGTTATCGCTTTCGTCAAAATCAATTGTACTGCCGCTTATTTTATCGGTAATCTTATATGACCTAAAGCTTATTGTGTCAACAAGGATAAGGCTTACGTCCCACAGGTATATAATATCGTACGTTCCGTCGGAATCTGCGTCTACAGCAGTTACAAATCCGTATTGTGCGGAAAATGCCGTGTGTGAAAGATTGTCCTTTTGAACCCCGTTATACACCTTTACCGCTCCGCTTATGTTGAGCGTTTGCGCCTTGTTTGAGGCGTCTGTATAGCTTATTTGGGTAAGGGCGCGGTCTACGGAAGTTACCTTGTCGCACAAAAATTCTTCCTTTTTATAGCCTGACGATATAAACTCTGTGTATAAAATTGTGTCCGAAGAACGGACGGTATAAAAATATGCTTCGCGCCCCAAATCTTCATACGAAGCCGCGGAATTATCGCGGTAAATATAGTCGGCGTTTTTATCGTTTATAAGGATAAATCCGTCCTGCGTGCGCACTCTCCCCGAAAGCGCGGCATATGGCGTTGCAGCAATTTTTCCGCGCCATTTATCCGCATTAAAAAATTTGCCCAAAACCGTTTCGTCGCTTATTTCGCTTATTGTATTGCCGCTTGTTTCATACACGCTGTCTGAAAAAATGCGAACCTCCAAAAAGTTGTAAAGCATCTGTGTTAAATCGTCCGCACAAAGGTTTTTTTCTGCGCTTACGCCCTTTAAAAGCCCCTCTCTGGAGGCAAATTTAAGGTATCCGTTATAGTAGCCGCCGCTTCCCTCGGACGGGGTGAAATAACCTGCCGTTCGCATAAGCGCCGTTAATGCCGAAAATACGTCCGCCGTTTCGTCGGGAGAAAAAGCGCCCCCGTACCCTGTCATAATTCCTGCCGCCGAAACTGCCATTATGGCATCGTAGGCAGGGTCTTTTTCGCTTACGTCACGGTAGACGGTTTCCTCTGCGCCCGCCGCGCCCGTAATGCGCGATATTATTTTTGCCAATGCCCTGCGCGTAATTACCGTTTCGGAATTTTCATCCTCGTAAATACCAAGTGCTTGCATAAGCGCGTACTCGTCCGACAAATCCTTTTGTGCAGAGGCGCTGCGGCGCGGCGCGCCGCCTGCCAATACCGCCGCGCATAAAAGCATTGCTCCGACCCTTTTTATTATTTTGGCAATACGCATTATTTCACCTCCGCATTTTTCATTGCTCTGTATATCATAACGGCTGCCTCGGCACGCGTTGCCGGACTTTTGGGGTTGAATTTGCCGTTTTCATCGCCCGTTATTATTCCGCGCTTTTGCATTTGCAAAACCGCCTCTTTCGCATACGGCGATATATCCTCGCCGAAAAATACTTCCCCGGCTTCGCCGTCTGTACCCATAGCGGCGCTGCGGTAAATAATTGCGGCTATCTGTTCCCGCGTGACAGTATCGCCAACGCCAAACTCGTTTTCACTTATGCCGGTTACTATTCCGCTTTTGTATGCCGCCGCAATGTACGGCGCGTACCAAGCCGACGTATCCACGTCTTTAAACGATACCTCAAAAGCGCCTGCTTCAATATTAAATGCCGTTACCGCCATTTTTACAAGCTGCTCACGCGTAAGCATGCCGCCTGGGTTAAACCGAGAGCCGCCCATACCGTTTACAACGCCTTTTTTTGTAAGGTAGATTATTGCTTCCTTTGCCCAGCTGCACCCGGAAAGGTCGCTGTACGGGTCTTTTGTGCCGCCTGCTGCGCCGCCTGATGCGGCGGCGGATGTGCCTATGCTTCCGCCGCCACCGCCGCCGGAGGGTCTGCCCCCGCCGCCCGGCTCGGGCGCAGGCGTAATCCCTGTAATTATGCTCCACACACTTTCTATTTTTTCGTTAACCTGTGAAAGTGCGCTGTAGCTTTGCTCCAAAACCTTTGAACCGAGAGCCGTTTTTTGCTGCGGCGTAAGGCTTGAAATATCCTTTGTTAAAAGCAAGGCTTTGTTTAATCTTTCAAGCACGGAAACAATCGTTTCTCCGTCTGCGCTGTTTAAGTACGAAAGCGCAATCTGTTCGTTTACGCTTTTTATAAAATCCTGCGTGCTTTGCGCGGTACTTTGCTTTACAAATGCGTTTACGGCGCTTTTGTCCGCAAGCTCTTTATAGTCGCCGCTTAAAATGCCGCTTTCCTCGCTTGATAAAAGCGCGGTTATATCGGCTGTTTCGTCTTTTTGTATCTGCGCCATAATAAGCGCCGTTTTTACAACTTTTTCAAGCTCGTTCAGTGTGGTAAAGCCTGATTTTGACACGATTAGCGCAACCGTATCCTTATACGGTGAGGACAAAGCCCCGTCCGCAAATTCATACACCCGGGCATTATCCGTGAAAAATTGCAAAACCTCGCTTTCGGTTTTTCCTAAAAGCGCCTTTGCCGCCGCGTCTGCCGCTGCCCTTGTAACTGCCGCGCCGCGGTAGCCTGCGCTTTGCATTAAAGAGCCCTGTGCGTTTACGGCACTTTTGCTCTTGGGTAAAACGGAAATTTTTATAAACCTGCCCTCTGCCTGTGCGGTAAGCGTAAGCTCTTTTCCTTTTCCGAGCAGCTCGTTATATTCCCCATCAGCGGACGCTGCACCGTACCAGGTTATTTCCGTTTCGCCCTCATCAAACGGGCATACATAGTCATACCTTGCGGTAAGCTTATTTCCTGTTACCGCCGTTCCCGTTATTTCAAGGTTTTGCGCCGCGGGTCTGGGGAAAATATCTTCAAGCTCGCTTTGCGAATACAGCGCGGAGAGGGCGTCTGTATCGCACAGCTTTGCAATTTTAGCCGCTGCGGCAGACCCGCAGGCGGAAAGCTTATTATTTTCAAAAAAGCTTTTGTCCAGATAAAAGCTCGGACGGAGAAGGCGCGGTCTTTCTGCCTGAGAGCCGAACATTGAACCTACCCTTAGCGGCGGCGTCATTGTGTCAAGGCTTCTCAGTGACGCACCGTAAAGGTACGTTTCATATTCGGTACCGGGGGTGCGCAGCCAGTAAAGCGCCGCACCGCTCGGTATATCGTCTGCACCAAGCTCTTTTATGTATTTTACAAACTCGTAACAAGACAAAAGCCCTATTCCGCCCACCGTATTTGAGCCGCCGGGGTTTGGCTTGTCATATCCGGGCTCACTCTGCCACAGGGCGCTGTAGTCGATATATTCCGAAATTTTATCGGGAAGCTTTTTCCCCTCGTTGCCGTTTTGTAAAAATTCGTTGTTTAAAAAATATGCAACGTTTCCTTCCGTTTCCGCGTTGTAGCGACCTGTGTTTTGGCTGTCGCCCGCTGCGCTTGCGTAATAGTCCTTTGTTATAACGTAAAAGCTTTCACCCTTTGTATCAAGCATAACAAAGCTTTTTCCGCCGTAGGAGAAAACGTTTTCCTGCGGCGTGGTTGTAACAAAGCCCGAAATAAGCTTGTCTTCGGTATAATTTGCCGCCTTAAAGCTTGGAAGCTGGCTTTGGTATGCCGCACGCACATCTTCGCAGCTTTTTTCGTACGCCGCCTTTAAAGAATCGTAGTCCGCAAACGGTCTTTTCTTTAAAATGTTATATGCGGCAAGCCTTTTTTGATAATCGCTCATCCCTTGAGAAATATTTGCAAGCTCTTCATTTTGGTCTGTTAAAATGCCGCAAATCGTTTTAAGATTGGCATTGTTTACGTTTTCTGTAAGAAGATAGAGCGGGTCGGGTATATATGCTTCCGTTGCAAGGGTGTATTCTGCCGTATTTTTACCATTTGCAGACGTTACAAAAAGCTTCATACCCGTATTTATTTTATCCGCGGGAAGCACGTCCCCGCCGCTTTCCTTTTTAACGCTGCAAACTGCACCCTCGGGCAGCGTTATGTTTGAAAAAAGCTCTTCTACGGTACATTCGCGCGGGATATTGCTTACCGTTTTCGGGCTTTCGGAAACATCATAAACATCGGATGTTACCGCGGTTTCACCTTTTTCATCGGGCAGCGAAGCGGAAATGTAGCTTTTAAGATTTGAAAACAAAACGCTTGACGCTTCGCCGTTTATCTGCGGTGTTGCACCTATTGCCGCTGCCGCAATGTATTTGTAGTTTGCGGGCGGCTTTGTATTAAACGTAATCGGTGCTTCAAGTGCCTGCACACCGTTTACATACAGCGCCGATACCGTAAGAGAGGTGTTTTTTGCGCCCTCTTCTATTTTTTGGTATATTTTTATATGCTGCGTTTCGCCTTCATAGGGAAGCGGCGTCATATTGGTGCCTATTACATCGTTATTTACATTGTAACCGCCCAGGGCATACGTGCCGCCGTGTCCGAAAATAAGCGTACTTGTACGTGCCCCGTCAAAAAACGAGTTTACCGTGTTAAACTTGTTTGCTTTGTTGTTTACCTGCGTACCGAAAAAGTGAAACAAAAGCATTGCGGAGGAGTTGCCCGTTTCGTTTTTTATGTCAAGCTCGGTTACAAAATATTTTTCGGAAACGCCGTCAAGCGCGGTATAGTCCGCAAATTGGTTTGTAACCAAAAGCACAGGTCTTGTCGCCGCGGCGCTGCCGCGCCCTATGCTGTATTTAAGGGCGGGCGCGCCGCCTTCCGTTTGCTTTGTAACCGATATTTCATACGGCTTTATCTCGGTGGCTTTGTATATGTCGTATTTTAAAAATCCGTAGGGTGAAAAATCCACCGCGGTCGGCATATCCGCCCCCGCTGCCTTAAGAAACACCGTTTCTCCGTCTGCGGCATTTTCCAGGGCGCTGTTCATATCAAAAAGCGTTGCCGCGCTTTCAAATTTAACGCTGTAGCTTTCGCCGTCCGCAACAAGGGTATCACCCTCCTGCACATATCCGAAAAGCACATTACTGCCCTCCCGGTAAAGCTTTTTGCTTTCCGCATTTATATTTTTAAGAAAATCGCACACAAGCGTTTCGGGATATATCCCCGAAATGTCGCCGCCGCTTACCGTGTATACGGTGCTTATAAAGTCAGCTGCACCCATTATCGGAAAAGCTGTAATCGCAAGCGTAAATGCAATAATCAGCGCCAGAAAACGGCTGCCCTTTTTGCTTTTATCAAGCTTCATTAAATTCGCCTCCTTAATTCATATCGGCATAGGAAATATTTTCTATAACCGTTTCTCCGCCTGTTTTGGGGGTTATTACAACAGGTGCGTTTATGTCGCTTTTTATAACAAGCGCCTCTGTTTTTCCTGCGATATTATTTGTGTAAACCGCCGCGCCCTCGCATTTTACAAGGCACTGCCCCGACACTGTAAAGCTTACGGCGTATCTTTTTAAAAGCTCGTTTAAGGTATAATCTTCATTTTCCTTTAAAAATACGCTTACGCTTTCGCCGTTTTCCGTAGAAAAGCTTTTCGCCTTTTCCTCTTCGCCGTTTTTAATGGGCAGGGCAGGGCTTACATATTCCTCCCCGAAGGAAAATTTTACCTTAAAGCGCAAAAATCCGCTTTCATACTCTTTGGGAATTATAAAGCTGCGCGAGATTGTTTTTTCTATGTCGGAAAAGGCTATAGCGTCCTTTGAATACTGCCATGTGTATTCGCTGCCGCTTTCCTCAATGGAATTTTTGTCGGTATATTTGTAGTCGGCATACACCGCCGCGCCCGCTCTTACGTTTCCGCTTATGCGTATGTTTTCAATCTTCGGCGTTTCAAACGGCAGTATTTTAAGCATATTGTTGCGGTAAAATTCCGCCTCGGTCGCTCTGCCGGCTTTGTTTTTGCACATCGGAATTACGCGTGCGGATATATAAAAGCCCACATCATTTTTTGTAAGGGTGTAGCTCTTTTCGTTTGCACCGGTTATCACACTGCCGTGCGCGCCGCTTTCGTTTTTAAGATAGCGCACCCATAAAATTTTTGTTCCGTTTTCCGTTTGCCCGTCGGGGGCGTAATATTCGTATTGCACGTGCAGCGTCTGCCCTTCGCAGGGTTCGCCCGTAGCACGTACCGAGCGTGCCTGCGGGGCAAGCGGCTCGAACAGCTTATTTATTTCGCCGCGGGTGTATACCCCGGAAAGCTCGTTTTTTGTATGCCTTGTTTTTATAAGCTTTATTATGTTGCCACCCGTAAGCGAAATATTTATTCTTTCTTTTTTGAAAAAGTCTTTATCAAGTACAAATATCGGACGCAGCGCGTATGCCTTTGACGCGGTGGAAGTACGTATCATACCCGCCTTTGTAATGTGCTGCGTAATATAAGAAAGCATTACGCCCTTTTGCGTGGCGCGCCCATAGGAGGAACGCGTAATAAAGCTTGTTTGCGATAAATCGTCCAGATAGCCGAATATGTGATAATATTTTACGATTTCGCTGCGTGACGGCACTGCCACACGGCATACGGTTTCGTAATCGCTTGTATAATCCGTAAAGACGGGACCGCCCTCCGTAATCCATTTGTGTTCAACCAAATTGTTTATAATGCTTTGCGGCAGCTTGTAGGTTTTATTGTCCGACGAATTGCCGCTTTTTAAAAATTCGTTATTTAAAAAGTATGCGAGGTTGTTTTCGTCCTCAATGTCAAACTTTGTGGTTGAATCGGGGTCGAACACGTGCCTGCCGTAGTAAGAATACGCAAGGCACAAATACCCGTCCGAAAGGGTGTCTAAAAGTATGAACCTGTCGCCGCCGTCCTTAACGGTAAAAACGTTGTCGGGGTCGGTATGGGCGCGCTGCGCCGCGTAAAAATTTGTCTGCTCCGTTGCCGCAGCATACGACACCGCGCTTACCCCCAAAGCCATGCACAGGCACAGGACGGCGCTTACCGAGGCTTTTAAAAAAGTGTGTTTTTTCATTTCGTACCGCCCCCTAAAATGATTTTTGCAAGAATTTGTGCATCCTTTTCATCGATTACGCCGTCAAAATTCATATCGGCGCGGCTGCTAAAGAGCTTATCTCCGCGTGTTTTTTTGTTAAGGCTTTGTATTTGCGCCGCGTCGGAAACGTCGATATTCCCGTCACAGTTTACATCGCCGTAGCTGTGCGGCGCATAGTTTATGTGCCATTTTTCGCCGTAGGGTACGGCGCCCGCGTCAAGCGTAGAGGCGCTTTCAAACGGTATTTGTACGCCCGCGCCGCGCGCCGCGCTTTGCTCTGTTAAGGTAAAATCCTCATTTTCGGGGTCTGCAAGCCCCAGTTCGGAGGTGGTTTTTACAAGCCTTCCGTTCTTTACAAGCGGGTCGTTTTCGTTATATTTTCCGAACATATAGCTGTTTTGCGGTGATTTATCATCGCTGTAGGGTAAAAATACATTATTGCTGTACATAAACCCGCCCAAAGATTCGGCAGCGTCGCCGATATTAAGCCAGCTGCGGGTGTTGCCCTCAAACTTTGTCATAGATACTATAATGTTGTTTTTAAGCGAAACATTGTGGTTATCCGTTTCGCTTGGCTGACTGAGCGCGAAAAACCCTATGCAGTTAAACAAATACGAATACGGACCGTATATTGTGTTGTTGTAAATACAAAGCCCGCCGTCCGACAAGCGCACATTGTTTTTCGGCATATCCTTTTCATAATCCCACGGCTCATTTTTCATATGTGCGGCAGGGTTTTTAAAGTCGCTTGTGGGAATACCCAGTTTAAAGAAGTTTGCCATTTTGCCCGACTTTAAATTTTCGTTTGACGCGTATGTGTACCACGCCTTGGCAAAATCGTAATCGTTGTACATTATGTTATGGTGAAATCTGATATTTGTCGGAAACGGCTTTCCGCGCCCTGTCTGAAGCGAGAACCCGTCCGGCGAATTTATAAATTCGTTATGGTGAATATCTGCCCCGTCAAGGTTAAATTCCGTTTCCAGAAAGTTATCTATACAGTTTTCAAACCTGTTTTCGTACATTTCGTAATCGGACGACCACTTATTCGGGTTTTCAAATTCATCGGGGGTTGGGTCGTTATACAGCCAGTTTGCGTACCAGCTCATACCGTCGAAGCAGTTGTGTATGTAATTGTTTCTTAAAATCCAGCGCTTTCCCATACTGCCTACAAATCCGCCCGACTCGTACGAAACGCCCGCCGTTAAATTGCCCGCGGCGCTGCTTGTTTGCTTCTTTAAAAACCAATAGTTGCTGCGGCGGCGCACATCGGGGTTTTTATAGTTTTCTTTCATCATCTCAAATATGTCGTCAAAGGTCGGCGCCTGAGTGTAGTCGCAGTATTCCACGGTTACATCGTCCGAGCTGTACATATCGTAAAGATATTTGCTGCCGCCCTTTACGCCGCAGGCACAGCCTATGAAAAAGCAGTTGCTTACGGTTACATTGCTTGCGCGCACATACACGCCCGCAAAGCCCGGTGTTTCAAGCGTAAACCCGTAAAGTACAACGTTTGCGGCGTTTTCGGTTTCTACGCTTATAAGGCTGCTTTTTTCGTCTATGCCGGTAACCGCCAAAACCTCTTTTTGCGTTTTGTCTTTATCGGTGTATACGCTGCACCTTTCGGGCGATACCGCCATACGGTTTTTGTTCGGGTTTACAGAGCCGTATTTTTCGTCCTTGCGAAGCCTTACGTAAAGGTACCCGTTTTCGCAGTCCATATAATATCCGTTTTTAAGACCCGCCATATAGTTTGCGTCTTTCTGGGCAATCGTCGTATATGTTTCAAGCCCCTCGTACGTGGGGTACATATACAAATCCATATCGTTGTACAAAACGCGCATAAGCATATTTTCTCTTTCAAGCTTTGTTCTGTAAATGTTTTTTTCCTTGTCGAAAAGCTCCCACACGTTATTTTTGTTTTCGCGTATTCTTTTGTCTGCCCCCGTTATTACGGTTTTTCCCTTTTCACCGTTTTCGGCGCGGAAAACAATGGGCTTTTCCTCCGTTCCCGAGGCTGTAATTTTCACGTTTTCGTAATAAACGCCCTCGCGCACAATAACGGTGTCGCCGCCTTTTACCGTATCTGCCGCCTTTTGTATGGTTTTAAAGGGCTGCAGGGCGCTGCCCTGTGCGCTGTCGCTTCCTTGTGCAGCGTCTACGTAAAAATCCTGCGCATATGCACTTGTGCGCAAAAGCACAAAAAACGCCGCAAACAAAAATGCACAAATATATTTTTTCATTTTCTTCCCCCCTGCATAATATTTATTTTTCCGTTTCCGCTATTTCGGATGCAAGCAGCAATACAATGCCTATCCCGTGCGTGTCGTTTAATACCCAGGAAAGCTCGTCACGGTAGTATTCCTCCCTGAAAGAAAAGCCCGAGCCCCTGCACACGCCGTAAAGGTTACCGTCTTTGTCAATACAACAATCGGTAAGCGCACGCCACGCTTTTTCCGCTGCGGTTTTATATTCCTTTGTAAGCCATCCGTTTTTATATCCGCGCAGAAAGCTTAATGCAAACATTGCCGTTGACGACGTTTCCGCATATGAAAAAGGGTCGTTTGTAACCTGATGGAACATTCCGTTTTCGTCCTGATAGCTTAAAATTCCACCTGCAAGCGTTTTAAATATTGAAAGTATTTTTTCGTATTTCGGGTGTGTTTTTTCAAGCACCTTTAAAAGCTCTGTCAAAGATAAAAGCACCCAGCCGTTGCCCCTGCCCCAGCACACGCCCGTAGCTTTTCTTTTGTTTATGCAGTAAACGTGGCTCATTAGGCGTTTTTCCCTGTTGTAAAGATATTCAAAATATTTTTCAAACTGAAGCGCTGCGTCTTCAAGAAAAAAACTGTCTTTTGTGTGGGCATAGTATTTGCACATAAACACGCAGCCCATAAAAAGGTCGTCCGCCCATATTGTTTTATAGCCCAGTTCAATATTTTTGTATTTGTTTTTGGGCAGGCGGCGGTATATTTCCCCGTTCTTAAGCCGCGTAATATCGTTTTTTATAAAGCTTGCGCCGCGGTCAATTATTTTTTCTGTGTCCTTATTTTTAAAAACGTCTGCACATTTTGTAAGCGCACCGCAAAAGCTTCCGAAATCGTCAAGCACCATAAGTGTGCATTGCTGGCGTATTATATATGAAAGATTGTATTTTTTTGTGTCGTATACACAGTAATCGTAAGCTTCGGCAATTTTCTTTGTATAATCCTTTACGTAGTCCCTTGCATACTGCGCGCCCGCCTTTTGCGAAGCCGCCAGCATACCGTATATTAAAATACCCAAAGGATACGTCCATCTGCCGAAAAGCCCCGCGCCCTCCGTAAGGCGCAGCGCCTGTGTCTTTTTTGTGCGCCAGTAGGTGCCGTTTTCAAACACGCGCGTTTTTTCAAAACGCACGGGGATTTTTCCGTCCTTTTTTTCAAACGGACCGGCATAGATAAATTGCTCGCCGTTTTGCGCGTCAAACGGCGGGGAAAGCTCTGCCCCGTGTGCGCTTACCTTTAAATAGCCGCCCTTTTTGTGGCAAAGGCATATTACAAGGTAATTTTTGCCTTCTTCGCACAAAAATTCAATTTCGGTGTCATTTTCGCCGCAAAAGATTTGCTTCCCGCCGGCAAATACAGTGTATGAAAGGTTTGTTTTAATACTAAGCACTGCGTTTTTTCCGCTTTCGCATTTTAAAAATGTTACAGCGTAGGTATAGCCTTTTTTCACGTCCTCGAAAACAGATGAATAATCGCTCGTTTCACCGCTTGAAATCCATTTTATTTTTTCAATCGCCAAAGACGGCGAGGGAAAGTCTTTTATAATATCCGTTTTGTAAAGACGGCTGCAGCTTATACCCAAAACGCCCTTTTCGTTTTCCGCTTTTGACGTAAACATATACGGTTCGCTTCTGTGGCTTATATTGCCGAATGAAAAGCCAAAACCCTGTGCATTTTTTATGCAGCGTATAAGCACGGTGTTTTTTCCTTTTTTCAGTGTTACATACACCTTTTTTATTCTTGTAAGGGCTTCGTCTTCAAGGGAGGTTTTTCCTGCCTGCGCGCCGTTTACGTAAAGAACTGCGTCACGCGAGAAATCGCAAAAGAAAATAATGCTTTTTTCTTTCTCCGCGTAAATTTCACACGCGGCATAGGCACAGTCACCCGTTTGCGCGTTCTTATAAATTTTGTTAAAGTCAATCTCATAGCGCCCGTTTTTTTGAACGGAAAAGCTTTTTTCATTTTGCGGCAAAAGAGTATATTCGCACGGCGGGTTTTCTTTTATAAATTTTTTTGCAATTATATCAATCTGCCGTTTTGTGCTGCTTACTTCTTTTGACAGCGCCCTCTCTTTTTCAAAATACATACCATCACCCTTTACCTGTGTCTGTAAAAATTTTATCGCTTCTTGCGCTTTTTTTCAATATCCACTTTTCTACCTTGCTGCAACAATCCACCTTTTCAGCCTAAAAATCGGCATTTTTGAAAAAGAGTGGATTTTAGAAGGTTGACGGCTGCTTTTTTTTTGTGCTATACTTTTTTATAAAAGAAAAGACTTTTTGAAAGGAAGAGGGCTATGTCACTGTCAAAGCTTTTACAAAATTTCAAAAATCCGCCGTCCGAATTTTCGGCGGTACCCTTTTGGTTTTGGAACGACACGCTTACAAAAGAAAAAATAAGGGCGCAAATGCTTGATATGAAATCGCACGGTATAGACGCATTTGTTATACACCCCAGAATAGGGCTTCCGAAAGAGCTTTCCTATATGTCTGACGAATTTTTGGATTTTGTGGAATTTACCGCAGAAACGGCGCAGAAAAACGATATGTTCGTTGTTTTGTACGACGAGGGGATGTACCCCTCCGGCTCGGCAAACGGCGGTGTTGTAAAGAAAAACCCCGATTTTGCCGTTAAATGCCTTGTTCAAACGCTTGAAAGCGCAGAAAATACCGTTTCCGCACCGAAAATAAATGAGGGTGAAAAGCTTATTTTATCGCTTGCGGTTAAAATTGAGGACGAAAGGCTTGTATGCGCAAAAAAAATTACGCCCGGCGGCGCTTTTTTGGAAAAAGACATTAATAAATGGCAGTTTGCACATTATATTATGCGTTTTTCGGAAAGTACAATCCGCGGAATACATTTCGGCGAGGATGACGGCGAGCCCTACGCCCCTAAAGCCGCAAACCTGATGGATATAAACGCCACGTATGCCTTTATCAGCCTTACGCACGAAAAATACTACAGTCGCCTTAAAAGATTTTTCGGAAACACCGTAAAGGCAATTTTTACGGACGAGCCCTCGCCCATTGCGCGCGGCAGCAAGCACGGCTCTGTCGCCTGGACGGATGATTTTTTAAACTTTTTGTCAGAAAAGCTTGACGTTTTGCTTCTTCCCGTTTTGTTTTTAAAAACAGACCCACGCTTTAACGAGGTTTTTAAAATATACGATGATACCGTCGCCCGCCTTATGGGCGAGCGCTTTTTCGCGCCGATATCAAAATGGTGCAAAGAGCATAACATAGCCCTTACGGGGCATCCCGGGAAAAGCTACGATATAGGTCATATGAAGTATTTTCAGGCGCCGTGCCAGGACATTGTTTGGCGGTATATAGAGCCAAACTCGAAAAGCGCGGTCTGCGGCGAGCACAGTGTTATGGGAAAATGCACGTCGGACGCGGCACGGCACCGCCTTATCCGCCGCAACGGAAACGAGGCACTGGGCTGCTGCGGAAGAAAGGAAAACCTTTGGGATATGCCGCTTTCAGACGTAAAATGGTATTTCGACTGGCTGTTTGCGCGCGGGGTAAACCTTGTATATCCGCATGCGTTTTTCTATTCCGTAACAAAGCCCCGATATGACGAACGCCCCCCGGATGTAGGCTTTAACAGCAGCTGGTGGAGCCGCTGGGGCGAAATATCTGCCTATGTAAAGCGTATGTGCTGCATTTTAACAGACAGCACCAACGCCGCCGAAACGGCAATTTTGTGTGATGTGCGCGATATGCCGAGCGTTTGTGCAAGCGTGCTTTTTACAAATCAGATAGAATTTAACTATCTCGAAAAAGAGCTTCTTCCTCTTTGCCGCGCCGAAAACGGAAGGGTTACCATAGCAAAGCAAGGCTATAAAAACATAATTATTGAAAACAAAACACTGCTTGATGAAAAAACAGCGGCGCTTTTAAAGGAGTATGAAAAGTGCGGCGTAAAAATATACACCGCGTTTGACGGAGGATGCTTTACGTATGCCCTGCCCGAAAAGCTGCCCCTTTATATACAAACAGACGTAAGCTTTTACCCGCATTTTGACAATCTTCGTATAAGCACCGTTATAAAGGAGGGTGAAAGGCTTGTCCTTTTGTTTAACGAGGGTGAAACGGACATTACGGGCGAGCTGAAAATAAAAAATGCGGCGGAAACAGAGGAGCTTTTTGCCCAAAGCGGAAATACCGCCGCGCTTACATCTCCGCTTATAAAGCTTAAAAGGCGTGAAAGCCGCATTATACGCGTTGCAAAGACATATAAAAAATACGTGCTTGACCCTGTTGTAAAAAGGGAATATGCCTTTTCCCCGGTAAAAAATAAAGAGGTTTGCGTTAAGACCTGCTACAAAACCGAGTTTACGCAAAAAACCGCGGGGAAAACGCTTGCTGTCTTCTGCAATGTACACGGCACGCTTACGCTTTTTGTAAACAAAAAAAAGCTGCCGCTTAAATTTGCCGCACCTTATGAATACGATATTTCGGATTATTTAACAGACGGTAAAAACACGATAGAAGCCGCCGTAACGTTTTCTTCCGCGCAGCTTTATTCGGCAGAGGAAACCGCGGGCGGAATATTTGGCGAAAGCTATATACTTTCCGCAGCTGAAACAACGGTGTAACTCGAACACGCATTGCCTAAAATACACTTGCTTTTTCGCCGATGATATGTCATAATAAAATAAGAGAAAAGGGGGAGGTTTATGCCTGATTTATCCGTAAAGCAAAAAAAGGCGCTGCGGTGCGCCTGCCTTGTTCTTTTGTTTGTACTTTCAGCCTTGTACATATACGCCGTTTTCTTGCCCGGCATACGCTATTGCGGCGCGTTTTTGTACGATAAGGGCGGCGGTGTGTACGCAGGCAGCAGCGGCGACATAAGCTATAAAGCCTGCATTTTTAAGGAGAAAGGCGTAGCAATGCTTGATTTTTCCGTAAATGAAGAGAAAAAAAGCTACAGTGTGAAAAAAAACGGAAGCAGTGTAAAAATATTCTGCGACGGCGAAAAAATGTTTTTCGGCACTGTGCAGGATATTGAGGGCATATATATCTTAACCGATGAAAACGGCAATGCCGATATACCGGTGCGTGTTTACGTAAACGGGGAGCCTCAGCACACAGACGAGCTTTTCCCCCAAGCGGGCGAGGTTTATAAAATTACGCAAAGCGGCGCCGCCGACACACGCGGCGAGTCTGCCGCCCTTATTCCGATTTTTATTCTGCTTGCAATTTTGGCGCTTGACATTCGCTTTCCGCTTTTGTTCTTTAAGCTTAACCATGGGCTGTTTGTTGACGGGGGCGAGCCGTCGGACTGGTATTATACGTCGCGCCGATTGGGACACGCGGCAGTTATTATTATACTGGTTATTATTGTTATAGACAGCTTTAAATTGTAAAAGTGCCGATTTTTCGGCAGTAAAAAAAGAGCCGTTCAGAACTTCTGAACGGCTCTGAGCGTGTCGATAAAGTCGACACGCTTCAAGCCGAAAGCTCGCTTTCGGAGCTTTCGTTTGAGAACAAGGGCTTAAGCAGATGTGTCAGCATACGAACACGCCAAAACGGTAAAAAATCAGCTTTTTCTTTGTTGTCGGTCTTGAAATACGTCAGTATTCCTGCGACCTTTCGCCTTGAAAAATCAAGATTTTTTATCCGTTTTCGGTCAAAGATTTATTGCCTTGGATTTTTATGTCAATGCAAGGCAAAAACGCAGCTAATGCTTTGTGCATTTGCGAGTATTTTAACGCAGCAGTGGCGTGAAAATCCGGGCAATAAACGTGTTCGGATACTAACACATCTGCTTCTGCTCGCGCGGCGCTCACCGCGCCATCCCTTGCAGGGAGCGGTTTTTGCGGTGCACGCCCGCGAAAACCGCGCTTTTTACGTCAGAGGGGATTTCCCCTCTGACAACTCCCCAAATTCTCGAATTTTCAGTTTTTCGACAGTCCGAGAGCCGTTCAGAACTTCTGAACGGCTCTTTTTTTAACAGGGGTTTTAAATTGTTTTGTGCTTGTATAATTTTAATTATACTTGCCTTTTTGCACTCCGGACTTTTTTAACATCCCTTTTTTTACTTTTGTGCTAACTCTACAAGATGCTGATACTTCTTCTTTGCGTTTTCTTCAGCCTTCTTAAAGAGCTCTTTTGCTCTTTCGGGATTGCTGCGTGCAAGAGAATTGTAACGAACCTCGTTCATAATGAACTGCTCATAGCTTTCGGAAGGCTCCTTAGAGTCAAGCTGGAATCCGTTTTTGCCCTCTGCAACAAGTCTGGGGTCGTAACGGAACAGGTGCCAATAACCTGCCTGAACGGCTCTCTTTTCTTCTGTCTGCGCTATGCTCATACCGCCCTTGATACCGTGGTTAATACACGGCGCATATGCGATAACGATAGACGGACCGTTGTAAGAGCCTGCCTCAACAAATGCCTTCATACACTGGTTATAATCTGCGCCCTGTGCTACCTGTGCAACATATACATAACCGTAGCTCATAGCTATTGCGGCAAGGTCTTTCTTCTTAACCTCTTTACCTGCTGCGGCAAATTTTGCAATTGCGCCCGTAGGTGTGGCCTTTGAAGACTGACCGCCTGTGTTAGAGTAAACCTCGGTATCAAATACCAAAACGTTTACATCCTCACCGCTTGCAAGCACATGATCCAATCCGCCGAAGCCGATGTCATATGCCCAGCCGTCGCCGCCGAATATCCATACGGATTTCTTGGAAAGATATTCCTTATCCTTAAGGATTTCGTTCGCCTCGGGCGTGTTCATCTTTGTAAGAACTTCGATAAGCTCGGAAGCCGCAACCTTGTTCTCTGCGGAATTTTCCTTTGTATCAAGGAATTTATCTATAACTGCCTTTGCGCTTTCGTCGGCTGTTTCCTTTACGCCCTCCACCTTAGAGATAAGGTCCTGACGAAGTGTGTTTTGTGCAAGGAACATTCCGTAGCCGTACTCTGCGTTATCCTCAAACAGCGAGTTTGCCCAAGCGGGGCCTTCGCCCTGTGCGTTCGTTGTGTAAGGTGTTGACGGAGAGCTTCCGCCCCATATAGAGGAGCAGCCCGTAGCGTTTGCAATGTACATTCTGTCACCGTAAAGCTGTGTAACAAGCTTTGCATAAGGTGTTTCGCCGCAGCCTGCGCATGCGCCGGAGAACTCTAACAAGGGCTGCTTGAACTGGCTGCCCTTAACCGTTGTTTCCTTAAACTTGGCAAGTACCTCTGCCTTTGCGGGAATTTTAACGGCGTAGTCAAATACCTTCTGGCGGTCCTCCTGTGTCTCAAGGGGCTTCATTGTAAGCGCCTTTTCGCCCTTCTTACCGGGGCATACGTTTACGCAGGAGCCGCAGCCCGTACAGTCAAGCACAGAAACTGCCATACCGAAATACAAGCCGTTCATTGCCGTCATATTAACATACTTAATACCCTCGGGAGAGTTTTTCATCTCTTCCTCATTAAGAACAACGGGGCGGATACATCCGTGCGGGCATACATAAGAGCAGAAATTACACTGTATGCAGTTTTCGCCGTTCCATTCGGGAACGTCTACCGCAATACCGCGCTTTTCAAAAGCCGAGCTGCCGAGCGGAACTTCACCGTCCACATAAGGAACAAACGCGGAAACGGGAAGCTTCATACCGTCAAACGAGCTGATAGGATTAAGAATGTTGTTTACATAATCTATAAGTCTGCCCTTGCCGTCAAACTTAACGGAAAGGTCTTCGTCCTTAGCGTTCTTCCATTCTTCGGGAACGTCTACCTTTACAACGCGCTGTGCGCCCATATCGATAGCATCGTGATTCATCTTAACGATAGCCTCGCCCTTTTTGCTGTAAGACTTTGTAGCGGCATCTTTCATATACTTAATAGCCTCGTCCGCGGGAATAATATTGGCAAGCTTAAAGAATGCCGACTGCAAAACAGTGTTTATTCTGTTTCCGAGACCGATTTCCTTACCTATATCAACACCATCTATTACATAGAACTGAATATTGTTTTCGGCAATATAGCGCTTAACCTGTCCGGGGATGTGTGCCTCAAACTCCTCCTTCTTTGTCCAGGGGCAGTTAAGAAGGAATACGCCGCCCGGCTTTACATCGGACACCATATCGTATTTTCTGATGTAGGACGCCTTATGACAGGCAACAAAGTCTGCCTTATTGATAAGGTATGTGCTTGTAATTTTCGCATTACCGAAACGAAGGTGCGATACCGTAAGACCGCCCGACTTTTTCGAGTCGTAGTCAAAATATGCCTGTACGTTCATATCCGTATGGTCGCCTATAATCTTTACAGAGTTCTTGTTGGCGCCTACCGTGCCGTCTGCGCCCAAGCCCCAGAATTTACAGCTTGTTATTCCCTTGGGTGTTGTGTCGGGATTTTGTGTAATTTCAAGAGATGTAAACGTTACATCATCGTTAATACCGATTGTGAAGCGATCCTTTTGTGTATTTTCGTAAACTGCAATAATCTGTGCGGGCGTTGTATCTTTAGAGCCAAGACCGTAACGGCCGCCGAGAATGGTAACGTCTTTAAACTGCGAAGCGCGAAGTGCGGCACATACGTCAAGGTACAGCGGCTCACCTACGCTGCCGCATTCCTTTGTTCTGTCTAAAACGCTTATTGTTTTAACAGACGCGGGGATAGCCTCTATAAGGTGCTTTGCAGAGAACGGGCGATAAAGCCTAACCTTTACAAGACCCACCTTTGCGCCGTTTTCGTTAAGGTAGTCAACCGTTTCTTCTATTGTATCGCACACGCTGCCCATAGCAATTATTACATGCTCTGCATCGCTTGCGCCGTAGTAGTTAAACAGCTTGTAATCCGTTCCGATTTCCGCATTAACCTTGTCCATATATTCCTGGCAGATTTCGGGTACCGCTTCGTAAAACTTGTTGTTTGCTTCCTTTGCCTGGAAGAAAACGTCGGGGTTTTGTGCAGTACCGCGCTGTGCCGGATGCTCCGGATTAAGGCTGCGGCGGCGGAACTCATCAATCTTGTCCATATCAACCATTTTCTTAAGCTGCTCATCGTCCCAGCACTCTACCTTCTGGTACTCGTGCGAGGTTCTGAACCCGTCAAAGAAATGAATGAACGGACCGCGCGATTTAATTGTTGTAAGATGTGCAACCGCACCGAGATCCATAGCCTCCTGCGGGTTTACGGATGCAAGCATGGCGTAGCCTGTCTGGCGGCATGCGTAAACATCCTGATGGTCGCCGAATATGGAAAGCGCATGTGAAGCAAGCGCACGTGCCGATACATTGATAACCGACGGCAAAAGCTCACCCGCGATTTTATACATATTCGGGATCATAAGCAAAAGCCCCTGAGACGCCGTGTAGGTCGTCGTAAGAGCGCCTGCCGTAAGCGAACCGTGAACAGCGCCTGCTGCGCCGCCCTCCGACTGCATCTCGGCAATTTTTACTGTTCTGCCGAAAATGTTCTTCTTTCCCTCGGCAGCCCACTGGTCCGTAACCTCAGCCATTGTTGAGGAAGGCGTAATGGGATAGATGGCAGCAACATCCGTAAATGCATAAGAGACATACGCTGCGGCGGTGTTACCATCCATGGTTTTTTTCTTTCTTGCCATTTTTATTACCTCCTTATATATTTAACCAAATAAAATAAGTATTTGCACAGATTTCTCCGCAACATTATGATTATATAACTTTTTTAGGTTTAAGTCAAGTTTTTGCAGCCAAAAACCGTGATAATCCGCGCCGCTTTTACTTTTTTTTACACTATTCGCATAAAAATGGACTTTCTGCGTGCGCTGTGCGGGCGGAAAGTCCATTTTTTAATAAAACCAAAAGCCGGCTGTTTCCGGCTTTTGGTTTTATTATCTTTATTTGTTATTTTCCAAAAATCTGTGTAAAATTGCAGCGACTTCCGCCCTTGTTGCGTTATCCTTCGGGTTAAGTGTTGCTTCCGTTCTTCCCTTGACAAGCCCTTTTTCTGCCGCCCACCGCAAAGGCTCTGCGGCATACTCGGAAACGGCGTTATAATCGCTGTAGGATTCAAGGCTTGCGCTTGTGTTTGAAACGTCCATACCCTTAAATATTGCATAGCGGTACATTATTGCCGCAAGCTGTTCACGCGTGATAGGTACGTTCGGGGCAAATTCCGTATTTGAAAATCCTTTTATAATACCGTTTTTCTGCGCCCATGAAACGGCATTTTCATAATATGCGCCTTCTGTAATATCTTTAAACGAGCTGCCGCCGCTCTTTTCCGGAGCACCATCATTTCTGTACAAAATAGTAACTATCATGGCGCGCGTCAGCTTTTCTTCCGGCGCAAAGGTTTTTTCCGCAATTCCTTTCATAAGACCGCCCGACAAAACATAGTCAGTATCGGAATGATACCACTTTTTCGTGTCCAAATCGTTAAATTTTTCCGACGGGCAGATGTGCTCCTTTTCCTCCGTTTGGCTGTCATCATTTCCGCTGCCGTCCTCTGCTTTTTTATCCTCTGTCCATTTTGCATACAGCGTTATGCTTTTTGTAACTCTTGTACCGAAATCATATTCTTGGGTGAGGGCTTTGTCCGTATACCAGCCGCCGAATACATAACCTTCTTTTTTAGGTGCGGCAGGCTTGCTTGCCGCATAGTTCTTCCTTACGGTTTGCCCCGATATTGTGCCTGCGCCGTTTGTTACAAAATGTACGGTATAGCGCGTTGCACCGCCGCCGGAGGACACAGGCGCTTCTTCATCGTACGCAATGCCGTACGTTGAAAACCTGGAGGAGTATATATAAATACATCCGTTTTCCTTGTCGATAAAGCACGCTGCGTCGCCGAACGGCTTTACCGTGTTTCTCAGTGCAAGCGCCGTAAGCTCCAGCGCGCTTGTGCCGTGATACCTGTAAACCTTAATATTTTTTTTGCCTGCAAAATTATACGGAATTTTAATTTCTATAACGCTTGACGCTTCGCTTACACTGCCGCCTGTGGATTTTTGCAGGGTAATATCATAAAAGCCAAAGTTTTCAGGTGCGTCCGTCATATTTTTTATAGCCGTTTGCACATCGTTGCCTTCGGCAGCCTCCTGCACCGAAACAACAAGCGAAATATCTGTTTTTTCCGCCTTTGCAACCTCGTTTAAACCGTCTGCCGCAATTTCATCAACACAGCCCTCGCCGTCGGAAACCGTACCCCGTACCCATTTTGCATACAGTGTTTTGTCTGCCGTAATTTTGTCTGCGGCAAAGTTCCATCCGGTTGTAAGATTGCTGCCGTCAAACCAGCCGGCAAATTCATACCCATCCTTTTCGGGCGCCGTTTCCGGTGCGGCAATTGTATGATTATATTCGGCGGTCTTACAGTCAACGGCGGAGCCTCCGTTTGAATCAAAGGTTACGGTTAGCATTTGACCTGCGGAAATTTCTATTGTTTTGTCATTTCCGGCAAAGTAGTTTTTCTTTTCTTTGTATCTAACTTTATATGTTCCGGCTGCAAGATTTGTAATTTCGCTTCCTGTAACAGCACTATATTCGCCGCCGGCCGCTTTATATTCCATACTGCTGTCAACGCCCGTAATTTTACCGTCTGCTTTTCCCTTTATTGTTTCGTTTACGGCTGCCGGTGATGACGGCGAGGGCTGCGCCGCCCTTTCAATGCAGACAGAAATGTACCCGTCATCCGAATCATTATGATTTACATCTCCGAAAACCTTAAAATAAATATTGTAGTTTCCGGCATCGGTACCTTTCGGAAGCTCCTCGTTCCATGTCGCCTTGTTATCTGTGCTGTACTTTAATATACCGCCGCTTGCCTTTGGCGCCGTTTCAAGCAGCGCCTGCGCCTTTCCGTTATAGAAAAGCCCGGATTTTGCCGCCGGTGTCCCCGTGAAGGCGCTTGTCGCTTTTGTCATTCCGGTGGATTTTTCGGAAATCGTACCCGTAAAGTTGCCGTTCGCGGTAAATATTGTTTTATCTGTAACATTTGTTACCTTGCTCCAGTTACCGCTTACGGTAAGACCGTCTGCGGTAACTGCAGCCTTAGGTGTCTGCGCATTGCCGTTGTAGGTCATTTCGTCAAAGGCTTCGGCTTTTGCTTTGCCGGTTATGTCCTTTGGCGTAATTACAAGTCCTCCCGTTATGGTTTTGCTGTAAGGCTTATATGTTTCGTCTTCGGCTCTTTCAATTATTACATCATAAGCCCCCGCGTCTGCCGGTGAAGCAATGCCATTGCCGTTTCTCTGATATTTCACCGTAAAGCCGCCTGTAACATTTGCACTGACAGCAAAGCCTTTTGCGCGGCTGTCATATTCAAACGTTTGTACTGCTTCATCAACGGCAACGGTTGTTTTTTCAATATTTGCCCAAACGGCTGAAATTGTCGTATTTCCCGAAATATTAACGGTATTTCCCGGTTGATACAATCTTCCGTCCGCTTCCCATGCTTTAAATTTCTTGCCTGCCGGCGGAATAAATGTACATTCGGGAAGCGTATATCCGCCGCGGATTCCGACGGCGCTTGCCATCGTTCCGTTTCCGCCGTTTGCATCAAAAACAACGGTGTATACTTCAGTATAAACCAGGTTATTTCCTTCTCTTTTTAACGTATGGCTGCTATCTCTGCCCGAAATCGTGAAGTTACCTGCGGTTGAATCCGTAACATTTTTTACTGCTGTTTCGCCGTCGGAAAGCCCGGAGCATAAAATGCTGATATTTCCGCCGGTGTAGCCGGCTGCATCAATAAGCTCTTTACCGTAGGTCTTTATACTGTCATGCCCTGCCGGAGCGCTTATTTCCGTATTGCCGCACAAATTTACCTTGCCGTTTGATACCACAATGCAGTCGGTATATTTTGAAGTAACCTTTCCTCCGTACAGATTAACAATAAGCGTCCGGCTTCCTATAGCCGTGCAGCTATCAGCGGATTCGTACCTGACCGTTCCGCTGTACAGATTCAGTTCATTGCCTGTATGTCCTTCAAAATCAACAATTGTGTTTGCATTATAGGTTGACTCCAGCGTTCCGCCGTAAATATTAACGGTCGCACCATCATTTTCAAACGCTATTGCATGCCCTTCCGGGCTGATTATTGTGCCGCCGCCTGTGCAGTCGCATATGTTTAAAACCGAATTTTTACCCGTGATAATCTTTGTTTTAAGATTATGCCCGTTCAAGCAAAGATTTACCGTGCCGGAAACAGTGAGTGCTGAGCTTTTATTTATTGTAAGATCGTCACTCAGATAATAGCTTTTATTTGAAATTGTTTTACCATCTTTAATATCCGGTACAAGATTTAAGCTGTTGTCTTCAATATGCTTTATTGTACCTGTATGAGAGGTGCAGCTCTTTTTGCCGCATACACAGTGTGAATCCGGCACTTCGATACTTATTGCAACTGTTGCGGCGCTGCTGCCGTCCTGGGAAACATTTCCTTTTTTTTCGCCGTTAATAAATACTGTATAACTCTCTCCCGCGGTTGTAACCGTGCCGGAGTACACGCCCTCTCCCTCATGCGAAAGACGGGTTTCGCTGTTTGAGCCGTCTTTGATTACAACATCGGCATTATCTATCGGGTTACCGTCAGAGTCGGTTATTTTCACGCTGATGGATGACGGCGCACCGGAAAGCCCCGGAGCAAATCCGCGTAAATGAGGATATCCGCCGTTTTTATCCGAACTGATGTTCCATATGGTGTCAAAGTCCCATGCTTCATATGTAGAGGAATTTTTAAGCTGCACGGAGCTTCTGCCAAGGTCTGTCCTGCCGCTGCTCGTATCAAAATCGGGTGAAAGCGTTACATCAAAGTATGTATTGACAAACTGCCCGTTCTTAACCGCAGATGCGTCCGACCAGCCGGCAATCGGGCGTCTTTCACCTGTGCAAGCACTGTAGCAGTTTATTATCTTCACGCTGGTAGCCTCATTCCAGCCGGATATACCTGCGGTATCTTTTATTGAGCTTTCGGCAGTAAGCTGCACCCTTGCATAGCAGTTGCTTATTGTTGTGGGATACGTGCTTGAATGCGTCGACCCGAGTATTCCGGATACACCGGCATAACCCGAAACGCTGCCCGTTACATAGCACCTGTCTATTGTGCCGCCCTGTGCATTTCCGACAAGACCTGCAACATCTGTACCTCTGATTCCCGTTGCCGTAATGTTTACATTTTCAAGCCCGAGATTTTTTACTACGGCATTTTTTATCTTGCCGAAAAAACCGGAATACCGGGCTTTTGTCGAATATGTCAGGCCGTAAATGGTATGCGAGCCGCCGTCAAACGTGCCGCTGAACGGATGTGACTGATTGCCTATCGGCGTAAAATCCGCGCCCGTCATATCAATATTTTTATTCAGTTTAAAATATGCGTCGGTGTTTATTCCGCCGTTTATATCGGCTGCCATTTGACTAATATCGGCCGCACTTGATATAATGTACGGATCACCCTCCGTACCCGATCCGAAATAACCGTTTGCCATGCTTATTACAGGCATAAATGCCATCAGCATAGCAGCACATAAAACCCATGCAAAAATCCGTTTTGTTTTCATAATTTGACCTCCCGCAAAAATCATCCCGATTGACTTTTCTTTATCAATACGGTATAATTATACCATGTTCATAGGTGAACAAGTCAATAGCAAAGAAGTGATTTATTTTGAAAAGTTTATTTACGGTATCACAGGTTACAAAAAGCTGCGGCATTTCGCGCTCAACACTGCTCAGACTGGAAAAAAGGCAGCTTCTCACTCCGGTTTTTACAGATAAAAAAAGCGGCTACCGCTATTTTGATAACCACGATGTTACCCGAATATTGCAAATCAAGCATTTGATTGCAATCGGGCTGTCTTATGATGAAATTTACGAATATTTTTGCACAAACGGAAGATCTGTGAAGCTTTTAAATTCCTTACAGCAGCGGATGTACGCCACAAAACGTATGTATGAGGAAATGGCGCTCAGAATGGCGCACAAACTTTCTCCCACATTTGAAATAACCTCCCTGCCCGGCTGTGTCTGTTATGCAAGGGAGTATCAGGGCAGCCGTTTCAAGGAAAAATATGATTTTATGTATGCCCTTTACCACGAGGCAATTGAAAAGGGGCTTCGCCCTCTTGCGGCGGAGCCGCTGTTTACAATAAACAAAGGCACAGGGCTGTTCGGTAAAAAAGAAGATTCTTTTTTATGCTGCATTCCGCTTGAGCCTGAAAGCGCCCCCGAAGGCGCGCTTGTTTTAAAAAGCTGCCGCGTTTTTTCGTGCTTGTTCTACGGTAGCTACGCCTCCTTACAGGAGGTATTGGGTTTATTTGGGCAAAAGGTTAGGGAGCTGAAATTAAAGCCTATCGGACATATGCGCATACTGGGTATCGTTGCGCCTTATACCGCGCGCGAATTTAAAGAAGAAAACTACGTTTCGCGCATTGCAATTCCAATCGCGCCCGAAGAAACGTAAACCCCGTTCGGCTGCAAACCGCTAAAAACGGCTCATTCCTTAATTATATTTTCTCGTGCATTATGGATTTTCACCATCTCCGCTATTTCTTTTTGCGTTTTATCAAGCTGCGCCAAAAAGTCACGCGCGGGTATTCTCTGCGCGCCGCTGCCGAAAATAATCATCTGCTCGGGCGCGTCCGACGTTGCAACCGACACAAAATGCTTTTTGCCCAGCTCGTGCGATACACGTTCTATATAGCTGTCTGCCGTTTCCGCTTCCTTTGTGTAAACTATATTTATGCCGCGCACCTTCTCAAAGCTGCGCAGCCCGCCCTTTACACGGTACGCGTCAAAAACGAGTATCACCTCGCACGGGTTAAAAAGCGCATAGTCCGCAACCATATCGCAAAGTGTATCCCGCGCCTGCTCTATGCTTTGCATCGCTTTAAAGGCGTCGCTTGCAAAAATAATATTATAGCCGTCGATAAGAAGGTATTTTCCCTCACGCTTATTCTTTTTTGTTTTTGCGTCAAAGCTTTGCGCAATGCTGTGTCTGCGCGGCGGGCGCATTTTTTCGGGCAGCTTTCTTTCTATCTTGCCGTAGGTCCTCTCAAAAATTTCCATAAGCTCTTCATCGGTTATGCTGCGCTTTCGGTTTTTCCTTACTATTGGCGTTTCAATGTCCTTTTTCGGTGCAAATATGCTTTCAAGGTGCATATATTCAAAAACGCGGTCCCACGGCACGGTAAAGCCCGCCCCCTGTGCGCAAAATACCGAATCCGCCGTGTTTTCCAAATCGGCGGCGTAATCGTAGCCTGTTTTTTCTATAACGGCAGCGGCGTCCTTACATTCCTCATAGCCGCCGGGTGAAAACGAAAGTATGCCGCGCCCCTTTGTGTAAGCCGTTACGCTGCGCTGATAGTGGCACATTTTCTCTGCCGCAGCCCTGCCTGTAATAACGCTTACATCGCCGTTTAAAACCGGCGGATTTATCTGCGCGCCGAAAGCGTCAAGGTCTGTCATTGCGCGCCCTACACACTCATTGGGAACGGAAAGCGAAAAGTCGTAATACGGCTCAAGAAGCACGCTTTGCGTGCTTAAAAGCCCCTGTCTTACGGCGCGGTAGGTTGCCTGCCTGAAATCCCCGCCTTCGGTGTGCTTTTGGTGCGCTCTTCCCGATTTCAGCGTTATTTTTATATCCGTTATCGGTGCGCCGGTTAAAACGCCTTTATGCTCTTTTTCCGCAAGGTGCGTTAATATAAGGCGCTGCCAGTTCTTGGACAAAACCGCTTCGGGGCAGTCTGCTTCAAAAACCATACCCTTGCCCCTTTCAAGCGGCTCTAACAAAAGATGCACCTCGGCATAGTGGCGCAGCGGCTCGAAATGCCCCACGCCCTCGGCAGGTTCTTTTATCGTTTCTTTATACAATATGCCGCCTTGTTCAAATTCGGCTTCTATATCAAATCTTTCTTTAAGGGTGCGCTGCAAAACCTCAAGCTGGACCTGCCCCATAACAGACAGGTGTATTTCGCCCAAATGCGATTCGTAGGAAACGCACAGGCGCGTTTCCTCCTGCTGCAGCTTTTTCATCTGTGCAAAGGCAACGCGCTTGTCCACACCGTTTTTTATTACCACATTGTAAACAAAAAGCGGCTGCGACAAAAGGGCAGGGGCGTTCTGCTCGCCTATTCCCTGCCCGGAAAAGCTGTCCTCAAGCCCGCACACGGCGCACACATCCCCCGCATATGCCGTCTGCACGCTTTCGTATTTTGTGCCGGAATATATGCGTATATCGTTAACCTTTTCGTTTTGCCTGCCCGTGTATATGTTTTTCTTAACGCTAAGGCTGCCGCCGGTAATCTTTATATGCGTAAGGCGGCGGCCGCTTTCGTCCTGCGATATTTTAAAAACACGCCCTCGGAACAAGCCGCCCTCATCCGAAGCACAGGGGGCAAGGCTGTATATTGCTTCAAACAGGCTTTCAATGCCCATATTTTTAAGCGCCGAGCCGAAGCAGCACGGAAAAAACCGTCTTTCGCAAAACGCGGCGCTCAGCGCGCCGACGCTTACAGTGCCGCTTTCCAAAAATTCTTCCATTATGCTTTCGGAGCACAGCGCGGCGTTTTCGTAAAAATCCGCACCCTCGATATCTATAAATACGCCGCCCAAGCCTTTACAAAGCGCAGACACGATATTCTCCTTTGAAAGGTGCGCAATATCCATTTTATTTACAAAAACAAATGTGGGAATTTTATTTCTTTCAAGCATTTTCCAAAGGGTTTTTGTGTGGCTTTGCACACCCTCCGCCCCGCTTATAACAAGTATCACGGCGTCAAGTGCCCACAGCGCACGCTCGGTTTCGGCGGAAAAATCCGCATGCCCCGGCGTATCGAGAAGCGTTATTTTCATATCGCGGTTATAAAGCACAGCCTGCTTTGAAAATATTGTAATGCCGCGCTCACGCTCCATCTTATCGGTATCGAGGAACGAATCGCGGTGGTCTACCCTGCCCTGCTTTCTGATACTGCCCGAAAAGTACAGCATCGCCTCGGAAAGGGTTGTCTTTCCCGAATCTACGTGGGCAATTATACCGATTGCCGTTTTTTTACTGCTCTTCATTAAGCTTCACCCGTGCTTTTTTGTTTTTAAACATAATACCAAAGGTTATAAAGTGTGCAACACCCGTTATAAACCACGAAACCAAATACGAAATATAAAGTATATCAAGGTCTTGTATCGTTTCATACGGGCGACCGAGCATAACGGCAATTATCCTCACGCCGCACACACCTATAATTGTAACCGCCATAGGCATAATAGATGCGCCTATTCCGCGAAGCCCGCCTACGCCTACCTCCATAAGTCCGCACAAAAAGTACGGCAGGCATATGTACATAAGACGTATGCGACCCGTTGCTATTACATCTGGTACATCGGAATACAGCGACAAAAGCTCTTTGCCGAAAAACACAACCGCAGACCCGAGCATCAAGCCCCCCATTGTAACCGTTACACAAGAGGCAATCATACCCTTTTTTATTCTTTCAAAATTATGTGCACCGTAGTTTTGGCTTACAAACGTAAGAGCCGCCTGGTGAAAGGCGTTCATTGAAATATACACTATGCCCTCTATGCTGCCTGCGGAGGCATTTCCCGCCATTGCAACCTCGCCCACGCTGTTTATGGAGGACTGTATAAGTACATTTGACATTGAAAAAACCGCGCTTTGAATACCTGCGGGTATTCCCAGATACAAAATACTGCCAAGCTCGGACATATGTATTTTTATTTTCCGCGGGACAAGGCGGTAACACTCCCTCGTTGAGATAAGGCAGCCCAAAACAAGCGCCGCCGATACAACCTGCGAAACGACGGTTGCTATACCCACGCCGGCAACGCCCATTTTAAATACTATTACAAAAACAAGGTTTAAAACCACGTTTATTATGCCCGACAATATAAGAAAATACAACGGTCTTTTCGTATCGCCGACAGAGCGCAGTATCGCACTGCCGAAATTATACACGAGTATAGCCGTTATTCCCGAAAAGTAAATACGCATATAAAGGACCGACAGGTCTATTACGTTTTCGGGCGAATCCATTGCTTCCATAATCGGGCGCGCAGCCGCAATACCCGCCGCCGTAAGCAAAACGCCGCCTATAAGGCTCAGCGCTATTGACGTGTGCACAGCCTTTGAAACGCCGCTTTCGTTCTTTGCGCCGAACTTTCTGGAAACCAAAACGCCGCCTGCCGACGAAAGCCCCACAAACACGCAAACCAAAAGGTTTATTGCAGACGAGGTAGACCCTATCGCCGCAAGCGCCGTTTTACCCGTAAATTTTCCCACAACAACAATATCCGCCGCATTATAAAGCGACTGTAAAATACCTGTAAGCACAAGCGGAATTGCAAAAGCTATTATTTCCCTGTAAATTCCGCCCTTTGTCATGTCAACGGTATGTTTCTTCTTCACCTGACATTCCCCCAAACATAAGCAGATGCGATTATTTAAATATGATTGTACCATTATATGCGGTAAAGTCAAGGGGATTTTGCTATTTATTTTCCCCTTTGGAAAGAATATGGCGTATTTTATTTTTTATTGACAAAATATTTTTTTAAGTTATATTTCGGTTTGACAAAAAATGTCACGCATAAAGTGTTAAAATCAATCATAGAATTTTATTTTGCGGGAAAGGAATGTATTTTTGTGAAAAAACCAATTCTAAAGCCTTTTATAAAAAGCTTTCGGAAAAAAACAAGCCTGAAGCCTAAAGTAAGCCGCCTTGCTTCTCTTCCGTGCCGAAACGATATTCTTTGTGCGGTGTGCGCGTTTCTGCTTTCGGGTACGCGCCTTGTGGGCGGCTGCGCACCGCTCGGCTTTGCTTTTTCGGCGGCGATATTTCCGCTCGGCAGGGGCGGTTACATAAGCGCGCTGTTTGCAATTTTGGGGCTTTTGGTACGCGGCGCGACCCTTGCCACAGCCGGAAAATATGCGGTTGCGTTTCTGATATACGCTTTTTTATGGGAAAAAATATTTTCCGGGAAAAGCACCGCCAAAGCCGTGCGCTGCACGCTTGCCGCGCTTTCGCTGTTTGCTTCGGGCGCTTTTATGCTTTTTGCATTTTCGGCAATGGGCGGTTTTCCGCTTATATATGACGTTATAATTCTTATAACGGAAAGCGCCACGGTATACCTCGGCACGCTTGCCTTTTTGGTTGCCGTGCCGATTGTTACGTCGCTTAATTTCAGGCGAAGCCTTACCGCAGAGGAAACCGTAAGCCTTGCCTTTTTGGCAGGCGGCGTTATATGCGGAATGGGAAACATAGGCGCAAACGGCATTTTCACACTTTCGGGCGTTTTATGCGTGTTTTGCGTGCTTGCTTTTGCAAGCGCCTTCGGCGCACAGCAGGGCTGCTGCGCGGGCATTATTATGGGGCTTGTAAGTTGCCTCGGGCGCGGAAGGATTGACGCGGCGGCGGCTTCCTATGCGCTTTCGGGACTTTGCGCCGGATATTTTTCAAAAAAAGGGCGCTGGGCAACCTGCCTTTCCTTTATAATGACAAATGCTGTTATTACGGTTTTATCGAACGGCTCTACCGAGGTTTTGATAAATCTTTTCGATGCACTTATTGCCGCCGTAATACTTTATTGTATGCCGCAAAAGCTGTACAACGCCATAACAAATATGGGCAGCTTTTCCCGCCCCGAGGCGCTGCTCGCGGCGCACAATCTTTCCTTTGCCGCACAAACAATAGATAAATGTGAAAAAAGCTTTGGCAGAATAAGCGAGCTGAGAAAGGAAACAGACGCAAACACCCTGCTTTTATACCGCCGAAGCGCGGGGCGTGTGTGCGCGGGCTGCGGACTGAGAAAATACTGCTGGGGGCGCGACTGCGAGGCTACAAAAAAAGCGCTTGACCTTCTGCGTGAAAAAATGGATAATATACAGCCCGTAACCGAGGAGGACGCCCCCGCGCACTGCCTGCGTGCGCAGCAATTTACAGAGGGCTTTGCCAGAATGTACGACCTATACAAAAACGACTGCCGCTGGACAAGCCGTATGGCGGAAATGCAGCTTTCCGTTTACGAGGCATTTCACGGGATGTCGCTTTTAATAAGCAAAAACGCCGATTCCCTCAGAAATATGACGGCGTGCGACCCGCTTTTGTCCGAGGAGGTAAAAAACGCGCTTCGCCGCAGCGGAATTTCCGCAAGCGAGGTATTTGTGCTTTCAGACGGCGACGACACCACCGTACGCATAAAGCTTGAAAGCTGCGGCGGATTTGGACGGTGCGAAAACGCCGTATGCGACGCGCTTTCAAAAACGTGCGGCAAAAGCTTTGTACGAACGGGGCTTCGCTGCTGCGGCGAATGCAGCCACACATATATTGTAAAACCAAGCTTTTCCATAAATGCCGCCGTGTGCGGCGCTATACGCGCAAACAATTCGCACAGCGGCGACTATGCGATTTATTCCTTGCTTGACCGCCGCACCTACGCGCTTATTTTGTGTGACGGAATGGGAAGCGGAGCCGCCGCGCGTGAGGAAAGCCGCCTGTGTGCCTCGCTTATTATGCGTATGCTTTCGTCGGGCTTAACCCCCGAAAACGCGTTAAGCATTATAAACGCAATGTTTTTGTGCGCGTCAAACGGAACATTGGCAGCTATAGATTTGTGCCTTATAAATCTGGAGGACGGCTCCTCCCGCCTTTACAAGTTCGGCGGGGCAGACACCTTTTTACGAATACGCGGCAACGTAAAATGTATAAACACGCGCACAATGCCCGTGGGCGCGGCTGCCGCAGAGGGCTGCACCCCGTTTGAAATAAAAAGCGAAAAAGGCGATATGATTGTTTTGGTGTCGGACGGAATATCCTCTGCCGAAAAGAAAAACGGCGAATGGATAAACGCCGTTATAAAAGAGTACGACGGCAGTGAGCCGCACACCCTTGCAAAAATGATTTTGGAGCGTGCAAAAAGCAAGGGCGCAAATGCTGCCGATGATATAACCGTTGTTGCGGCATATATCGGATAATTTTAATTTATGTGTTTAAAGCCTTGATTAAATGTAAATAATTACCGTTGTAAACAAAAATCAGGCAGAGGAGATGACAATTATGGAAAATAACACCCGTAAAATTGTGGTACTTAATAACCTTTCTTCAAGCAAAATCGAACAGGCAATCTTTATTCTGCGCGATGAACCCGCCGGCGTATGCCCGCCCGACGCCGTAACCGAGGCGCAGCGCATAGTGGATATGTACCTTACAAGCTCCTGTGCGCCGCTTGTATCAAAAAAGAGACGCCGCGGGATAATAGGCGGCGCGGCGCTGTTTCTGCTTTCCTTTTTCGGTGCGGCTTATTTGATTTTTTCATTTATTCGGTAAAATTCAAAAGAGAGTGCAGTAAAAATTTACTGCACTCTCTGCGCATATTTGATAAAACGAAAGCTCTGAAAGCGAGCTTTCGGCTTGAAACGTGTTGCTTTATCGGCACGCTTTAAAGCACCATATACTGCTCTCTTTCCGCGCCTACGGATACATACTTAATTTTACACTGTGTTTTTTCTTCTATGTATCTGATATACTTTTTGGCATTTTCGGGAAGCTCGTCAAAGCTGCGGCAGCCCGAAATGTCGCTTTTCCAGCCGTCAAGATATTCATACACGGGCTTTGCGTTCTCAAGCGCTTCACCCATGGGGAAATCCTCGGTTTCTTCTCCGTTTAAGATATACTTTGTGCAAACGGGTATTTTGTCAAGATACGAAAGCACATCAAGCTTTGTAAGAGCGGTTTCGTCTGCGCCCTGACACAAAATACCGTATTTTGAAGCGGGTATGTCAAATCCGCCCACACGGCGCGGTCTGCCTGTTGCGGCGCCGTACTCTCCGCCGGCTTCGCGCAGGCGGTCGCCCGACTCGCCGAACAGCTCGCACGTAAAGGGACCTTCTCCCACACAGCTTGAATATGCCTTCATTATACCAACGGTTTTGTCCAGCTTTCTAAACGGCATACCGCTGCCCACGGGTGCATATGCGGCTATTGTGGAGGATGACGATGTGTACGGATATATTCCGAAATCAATATCACGAAGCGCGCCGAGCTGCGCCTCAAACATTACAGACTTTCCACCCTCGTCCGCTTCTTTTAAATACTTTGTGGTATCACAGATATAATCCTTAAACGGCAGCCCGAACTCTTCAAGCCAACTTAACATATCCTCGGTCTTTACAGCCTGTGCGCCGTATCCGTTTGAAACGGTAAGGTTTTTCCATTCCACTATTCCGGGCAGCCTTTTCTTTACATAATCCATATGTAAAAGGTCACCCATACGTATAGACTTTTTCATATATTTATCTGCGTATACGGGCGCTATACCGCGGCGCGTAGAGCCGAACTTCGCATCGCCTAGCCTGTCCTCCTCCAAGCAGTCCAAAAGCTTGTGATAAGGCATACAGATTGTTGCACGGTCGCTTATCTTAAGATTTTCTGGCGTTATCTCAATTCCGCCCTCGCGAAGCTTTTTAACCTCGCCGAACAGATGCTCCACATCTATTACCATACCCGGACCCATAACGTTTACGGTATTCTTGCGAAGTATACCGGAGGGAAGCAGGTTAAGCACAAATTTTCCCTTATCGTTTATTACGGTATGCCCTGCGTTGTTTCCGCCCTGATACCTTACAACGATATCATAATCACGGCTTAACAGGTCAACCATTCTGCCCTTTCCTTCATCGCCCCAGTTTATACCTACTATTGCAGTTAACATAGCAATTACCCCTATTTTTATATTTATGCTTTGCCGAATTTATGCAAAAAAACGACATCACACAATTTTTATTATACCAACTGAAATGCCCGTTGTCAACATTATTATAAAGCTGCAATGCCGCTTTCGGAGGTATATATAGTGTTTTACACAAGATTTCAGTGCGGCAGGATGCAGGCAGGCTGACGCCTGTCAAATCCGACAAGCTGAAAGATTGACAAAACATCCATCGTCAGGCAATGCGTGTTCGAGTTCCGTTTGCCTAAGCAGATGTGTCAGTATCCGAACACGCCAAAACGGTAAAAAATCAGCTTTTTCTTTGTTGTCGGTCTTGAAATACGTCAGTATTCCTGCGACCTTTCGCCTTGAAAAATCAAGATTTTTTATCCGTTTTCGGTCAAAGATTTATTGCCTTGGATTTTTATGTCAATGCAAGGCAAAAACGCAGCTAATGCTTTGTGCATTTGCGAGTATTTTAACACAGCAGTGGCGTGAAAATCCGGGCAATAAACGTGTTCGGATACTAACGCATCTGCTTAGCCTGTTTCGCCATTTTCTTACAAACCCTCTCATTGACTGGCGCGCGCATATGTTCTATAATTATTTACAGAACATATTGGAGGTAATGCACCGTGAATTTTGACGAATTTCAGGAGAGGATCTCGCATCTTCTTATTCGTAATACAAATATTTTGGATATTCTTACAAAATGCTCCTTAACATCTTCAAAAATGTGCAGAAGCACCGTTAAATCCGCTACGGGATGCGGATGCATTGAAATAAAGGGCGAAAAGCTGCCGCTTGATTTTGACGGCGATTATAAAAAGCTGTTAAAATCAAGCGGCATAAACGGAAGGCTTTGCCCCGACTGCCGCGCAAGCGTTGAAAGCGAAATCGGGGAAATGCTTTTTTATATGGCAAGCCTTTGTAATTGTCTGGGGTTGTCTCTTAAAGACATTATGCTGCAGGAGGTAAAGCGGGTGGAATCACTGGGGAAATACAGCCTCCACTGATAAATGGAAGGTAAAAAGCCCGAACAGCAAAAAGAAGGGCGCGTATCAAATTTGATACGCGCCCTCTTTTTACGAAAGTGTGCCTACAAAGCTCTCCAGTCTGTTAAGCCCCTCTTTTATATTTTCCATACTTGTTGCATAGCTCCAGCGAACGTGAATATCACTGTCAAATCCGCTGCAGGGAACAACCGCAACGCGCGCGTTATCCAAAAACAGCTGTGCAAACGAATCGCTGCCGGTAATTTCTTCCCCGCCGCACTTCTTTCCGATAAGGCGCGATATATTCATCATAACGTAAAACGCACCCTCGGGCATAATGCACGATACGCCGTCAATCTCGTTTATGCGCTTTACCATATAGTTGCGGCGCCTTTCAAACTCGTCACGCATTTTGTGCGCCTCCTCCATACCGCCGTTAAGCGCGGCAAGCGCCGCTTTCTGCGCGATAGAGTTCGGATTGCTGGTAGCGTGGCTTTGCACGTTTGCCATAACAGAGGCTATTTTTTCGTTGCTTGCCGTATAGCCTATGCGCCAGCCCGTCATAGCATATGTTTTGCTTACGCCGTTTACAACGATTGTAAAGTCTTTTATTTTTTCATTTACGGACGCAATCGAAAAATGCTTATATCCGTCATAAATAAGATGCTCGTAAATTTCGTCCGACACAACGTATATTTCCTTTTTTACGCAAAGCTCGGCAATGCGCGTAAGCTCTTCCTTTGAATATACCATACCGGTAGGGTTGGACGGTGTATTTATAATAATTGCGCGGGTTTTATCGGTTACGGCTTTTTCTATTTTTTCCGCACTTACGATAAAGCCCTCTTCCTCGGTCGCTTTTACAAAAACGGGGACACCGTCGTTAAGCCGCACCATTTCGGGATAGCTTACCCAGCACGGTGTGGGGATAATAACCTCATCACCCGGGTTTAATATTGCGCCCAGCACATTCATAAGCGAATGTTTTGCACCGTTTGAAATAACAATATTTTTTACACTGTAGCTAAGGTTATTGTCACGCTTAAACTTTTGGACAACTGCCTCTTTAAGCTCTACCGTGCCGGATGCCGGGGTATAGCGCGTAAAACCGTCCTCAATTGCTTTTATGGCAGCCGCACGTATATGCTCGGGCGTGTCAAAATCCGGCTCGCCCGCGCCGAAACCGACAACGTCCTCCCCTGCTGCCTTCATAGCTTTAAACTTTGTATCTATGGCAAGTGTGGACGATGCCTTCACCGCCGCAAATTTTTTGGATAAGTACATATCATTCACCACCGTAAAAATATCTTCTATTCTACTACATCTTTTTCCTATTTGCAATAAAAATATTAAAAAGATACTCAAAAAACACTTTTCCAATACCTATTATATTTGTTTATTCTTTTTTCGTGAAAAAACCTTTTCTTTCGGAATCGTCCATAATTTCATCCAAAAGCTCTGCCGCTTTCGGGATTGCCTTTTTAATAAGGCTTGTTCTTTTTTCAACGCTTTTTCGCTCTACCGCGCCCTCGCGCCAGGTGTAGCCGTCCGTCATAAAATTGTTTAAAAGCGGTTGCAGCCTGTCAAGCGCGGCGGCAAATGCAGCTTCGTTTGTTGTTTCCTCGTCAAACTCTTCCCAAAGAGAACGCATACTGTGCCCGATCTTTTGCGGCAAAATTGCAAAAAGCCTGTCCGCGGCGTCCTTTTCGCGGTCTTTTTTGGAAAGCGCGGCATGCTCGTCGTAACAAAACGTATCGCCCGCGTATATCTCCACAAGGTCGTGCACAACAACCATTTGTATAACCTTTGCAATATCCGTACCCTCGGGCGCATAATCCGAAAGAAGCATCGCCATAAGCGCAAGGTGCCACGAATGTTCCGCGTCTGTTTCGCGGCGTGAAAGGTCGCAAAGCATTGTTCTGCGGTAAACCGATTTCATTTGGTCGCAGATAACAGAAAATCTTATTATTTTATCAAAATCTGCGTTTTTTAAATCCTCGCCGTGTAATTCTCCAGCCATAAATATTCCTCCGCTGTAAGATATTTTTTATACATTTGTCTGCATTTTTCGTTGTATCGGTTAAGATATTCCTTTTCATCGGGCGTTAAAAGCTCTGCCGCAATGCCCTTTGTACCGATTGGGCAGTAGCTTAAATTCTGAAATTCCAAGAACTTTCCGTATTCCGTTTCACACTTTTTTACAATGCAAAGGTGTGTTTCTATGCGTATTCCGTACTCGTTTTCTATATATACGCCGGGTTCGTCGGTAACGGTCATTCCCTCTTTAAGGACATAGTCGCCGCCCTTTGAAATGCGCTGCGGGCCCTCATGCACACACAAAACATAGCCTACGCCGTGCCCGGTGCCGCAGCGATAATCAAGCCCTTTTTCCCAAAGGAAGCGGCGTGCGGCAATGTCTATATCGCGCCCGCTGCACCCCTCTTTAAAAACGGTTCTTGCCAAATTTATATTCCCTTTCAGCACAAGGGTGTAGTTTTCAGCCTGCTGCGGGGTTATATCTCCTAAAATAAGCGTTCGTGTTGTGTCGGTCGTGCCTATGGCATACTGCCCGCCGGTATCTATTAAAAGCATTCCGCGCTTTTGTATTTTTGCGGCGGTTTCCTCTATCGGGCTGTAGTGCATCATCGCGGCGTTTTTTCCGTATGCCGCTATCGTTTCAAACGACGGATACATATACTCTTTTGCTGCGGCACGGTTTTTTTCGATTTCGCGGCAAACGTCTGTTTCGTTTTTTATTTTACCGCTTTCGTATATGTTGTAAAAAGTTTTTATAAGCGCCGTATTTTCCAATATATATGCGCGCTTTATATTTTCAAGCTCGGCACTGCTTTTTACACACTTCATTTCCTCGGCAAAATCACTGTGGTTTACAGCGCGCTTTCCCAAAGATTTTACAAGCATATAGTTTGTTTTTTCAAAGTCGCAAATTACGCGCGCCTCCTCGGGAAGGCTTGAAACAACGCTGTATACGCTGTCGTAATCTTTTTGTGTTACATTGTTTTTACAAAGGTACTTCTCTGTATCTAAAAGCTTTTCCCCGTTTGCGAAAAGCAGTGCGCCGTCTTTTGAAACAAGCAGAAATGACAGCATAACGGGCGTACAGTAAACATCGCCGCATCTTATATTAAGCGTCCAGCAAACGCCGTCCGCACTTGATATAAGAAAATAGTCCGCGCCGTTTTCTTCTATACGCTCTGCTATGGCGCAAAGCTTATCCTTTACATCTGTGCCCGCGCCCCCGTCATCTAATAAAAACGCCTTTTCGCGCGGCATATCGGGGCGCCCGTGCCAAAGAACGGCAGGGTCAAAATCGTATTTTAAATCTATACCGTTTTCACAAAGCTTTCGGCGCATTTTTTCAAGGCGGTTAAATGAAAAAAGCCGCCCGTCAAGTGCGGCACATTCGCCCTTTTTAAGCTCGGTGCATAAAAATTCCTCCACCGTGGGCGTTTCCTTTTCCCCCATACGCATAAGGCGTGTTTCGCTGCCCGAAAGCTCTTTTTCCGCCTGTATGAAATACCGCCCGTCCGTCCAAAGCAGGCTTTTTTCCGCAGTTACGGCAAGCGTTCCCGCAGAGCCCGTGAACGGGCAGAAAAACTCTCTCGTTTTAAAATGATTGCACAAATACTCGCTCATATGCGGGTCTGACGTGGGAATAACGCACGCGCCGACCCCCTCTTTTTTCATATACTCGCGCAAAGCCAAAAGACGCTCTTTCATAAAGCACCACCTGTTTTAATGTCTGTTATACTAAGCTGCGGCACGGCGTTAAGCTCCAGATTTCCCCTTATGCCCGATATAAAGTTATAATACCCCGCGCACGAAACAAACGCCCCGTTGTCGGTGCAAAGGTCTATCGGCGGGCAGTAAAAATCCATACCCTTTGAATGTGCGGTTTTTTCCATTAAGTCGCGCAGGCAGGTATTTGCCGCAACGCCGCCCGCAATGGCAACCCTTTTGCTTTTAACCGCCTCTGCCGCGGCAATTGTGTTTTTAACAAGGCAATCGCACACAGCGCTTTGAAAGGATGCCGCCACATCCGCATAATTTATTTGTTCTTTATTTTGCTGTTTCGTATGCACGTAGTTTATAACCGCTGTTTTCAGCCCCGAAAAGCTGAAGTCAAACCCATGGCACGGGCGCGGAAACTTTATTGCATCGGGATTTCCGTTTTCGGCAAGGCGGTTAAGCTTAGGTCCGCCGGGATAGCCCAACCCAAGCACGCGTGCAGCCTTATCAAAGGCTTCGCCCGCGGCGTCGTCCGTTGTTGCGCCGAGCACCTCAAACTCGCGGTAGTCTTTTATATTTAATATATGGCTGTGTCCGCCGGAGGCTACCAGGCAAACAAAAGGCGGCTCTAAGTCCTTATGCGCGATATAATTTGCCGCAATATGCCCCTGTATATGGTTTACCGGAACAAGCGGTTTATTCATCGCATAGGCAAGCGCCTTTGCAACCGACACCCCCACAAGCAGCGCCCCCACAAGCCCGGGGTTATATGTTACCGCGACGGCGTCTATATCTTCTTTTTTAAGCTTTGCACGGCGCAGCGCTTCGTCTATTACATAGATTATTTTTTCTATGTGCTTGCGTGAGGCAATCTCCGGAACTACACCGCCGTATATTTTATGCAGATCAATCTGCGAATACACCACGTTTGACAGTACCTCTCGCCCGTCTTTTGTAACGGACGCCGCCGTTTCGTCGCATGACGATTCAATCCCCAAAATATAAGCCATCTTAATCTTCCCCAATTTCTAATGTATATAAAAGCGCATTTTCTCCGTTATCGCTGTAATAAGCCTTGCGCATACCGCTTTTTACAAAGCCTGTCTTTTCATAAAGCCTTATAGCGGGTATATTGCTCTCGCGCACCTCAAGGTATATTTTTTTTACCCCGCGCGCGCGCATTTTTTCTATCGCGTCCGACAGTATTTTTTCGCCCACGCCGTTTCTGCGACTGTGCTTTTCCACTGCAATTCTAAGCACCTCGCCCTCGTCTGCGGCTGTCATAAACACACAGTAGGAAAACACATTTTTTCCGTTTAACGCAAGGCACACATTGTCCCTTTCCATCTCGTACAAAACAGTGTCGGCACTTTGCGGGTCCGGGAAAATATCTTTTTCCAAAGCGGCAACCCGGCGCGCATACACACGCTTTTTCCCTTTCATTATATAGCCGTATATAGCGTCTGCCGTTTTAATATACGTTTTCTCATCGCCGCCGAACGGGTCGGGTATGTCGGCGTTTTCTCCCGCAAATTCGGCAAGGGTTTGTATTTTATTTTCATATTCCTTACCCAATACGTCCAAAAGCTGATTTCGCTGCGCATTTGTCATTGTAAGGGTAAGGGCGCTGTCGTCAATATCCTTTACGGTAATGCGCCTTGAAAAATAACCCGCAATATCTGCGCCGTATTTTGCCGCAGCCTTTACGGCGTTTTCGCTTACGGGACTTCCGCCGGTCATCATACCGGCGCTTAATACGGTTTCCTCGGGAAAATATGCCTTATATATAGCCTGCGCCATCGGGCTGCGGCAGGTATTGCCCGTACACACAAAAAGCACATCGTTTTTATATTCCATTTACAGCACCCTCCCCGCTGCGGCTTTTAAAAGCCTGTTTTTAAGCGCAACCCCAATGCCGTCATCGCCCGGCATCTGCGCATATACGTATTTTAAGCCATCTTCATCGGCTCGGCGCAAAAGGTAAAACAGCCGTGCCGCATACTGGTGGTCGTCGCTGCCTGCGTCAAACACGCATTTACAGTTTTTAAAGCTGTAATTTTTTGCATTTTTTACTATTACGCATGCATCTTTTGTGCACACATCGTCGGCATTTTCTATGTTATTCATTACAAAAACCTCCGCGTCGGGGCTGTAATGCTTATACTTCATACCGGGGCACTTGGGCGCGTCTGCCGTGTTTTTTCCGTAATATACATCGCCTATAATGCTTTTCATATCCTCCGGCGATATTGCGCCCGGCCTTAATACAGTGGGAACGGGGGTGCTTAAATCAATAACCGTGGATTCTATGCCTATAAAAGCCTCCCCGCCGTCAATAATCATATCCACCCTGCCGTCAAGGTCCTGTATTGTATGGCGTGCGGTGGTGGGGCTTGGTTTTCCGCTTAAATTTGCGCTTGGCGCGGCAATCGGTGTGCCGGAATATTTTATAAGAGCGTTTGCTATGCTGTGGCTCGGAAGTCTTACGGCAACGGTATCAAGCCCGGCTGTTACGCTGTCGGGAATACCGCGGCGCTTTTTAAATATCATTGTAAGCGGACCGCCCCAGAAATGCTCTGCAAGCTTTACGGCGCTTTGCGGAATTTCACGCGCGAAACGCTCCACCTCGTCAAAACGGGCTATGTGTGAAATAAGGGGGTTATCCATAGGGCGCCCCTTTGCCGCAAATATTTCTTTTACGGCGTTTTCGTTAAAAGTGTCTGCGCCGAGTCCGTAAACCGTTTCTGTCGGAAAAGCCACAAGACCGCCGCGTTTTATAACGGCGGCAGCCTCTTTAATTAAATCTGTATCAATATTGTCAGGATTTATTTTTATTATCTTCGTCAACTTAATCTTCCCTTTTTAAAAGCGAAACCCTTTGATAGATTTTCTCCGCAATGTCCGAAACCGTACCGCTTGCATCCACCACGGCAATATTTTCGTCCTTAAGAATATCAAATATTTCAAAGAATTTGTTTCTTATTTTTCCGAGCGTTTCGCTATTTTCAAAAATTTCCGTTTCCGTACGCGATTTTTCTATACGCCTGCGCGATTTTTCCGCGTCCAAATCAAGAAATATACATAGGTCCGGGCGCGTTATATCGGGGCAGTTAAGATTCATATCCATAACCCATTTAAGCGACGTGTCAAGCCCCTGATACGCAAACGATGAATAATAGTATCTGTCGCACAAAACGTCGTACCCTTTTTCAAGTGCCTGCACAATTCCCGCGTACGGGTCGTTGTTATGAAACACCCTGTCCGAAAGAAACATTGCAGCAAGCTCTGTCTGCGTTCTTTTAAAATTACCTGAAAGCGCGTCCCTAAGCGCGCCGCCCGTTACCGATTGTGTAGGCTCTGCCGTTATTTTTACTTTTCTGCCTTCCTTTTCCAGGTGCTCTTTTAAAAGAAGCATCTGTGTGCTTTTACCGGCACCGTCTATCCCTTCAAAAACTATAAAGCGCCCGCGCATTAAACATCCCCCTATCGGAAAATTATTTTTTCAGTGCTTCACCCAGGCGCTTTATGCCCTCAACCATAATATCATCCGGCGTGGAGGAAAAATTCAGCCTGAACCCGCAGCTTACCTTGCTTTGGTCTGCCGCAAAGCTGTTACCCGGAACTATAAGCACTTTCTTTTTCATACATTCGTCTTTAATCTTAAGCGCGTCTATTCCTTCCATACTGCACCATACGAAAAGCCCGCCCTCGGGCGTTGTATGCTTTACCTCTTCGGGAAGATACTTTTCTATAGCGTCAAGCATTACGCCGCACTTTTTCTTATAGAGTGCGCGCAGCTTTTCAATATGCTCTCCGATGTCGTATTTTTTAAGATATTCAAGCGCTATAAGCTGCGGCAAAAGCGAGGTGTGAACATCCGAAACCTGCTTTCCCAAAACAATCTTTTCCGTAACATTTTTTGCCGCAATTAAAAATCCGAGCCGAAGCCCCGGCGCAAGTATTTTTGAAAACGAGCCGCAGTACAAAACAGCGCCCTCTGTATCCATAGACTTTATCGTAGGAAGCTTCTCCCCCGTAAACGTAAGCTCGCCGTAGGGGTTGTCCTCAATAACGAAAATGTTGTTTTTAACGGCAATATCCAAAAGACGCTTCCTTTTTTCTATGCTCATTGTTATGCCGGAGGGATTCTGGAAATTCGGTATCGTATAAATAAGCTTTACGTTTTTATTCTCGGCTATAGCTTTCTCAAGCGCGTCTGTATCCATTCCGTCGTCATCTACTTTAACGCCTTTTATTACGGCGCCGTAAGAACGGAACGCATTAAGCGCACCCACGAAGGACGGCTCTTCCGCTATTACGCAGTCGCCCTCGTTTAAAAACAGTTTTGCGCATATTTCTATTGCCTGCTGCCCGCCCGAAACTATGGTTATTTCGTCAAGATTACAGTTTATGTTTTCGCGCTCTTTTATTATTTCGGTTATCTTTTCCCTAAGCTGAACGTTTCCCTCCGATATGCCGTATTGCAGTGCGGCAACGGGGTTGTTTTCCAAAATGTCTTTTGCAATGCGCGCCATCTCGTCTTTCGGGAAAAGCTCTGCCGCAGGGTTGCCGCCGGCAAGCGATATCATCTGCGGATCTGACATTGCCTTAAACATTTCCCTTATTGCCGAGCCGCGCAGCTCTTTCATTCTGTCGGATATATTAAACTGCATAAAAACCCTCTCCCGTATTATTAAAATCCAAAGTATTCTTTGGCGTTGTTGTAGCAAACGCCCTTTACTATTTCTTCAAGATATTTCATATCGCAGGGGTATTCGCCCTCTTCCACCCATTTTCCGATAAGATTACAGAATATACGTCTGAAATACTCGTGTCTGGGGTACGATACAAAGCTTCGGCTGTCTGTGAGCATTCCCACAAACCTTGAAAGCATACCTAGGTTTGCAAGCGCGCACATCTGCGATTCCATACCGTCGCGCTGGTCGTTAAACCACCAGCCGCTGCCGAACTGTATCTTGCTTTTAAACGGTGCCTTCTGGAAATTGCCGAGCATTGTTCCCAAAACGTAGTTATCCTTCGGATTAAGCGTATAAAGTATTGTTTTGGGCAGGCAGTCGTCCACCTCAAGGCAATCCATAAATTTTGACAAATCCTCCGCAATGCAAAGGTCGTTTAAAGAGTCAAAACCGGTGTCTGCTCCGAGCTTTTTATACATTTTGCTGTTATTATTGCGAAGCGCGCCGATATGAAGCTGCATAGCCCAGCCCAGGCGTGTATATTCCTTTGCGCAGTGCTTTAAAACGGCTGTTTTAAACACATTTTCCTCTTCACGCGTAACCGTGCCGCCGTTAAGCCTTTTTTCAAAAACCTTTGCTGCGTCGCCGAGCGCAAACGGTACATATTCAAGCGCATGGTCGCTTAAGCGGCATCCGTGTTCGTGGAAAAATTCTATTCTTTCGGTAATCCATTTTAAAAGCTCGTCATAGCTTTTAACACCTGTTTTCTCTATGTAAGGAATAAATGTTTCCTTTGCGATTTCAACCGCTTTATCGGGACGGAAAGCGGGATAAATCTTTGTCTTAAAATCCTTTAACGCACGGTGATATTCAAGCGTGTCTGCGGGGTCGTCCGTTGTGCATACAACGCTTACGTTTGAACGCTCTATAAGCTGCTTGGGGCGAAATTCGTCCTTCTCAAGGCATGCATTAACCCTGTCCCAAATGCTTTTGCAGGTTTCCTCGGACAAAATATCGTCAATATCAAAATACCTCTTAAGCTCAAGGTGCGTCCAATGGAAAAGCGGGTTTCCGATAAGGTAAGGCATTGTTTTTGCAAATTCCTTAAACTTTTCGTATTCGTCGCCCTCGCCCGTAATCATTTCCTCCGGAACACCGTTTGAACGCATCTGGCGCCATTTGTAGTGGTCGCCGCCCAAAAACAGGTCGAACGCATTTTTAAATTTTTTGTTTTCCGCAATCATCTGCGGCTGCAAATGGCAGTGATAATCTATAATCGGCATATCCTTTGCAAAGTCAAAAAACAGCCTTTTTGCTGTTTTGTTTTTAAGCATAAAATCGTCGTTAATAAAAGCCATATTCGCACATCCTCTTCCATTTTAAATATCTGTATTTCTATTATAGCATACTTAATAAAAAGGTCAATCCCTTTATTTACAAAATAAAGGGATTGACCTCTCTGCTTTTTTAAAGTATCGTGCTGCCGCCTATAAATTCACGCATAATCGACGTCGGCGGAATAAAGGAGGACTCCATCGGATAAAAATACGACAAAAGCTCCGTAAGGCGCTTTGCCCGGCTGTAGTGCGGGCTGTCCTTCCCTACTTCTTTTAAAAGGCGCATTGCCGGCTCTCTTAAAACAGAAAGCTCGTAAACAAGTGAGGAATTAAACACCTCGTCCGCCTCACTTTCAAACGGAAATATATACTTAAGCTCTCCTTTTCTGACGTTTTTCCAAAGCGAAAGCGTTTCCTCCGCATCGGACGCCCTGTACGCCGCGTCGCGCACAATGCGCCTTAAAAGCCTGTTATCGGTCGGTGAAAATACGTTATATTCATCAAGGCAAAGGCTGGTGAGTGCGCTAAGGTATATTTTGTACTTGTTTTTTTTGTTAACACGGCTTGTCAAAAGCTCGTTTAACGCGTGTATTCCCTCGGCAATTATTATCTGCCCGTCGGAAAGCTGCATAACAGGACCTTCAACGCGCTTTTTCTTCTTAAAGTCATATTTGGGAAGCTGCACCGCCTCCCCTGCGGCAAGAAGCGCAAGGTGCTTGTTAAAAAGCTCGTAATCTATAGCTTCCACCATTTCAAAATCGGTTTCGCCCTTTTGGTTTCTGGGCATACGTTCGTTATCCACATAGTAATCGTCCAGCGAAATCACAACCGGCGACAAGTGGTTTATCCTAAGGTGCAGCTTAAGCCTGTTTGCAAACGTTGTTTTCCCGGAAGAGGAAGGTCCCGCAATAAGCACAATCTTTATTTTGGGGCGGCTGCTTATGCAATCCGCCATCATACTTATGCGCTTTTCGTGCAGCCCTTCGGAAAGATTTACAAGCTCGCTTCCGCGCCCGCTTTTTATAATATCGTTAAGCGAAAAAATGTCTTTTACGCCGATGGTTTCTATCCAGTCGCGGTAGTCGCGTATTGCGTTATGAATTTTCACCCCTCCCGGAATGTTGGGTATTTTACCGTCGGAATAATTTGTGGGGTAGCGCAGAAGATACCCTTTTTCATATGTCGTTATATCAAAATTTTCAACAGAGGATATGCTGTAGGCAATATCCTGATAGGTTATATGGTAACGCTCGCCCGCCTTGCACAGCTTTATGCGCTCTACGGGCAGGCTGTAAAGCATCTGCGCACGCTCTGCGGCGCCGCTTTGCTTAAAAAGCTTTGCGGCAGTGTCTATGTCTGTTTCAAACTGCACGGGCGGCTCGTCGCGCGCTATAATTTCCTTCATTTTTTCTTTTATGGCTGCGGCATATTCCTCCTTAACGGGGTTTCCCGCCAGTTCAAAATACGTAGACTTATTCACCGACTGCCTTACAATAACCGGCGCACAGTCAAAAATCGCATCTGCTGCGGAAAGCAGCACCAATATAAGCGTTTCCTTGTAAATAAGATACCCTTCGTCCGTTTTTATTGTGAGCGAGGTTACCTCATCGTTTTCCCGAAACACATAACTTCTTCCGACATGCTCGTTATTTACCTTATAGCAAAGCACATCCTTATACGCGTCAAGCTTTTTCAAAAGCTCGTCTGCGGTTGTTCCTTTGTCTATTTGCATTTTCTTTTTGTCGAGAGTAATTTGCACAGAGCTATCCCTCCATTTTCAAAAATTCAAGGCCTTTAATTTTTCTTTCCGTTATCTCGTCTATTCTGTTTGTGTAATCTGCGGCTTCCTTCGGATTGAAAACGCGCTCTATTCTGTCGCCCTTTACCAATTTTGTGGACGCACCCGCACCGAAAGCAAGCACCGTCTGTACTTCCTCCATAATATACACATTGTATATCCCCTCATGTCCCGGCAGGCAAAAGCCCACGTTTTCAAGGTTTCCCAATGTATTTCTTTGTTTATACATATAATACGGCAAAAAACCGCTTTGCCGCATTTTCTCCGCCGCAAAGCGCATCATATCGTTTACGCCCGTTACAAACCGGTACTTTTCAAACTCGCCTATAAGGCGCGCCGCGCGCTTTAAATACATTGTGTGAACGGTTATTGCCTGCGGCAAAAGCGCATTAACCTTTTCAAGGCTGTTTTTAAAATCCTCCGGGCTTTCATCGGGCAGCCCCGCTATAAGGTCGGCATTTATGCTGAAATTATATTTCCCCGCCATTTCAAAAGCCGCAATTGTTTGCTCCACGGTATGGCGGCGGCCTATAAGCTCAAGCGTTTTTTGATTCATCGTCTGCGGATTTATGCTTATCCTGTTTACACCGCTTTCCTTTAGCATATGCAGCATCTCGTCGGAAAATGTATCGGGGCGGCCTGCTTCCACGCAAAATTCTTTCACGTTTGACATATCAAAGCTTTCTTTAACCGTTTGTATAAGCTCTTTTAAAAGAAATGCCGGTATTGCCGTCGGCGTGCCGCCGCCGAAATATACCGTTTCGGGTAAAAAGCCGTATTCCGCACACAGCTGCGCGCCCGTTAAAATTTCTTTTTTTAATGCCGCAACGTACGGCTCTATAAATTTTTCGTTGTGCTTTGTCGCCTGCGATATAAAAGAACAGTACGCGCACCTTGTCGGGCAAAACGGAATACCTATGTACAGGCTTACGCCGTTTTTAAGGCGCCTTGAAAGTATCTTTCTTTCGTTTTGGGCAACCTCTGCCGCAAGGTGCGCCTTTTCGGGCGAAACCCACATTTCATTTTTCATAAAAGCTTCGGCTTCCTGTTCGGAGGCGCCGCCCTCAAGCATCATTCGCACTGTTTTTGAGGGGCGTATACCTGTCGATATTCCCCACGGCGTATCCACGGGCGATATTTTCTTTGCCGCCGTATACACGCACTTTTTCAGCTCGTCCGTAAGCGTGCGTTTATCGGAATTTTGGGGTATGCTGCGCCGTTCCTCCGCGCATTTTTCGCATAGCTGTATTTTTACATAAAACTCGTCCGCTCTTTTTTCGGAAAGCACACAGCCGCCGGAATTTATGTCAAAAAACAGCTGCAATACCTGCCGGACAGCATCCTCAAAAGAATGTCCCTTTGCAATTATCTCCATAGCTTCAAACCCTTTCAGCTCAGCAATCAAGGCGTGAAACGTACGGGTTGTACATTTTTTCATAGCCTACGGTTGTTTCCTCCCCGTGTCCGGGAAGTATTTTTACATCGTCTTTAAAAAGGTGCATCATTCTGTTTACGGAGGCGCGTTCCGTGCGGAAATCGCCGTAATCAAACCGACCTATCGAGCCGCGGAATATCAAATCCCCCGTAAAAAGCACATTTTCCGCATAAAGGCAAATTCCGCCGCCGCTGTGCCCCGGCGTATGATAAACGGTAAATTTTGCGCTGCCTATATTAAAGCAATCGCCCTCCTCCAAAAAGGCGTCGGGTGAAAAATGCTTCGGCGGCTCGCCCGTAAGAAAGCTGAGGTTTTTTGTGTCGTCCGAAAGCATCGGCGCGTCCTCTTTGTGGATGTAAATACGCGCGCCGCTCATCAGGCGCAGCTTGTCTGCGCCGCCGATATGGTCAAAATGCCCGTGCGTAAGCACAATTCTTTTAAGATTAAGCTTTTTCTCTTTAATTATTTCATATATTTTTTCAGGCTCCCCGCCGGGGTCTATAACCATTGTCTCCCCGTCGGAGGTCACGATATAGCAGTTCACGTCAAGCGGGCCTGACAGCATATGTTGTATTTCCACTTTGCATCTTCCTTTTTATTGCACGGAGCGCTTTATTTCGTACACACCCGGTATCCTGTGCAGTTTTTTAATAAGGTTATCTATCTGCGGCTTACAGTCTACCTGCACGGTAATGGATATAAGCGCCGTCTTGTCCTTTACGGGGCGCGCATTTGCGGCTATAAGGTTTATCTTGTTTTCCGCAACCTCCCCTATAACGTCTGCAAGTATGCCGCTGCGGTTTATACATTCCATCGTAAGCTCCGCATTAAATTCGCTTGAAACGGTGTCAAGCCAGTTACACTCTATCATTCTGTTGCGCATTTCGTCCGTAAGGTTTTCGGGGGCAATATTCGGGCAGTCGCGCCGATGAACGCTTACGCCGCGTCCGCGCGTTATAAACCCTATAATATCGTCTCCCGGCACGGGGTTGCAGCACCGCGAAAGCCTTACAAGGCAGTTGTCAACGCCCAAAACCTCAAGCCCGGTACCGTCCGAGCTTTTGCGCGCAGAGTGCTGCTGCACGGTATTTTCCGTCGGCGGATGCTCTCTCGCATCGTTTTGGTAGCTGTCGTTAAGCCTTGCCACAATTTTAGACGCGGTAATTCCGCCGAACCCTATTGCGGCATACATTTCGTCTATATTTGCAAAACCGTAGCGGCGAAGCATATCGTCAAGATATTCGCTTTTAAAAAGCTTTGCCTGTGCCACGCCGAGGCGTTTAAGCTCATGGTCAACCGCCGTTTTCCCGCGCTCTATATTAACCTCACGGTTCATTTTCTTAAACCACGCGTTTATTTTATTTCGCGCAGTGCTGGTTTTTACAATTTTCAGCCAGTCCATACTGGGGCCTTTGTTTGCGCCGGAGGTAATAATTTCAACAATATCGCCGTTTTGCAGCTTGTATTCAAGCGGTACTATTTTTGAATTAACCTTTGCGCCCGTCATTTTATAACCGACCGCCGAATGTATATAAAAAGCAAAGTCAATCGGTGTAGCGCCTGCCGGAAGGCTTATAACATCACCCCTCGGGGTAAACACAAAAACCTCGTCGGCAAACATATCTATTTTAAGTGTGCGCATAAAATCCTCAGGGTCTACCGCTTCGCTTTGTATTTCAAGCAGCTGGTTTACCCATTCCAGATTTTTGGAATCGGCGCTTTTTCCCTCTTTGTACTTCCAGTGCGCCGCAACACCGCGCTCTGCCACACGGTGCATTTCCCATGTGCGTATTTGTATCTCGAATGGCTCGCCGTCCGGTCCTATTACCGTTGTGTGCAGCGACTGATACATATTGGGCTTCGGCATAGCTATATAATCCTTAAACCGCCCCGGCATAGGTTTATATTCCTCGTGCACAATGCCGAGCACGGCGTAACATTCTGCCACGGTATCTACAATTATACGCACGGCGAAAAGGTCGTATATTTCGTCTAAGGTTTTGTTTTGCGTGTACATTTTACGAAATATGCTGTATATATGCTTTGCACGTGCGGAAATATGGCATTTTATGCCCATAGCCTCCATTTTGTCCTCTATAACGCTCCGCACGTTTTGCACGTAAGCGTCCCTTTCCGACTGCTTGCGCTTAAGCCCCTCCACTATGTCGTAATATGCAACGCTGTCAAGATATTTAAGTGCCAAATCCTCAAGCTCGATTTTAATTTTTGAAATACCTAACCTGTGCGCAAGCGGCGCATATACGTCAAGCGTTTCCTTTGCCTTTTCAAGCTGCTTGTCCGGGCGCATATATTTAAGCGTGCGCATATTGTGCAGTCTGTCGGCAAGCTTTATTAAAACAACACGGATGTCCTTTGCCATAGCAAAAAACATCTTCCTTAAATTTTCTATGTGTGCTTCTTCCTTAGAAATGCACTTAATTTTGTTAAGCTTTGTCACACCCTCCACCAAAAGCGCGACCTGTTCCCCGAATTTTTGCTTTATCTGGTCATAGCAAAGGGGTGTATCTTCTATTGTATCGTGCAGAAGCCCCGCTATAATTGTATCTGTGTCAAGCTCTATATCCGCCAAAATACATGCAACCTCATACGGGTGAACATAGTACGGCTCCCCCGAATGGCGATACTGGTCCTTGTGCTGCTCGCGGCATTCGATATACGCTTCGTAAATCCGCGCCTCGTCGGCGTCTGCATTTTTATTGTATTTTCGTATTTTTTCCATTAACGCCTTGAAAGTGTCATCCATAGAGCTGCCGTCCTTTCTGTCAGATCAGTCGCAAATTTTTAAAGCCTCTTCCTTTATTTTTTGGTATACCCCGCTTTTGTCTATCGACACCTTTTTCCCCTTTTCCGTTTCAAGAAGATTTATTTTCAGAACATCGCCCAATTTGCTGTAAGAAAAAATGCCCAAATCTTCAAAAACCTTTAACACATTTATAACCTTTTCACGCATAAAACGCCGCCCAAACACGCCTGTAAGCGTTTTGCACACGCCGCTTATCTCGTCCGTAACGCTTTTTCTGTCGCGCACAAATCTGTAAATATCGGAAAAATCCTGCCTGTCGGGTAAAATGTCGTGCAGTTTTTTAAAAGACATTCTTATTCCGCTTAAAATAATTTGCAGCCTGACCTGCCCGTTATACAAATTTATGTTAAGCTCGCCCGCAATGTCAACAATATCACCCGGGTAATATTCATCGGCAAGCTTTCCCGCACCGAAAGCTATGGCTTCTATAATTCTGCCCTCGCTTTCGGCAAGTATGCGGCAGTGCTTTCCCTCGGAAAGTGTTCTTACATCTGCAACACTCACACCCATGATGGCAAAAATCGGCACTTTGTTTCCCGCACCGTACGGGGCAAGGCATTCGGTTTTTCGTATTGTCGCAGCCGTTATATCGTCAACCGTTATGCGCGTATCTATAAACAGCCGGTCGGGTTCCTTTACAGACATTTTTTCCCGCGCAAACTCGTTAAGCCTTCTGTCAAGCTCGCCTATGTATTCCTCCTTTATGGAAAAGCCTGCGGCATACGCGTGTCCGCCGAATTTTTCCAGTATATCGGAACAGGCGCTGAGCGCGTCAAACAAATTCAGCCCGTCCACGCTTCTGCCGGAGCTTTTGCACCATTCATCCTCAATTGATATTAAGATACACGTTTTGTTGTATTTTTCACATATTCTCGAAGCCACTACGCCTATTATACCATGGTGCCAGTTCCTTTTTGCAAGTACAAGCACATTTTTGTCGGATATATCGCATTTGTTTATTATATCTACCGCTTCGTCAAATATTATTTTTTCCTGCCTCTGACGGTTTTTATTCTCCATATCAAGCTTTACCGCCAAATCCTCCGCCTCGCGCGGGTCGTCGGTAAGCAAAAGGTCAACCGCAATCATCGCGTTTGACATTCTGCCCGCAGCATTTAACCGCGGCGCTATCGAATAGCTTACAACGGCGCAGTTGTTCCACTTTTGCTTAAGCCCAAGCGTTGCAATTATCGCCGCAAGACCCGTATTCGGATTTTTCGACAGCTTCTCTATCCCGCGGGCTGCTATAAGGCGGTTTTCATCGCACAAATTTACAACGTCGGCAATTGTGCCCAGCGCCACCACGTCGGCATAGCGCTCAAGTATTTCGCGTTCCGTTTTGCCGCTTGCGGCGCACACAAGCTTAAAGGCAACGCCCACCCCCGCAAGGTCCTTAAAAGGATAGCTGCAATCGCTGCGCTTCGGGTTTATCACCGCAACTGCCTCGGGCAGTGTTTCCTTACATTCGTGGTGGTCTGTAATAATTACATCCACGCCAAGCTCTTTTGCATAGCGCGTTTCTTCAAAGGCTGTTATTCCCGTGTCAACGCTTATCATAAGCATCGCGCCGCTGTCGGCTATTTTTTTTACCGCTGCGGCATTTATCCCGTATCCCTCGTCTTTCCTGTCGGGAATGTAATAGTCCGTCCTTACGCCGCAGCTTCTCAAATAATTTACGACAAGCGCGGTAGAGGTTATCCCGTCAACGTCATAGTCGCCGTAAACAACCACATACTCTCCGTTTTTAATTGCGGCGTTAATTCTTTCCACCGCCTTGTCCATATCGCACAACAGGTGCGGCGGGTAAAAATCGTCGGAATATTTATCCAAAAACTTTTTCGCGTCGGCAGCATTTGTATAGCCGCGGTTTAAAAGCACGCGTGAAACAATGAGGGGTATCCCGAACAGCTCGGAATATGCCTGCGCTTGTGCCTCGTCTATATTCTCATCAAGAAACACCCATTGCTTTTGCGTCATTTATAACACCCTTTTCAGTATAATAGGATAATTGTATCATATTTTTTAATGCGTTTCAATATTTTTTTATCAGTCAATTATTCCGTAAAGATAGTCCGATTCCTTGCAAAGCCCCTTAAAATTCTGCTGCCGAAGCGCCTCGTACACAACAATCGCCGCCGAGTTTGACAGGTTTAAGCACCTTGCGCTGCTTATCATCGGAATCCTTACGCCCCTTTCGGGGTTTTTTAAAAGCAGATTTTCGTCAAGCCCGCGTGTTTCCTTTCCGAAAAGGAAATAATCGCCGTCGCGGTAGCTTTCGTCCGTATAGCTTTTAGCCGCCTTCGAGCTTAGGTAAAAATACCTTCCGCCCGCTGTTTTCTCAAAAAATTCATCTATATTTTCATAGTATTTTATGTCCATAAAATGCCAGTAATCAAGTCCCGCGCGCTTAAGCTTTTTATCGTCTATGCTAAAGCCCGTCGGCTTTATTATATGAAGCCTTGTTCCCGTTGCCGCACAGGTTCTTACAATGTTTCCGGTATTTTGCGGGATTTCGGGTTCTACAAGAACTATGTTAAAGCCCATTTTTATTTGTCACCGTGCCTTTCTTCAATTTCATTCTTCAGACGGAAGAATACGCCCTCCTTTACGCCTGCCGCGCAGACGATAATTTCGCCGCTGCATATCATATCCGTAAGCACCTTTGCCGGTGTAAGCCCCGCAAGGATAATGTCTGCACGCGATGTATCCATACCCTTTATCTCGCGCCTTTTTTCCGGCGGGGTGGAAAACACCTTTCTGTAAATGCGCGCAAAGGAGGAGCAAGGCACCCTTATTCCGTCGTTTTCGGTTAGTGAAAACCTCTCTTTTTTATGAAGCATTGCAAGCGCGCGCGCACTGCCGCCTATGCCGTAGAGTGGCAGCCCCTCGCACTCGTCAAGCCATTCTATCGCGCCTATGTAAGACATCGCGTAGCGGTACATTTGCATCGGGCGCGAGTGTGCCATTCTCTCCGTAAGAATTACCGCACCGAGAGGCAGAGAAATTCTTTTTTTAAGCTCGCCGCCTCTTACAAGCGAAATTTCCGTGCTTCCGCCGCCGGTATCAAAAATAACGCCGTTTGTAATGCCGACGGTCTCCTTTACGGCAATGTAGCTGTAATATGCCTCTTCTTCGCCGCTTATCACCTCAAAGCATATTCCCGTTGCTTTTTTTATTCTGTCTGTAAAAAGCTTTCCGTTTGCGGCACGGCGCACAGCCGCCGTTGCAACTGCCGCAATCGATACACACTTGTACTTTCTTGCGGCTTCGCAAAAGCCCTTCAGCGCTTTTATAACCCGTTCCATAGACTCTTCCTTTAAAAAGTTGTCGCGGCTCATACCCTCGCCCAGGCGCACGGTTTCGCGCAGCTTTTCTATCACGCACCACTCTCCGTTTTCATTTATCCCGTTAATTGTCATCCGCACCGAATTTGACCCCAAATCGATTACCGCAAAGCAATACCGCATAAAAAACTCCGTTCCGCCGCTGCGCATCGGCAAAATAAAATTAAAATAAATACGCTCTCCTTAAGCGCAGAATATAAAGGAGATTTTTTACAGCATTTCGTCAATGCTGCGTGAAAGCGCATATATAAATTCGCGCACGGGGCGCACAGCCGCGCAAATTTTCATAGCGCGTTCAACGCTTTTTACAAAGGCGGGCGAAAGCTCCTCTTTTTTTATTGCCGACGCTATCGGGCAAATCCCTTTTCCGCGCGGGTCAATAATAATTTCAAGCTTTCCGTCTCTGCCAATATAAGGTGTAAGCGGGAAAATCCTGCATGAAAGCGGGCGCCGCTTTCTTTCACAGCTGCCTGTGCATGTAAAAAGGTCTGCATATTTGTTATTTCCGTATGTAAAGTCAGTATCGTAAATTTTGCCCCATGCGGGCATTTTTTCATACATTTTGTTTTCACACGGGAAAAGATACATCCCTGTTATTTCATCCTTCACGGCACAGCATGCGCAATTACAAAGCTTTCCGCAATCGGCATCTATCGGCGTGTGCTTTCCTATTACGGCGTAAATCTGCGCATAAAATTTTTTCGGCGACATTTTCATACACTTTCTCCCAATATATTTTTACTAACATTATAGCATTATCTGCTTTTATTAACAAGTTTTTATTGACCTTTTTTTTATAATTATATATACTAAGAAGTAATAAGTTATAAAGCGAGGCACATATAATATGGATTTAAGAAAATTTTCCGACAGCGGCAGCGCCTTTTTACCCTCTGTTATGTGGGACTGGTGCGCACGCCCCACCCCGCAGGAGATTGACAGCGCTCTTTTGTCTTTTTCAAAAATGGGAATATCTCGCGTTTACATACGCGCGTCCAAAGGGCTTTTCGTAAAATATTTGTCCGACGAATTTTTCGAGCTTGTGCGCACAGCCGCGCGCAGAAGCGCCCGTTACGGCATAGAACTGTGGATATGCGACGAAAAGGGAACATCAAGCGGCGTCGGCGGGGGCGAAATAACAAGCGTTTTTGACTATCGGTTAAAAGAGGCTGTCTGCGCAAAAAAAAGCGATGCACCCTCCGACGGCGGGATAATCTTTGAGGATGGAGAAAAATGCGTTTTTCTCCGGGATGCAAAAGCAGCCTATTCCTCCGCGGAAAGGCTGTACGCAGATATTACGGACCCTTTTGTTACAGATTGCTTTCTGGAAAGCACATATGCTAAATATATGCGCTTTTGTGCCCGCTTTACAGGTCACGAAATATGCGGCTTTTGCACAAACGTTTCGCTGCCCGATGTTCTGCCGTATTCAAAAAGCACTCTCAAAGCGCTTGACACGGGTATTGAGGGCGTTTTTGAAAGCGATGCGAAAAAAAATATATATTTAAGCGAATTTAACTCTCTTGTCTGCAAAAATTTTACGGATAAAATCCATAACTTTCTGCGCGAAAAATCGCTTCTTTTAAGCGCCGGCGTTTCCGGAGCGGAATTTATAAGCCGCCAGCTTTCATATATAGCCTGCGATAAACCGTATGCCGAATTTTGCGGAAGTGCAAAGGACGTTTTAAAGTTTAAAATGCTTACCTCCGTTTCGGCGCAGTTTGAAAAAAAATGCACTGCCCGCATAGTTGTTAAATCAAACGAAAGCAGCGCAGCCCTTTATAACAGGGCAATGGCTGCCGCCGCGCTCGGTGCGTGCGAGGTTTGCATATCGTCCGTACCATTTACAATGTCCGACAGAAGAAAATATGAAGAGCAAAACATTGCTCTTTCCCCGTATGCGCAGGGGGAAATTTCAAAAAGAATTTCCCGCACTCTGGCGCTTGTAAACGAAAGCTGCGACATTGCAAACGCGCTTTTAATCTACCCCTCCTCCGATATAAACTGCAAAAATCCGGAGGAGCAAAAAAACGCCGTAAAAGCGTTTTCGGTTATTGTAAATGCGCTTCTTTCCTCGGGAGTTGCCTTTCATATTGCGGATGAATACAACCTTTTGCAAAATGCCGCAGTTTTTGACAAAAAACTGCGGATAGGAAGCTGCACCTATGATAATTTGATTTTTCCGGACGCACTGTTTTTTAATCCCGAAACGTTTGAGATTGCAAAAAAGCTTGAAGAAAATGTTTTTTGCACACAAGGCGTCAAAAGATTTCTTCCGAAAGCAAATACATATGACGATATTTTCACACTTTGCGACAAATTTTCGCAAAAGCACGACTTCTTGGAAGGCGGCTGCATAATTACACGCCGCCGCAGCGGTGAAGATACCTTTATTTTCGTTACCGCACAAGCAGATGTGAGCATAAAAGGCACGAAAAATTTGTTTATTGCCGACTGTGCCGACGGTGAATTTTATGCCCTTGACGGTGTAAATACAGTTTTAGAAAGCGGCGAAAGCGCAGTTTTTGTTATTTCTGAAAATCTTTTCTGCGACAGTGCGGTGCCGTTTGCCGGAGGGCTGCAAACGCACAGGCTTGAAAACTGCTTTGATTTAAACCTTGCCTGCGTTGAGCGCGAAAAAAACATTCTTCCGCTGAAAAACGTAAACGCCTGTTTCGGCAAAAAGGCATACCGCGATGATAGCACAGACAATCTGCACGACAAATTTTACGCCCTCGGGGAAGGTGAAAGTGTAAAGCTTAAATATCCTTTCTTTGTCAAACAGCCCTCCTGCGAGGTTTATGCCTATTTTGAAAACGCCGGTGACGCCGTAATTCTGCTTAACGGAAAACCGCTGCCGCCGCTTACGGCATCGGAAAAGGATTTGCGCTTTTCGGGATGCGATATTACATCTCTGCTTGCAGACGGGAAAAACACGCTTTCTATGGAATACAAAAAGCACAGCTGCTACACACGCAGCTTTTCCGAGCGTGAGCCGGGGTATCTTTCCGCCTTTGCCGATACATCGTTTGAACCGGTGTACCTTGTAGGTGATTTTGATTGCAGCGAAAACGAAATTTTCCCGAAAAACACGCTTGAAAACGGGCTTTTTGCATATTACGGAAGCCTTACATACAGCGCTGTTCTTCCCGAAAGCGAGCTTCACGGGAAGGTTCTTACCGTTGACGGCGGGTTTGACGTGTGCAAAATATCCGTAGGTCGGCGCGAAAAAATGTATTTTTCAAAGTCTCCCGTTTTCGAGCTTTTTGACATAGACTGCGGCGCAGCCGTTTCAATAACCGTATACAACACGCCGTATAATCTTTTCCGAACAAAAGACCGCGCGGCAATACCGTTTGGTATTACACACGCGGCCGTAGCTAACAAATATTTTTACGAAGCCCCGTAAGCGTTTTCTTTTCAATGCGCGAAATCTGCACCTGGCTCAGCCCCATAATCCGCGCAACCTCGCTTTGCGTTTTTTCCTTATAAAACCGCAGCAGCAATATCTGCCTCTCTCTGGGAGGCAGTTTTTTTATTTCTTCGTGCAGCGTTACATTGCTTAAAATTTTTTCTTCGCCGTTCTCCTCCGGGCACAGCTTGTCTACAAGCAAAATCGGGGCATCGGAATCTCCGTTTACGGACTTATAGATAGATTCCGGGCGGCGCACAGCCTCTAAGGCAAGCGTTATTTCTTCCGGGCTTTTTCCCGTTTCGGCAGCTATTTCAAGCGAGGTTGCGTCCCGCCCCAATCGTGCGGAAATTTTTTCCTGTGCGGCACGTGCTGCGGCAGCCGTTTCCTTCAGTGCTCTGCTTACCTTTATTATTCCGTCATCTCGCAAAAACCGGCGCATTTCGCCTATTATCATCGGTACGGCATAGGTCGAAAATTCTACGTTAAACCCGGGGTCGAATTTATTTATTGCCTTTATAAGCCCGATAGCCCCTATCTGAAACAAATCTTCGCTTTCAACGCTTCTTCCGCCGAATTTTCTTACAATGCTCCATATAAGCCCGGTATTGTTTTTGGTAAGCAGCTCCAATGCTTCGCTGTCGCCCGACTGCGCCCTTTTTATAAGTGCGTATACCTCCTGTTTCATAAGCATACCTCACAATTGCTTTGTCATTATAACGCTTGTCCCCTCGCCGCACTCACTGACGATATGTAAGCTGTCCATAAAGCTTTCCATAACGGTAAAACCCATACCGCTGCGGTCACACTCGGGCTTTGAGGTATAAAGCGGCATTTTTGCACGCTCTATGTCCTCTATCCCGACGCCGCTGTCGCTTACCTTTACCGTGAGCAGCCGTTCGTTTATCGTAAGCTCAAGCGTTACCGTGCCCATACAACCGTCATAGCCGTGAACAATGGCATTTGTAACAGCCTCGGAAACTGCTGTCTTTACATCCGCCATTTGTTCGACGGTTGGGTCAAGCGGCATTATAAATCCGGCAACAACAACGCGCGAAAGCCCCTCGTTTACCGCACGGGCGTCAAATTCGGCTTTTAAATGGTTCGTCATAAAATCACCCCTTTTGTTATTCAAAGCTTTTTGCCGCTTCGGCGGCGCTTGCATACATTTTTATTGTCTGTAAAATGCCCGAAAGCTCTATAACGCGCTTTACCCCGCCCGCGGCGCCGCTTAATGCTATATCGCCGCCAAGTGCGCGCACGGCTTTCATTCTGCCTATAATAAGCGCTATCCCCGACGAATCCATCATTTGCACACCGCCAAGGTCAATAATAAAATTTTTTCTGCCCGAGCTTTCTGTAAAAACATCAATTTTTCCTTTTAATGCCTGTGCGCTGCAATGGTCTATTTCTCCGCTTAAGAATATAGCGGCGGCATTTTTATATTTTTTAAACTCGTCCAAATCTTTTCCCGTCCTTTCCGATACCGTTTCCTGTATTCTATCACAAATACGTCCGCAAAAATTGATAACCTTTGTAATAATACCTGTTTTGAGCGCAAAAAAAGGGATATAAAAAATTTTTATAGCTTCCGGATCGCCGAAAAACTGAAGCGGTCTTTGCGAATATACATCCGCAAAAGCCGCGTTCTGCATTTTAAAATAATATTATTTTTTCTTTCCTATAGCCAGTGCATTCAAAACCGCAATCATCATTACGCCTACATCGGCAAATATAGCAAACCACATTCCCGCAAGGTTAAATGCGCCCAAAATCATTACCAAAAATTTAATAGCTAAAATTCCGACGACGTTTTGAAAAACGGTGCGCATTGTCTTCTTTGAAATATTTATTGCTTCGCAAAGCGACAGCGGGTTATCATTTGTAAGAACCACATCCGCAGCTTCTATTGCCGCATCGCTGCCTATACCGCCCATTGCAACGCCGACATCGGCACGCATTATTACGGGGGCGTCGTTTATACCGTCGCCCATATAGCACACCGTGGATTTCCCCTTTGTTTTAAGCAGGGCTTCAACCGCCGCAACCTTATCCTGCGGAAGCTGCCCCCAAAGCACTCTGTCGGGCTTTATTACAGAGGCAATCTTTTTGGCGCCGCTTTCATTGTCGCCTGTAAGCATAACGCATTTTTTAACCTTAAGCGCCTTAAGCTGCGGAACAAGCGACGCCGCCTGCGTTCTTACTTTGTCAGACAGTGTTATGCTTCCGATATATTTTCCGTTCTCCGCAACGTAAACCACCGTTGCGGAATCGATTTCCTTAAAGTCAACCCCATTTTCACGCATAAGGCGCGCATTTCCCGCCAAAAGTACGTTTTCGCCTGTTTCAAGGCGTATTCCTCTGCCCGAAAGCTCGCTCGCTGCGGCATTTTCATCGTCCTTAAGCTCTTTATTGCACGCTGCCGTAATTGAAAGCGCAATCGGATGATTTGAATATTTTTCACACATTGCCGCTTTTTCCAAAAGCTCTTCTTCGGAAACGCCCTCGAGAATAATATTTTCAACGGAAAATTTTCCTTCCGTAACCGTTCCCGTTTTGTCAAAAGCAACAGTTTCTGCCTTTGCCAGGTTTTCAATACTTACCGCACCTTTTACAAGCACGCCCTTTTTCGACGCGCAACCCATAGCGCCTATAAATGTAAGCGGAACCGATATTACAAGTGCACACGGACACGACACAACCAAAAACATAAGCGCACCCTTGATGTTTTGCGCATACTGTGCGGGCGAAATAATCGTCGGAACTACGGCAAGCAAAACCGCCGCCGCAACAACAACAGGCGTATATACTGCAGAAAAGCGCGTTATAAAACGTTCAGTTTTAGACTTTTTCTCCGCTGAGGATTTTATCATGGAAAGTATACGGCTTACAGTGCTTTCTTCATACGGGGCTCTTACCCGCACGCTTATGCTGCCGGTAAGGTTTATGCTGCCGCTCAGAACGCTGTCGCCCTGTTCTTTTTGCATAGGTATACTTTCTCCCGTAAGAGAGGAGGTGTCTACGCTTGTTTCACCGTGTATAATCTCGCCGTCAAGCGGTATGCGCTCTCCGGGAAGAACCTTTATAATCTCCCCTACGTTAACCTTTTCCGGGGCGGTTTTCACCTCGTTGTCACTGCGCAGCACACGTGCAAACTCCGGCGTTATATTCATAAGCTGTTCAATAGACGCATGGCTTCTGTATGTTGCAATGTCCTGAAACAGTTCTCCGAAACGGTACAAAACAATTACCATTATACCCTCCGGAAATTCGCCCAGGCAAAGAGCGCCTATACTTGAAATGCTCATTAGAAACTCTTCATCCATAAATTCACCGTGCAGTATATTTTTAACCGCACCAGCAACAACCTCCCGCGCAGCGGCGGCATATACCAGCAAAAACAAAACCGTGCGCAAAACGCCCTTAACCGGCAAAAGCACCACCGCAATAAATACGGCAAAAATTATTACAAGCTCCCTAAGCTCTTGTTTATGTTCCTGTTCCACAATTATTCCTCCTCCGTTAAATGGTCAAACCCTTGCTCAAGTATCAAACGCACATGCTCATCCGCAAGATGATAGTACCGCGTTTTGCCCTCGCGCTTAAAATCAACAAGTTTATTCGTTTTAAGTACCTTAAGCTGGTGCGATATCGCAGATTGCTGCATGCCCAGCATTTCCGATATGGCGCACACGCACATTTCGGATTTTAAAAGCGCGTACAAAATTTTTATGCGTGTGCTGTCGCCGAACACCTTAAAAAGGTCTGCAAGTTCCTCCAAAAGAAGCTCTGTCGGCAGCTTTGTGCGCACATTTTCAAGCAGCGTTTCGTGGCTGTGTTTACCTTTTTCCATATATGCACCTTCATTCATATGAATTTATATTCATATGATAGCATATTCATATGTTTTTGTCAAGCAAATTGGCTTAAATTTTTTAATAAACGATAAAATGTATTTTTTTCAAAAAAAACACTTGCATTTTCACAAATAACGCTGTATAATATGCAAGTGACCGCTTGGAGAGATGGCTGAGCTGGTCTAAGGCGCACGACTGGAAATCGTGTAACGGTTAATCCCGTTCAAGGGTTCGAATCCCTTTCTCTCCGCCACGTCGGAACGGACTTTGCTTCGTTCCGATTTTTCTTACAGAAAAATCAGTCACACGCGCCGTCGTTCCTCCTCTTTCGCAAAAAGGCACGCTCGGCTCGCCTGTTCGCTTGTAAACGCGCTCACAACGGCTCACAGTCGCTACCACCTTTTTGCGAGTGCGCCTGCGGCGTGAATATCTCTATGGTTCGCCTCTCACACACAAAAACACCCCGCATCCTAAAAACGGATACGGGGTGTTTTTTCTTTTGCAATAAATTATTCTTCTGTTATTTCAACATCTGCGGGAGCGTCCTCTATAGCAGCCTCTGCAGCCTTCTTGCCCTCTTCAAGCAATACCCTGATAGAAAGACCGATCTTCTTTGCGTCCCAGTCAATCTCTGTAATCTTCGCATCAACAACCTCACCCACGGTAAGCTCGTCTGCCGGCTTTGCTATGTGCTTGTCTGCAATCTGCGAAATATGGATAAGACCGTCTACACCGTCGATAAGCTCTACAAATGCGCCGAACGGAACAAGACGAACTACCTTTACGTTTACAACGTCGCCTACATTAAACTTGCTCTTTGCAATCTCCCAGGGGTTATCCTCTGCCTTTTTGTAGCCGAGAGATACCTTCTTTGTTTCCTTGTCCACGTCAAGAATTGTAACCTGTACCGTATCGCCTACGTTAAGAACCTCTGACGGGTGCTTAATGCGCTTCCAGCTGAGCTGCGAAATATGGATAAGGCCGTCTACACCGCCCACATCAACAAATGCGCCGAAATTCGTAAGCGTTTTAACAACGCCTGTATATGTCTTTCCGATTTCAACCTCGGACATAAACTTTTCTACCTTTTCGTTGCGCTCTTCCACTGCAACAACCTTTATCGAACCGATAGCTTTTTTGCCGCGTCTGTCCTCACGGATGTTCACAATCTTAAATCTTGCTTCGGTTCCTACAAGGGGAGAAAGATCGCTCATAAATCTTTCGCTTGCCATAGATGCGGGAATAAATACGCGGCAGCCGAAAGCAACGGCTATAACGCCGCGGTTAACGTTTTCAACAATGCGGCCCGTAAGTATCTCGCCCGACTCGTAAGCAGCTTCGATAGACTTCCAGCCCTTTATCGCGTCAATCTTCTTTTTTGAAAGCTTAACGTAGCCTTCAACATCGTTTACTCTAACGACAAATACCTCTACCTCGTCGCCGACCTTAACAACATCTGCGGGTGTAACTGTGGGGTCATCCGTCAGCTCATCTGCCGGAATAATGCCGTCAGCCTTGTAGCCAAGGTTGACATAAACCTCTGTGGGGGTAACGCTGATTACAGTGCCTGTAACAACGTCACCTGTATTTAAAGTGACGAGGGATTCTTCAAATGCCTCGGCAAACGTAGGCTCTCCATTTCCTTTAATATTTGTGTTTTTCTCTTCTACCATGGTTTGTAAAACCTCCTTAATTATCTCCTCCGGTGTTGATGCGCCGGCGGTTACGCCAAACGAATGACCGAGCTTTGTTATATTTTTCGGAAGCTCGCTTGCGCTTTGTACCAAAAAAGTATTTTTGCAAAGCCTGGACGCGATGGCATACAGCTTTTTTGTATTTGAGCTGTGCCGCCCGCCGACAACAATAAATACGTCGCTTTCCTTTGCGAGGGAAGCCGCATATTTTTGCCGCTCATCCGTAGCACTACATATTGTATCAAAAAGTATGGCACTTTGGCAAGTGTTTTTTATAATTTTCGCAATTTTTTTCCACATTTCACGCTGAAAAGTGGTTTGCGCCACCACACACACGCCCTTTTCGCCGTTATAGCAGAGCTTTTCCGCCTCCTTTGGTGTTTGCAAAACAACGGCGCTGTTTTCACACCACCCGTTTATACCGATAACCTCCGGGTGTGCGGGGTCGCCTACAATAACAATCTGTTTGCCCGACAAATGCTCGCGCATTACTATGTTATGAATTTTTTTTACAAACGGGCATGTTGCGTCGATATATGAAATTGCGTTTTTTTCCATAAAATCCAAAACGCTTTTTTCTACGCCGTGGCTTCTTATAACTACGGTTTCGTTTTTCTTCGCCTCGTTTGGCGAAAAGATTACACGCACGCCCTCTTTTTCAAGTTTTTTTACCACATACTCATTATGTATGATAGGTCCCAGCGTTGCAATATTACCGCCTTCTTTTAAAGCTTCCTGCACCAGCTCTACCGCGCGGCTTACCCCAAAGCAAAACCCCGCTTTTTGCGCAAGCGTAATTTTTCTTTCCAATTTTCTCACCCGCCCAAAGAATATATCGTATCCATAAGCTCGTCTGCAAGACGCTGCATAACCTCGGGATTTTTAACGTCGTCATTGTATTTTTCGTAAAAAACAGGTTTTCCGTATGTAACAGAGTGCCTGCCCGAAAAGGCGGGAACAATCGGCACGCCCGATTGTATGGCAAGGCGTATTATGCCCGAGCTTACCTGTATGCGCCGTCCGTCCTTAATGCGTGTGCCCTCCGGGAAAATAAGCGTTGCGCCGCCGCGGCGCATTATTTTAAGCGTTGCCATAACCGCCGCCGCATCTCCCCTGCCGCGCTTTATGGGAAAAGCGCCCAGTTTTTTTATAAGCGTACCCAAAATCGGTTTTTCAAAAAGCTCCTCTTTCGCCATAAAAGTAAGATTTCTTGTACAGGTTGCCGCTATCATAACGGGGTCAAAATTGCTTTTGTGGTTCGCACAAAGAAGAAATGCCCCCTCTTTCGGGATATTTTCCGTTCCTTTTTCCTTAAGAAACATAAACACCTTTAAAATTCCGCGTACAAAACCTGCGGCAAAATTATAAAGTTTCACTGTTTGCCCCCCTTTACATAGCTTACCACCGCATCGATTGACTGCTTAAGCGTAAGTGACGACGTATCGATTATTTTTGCGTCATCCGCTGCGCGAAGCGGTGAAAGCGCACGCGTAGAGTCGTTCTCATCGCGCAGAATCATATCTCCCAAAACATCGTCAAACGTTACGTTTTCGCCTTTTTTTATAAGCTCGTCATACCGGCGGCGTGCACGCGTTTTTGCAGACGCCGTAAGAAATATCTTGTATTCCGCATTCGGGAAAACCTTTGTTCCGATGTCGCGCCCGTCCATGACGGTATCGCGGCTTTTGCCTATTTCGCGCTGCAGCTCTACCATTTTTTCGCGTACGGCGGCTATCTTTGAAACATTGCTTGCCGCAATCGAAATCTCCGGTGTGCGGATAAGCTCCGACACGTCCTGTCCGTCAAGAAAAATATGCTGACACGAATCTATATGGCGTATATCGATTTTAATATCCTCCATCATTTTTGAAACGGCTTCTTCATCCGTTGTGGAAATGCCGCTTCTTGTTGCCTTAAGTCCAACCGCCCTGTACATTGCGCCCGTGTCTATATACGTAAAGCCCATTTCCTGTGCAGCGCCCCTCGACACCGTACTTTTTCCCGCACCGCTCGGTCCGTCAATAGCTATTATCATAATTCTTCCCTTTCTGCCGCCTTTTTTCCGGCAAGGCGACCCGTCGAAAATGCAATCTGTAAATTAAAGCCCCCGGTATAGGCATCCGTATCTATAATTTCCCCTGCAAAAAACAAGCCTGAAACAATTTTGCTTTCCATTGTTGACGCATTTATCTCGCGCACATTTACTCCGCCGGAGGTTATTATTGCCTCGTCAATGCTTCTTAAACGCTTTACGTGAAATTCGAGGTTTTTTATAACGGCGCCAAGCCTTACCCTTTCCGTATGCGTTATACAGTTCACCTTTTTATACGGGTCAATCCCGCTGCGCGAAACAATGTATCCGATCATCTTTTGCGGCAATAAATCCGAAAGCGAATTTTCAAAATTCCTGTTGCAATATTTTTTAAAGTCGCGAAGTATGCGTGCGTCAAGCTCATTTGCGCTTAGCGCGGGCTTTAAATCAATCTTTATAACAGCGCCGCCCGTGCAGCGCGATATATGGCAGCTTGACGAAAGCACCGTAGGCCCCGTAAGACCGTAATGCGTAAAAAGCATTTCCCCGAAATCCGTATAAACCGTTTCACCGCTTTGTTTGCAAACCGATATTTTAACGTTTTTTAAAGACAGCCCCATCAAAGGCATTGTATCTTCAAGCGTTTCCATAGGTACAAGGGACGGCGTAAGCGGTGTAATGCTGTGCCCTACACGGCGGATTATATCGTATCCGCTGCCGTCCGAGCCTGTTTTAGGATAGCTTTTTCCGCCTGTGGCAATTACCGCAGCCGAGCATTTTATTATGCCTTTATCCGTTTTTATACCGGCAAGCGAATTGTTCTTTGTTATTATGCCCTCTGCATTTGCCGTTATTACACTTACGCCGCTTTTTTTTACGGCATTTTCCAGTGCGCGCACAACATCTGCGGCTTTGTCGCTCTCGGGAAAAACGCGCATACCGCGCTCCACCTTTGTTTTTACGCCGAGCTTTTCAAAAAAATCTATAACGTCATAATTCGTAAAGTTATATATTGCACTGTACAAAAATTTTGGGTTTTTCGGTATATTTTCAAAAAGCTCCTGCGTGGGGCAGGCGTTTGTTATATTGCAGCGCCCCTTTCCGGTTATACGAAGCTTTTTTCCCAATATTTTGTTTTTTTCTATCAGCACTGTTTTCGCGCCGCTTTCCGCTGCGGACACGGCAGCCATAAGCCCTGCCGCACCGCCGCCTACTACAGCAATCATAATGTTTTTCCCTGCTCCTGTGCGACAAAAAACAGCCGTTTGCTGTCTTTCTTCGGTTTTTCAAAGCTCAGGTCGTCGTACACGCTTAAAAGGCGCATCCCCGATTTTGTCAAAAGCTCTTCTATATCGGAAATACTGTAAGCGCGCTGCGTTTGCTGCTCGTCAAACCTTTGGTAAAATTCGCCCTTCCTGCAAAAGAACGACAAATAAAAATCGCACATACCCTTTCTTTTGTCAAATTCGTTCTGCCATGTTAAAAACACATCGTCATCCTCTAAAACATAGGTGTTGTCACCCAGTATGTTTTCCAGCTTATACCGTGTGTTTATGTCAAAAATAAATATTCCGCCGGGATTAAGATAGTTATTTACAAGCTTAAACGTTTTTAAAAGCTTTCTCTTATCCGTTACATAGTTTACGCAGTCAAGCCCGGACACAACAAAGTCCACCGTGCCGTAAAGCTCTAAATCCGACATTTCCTGATTAAGGTATAAAATGTTTTTCCCAACGGATTTTTCGTTTGCAATCGAGAGCATATCCTCCGACATATCAACGCCCGTCATATCGATTCCGCGTTCGGAAAGCTTTATTGTCATACTGCCGGTTCCGCAGCCGAGGTCTAAGCCCAAATGCGGAACAAGCCCGTATCTTCTGAAAATTTTAAAATAATAGTCTGCCCATTTTTCATAATCAACATCGCATATAAGCCTGTCGTAAACGGCAGCAAATTCGTTATACATATTTATTCACCTTTTGTAAGTTTGGCATACATCCCAAGCAGATTTTTTGTTCCGTAGTTTTCAAAAGCAATTTCATAATGAACATCATTTCCGACGGGCGCTGCCGAAAGTATAATTCCCCTGCCGAACTTTTTGTGGATTACGCAGTCACCCGTTTTAAATATTTGCCCGATATTTTTGGGCACCGGCGGCTTTTTCGAAAAAAGCGAGCACTCGGAAAATACATTTTTTCCCGGCATTTCCACAAAAAATGACGGTGCATTTTCGCGGCTGTCCGTAACGGAGGTAAGCTCCTTTGGAATTTCATCCAAAAAGCGCGACGGTCTGTACGGCGACGTTTTTCCGTATACCATTCTTCTGTATGCGCTTGTTATAAAAAGCATCTTCCGCGCACGCGTTATGCCTACGTAGCAAAGCCGTCTCTCCTCTTCTATTTCTTCGGGGTTGTATATGCACATAGACGACGGGAAAAGCCCCTCGTCAAACCCGCATATAAAAACAATCGGAAATTCCAGCCCCTTTGCCGCGTGCAGCGTCATAAGCACAGCCGCGTCTATCTCCTCGTCATAGTTATCAATATCGCTGACAAGTGCCAGATTGTCCATATAATCGTTAAAATTCGGGTCGGGCGCCGTAGCCGTATAATTTGCCGCACCGCTTATAAGCTCGCCTACGTTGTCTGCGCGCTCGTCGCCCTTTTCATCGCTTTTTAAAAATTCGCTGTAGCCTGTCTTTTCAAAAACAGCCTGCGCGACGGCGTCTATTGTAAGCGTGTCTTTAAGCGAGATAAGCTCCTCCATCATTTCAAAAAACTCTCTCACGGGTCTGCCCATCTTATCTATATTATTTTTTATTGCCTGAAGCATACTGCAATTTTCCCGCTGCGCCGCCACCAAAATACTGTCAAGCGTAACCTTGCCTATTTTTCGCGGCGGAACGTTTATTATGCGCCTTAAGCTTACGTCGTCTGACGGGTTTTTGATAAGCCTTAGGTATGCTATCATATCCTTTATTTCCTTGCGGTCGTAAAAGCGCAGCCCCGCCAAAACCCTGTACGGCAGCGCCCTGCGCATAAACACTTCTTCCAGGCACCGCGACGAGGCGTTCGCCCTGTACAATACCGCCATATCGCTGTAGCGGTAGCCGTCTGCAAAAAGCATCTGCATTTTATCTGCAATAAATGCCGCTTCGTCAAAATCGCTTTCGGCTTTGTATACGCATATTTTTTCACCCTTGCCGCTGTCTGTCCACAGTTTTTTCCCTTTTCTGCCGTGGTTGTTTTCTATAACGCCGTTTGCCGCGTCAAGAATATTTTGTGTTGAACGGTAGTTTTGCTCCAGCCGTACAACGCTTGCGCCCGGGAAGGTCTTTTCAAAGTCCAGAATATTGGATATATCCGCACCGCGGAATTTGTATATACTTTGGTCATCGTCACCCACAATGCACAAATTACCGTGATTTTTCGCAAGCATAAGCACAAGCTCGTTCTGTGCTTTATTGGTATCCTGATATTCGTCCACCAGTATGTATGAAAATTTGCCGCGGTAATACTCGCACACATCAGGCGCTTCTCTAAACAACTTTACCGTCAACATTATCAAATCGTCAAAATCAAGGTCGTTTGCCCTTTCCAGTTTCTTTTGGTACAGCTCGTACACCTTTGCCGTCTGCAAAAGGCGAAAGTCCTTCAAAACGCTTTCTCTGTACTGCACAGGTGTAAGAAGGGCGTCTTTCGCCGCCGAAATTTCCGCAAGTACGGCGCGGGGCTGAAACTGCTTTTCGGGAAGGTCAAGCTCCTTTATACATTCCTTTATAATTGTTTTTTGGTCGTCCGCGTCAATAATATTAAAGTTGCGGCTGTAGCCTATGCGCTCTATATCTCTGCGCAGAATACGCACGCACGCCGAATGGAACGTGCGCACCCACATATCCCTGGCAATCGGTCCTATAAGCTCCTCCACGCGGGCTGCCATCTCGTTTGCCGCTTTGTTTGTAAACGTTATTGCAAGTATGTTCCACGGTGAAATATGCTTTTCCTGTATCATATATGCAATGCGGTATGTAAGAACGCGCGTTTTTCCGCTGCCCGCCCCTGCAAGCACCAAAAGCGGTCCGTCTACGTTTTCGACGGCCGCTCTTTGCATATCGTTAAGGTTATCCAACAATCCGTTCATTAAAATATCCTCTCGGAAAATTATTTTTTCATAGCTATTGCCTTTTTCACTTTGTCTGCTATATTTTCTGCAGAAAGTCCGTATTCGCGCATAAGGTCATACGGTTTTCCGCTTCTTCCGAACACGTCGTTTGTCCCCACACGAAGCATCGGTGCAGGTGCGTTTTCGCACAAAACCTCTGCCACGGCGCTCCCCAGTCCGCCGTATATGTTATGTTCCTCGGCGGTTACAATTGCCCCTGTTTCGCGCGCTGCCTTAACTATTATTTCTTTATCTATCGGCTTTATTGTGTGGATGTTTATCACGCGCGCGTCTATACCGTCCTTTTCCAAAAGCTTTGCCGCTTCACGCGCATAGGGAACCATAAGCCCTGTTGCAATTATGGCGGCGTCGCTTCCGTCCTTGAGGGTAACGCCCTTTCCAAGCTCAAACCTGTACTCGTTCTCGTCAAAAATCTGTTCAACTGCAAGCCGCCCGAAACGAAGATATACGGGACCGTCGTGCTTTATTGCCGCCTCAACCGCCGCCATTGCCTCTACATGGTCGGCAGGGTTTATTATAACCATACCGGGAATGGTGCGCATAATGCCGATGTCCTCAAGGCACTGATGCGTTGCGCCGTCCTCACCCACGGAGATACCGGCGTGTGTTGCGCCTATTTTTACATTAAGGCGCGGATATGCCACGCTGTTTCGTATCTGCTCAAACGCGCGCCCCGCGGCAAACATTGCAAACGAGCTTACAAATACCGTTTTACCTGTAGATGCAATACCCGCTGCGGTGGAAACCATATTTCCCTCCGCAATACCCGTATTTATAAAACGCTGCGGAAATTTCTTTTTAAAAGTTTCTGTCTTTGTTGATTTGGAAAGATCCGCGTCCATAACAACAATATCGTACTTTTCGCCAAGCTGTGCAAGCGCCATACCGTAGCTTTCGCGCGTTGCTTTTTTATCACCTATTGCCACAATCACTCAATCCTTTCAAATCTTAATCAGTTGCTTTCTTCTTCTAAACGCTTAACCTCTGCCGAAAGCTCTGCCATAGCGATGTCGTACTCTTCCTTATTGGGTGCCGCGCCGTGCCATTTTGCCTGATTTTCCATATATGATACGCCTTTTCCCTTAACGCTTTTTGCAATTATTACGGTCGGCTTTCCTTTGCACTGCTTCGCGCTTTCCACAGCGGCGCGTATTTCGTCGTAGTTATGTGCGTCTATCGTAATAACGTTCCAGTTAAACGCCTTAAACTTCTCATCAATCGGATAAGAGTTCATTACATCTTCAATTTTTCCGTCTATCTGAAGTCCGTTATTATCCAAAAATGCCGTAAGGTTATCAAGCTTGTAATGTGCGGCAAACATTGCAGCCTCCCAAACCTGACCTTCCTCTATCTCACCGTCACCCAGTATTGCATAAACGCGGTAGTCCTTGTTGTCAAGCTTTGCCGCAAGCGCCATACCGTTTGCAGCCGATATTCCCTGTCCCAAAGAACCCGTAGACATATCAACCCCCGGTATTGTTTTCATATCCGGGTGTCCCTGCATATTGCTGTCAATGCGGCGAAGCTGCGCGCATTTTGATACGGGAAAATATCCGCGCTCTGCAAGTATTCCGTAAAGCGCCGGCGCACAGTGCCCTTTTGAAAGCACAAACCTGTCACGGTCGGGGTCTTTCGGGTTCTGCGGTGAAATGTTCATCTTTTCAAAATAAAGCACCGACAGTATATCGCATATCGAAAGGCTTCCGCCGGGATGCCCCGCACCCGCGTTGTATATCCCCTCTATTGCGTGCATACGTGCTTTATAAGCGTGGATTTTTGTGCTGTTATCCATATTCATCACTCCTAATTTTGTTGTGCGGCGGCAAACGCAAGCTCAAGCAAGCTTGTAAGCCTGTCCGTTTCATCCTTAAGATACAAATACCCTATAAGGGTTTCAAACCCCGTTGCCGTTCTGTAATCTATTATATCTGCATTTTTCGGCGAGGTGTTGCTCTTTGCGTTTCTGCCCCACTTGTATATGCGCATTTCCTCTTCGGTAAGCTCTTTCTCAAGCGCATGTGCGCTCAGTGCCTGCGCGTGCGCCTTTACATAGCCGACCGCCTCTTTATGCATATCCGTAACGTGCCTGTTCCCGCGTGCAATAATCCTCGTGCGCACAAAAAGGTCATACACGGTATCGCCGATATACGCAAGCACCAGCGGTCCGTAGTTTTTCGGGTTTATCTCTTCATTGTAAAAAAGCATATCCGCCCTCTATTTCTCAATTTTCCACTTTACGCCGTCCGGCGTGTCCAAAAGCGCAATCCCGCGGGCTTTCAAATCGTCACGTATTTTATCGGCAAGCGCCCAGTTTTTATTTTTTCTTGCCTCGTTGCGTTCTTTGATAAGCGCTTCTATTTCATCGTCAAGGCTTCCCTTGTCGGTATTTTGCAAAAGCCCGAGCACACCGCCGGTTTCCAAAATCGTATTCTTTGCAAGGTCAATATCGCCCTTTGTCGGGTTTTCAAGGCTGTTTGAAAAGCGCACCATTTCAAATATTGCCGCTATCGCGTCCGCCGTGTTTAAGTCGTCCTCCATTGCGTCGATAAATTTTTTCTTAAATTCCGCCATTTTCTCTTTTACGTCGGCGCCCGCCTCACCGTCTTGGGCTTTTTCACGGATGAACGACAAATTGTCTATGCAGTTGTATATTCTTTCAAGCCCGCTTTTTGCCGCGTCCATAAGCTCGTCACAGAAGTTTATCGGGCTTCTGTAATGTGCCGAAAGCATAAAGAAACGTATTACCTCGTAATCATATTTTTGCGCTATATCACGCACGGTGAAAAAGTTTCCGAGCGATTTTGACATTTTTTCGTTATTTACGTTTATAAATCCGTTATGCAGCCAATAATACGCAAACGGTGCGTCGTTTGCGCACTCGCTTTGCGCAATCTCGTTTTCGTGATGCGGGAAAATAAGGTCAAACCCGCCGCTGTGAATATCTATCGTTTTTCCGAGATAGCGGTTTACCATAGCGCTGCATTCTATATGCCAGCCGGGACGCCCTATTCCCCACGGGCTTTCCCAGCCTATTTCATCATCACTTTTGCGAGCCTTCCAAAGCGCAAAATCCATCGGGTCGCGCTTTTTGTCGTCAAGCTCCTTTCTTACGCCGGACTCCAAATCCTCAAGCGGCTGATGGCTCAGCTTTCCGTAATCTTTAAACTTGTGCACGGAAAAGTACACATCCCCGCCCGTTTCATAGGCATACCCCTTGTCTATAAGGCGCTGCACGGTTTCTATTATAACGTCAATATTTTCCGTTGCGCGCGGGTGCAGCGTAGCCTTCTTTATTCCTAACGCTGCGGCGTCCTTGTAGTATTCCGCAATATACTTTTCGGCAATTTCGCCTACGGTGCAGCCCTCTTCGCGTGCTTTGTTTATAAGCTTGTCGTCAACATCGGTAAAATTTTGCACAAACGTTACCTTGTACCCGCGGTATTCCAAAAATGTGCGCAGACAGTCAAACACTATAAACGGGCGTGCGTTTCCCAAATGAAAATAATTGTATACCGTAGGTCCGCACGAGTACATCTTAACCTCACCGGGAACAATCGTTTTAAATTCCTCTTTTTTTCTTGTAAGCGTATTGTAAAGTTTCACTTATTTTTCCTCCTTAAGCATTGTATACAATTTATCAATGCGCGAGCTTATACGGCACAGTTCCTGGCTGACGGGGTCGGGTATATGCACCTGGTCAAGGTCGTTTACGCGCTTTGTTCCGCGCTTTACAACGCGTGCCGGAACGCCTACGCACGTACAATCCGGCGGAATTTCGCGCAGCACAACCGCATTCGCCGCGATTTTTGAATTATCGCCGACTTTAAACGGACCTAGCACCTTTGCCCCGGCGCCGATCATTACGTTATTTCCCAATGTCGGGTGGCGCTTGCCTGTTTCTTTACCGGTTCCGCCCAGGGTCACACCCTGATATATCGTACAATCCTCCCCGATTACGGTGGTTTCGCCTATTACAACACCGCAGCCGTGGTCTATAAAAAGCCCCTTTCCTATCTCCGCCCCGGGGTGAATTTCAATTTTTGTAAAAAAACGCACAATCTGCGATATCAGACGCGGCAAAAACCGAAGATGCCACCTGTACAGCATATGTGCAAACCTGTGGAAAAGCACAGCGTGAAAACCCGGGTACAAAAGCACAACCTCAAGCGTGTTGCGCGCTGCCGGATCTCTTTCCACAATCGCTTTTATGTCATATCGTGTTCTATCAAAAATAACAACCACTTCCTTAAACTATTTCATTATATATTATTAACCGAAAAAAAACAACCATAAAATTTCAATTTTTAATACACCGGCGCCAATTTCCGCATTTTTGTTACAAGAATATCAAATTTTCTTATTTTGCTGGACTTTGTAAAAATTATGTGCTACACTCCTACTATACCAATATATTTGTAAAGGGATTTTTTTGCTTATGAAACGTTTAATTTCACTGATATGCGCGGCGGCGCTTTTGCTTTCCGTGCCAAAATATGCTGCTGCCGATAATTCTGACAGGGTGCTTACCCCCCCTATCTGGATGCCCGAGAACGTACTTTTGGATAACGAAAACCTGCCGGGGGCAGTTTCCTCCGGTATGCTTTCCGAAAGCGATATGGGCTATGCCGAAACAACCGCAAACGGCATTAAATACACAAACAAGGTTGACGGATACTCGGTTGTAGTTCCGCAAAGTATGTCTGTTGACAGGTCGCTTTCCGACATCTGCACGGTGTTTTCGGATTCCGTAATTCGCCTGTCCGTTTTCAAAGAAACCTTTGAAACGGTCGGGCAGCGCCAATCGTACCTTGAGTATTCAAACAGATTTACACTAAACACCGCCGACCATACCATAGAAAACGAAACAAGCTATTCAAACGGAAAGTATGAATATCACGTTTTGCAGTGGTCAAGGAAAAATCTCTCACGCATTAAAAATGACAAACGCTACTACGCCTGTGTTGATGTTTGCATCGGCGCACGCGTGTACACGTTTTTCTTCACGTCATCAAAGCCGTATTCCACTGTCGGCGGATATATGGGTATAGTAAACTCGCTTGAAACCTTTGACCCGTCAATATCCGTGCAGAACGCTTATAACAAGGGCTATAAAAAAAGCACGGTGCCGCACTTTAACGCTGCCGCACAAAGCACCTATGACAAGCTTTTTTCAGACAATGCTCCTTTCAGAATGGGAATGTTCGCTCCCGAAAAATACGGCGGCTTTTCAAAAATGGAGGAATTTGAGCAGACACTCGGCTATAAATTCTGCGCGTTTTTGGTTTATACGGAATTTCCGGATAGGCACGGAATGAATCAGGCAAGCTATCTTTCGAAGGCCTCAATGTACATTTCAAAAATAGAGTCATACTTTACTTATGCACAGCAGAGCGGCAAAGCTATTGAGCTTACACTGCAAACGCCCCTTTCAAGGCTGAGCGACTCCAATATGATATATGAAATACTAAACGGCGAGTATGACCAGTTCCTGTCGCTTTATGCAAAGCTTATCGCGCGTTACCCGAACGTAACGGTGCTTTTCCGCCCGCTTAACGAAATGAACTGCGACTGGTGTAATTACAGTGCATACTACACCTCACGCGACCCGCAGCTTTATGTAGAGCTTTACCGTTATCTTTACAATAAATTCAAGGGTGCGGGCTGTTCAAATATTATATGGGTGTGGAATCCCAACGAAAAAAGCTTTCCGGGTTATAAATGGAACGACCAGTCGCTTTATTATCCGGGAGATGAATATGTAGATGTCTACGGTCTTACCGGTTACAATACAGGAACGTACTACCCCGCGGAAATATGGCGTTCGTTTGACGAGATATACGAGCCTATATATAAGCGCGCGCTGCAAATAAACGAAAAGCCTATGATGATAACAGAATTTTCCTGTTCTTCCATCGGCGGCGACAAGGTTGCATGGATAAACGATATGTTTACCTCGCTTCACAAGTACGATAAAATAAAGGTGGGTATTTGGTGGCATGCCGCAGACCTCGACGAAGGCGCTCTCGCCCGCCCGTATTTTATGGATACCCCCGACGGAACCCTAAGTGCGTTTAAAAATAATCTTGTAAAGGAGTGATTGTATGCCGCTTTTATGGACGGTGCTTACCGTGGTATTTGCCCTGGCGGAAGCAGCAACCGCACAGCTCGTCGGAATATGGTTTGCGGGCGCGGCGTTTGTAACGCTTATACTTACGCTTATCGGATTAAAAAGCGTTACGCTGCAGCTTTGCGCGTTCGTATTCTTCTCGGTTTTGCTGCTCGTTCTCACGCGTCCCGCCGCAAAAAAGCTTACGGCTAAAAACAAGCTTAAAACAAACACGGATTCTCTTATCGGGAAAACTGCCGTTGTAACCGAAAGCATAGATAACCTCTCGTGTACGGGGCGTGTCAAGGTAAACGGTATGGAGTGGAGCGCCCGCAGCGAAGGCGGAAATATAGCTGCCGGCAAAACCGTTGAAATATCCGGTATTGAGGGTGTAAAGCTGATTGTAAAAAATATTGAGGAGGATTGATTATGGGTTACATTATTTTTCTTATTATGCTTTTGGTTCTTGTTGTTGTGGCGAATATTAAAATCGTTCCGCAGGCAAACGCCTATATTATAGAGCGTTTCGGCGGTTACAGCGAAACATGGCAGGTCGGGCTGCACATTAAGGTGCCTTTTATAGACCGTATTTCAAAAAAGGTAAACCTTAAAGAGCAGGTTGTGGATTTTCCGCCGCAGCCGGTTATTACAAAGGATAACGTTTCAATGCAGATAGACACCGTTGTATATTTTCAGATAACAGACCCCAAGCTGTTTACCTACGGCGTGGAACGCCCGATGATGGCAATTGAAAATCTTACGGCGACAACGCTGCGTAACATTATCGGCGACCTTGATTTAGACGCAACGCTCACCTCGCGCGATACGGTAAACACGAAGATGCGCGCTATATTGGATGAAGCAACAGACCCGTGGGGAATAAAAATAAACCGTGTAGAGCTTAAAAACATTATTCCTCCCAAAGAGATACAAAACGCAATGGAAAAACAGATGAAGGCAGAGCGTGAACGCCGCGAATCCATTTTGCGTGCAGAGGGCGAGAAAAAGTCTGCAATACTTTTGGCGGAGGGTGAAAAGGAATCCGCAATTTTAAAGGCAGAGGCTAAAAAGCAAGCCGCAATCCGTGAGGCGGAGGGGCAAGCCGAAGCAATTGTAAAGGTGCAGACCGCCGTTGCCGAAGGTATCCGCCGAATTAACGAGGCGTCACCCTCGCAGGGTTATATTGCTTTAAAATCGCTTGAAAGCCTGGAAAAATTGTCAGACGGTCAGTCGACAAAGATTATTATCCCGTCGGAAATTCAGTCCCTTGCGGGGCTTGCAACGTCTGTAAAAGAGCTTATGAAATAAAAGAGGATGTTAAAAAAGTCCGGACCGCAAAAAGGCAATTATAATCAAAAGCCTGTAACCGTAAAACAGTTTAAAAACTCTGTTTTGGTAGAAAAATCTCATTACATTCGATTTTTCTGTATTTATAAGC
>CAKSNY010000002.1 GCA_934476455.1 uncultured Clostridia bacterium | reverse complement strand
CACTCTTATAGTTGAGCAAAACTTTTATACCGCTGATTTTTGAATTTAACAGCGAGTATGAAATAACATCTCCTGCCGCTAATTCCTCCGTCCAATTCTTATTTCCTTTATTAAGGCTTTCTGTCAGAAGATATCTAACCTTTCCCGCTTTGGTAAGACCTTTTATATAAAAAGTTTCTGAGCCTTCGGGAGTTATTGCGTGACCGATGTTTTCAACTACCATGACATTCCCCTTATAGTTCGATACAGATGTTGATGTATCTCCGCCATCTTCTGCATAGAGAACTATCATATCAGATGCATTTGCATACGTAAAATTATATGCCTCAAGTCTGGAATGAACTCCGGTCTGCGGATAGAACTGATCAGTAACAAAAAAGTACCTGTTGCTGACATTAAATAAATCTTCATAAAAAGGGTCGTCAGTTCTTCTTAAATCTGTAGATTTTGGCACAATAAACACTTTAACATCCGGAGAAATGGCAAACTCTCCCTGGAATATACCTGTATTTCTGTACCTTGTTCTTTCAGTCACAGTCTTTGAAAAGCTTAACGTACTCTTATCTTCTTTTGCTCCAACATAGGAGGTGTCAATATAGCTTATCTGGTCATCGTCATTCACTTTAAATCTTATAAGCTGAGATGCACCGTCAGGCAGTCCCACAGCTAAAGCCGCATCCTCCAGGGTTTTAATTACATCTGCCTTTTCTACTTTTTCACCATCTATTTTTACATATTTAGGAATACTATATATTTGTCTACTGTTATTTTCTGTAAAAACATAAAGCTTCACATCCTTATTAAGACCTTTTCCGGGGTCTACTGCAAGGATGTAGCCATAAACTCCATTTTGTAAGCTCGTTGAATCATCTTTAACAGCAGCAAATTCATTACAATCCAGAAAAACAGATATTGTGCTTCCGACACTATTTTTTAATTCTGTCAATAGTGATGCGTACGCCTTATATTCTCTGTTATCTATTTCGATTGATTTATCTCCAATTGACTTCAATACGCCCGTTACTGACCTGCATCCGGTGTACACAGTAACTACTTTCCCTTGCGAATTTTTCAAAACACAAATGAGGTTATTTGAAGGCAATTCTTCAAATGTTTTCTTTTCGCTATTTGTGTAATCAACAATTCTGTATTCTTTATTAAATTGTAATGGTGATGCACCCTTCACATACAGCTTCTCATTTTCAATGTCTACACTCTGAAATATATAATTTTCATATTCGTTAATAACGGCAACATCATAACCACTATCCTTGTTGTTGTCAATAAAAGTAACACTGCCTTTATCTATTTCAAAGATATTTTCAGGGTACAGTTCGTAAGGATACCCGTTATAAATAACATATATATTCCCCGGTATCGAAACTCTTCTTGTTTTGTTCCCATCATAGTATGAGAACACACCATTGTCTGCTGATATTACATCGTCTGCTTTAACCGATAAGAGGTCATTATCACCGGGAAGAAGACAAATTACGCTTTCATCATCAAGATTATAATAACACTCAACATCATAACCCAAAAGATCATCATATTTATCCGAGTCAACCCTATAATCCTTAAACTCTACAGATATGAAACTGTTGGAAGAATTTTTATCCCCAACTAAATCAGCTGTGGTATTTGCAGTCATTCTGCCTGTAACATATCCTATATGCAGATACTCTGAAAGCAGAGTTCCCCCTTCATAAAATTCTCCTCTGTCACCTACATAATATCCATCCATAATTCTTGTGTGTATTACCTCTGATATATACCATGCAAGCTCACCACGAGTAACATATGAATCCTCCAGACTAAAGCATATATCAAGGTCTGAAGCAATTTTTAAGTATCCGTTTGGATATCCGTCTGAGACATCAGCCTTTGCCTTGTAACCAAGAAGACATACAAGCACCTTGAGGGCTTCGTAGCGTGATATGGGTCTGTCAGGGTAAAAGAAACCGCTTTCATTAGGTGAAACAAGCCCCAGATTGTATGCAGTAACTACATAAGGGGCATATTCACTATCTGCAGGCACATCATAAAATATACCTGAATATGCCGAAATACCCAAATTATCTATTCCTGAAAGAGGAACAACAGTTGAAATAAAATCTGCACGTGTAACAATGTCCATTTCACCGAAATTTTCATCGTCATACCCTTTCATTAATCCTAACTCAGTCACTAATTCAATTGACTCTTCAAAAGGTGAATCCGGTAATATATCACTATATTCAACTGCATATGACGGTATTCCCGTGAAAAATATGAATATACAAAGAAGTATTTTAACTAATCTCATTTCACACCTCCCGCATAATTCAGACACTGCCACAAAACATATGCCGTTTCAGCTCTTGATGCCGATTTTTTCGGACATATCTCTCCTTCAGAGTTCCCTGAAATCAAGCCCTGCTTTGATAAAGCATTTATTGCAGGAATTGCATACCGGGCTATATCAAGGTAGTCGTCATAGAGCTGTGGCTCATCCGATTTCAGGAACATTCCGCAATGATTAAGTGTTCTGTAAAGCAGAGTAAACATTTCTTCCCTTGTAAGAATACTTCCCTTATCAAAAAATCCATTTCCTTTACCCAACACAAGTCCCTGTGCATAAGCATCTGAAATATATTTATAGCTCCAGTCGTTTTTAGGCACATCAATAAAGTCAGATTCAGCACCTTCTTTTGAAAGTCCGAAAGTTGTAACAAGCATTTTTACAAATTCATCTCTGCGAAGACCGTCATTGGGGCGGAATTTACCGTTTCCGTCTCCACATATAACACCTTTAGAGGTAAGATAATAAATTGCAGCAGCTTCCTTTGCACCTTCATCAAGGTCTGAATATTTAAAAGATACCTTTTCTTCTGTTTGAGGCTGAGCTGTTATCGTTATCTTTTTTCCTCCGCCTCCGCCGCCGGTGTCACCGTAAACCGGCGGAGAGGGAGGGTTTTCCTCGTTATACACTGCCAGAACTCCTGCTTCAAATGCACTCAGGACGTCTGAAGTTTTATAAAACTTTCCGTGTAAAAACTTGTCAAATACAAGATTTTTTTCATTTATTGCATTGTATTTTTGTGAAATTTCTGTATTTGTAAATGGTTTTATATCATCCTTGTATGTTTCCAGAACAAGCTTTTTTAAATTAGCAGCTTTTGGAGCACTGTTAAGTGCGCAAAACATCAGAGCATCATCAAACCTTTTACCGAACTGCTCATATTCGGTATATACATTCTTCTGCATAATCTCAAAAGCGAAGTCTTTGTTGGAAAGCTGCGTCATCTGCGTACTGTTACGGTCAAAATATGCAGCATAATCTGAAATTGTTTTTTCTGCATCTATTTTTTCATTTAATTTTTCAAGTGCAACTGCTTTATTAAAGCTTACATTTACATCAGAGCTTTCAGGGTATCCTCCCTGCGGTCTCTCGTTCAGGACAAACTGAAAAACCTCGTCTTTATCCGACAATAAATTGTAATCTGTTAACTCAAGTGCAAATACCTTACTGTTGTTGTTATCTAAAATTGCACTTTTCATCATTGAAACTGTAGTTGCCGAATTTACCAGCGACAGAGCAGTAATTCCCTGAGTTTTGTTTGAAAACTTAAATTCAAGCGTCTTGCTGTTTGTTTCAGAAATAACCTCTATTACATAGTCATCACTCAAAAAACTCAATTCATCCATCCCGAACTGTGATTCGTAATATCCGGTATCATTCGACAGGGTTGTTATAATCGCTGCATAATCAGTCGTTTCAGAATTTGCCGCAAGTGACACTTCAGAAACAGTCTGTGCAGGGGCTTTGAGCTTTGTCCGTATAACAACACGTTCATGCGGATTTGTTTTACCAAAAACCTTTACCTTATTTGTTTTCACGTCATAATTTCTGTCTGCAAATCCCATATTCAGTGTTGCCGCACCTGTCTTGGGAACATAAATCCGGCTTTCCTTTAAAACAACGGGTTCACCTAAATGTTTTCCGCTACCGTCAAGCAGATAAAATGCTGCACCGTTTCCGGCTCCTGTCACAGATAATTGCGAAAGAGATTTTTCTGTTTCTGTAACATCTGCAACTGTAACTGTATCATAATCAAGAAGTATGTCATCATAATACAGACATAATACCCCGGTGAATGTTTGCGGCTGTGCTGAATTATTAAGAATCGTTGCATCAGCAGTCACCGCCCCTCCCATATCGGAGACGTTCTGAATAACACTTCCTGAGGATTTAAATATTATCTCTTTTGTTCCCACCGTTGTTACGGGAGTTTTAACAGAAATACTGTTTTGGGTAAGCTTACCTTCGTCTACACAGCAAAGTGTATCTTTAAAGTTTACTGTATAAGTTGTATTCTCCAGAATTTTAGCAATTGATGACAGGGTATATTTTTTATCACTGTAGTTTCCGCTAAAACTCACAGGTGTGTTTTCGTTACCCACAGTAAGAGAAACTGCATCAACAAAAGACTCCTCTTTCATATCCTTGTTAAAGGAAACTTCTATAGAATTACTCTGTATATCAGTCTGGGTAATTTTGGGCTTATCCTCTAAAGTATAAAGAACAAGCTTACTTACAGAGATATTTGACTCTCCGGGAATTTTTCCTACATTTCCTTCATACACAGCCCAGCGCATTGATTTAACTCCGGTAAATCCGGCATCATCAATTGCAGCATCTTTGGCAATTTCATCTCCGTTTATGTAAAGAGAAAATTTTCTTGCACCAAAATCTATGACTGCCTTTACCTGATACTGCTGCCCCTGGGTATATTGCTCATATTTAGCAGCATTAGTCGTGTTTGTAACCTTATAAAAGCTAAACGTTCCACTCGGGGAAAGAGTGAAAGGATAAACAAACTTTGTATTGCCTGAGCCCATTAGAATGAACTCCGCCATCACTTTTTCGCTGTTTGGAGTGAATGTGGTTTCTGCTATAATTTTTGGGTTAGTTATTTCCTTATTATCAAAACCAATCCAGGGCTGACTTTTATCTGCTACTGCTTTAAACACTACAGCAGTGGGGTTTTGTGCATCATCTGCATAAATATACCCTGAATTAAGATTGCCCGTCATTCCAGGGGGACATCCCGGGTTTGTCTCTGTTGCATTGTAGCTATCTAATTTCATTTCAAAGACAGGCTTTAATATATAGTCAGCCTCATCAATACCCGCTACCGAAAACGATGGTAAAATTATAGCCAAACAAAGCAACATAATTATTATTTTCTTCATACAATCCCTCCGTTTACTCAGCAGGAATGAGCTTAATATAATCAAGATTAAGACCATTACCTATGTTGACCATAGTAATTATATTTTCTCCTTCTTTAAAATCAAAGAGGATATCGGAGCCATCATCATTTTGTAACAAACCAAATTTTCTGTCTCTCCAGGAGTTTGTCATATTAAAGTGCATAGCGTACACTTCAGAGTCATTGATTTGAAGTGTTCTGTCCGCTCCTCCGTCACCTAATGTTGAATAGCTGTACATCAAATGGTATTTACCATCTGCCGGAAGATTAACCTTCCATTTTAAGGTGTGACCGTTGTAATCCCATCCGTAGAAGGCACTTGCTTCAATCGTTTTCGAACGAGAATCTGTATCATAGTCAGCCAGAATAACTTTACCGCCTTCTTCTTCAAAGAAGTCTTCTCCTTCTATAATAATTCCATCGGGCGCTTCTTCGAGAACCTTAACCTTTACAGAGTTAGTCAATTCATCAGCACTCTCTTTGGTATTGCTAAAGTCAAGGCAAATATTTTCATCCATGTTAGTATAGGAATCACCTTTTGTAATAATATAAATACCCTCACACTCTACATCAAAGCTAAGTGAATCAGAATACTTTGTTAAATTATTCTTTTCTGAAAGCTCCATTTTATATACCGTGTAGCCTTCGCCAAGTCCGCTGATTCTTACTCCTGTTTTCCTCTGCTGTCCATCACCCATATCAAGACGGTAACAACCGTCACACATTTTTGTAAACTGCATGGAAGATTGGCTCTTAAAACTGAGTGAAATGTTTCTTCCGCTGACAACTCTGGCTCCCATACCGCCAAGCACGGTGTCCTCTCCGTTTATTGTTCTGAGAAAAGCGGATTCTCCGTCTGACTGCAATTCACCGGCTTCCTTAACTCCGTAGGTTTCGCCATAGATAAAAATATCAGCAGCACCTTCATTATCACTGATTTTAACAGCATTAGCCCAGTCAATGGTCTTTCCTCTTAATCTTACAGGAATTTCTGTAACGCTTCTGAATTCATCATTCTCTCTCTTTGGCTGCATAACACTTATAAATGTGGTATCCTCCGCCGATGTTTTTCTGACAACAAGCTTCTCGTCCACAAATTCATAATCCCTGTTTGCGGCTTTTGCGGCTATAACCTCCATATCATCTCCTCCAAGCATAGATATACGCAGCTTTCCGCCATCCTTTATGCTATATTCATTGTGCCACATTTCATTTGATGCAGCAGATTTTTTCAATTTCTGAATATAGGTATATCCCGCATTCTTATTACCGAGAGATGCCGTTTCGTCTGTCTCCGCCTTTAATTCTCTTGAAGAAGAAGTAAGCTCTCCGTTGATATTTAAAAGGTAGTCGAAATTATGTGTTTTTCCATCTCCGCTCGCCTTGAATACATCAATTGCATAGTCATCTATCTGCCACAATGTACGTGAAAGAGTAGAGTCTATTCCATTTCGTCCCTGCGAATAGATTCTGTCAGACCAACCCTTAACGGCACGGCTCCTAGGACCTATTGCCGCATTTTCCAAAAATCCTCTTGAGGATTCACCTTCAAAAATCACTTCTGACTCACCGGAAGCTGCAGGCCAATGCTCCGTTTCGTCTATAATAACTGTATTGTGTCCTGCCGTTTTAGTCACATAATCAACATGCACCTTGCTTCCGTATGTAAAGGAGCCCATATCGCTGATATTCAGTGCCCCGGCACCGTAAAGTGTCATATTGAGCATATCGGGGTGTCCGTGTGGCTCCTGATACCTTTTCCAGTAAAGCGTAGCAGCTGTAGAATCCTCGGCTTTTCCGGGACTTCTCAGAAGGGCTAATCCGTAATCTTTAAACATTGTACTTCCGAGCTTATTGTAGCCTTCTTCTGCAAAATATTCATTTCCTATTTTGAAGGGCTCTGTTTCTTCTAATGCATCTGCCAAAAACAGCGAGCGATAAGGAATTATTCCGCGTTCTCTGTTGTTTCCCTGCGCCTCGCTTATAATCCAGGATGCACGAGGGTCATCCATACGTGAATTTACAATTTCATAAATTTCCTTACTCATTCCGGAGCTGTATTTAAGATTGTATTCGATAACGCTGTCGGTATCTCCAAATCTGGGATATGTCCTGTTCGGATAAATATAATTGAAGTAAAAGCCCATCCTTGTTTTCATAGGATTCATATTTTCTACTGTAACATTATCTCCGTACTCGGGTTCTCTGAAATTTGCATCGTATCCCAAAAACTCTGTTGTTCTCTCTCCGCTGATAGTTTCATTAAACATATCATAACCGCTGTTCCAATAAGACTCCGCAAGTCTGTAATAGTACTGTGCAAGCCCAACCATATACATTGGAGGCTGATTCCACATAGTACCATCATCATTCACGGCATTGAGCCAGTTAAAACGCAAGCCGTAGCCTTCAAGATTCAATCCGAGGTCAATTAATTCCTGGTCTTTGAGCAAAAGTCCGATTGTTTGCACCACATGGTTGACACCGCCCTGATTTGCGCTTCTTCCTCTTGTTACAGCAGCAAGTCTTTCTGCCCATGGTCTTAACAAGCCGTTTTCAATTATCTGTCTGTCAACTTCATTAAGACCATTGTATAAAAGGTCATAACCAAGCAATGCCTCCTCTATATACCAGTAGTCATTTTTTATTTCTACAGCAATAGAGGGTTTTTCCTGAATGTAATTGAGAACATACATCAAGCCGTTACGTCCTGCAACCAGATATTTTTCGTCACCTGACAGAACATATGCTATTCCAAGATAATAAATATTTATAGGAAAGGAGCCGGTGCTGATGCTGCTTGAATCTATTTTTTCAGGCTCAACATAGTCCTTAACACGGTTGTCACAATCTTCAATCAGCTTAGCATATGTTCTTTTATAGCTTTCATTGGTCTGTATCAATTCTTTTGCGCGCGCAACACTTTCGGTGTCTGCCGCAATAAAGGGATGCTCAATATTACGTATTTTTTTATCACGGCGCTTAATAATAAATTCAGTTTTTACAATTTTTCTCTTTAAAAGGCTGTTATCTCTTTTAAATTCAAAAATATAGTAGTCATTATATGTTTCCTGGCCTTTTGACAAAAAATCGTATTTATATGTTCCGAGTGTTGCATTAAGACCTGATACAACATCAATCTTATCCGTAACCCCCGGATTTTCCGTTCCGTAAATATCTACAGTGTCTGCATCTTCACAGTTCCACGTAAATTCCAGAATATTATCAATTCTGAGAAATGTCCGTGCCTGTGTATCCGATGCATAGGACGGTATTGATATAACGGAAAACATCAATACAAATGCAATTAGCAATGAAATCGTTTTTTTCATAAATATTCCTCCAACAATGCGGTAAGAACATTGAAATCCTGTTCCGTTACGTCTGCATAATCAGTAAGCAATGTATATTTGTCATCATAATACATATTGGTGTTAAAAATATCTGCGAAAGTTTTCACAGATAAATAGCATCTGTTTTCATAAATCCTTGGTGCGGCATCCGGGCTGTATACATTACCGTTCACGGTAATGACACCGTTTAAAATACTGATAATCCTGTCATTGTGATTAATTGTTATAAGCCCTGTAGCGTTATCATATGATAACATGGCACGCAGACAGTCTGACACAAATCTGAGGGACAAATATCTTTTGCCTTCTTCTTCCATGGGATATACCCTTTTGTTGTATCTGTCTATCAAAATCTCAACTGTACGTGCCAATGCCCCCGGTTCATCTATCTTTGTCAGGAATGCTTTTTTCAGTAAGTCCTTGTTATATCCAACATTATATTTAATATAAAGGTTATCAACAAAGCATGAAGTCGTAGTGGTTTCCGATGTTATTGCATAATAAGATATTCTGAATTGTGAATAACCGACAGAATCCTTGCCCGGCATCGGAACATCAAGCGACAATTCCACATATTCCTTTCCTGCAGGTGCAATAAATACCGAGCATTTGCTATGCTTGATATCTATAACAGCCTTACATTTAAACCATTCATTGACCGGAAAGGTTTCATATTCTTCATAATTTTCCTGATTTGTTATCTGCGGAACAGTAAGCTTTCTGTTTTCATCTATAAATAAAAGCGTATTGAAAACCGATTTACCCCCATCAGGAGTTTTTCCCCAGAATCCTACTTCAAACTTTCCTTTACCCTTGTCAACCTTGAAATCAAATTCCACAAATATAGTTCCTGTTATACGATAGCTGTCGTAGTGTCCGATATACGGACCTGCACCTGATGACGCTGAAAGTCTGGTGCAATAATTTCCTTCACTTATTTTTTCATAACCATAGGTACCCTTACCTAATCCATTGGTTCCTCCAACGAAAGGATTGGGAATACCTTCATATCTTGATGCTGCTTTCGGGTCATTCATATCACCGCCTGCAACTAATGTAGCCTCATATACAGGACACGTCTGCTGAGTGTTTGTTACATAGCTTTCAAATCCCATTACAGATATTGCCGACAACAACAAAAATGACATTGCAAGCAAAGCACAAATTACTTTTTTCATATTTTTTCTCCTTCCGTTCTTTATTGAGTGTTTTTATTCTTTTCCGATATAAACCTACATAATTCTTCAAACAACAACATATGATGAACATATATTTCATCAAGGGTGAGCCTTGTCCCTTCAAAATTCAGTCCCTGATTAGTCTCGTATGTAATACACGGCTCTCCACAGGTGTTTGTAAGTGCAGATGCAAGATTATAGTTAGGAATTCTCTTATCTTCCATTACCTGCTCCGTTTCACAAACATCCATATAAAGGCCCTCACCTTCAAGTCTCTTTGCAAGTTGTCGTGAGAATTTTTCTGTTTCTTCTATGTAAGATAAATGCACTGCCATAGGTGGCAAAATTGTAGTATTGCTGTTTGCACCGCCGTGCAAAAGCACCGTCATATCAGGTACATATTCATCCACCGTGTCAAAAAGGAGCTTCGTTTCCTTCGCTGTAGGGAAAGGAAACAAATCGTGCATAAGATTTATTCCGTCATCATTATAATACGCACCTAAATGCCCCGCTATCTCCCCACGCATAGGGTGAATTGTTTTGCATTTGGGCCAATCGCATAAAGAACCGTCTGCCCATGTCCCCTGCGCATAATATCGAAATTCTTCCAGAGTGATACCCTCTGCAGCAGCAAGAGGAACCCTTGCCCTGCCATCGGGATTTGCGTATGGAATAATTATAAGATTAATGTTATCAAGAATTTTAAGAATCGGGTGAGGATTACCTGCGTAATCCTCACCTGATTCAATTAAATTAATAAGATTAAGAAGTGCAACTGAACCTTCAAATTCAAACCCATGAATTCCTCCTACCAGAAAAAGAGTTGGACGGTAAGATGGATTGTCTTTTTTTGCATAGCAGGTAATATCACGGCTGCCTGCCGCAGAGCTGTAGTTTGCAGTCCGCTGCCATTCATTCTTTCTGCCGTAAAAAATACGGTGTATTTTTCTTCCCCCTGCAGAAACAAATTCCTGAACCGTGCCTTTTTTTATTCTGCTGACTGCTCTTTCTGCATCTTCAAGTGTATATCTCCAATATTTTGGAAGTTTAATGTCAGGAGTCTGAATTTTTTCGCACATTTTAAGTTTGCACCTCGTAGTAATATTTTTTATGCTCAGGGTAATAACGGAGTAAGACTATCTGCATTCCAGAAGAAGGCTCTGTAATCATTACCTTCGTCAACAGCCATACAACCGCCAAATACACTCTTGCTATTTGCAGACACGTTTTCTTTTATAATCTTCACATTATCAAGGTCTTCACCTGTATAAGTTGCCTGGAAAAGAGCTGCCGGCAAGGTTGTGTTTCCGATATTTGCAATTTTTACAAATTCAAATTTTGTTGTTGCATCTATATCCCCATTAACCTTTTCAAAATAAAGACCGTCGCTTCCAACAACATAAAGCTTTGTTTCAAAAACATTTGCAAATTGTTTGTATTCTACGCTTGAAGCAGTTCCCTGTTTCAGAGCAACTACATAATTTTCCTTACTTGGAACATAAATGCGTATAACATCATTTCCAGAAAGGTTGTCAAGTGTAATTGTAGCCTTGTTTACATAAGCTGACAAACCGCTTGCAGCTTCATTTGTAGCAAGAAGCTCGATTCTGGCAGTTTCTGCATCAGTTTTGGATGTGGAAATCTTTGAGGATTCTATTGCTTTTCCATTAAGTTCAGCCTTTACATAGCCCTTGTGTACCATATAGGGGAATTCAAAACTTATGCTCGTAGCAGTTTTGGGAATGTAACCATCAATGACTGCAGTATCACCGCTTCCACTGTTATATGTAACATTCTTTAAGGTATCCACTGTTGCATCGGCTGAAAGCTTTAAATTGTCAAATATAACTGACTGCGTACCTGTACCATAATAACCAATCATTATTTTATTTATGGACTTGAATTTACTGCTGTCTTTAAAGATTTCTTTACCGTCCGCATAAGCAGTAAGTGTGCCGTTAACTGTGTCAACAACAAACTCTACATGAATAAAGTCACTTGATTTCCAATTTGTTATATTTCCGTATTTTGATGTGCCGCCATCATCATGCCATAATTTTCCTTCAGAATTAATTTTCACATTATCAACAGCTGTTCCTGTTGCCTTTGCTATACTATCTGAATGTCCTTTAATTTCAAAATATAATGTTTTTGACTCTATTTTATCTGTCTTAATATCAAAGGAATACTTTATTTTTCCGGAAAGTCCTATACTCGGTTCAAAAAAAGGCTGTATATCATTACCTGTACCGCTGAAGGGAAGCTCCAATGCGTAATCACCTGCACCGTCTTTGCCTGTCGCAAGAGTAGGCGTTTTATATGAACTTCCTGTGCTGAACCAAAAACTGCTATGCTTGTCAAAATCTCCGGGGAGAACAGCATCACCAATATTCTTCTGAGAAACTAAATCAAAATAACAGTATCCCAAAATTGCTTCATTATCCTGATAAACCTCAAAATCCGCTGAATCATAGTTCATACTGCCGTCAACATTAAATGAATACACCTCAAAGGTGTGCCTGCCTATACTTAAGCTTCCTGCTTCCTTTGATAGTGAATATATATCTGATTCAAGTTCGCTTCCTGTTTTTGTCAGGTCAATTTTCTGTCCGTCTAATAAGAATGTTACACCTTTTACACCTTCTGACGCTACAGCTGCTTTAAGCTGAGCCACCTGAGATGTTTTAACCTTGTCACCGTCAGAGGGTGCGATAACCTGAGATGCCAAATAATCATAAGCTATAGGTATAATAATATCGTTTGCGTAAGAAAACTTATTATCCACTACTATGCTTTTATCAATAACTATGTTATAAGTTTCACCTGCCGTGAGCTTTGACGGTGTAACGGTTATAGAGGTATTAACACCATTATTTTCATTGGGTCTTGTTACATCAGAAAGTGCAACCTGTGCAGAAATTTCTTGACCAGAAGTTGTTTCCACTTTAATTTTTGAAGTCGCTGCACTGTCCAGTTTATTTACTCCCATATTAACAATGTAATCATTACCGTTACGCACTACAGATTCATAGCTCGGAACTAAAATTTTACCTTCGGTTTTTATGTTGTCAACACACAATACCTCACCCTGGGTTGAAGCACCCATCGCTATACGGAAGCCTCTGAATTTAATTCCTGCAGTCCCGCCCTGTGAAAGGAGTTGTGCTTCACCCTCTGTGCCGCCGTCCTGATTTGTAATAGGCTGAATTGTAACTTTATATGTATCTGAAATTGTATTTACTTCAAACACAACTTTATACCACTGATTAGCAGCATATGTAAGCTCTGTATTTGACATATGCTTTCCGCCTTCACCAAAGACAATTGCTTCAGCCTCAATACCGCTTCCCTGTTCACCCATTCCAAGGCAAATAAAGTCCATATATGCACCGGTTGTTTGTTTAGCCATTACCTCAGCTGAAAATGTTAAAACTGCATCACGGGAAAGAAGTCTTGCATCATCTTCCAAGCCAAAGTAATGTGACAAATACGGCATCGAGATATAGCCATTACCTGAAGCATCTGCCCCTTTGGCAGTATAGGTAAGGTAGTCATTAGTTGTACTTCCTGAATAACTTCCATATCCCACAGTAAAGTTTCCTGCAGGGGTTGCCGTTGTTCCTTTTGCTGAGTCATTAAACTCAACTACATTTGAAGAACTGTTAGTCGGGTAATAAAAGTTAAATTCCACAAGTTCTTCAAAATCTGCTGCACCTTCTGCAGCCACGCATGTCACAAGTGACAAAGACATCGCAGTTGCAAGAATTAACGCAAGAATTTTTTTCATAACATATCTCTCCTTAAATTTTTATATTTTAAATCGATAAATTCATTCTCGATTTAATGCAACATAAAATATATTTCCTTTATTATTCTATCATTGTGCTGTTTTTAAGGTCAATTTACAATTAATACAATAATTAACCAAAATTACTTTGTTGGAGATTTATTCAAAAAGGAGGTCAAATCCCTTAAGCTTATATATCGCCTCAGCAAAGTAATAATCACCGTATATAATAGGAATATGTACGCCTTTTTTGCTATCGTCTACATAGCGCTCCGTTCCGTATTGTACTACAGAGTCTTCTTCAAGAGTATAATCACAGAATTTCTCATCCATAGCTTTAAGAAGTTTAACGGCTGCATTATAATACATTTTCCCTTCGTGCCGAGGCACATGACGTGCAATTTCCAGAAGCCCGCATGCAGCACAAGCACCGGCTGTTGTATCATACATACACGGCTCTTCGGGCGAGCGGAAATCAACCCGCGGAACATACTCATCACATACATTTGCTATAAAATAATGTGCAACACGTTTTGCCGTATCGAGATATTCCTGCTTGCCTGTATGAATGAAGCTGAGTGCAAATCCGTAAATCGCCCATGCCTGTCCGCGCGACCACGCTGACTCTGTACTGTAGCCTTGTCCTGCAATATTATCTATATATTCTCCGCTTTCAGGGTCATAGCGTACAATATGCTTGGAAGAGCCGTCAGCTCTGATGTGGTTTTTCATTGTCGTATCGGCGTGATTCATAGCAATAAATTTAAAACGAGGGTCTTTTGTTTCACGGGATGCCCAATAAAGAAGAGGAATATTCATCATACAGTCTATAATAGCTGTCCCCTTATTATTGACCTCGGGTTCTTCCTCCCAATCATTCCACGCGCGTATAAACTGCCCCTGCAGATTGTACCTGCCAGCCAGTATGTTCGCTGCATAAAGCGCCCGTATGCGTGAATTTTTGTTCCCTGTGATTGCATAATTTGCACCCGCTGAAATATGATACATAAAACCTACATCGTGGTGTAATCCGTCATATTCACGAAGTGCTTCATCCAGAAGCTCCTCGCTATGCTGTGCCGTTTCTTTATACACTTCATTTTTAGTACCGTAATACATCAGCCACATAAGTCCGGGCCAAAAGCCATTAGTCCACGCACAGATATAGTCTTCCGCACGGTTATCATGCTTTCCGTCTATTGTTGTATATGGGATTTTATCACGCGAACGCAGTGCCACTACAGAAAGCTTTTTGTCAAGCTTTTCCCATACAGATTCAATAAAATCTATGTCCTTTTCTGTAGCTTTTTTAAAATCAAACACTTTTTCACCCACCTTTCATGTTAAATCAGATTAAAAATCGTAATCAACAACTACTTTTTCTCCCGTCTTAAAGGATTCCACAATTGCAAGGCATACAGAAACGGTTGACGCGCCCTCTGCCCCAGATGTGGGCACATCTTTGCCTGCGATTATTGCTTTACAAAATTCATCTATTTCTCCGCCGAAATTATGATTGTTTATTTCAACCGGTATCTTAATCTCCATCAACTGCTGTTCTATACCATCAAATGTATCATCGTCAGTAAATTTTTCTTTAAACAATGAAATAGTAGGGGTTGTATTATCAAAAATAATTGTTCCCTTTGTTCCGTAAAGTGTAGAACGCATAGTATATTTTCTCTTACAGCCTGTTGAAGTCATAACCTTTCCTATAACATTACCGGGAAGCTTCATAACGGCTACTGAGCAGTCATGAATGGGCCAGTCTGTGAGCGATTTATTATTTGCATATGCAAACACCTCAATCGGATTTCCCGCCATCATACGCACTAAATCAACGGCATGACATCCTCCGCCTATAATCGGTTCACGCTCGGGAGTTACTCTCCAGCCACCCTGTCCGCCAATTGCAGAGTAGTCGTGGGCATACTCAGACTCAACCATAAAAAGTTCACCTATCGCTCCCTCATCTAAAAGTCTTTTTGCCTCTAAAAATCCGGGGGTGTATCTTCCAATCTGTCCTACCATAAGCTGTTTTCCTGTTTCCTTTGCCACTCTTACCATTTCCTTACATTCATCAAGGTCAAGTGACATCGGTTTTTCACATAAAACGTGCTTGCCCGCTTTCAGCGCTGCAATTGTTATTTCCTTATGCACCTGGTCGGGGAGAGGCAGTGTTACTGCATCAATATCTTCTCTCTTTAAAAGTTCATTATAGTCGGTATACACACTTTCTATATGAAATTTTTCTGCAAGTTTTTCTGCCTTTTCCTTTTCAAGGTCACATATTGCAACCGCCTCGGCGTTATACACCTTTTTTATTCCATCTAAATGTATTTGAGCAAAGTTCCCTGCTCCTATAACGCCTAATCTTAATTTTTCCTTCATCTGTAATGCCCTCCATTTTTATTTTGCTTTTAATTTTCGTCTGATGTTTTGCAAAGTTTATAGCAGAGTGTGTAGTATCCCTTTTCCTTCCATATCGGCTTAAAGGGGGGCAGTTCTACAACCGTATCCTCTGCAGAAACTTTTACGCCTTCATATATTTTTTCATCTGTTTTTGTGCCGTCTTCGTTGAGAATTTCTATGCAAATCCTGTATGTCCCTGCGCAAGATGTATTCAGAATTACAGGTTGAAGCTCATTCTCCGTTCCGTATGAAATATATGAATCATTTTTGCAGGCATAAATATCTCTGTAGCTATCTGCGAGAGCATAAAATCCCAACTTTTTATACCCATAAAAATCTATAACCGGTTTAAGATATGAACCATCATTTGCTCCGCTTGTAAGGCAGCACCACAACATTCCGTCTATGCCGAGCTTGTGCATCTTTTTTATTGCTGCCTGAGCACAAATTGCCTGATATGCCTGGCTCTCTTTCCATTCATCTTGGGAAAAGGTTCTTCCTAATACAAAGTCCTCATAAACTCTCTCGTAAGATTCTATGTATGTGCTGTCAAGTGCCTCAGGAGTATTTGGGTTAGCAAGTGCTGTAACTGCATATTCTGTAATCAGATACGCATGTTTTTTGCTTTCAAGCAAGTTTTCCTGCCATTTCCAGTCCTGCTTTTCCATTCTTTCCCAACTACTGCCATAACCTAATAGCAGGTCATATGTATGGGCACTCCTTACAACATTTTCATCTCTCCACCCAAAACCTGAATTTGCTTTTTCTCCATTCTCGTCACAAGAGCCTTCATCATTATAATATTTACATCCAACATCATATAATCCTCCGCCGTAATACAGGTGAGAACACGGTGAAATAAGTCTTGTGCTGTCGACTTCTTTAACAGTTTTTACATACTCATCATACATTTTGTCAATAAATTCAAGTGTTTTGGGATGATACTCATTAGACCCTTCCCACATTATAACAGATGGATTATTTATAACCTCCCGCATCTGGCGTTGATATGTTTTTCCTTCCATCCAATCGCCGTTCCAGACAACGGATTCAGCCGAATCAATAAGACCGGTTGTCCAGATAAGCATTATACCAAGTCTGTCGCAAATACGGGCATATCGTACATCATCCGTTCCATATCCCAAAATATGAATTCGCATGGTGTTACCATTCATCTTTTTTATCATAAGTGCCTGCATATAAATCTCTCTTGTATCAGGGCAATTATGCTTTATCGGGGTTTGGCTCAAAGGGGGCAAAAACTGCATAATCAGCGCACCATTAAGCAAAACTTTTTTGTTGTTCAGATAAATTGAGCCTTCTGATTGTCTGATAGTCCTGAAACCCGTTTCAACAACAAAGTCATCAATGACCTTTTCGTTGTCACAAAGCTCACACCTGATTGCGTATAAATTAGGGTTTTTGGTATCCCACAGCTCAAAATCGCCTTCAATGGTTTTCTTTAATATGCTTGAGTTGATTTTGAATTCTCCCACCAAAAATTCTTCTCCAATGACAGGATAGGTTTTTGCACAGTAAAGCTTAACTATACCGTCAAAAGGTTTGTTAAGAAGAATCTCCGCCTCAAAGGACACCTTGTCTGATACATCAATTGTCTTTATCTCTGTCTTTTCTATATAGGTGTCCTCAACAAAGGAAATACTTACTTCTCCACAGTACCAACCATTATAGCAATCAGTATGCCTGTGCCAATAGTAGAAAACCTCGGGAGCGCGAGGCTCTACCAGAACTTTAATTTCATTTTCTCCACATTTTAGTGCCTTGGTAATACAAACCTTATTTCTCAAAAAATTTTCTGCATCAATTACGAGAGTGTCGTTTATCCACACCTTTCCGCATGGGTTTAATGTTTGAACATCCAGTATCGCTCCTTTTACTGTTTTGACATCAAATTTTGCCGTCAAATACAGTTGCTTGTCCCTTTCTTTAAATCCACCTATGGCATATGGCAGTGTAACCTCACATCCGTTTTCAAGCACGACATCACACATCTGTGTTTTTTCAAAAGCTACCTCTTTATTATTAATGCATAAATTACGGATTTTCCAATAGCCTCTGGGGTGCATACCTCCGTCAAAAAACAGATTGTTTGCATTTCCTTTTGCTATGCATTTGAGGTTATTTGTAATTTCACCGTTTAATGCTACAGATGCCTCAGTATCGTTTGTAACGATTTCAATATGGTTGTACTGCCCAAACTTAATTCTTCCTATGTATGTTTGGGTAAACTCCCACTTGTTTTCGGACAAGGCGTAGACTTCTCCCGTATTGTATATTTTTACTTTGATTTTTTCGAGAGTATCATTTCTTAATTCCACAGATCTTCCGGCCTGCTCCACGCCTATTTTTTCCTTCTGCGAACACTCGTAATCTTCAGATACAAACACCTCAAAGGAAAGTCTGGTTGTTTCATTTTCATCCAAAAGTACATATTTAGCACTTGGATTTGGACGCACTTCTTTATCTTTAAGCAGTATTTCTCCGTTCTCCATTTTTGCCCCGCAATAAAGATGCAGATTTTTATAGCTACACGCCTTTTCCGCAGTAAAAGCTGTCATTTTATCAAACGTGATAACCCTGCGATGCTTTGTAGACGGGACACTGTATTTTTCAATAGAAGCAGATATTTCTTCTTCTATTACAGCTTTGCTGTCAAGTTTCTCGTCATCATACCACGCTCTTGCTGCTTTTTCATAATGCTTCAGGAAGTCAAAGCGTTGTTTTTCATCAAGACAGCTTTGCGTTCCGCTGAAATTCTTGAAAAACTTTTTTTCTCCAGTGTAATAAACCATCTCTCTTGAGATTATTGTGTCATTCATATCATTTTGCTCCTTATTCTCTCTTAAGTTTATTATTCACCAAAGATTTCACGCACTGTTTCCTCGGGAAGCTCTACCTCGTAAACCCCACGGAAGCCCTCATGAGTTGAATCAAATGAAATCTTGTTCCCACGTCTGTTCCAGCGTGCGTGCAAATCACACCTGATATCAGTACACTCTCTGAATATTGAATAGTAATTTCCAAGATGAACGCAGTGATTTTTCTCGAAGTTATATACCCAGAGTTCCTGCATATTACCCCATTCAGGATAAGAATGTGTAAGCATCAGTTTTCCGTCAGGGGAAACAATCATATGATTATCTGTTATCCAGAATCCATCTGCTATCAATTTTCCCTCATATGTTTTGTCTGTTAAAATATAGTTGTTACCTATTCCCTGTGAGCATTCAAGTTCCTTTCCGTCTGAAAAGAATACCATATCTTTGTCATTTAACCAGTAATAGTGTGATTGAACGCCGTAATCAGACAATAAAAACAGGTCGCTGCCATCTCTGTTTGCCGTAATAATAGCCGTATCGTGCCACTGCCCTTTGGGAGGAAAGTTTCTGGCAAGGCATAAAAATCTGTCACCGCTTGGGTTAAAGGTTATATGGTTGATAATTATTTTTTCATCCTTGCCAAAGTGAGCGTGACCAGCTGAAAAATTCCAGATTTCTTCATAAGACAATATAAGCTTTGATTTTCCCGTTTCCATATCAATAAGAAAAACACCGTCAGAATCAGAATGATTCTTATAATAAAACGGGTCCGTCGGAGTAGCATACCCATATCCGGGACGAAAATCATAAAGCCTTGACATATTAATAGAGAGAGCAAACCTGCCATCTCTTGACACATTCGCTACAGGTCTGTCGAGAAATCTTTTTTTGCCGGAATGGATATCCATAACAACACCCACATGTTGCCCGTCCATAATGTCATTGTAAATAATTTCTCTGCCTGCTGCCTTTGGATTCCACTGAAGCATCGCTCCTTGCTGGAAATTCCATGCGTGAGTTGTTTCTATTTCAATAAATTTTTCCGATTTCAAATCAATAACGCCTATCTGCGCAACATCTCCCCTTACCTGGAGTCTGTCCGCAAAGGTAGTTTTATGCGTCAGATGAAGAGTTTCATCACTGTTATACGGTTGCAAATCATAGTAGCCGAAAAAGTATTCTCCTCCATTAGGAGTCAGTCTTTTTGCCGGAATGCTTTTTGATGTATATTTCATATCAGACAAACCTTTCTTTTTTATGTTAGTAAATTATTTTCCTTGATACCTTTCAAAAGCTTTTTGATAAATGTCAAGAACCTTATCAACACCCATATTCTTAATTGCAGAGATTACCTTATCCCATTCATCAATCTTTACTCTGCCGAGTATTACCTTGTCGATATTTTCGTCAACATATGTATTAACACGATTCATTATATCTGAAACAATTTCTTTTTCCCCATCTTCAAAGGTGAGAACAGGCATTATTCCGCTGATGTTTACATCGGTTGACCAGGTGTTGATTGCAGCATTACCATAGGTACTCAGATTCTGTGAATACGCATTCCAATCCTGAAGATTCGGGAAATCCGAACTGCACGCTGCAGAATATCTTGCAAAGGCATCTGCAACACTTAACCCATCGGGATTATTTAACACCTTATCAGTAAATTTAATTTCACCATCTTTTTCTGTGTAGGTATCATCCTTCCTGCCATAATTCATAGCCTTTCGGCCTTCTTCACCAAACACCCAGTCAATCCACTTCAATGTTCCTTCAGGATTGGGGTTTGAACTTGATATAGCAAGACCGGTTTGCAATACACTGTTTGCATAGTTTGGCAAATAACACATTCTTTCCCCGTCACTGTTTTTGAAATGACCTATACCCTCAAGTTTGAAGCTTGGGTCTTTTTCTGCCATAAGAGTAGAAATCTTTGTCGGCTGAAAACTGTATACAAAACCTACAAGATTATTTGTTATTTTTCCGTCCATTTTTGCTCTGTCCTGAACAAGGTAATCAGGATCCAAAAGCTTTTCCTTATATAACTTTGCTATGTAAGAGAGGCCTTCTTTAAATTCAGGTTCCAATGCACCAAACTTAACCTCGTCTCCGTCAACATAAAAGTCATCCATAGTATCAAACATCCACAAAAGCGCACAGCATCCCATAGTCTGTTCTGACGATACGCCTGACATCGGTATTTCATCCGCTATACCATTCCCGTTAGGATCTCTCTCTTTGAATGCCTTTAAAACCTCATACAATTCGTCAGCAGTTTCAGGCACTTCAAGATTCAGTTTTTCAAGCCAGTCTGTCCTCATCTGAGGTCCGATAAAAATATTCAATCTCTTATCTGCTCGTATGTAGGGCAAATAGTATATTTCGCCACTGCCACCATTCATATTTATAATCTGCTTATAATAATCGGGATTTTCCTCGCACCATTTCGTAAAATTAGGCATATTCTCTTTTATCATATCACCCAATGGCAAAATTACTCCGTCATCAGAAAACTCCTTTAACTGTTCTGTTTCCCACTGTGAAATAATAGCATCTGTATATTGCCCTGATGCAATCATCAAATTAAATTTTTCTGTTGCGCCGGTTGCAGGAGCTATTGTCCAGTTGATATGACAGCCTGTTTCCTCCTCCATAATCTGGAATCCTAACATAGAGTTATAGTCGGGCATATCTTCTTTAAGACTTGGGAGAGACTGTGCAAATATAGAAATCTCCTTTGGCATTTCCTTTGAGACATTTCCTTTATTTACTTCTTTCTTCCCCGAGCAGCCGCTTAACATAGTCATAATAACAGCCAATGTGACTGCCGACATTCTTTTGAATAATTTTTTCTTATTCATTTCACCATTTCCTTTCCGTTATGTTTTTTTGGCTTTTCTGCAAGCCGTTGTTAATTTAATTATACGGTTGCCAACATTGCAATTCAATAAACAATTTATACCAGTATTTACGAAAATTATTTTTTACCAATCATTTCTCGCCTATTAAAATAAGACCGTGTTAATTCACTTGACTTCAAAAAACATGCATGCTATAATGACCTGAGTTTATTTCTTTTTGTTATTTGACAGAAGATACTTATAGGAGGAGACGCAATGGAACTTTGGGAAAGAAATTTTATTCCTTACTTTAACGGAGACTTATCGGGTGGAGGGATACCCCAAATTACACCATTTATTATAGATGGTGCTAAAACTTGTATTTTGATATGCCCTGGCGGTGCATATTCTAAAGTATGTATAGACCACGAGGGATATCAGGTTGCACAATATCTTAACAGTATCGGAGTTTCCTCGTATGTTCTTGAGTATCGAGTTTTCCCGCATAAGCATCCCGTTCCCATTACAGATGCAAAACGGGCAATTCGCTATATAAGACACCTTGCGAGAGAATACGGATATAAAAATGTAGGTGTAATGGGGTTTTCTGCCGGAGGTCATCTGGCGGCAAGCACGGGTGTATTTGATTGCGAGTTTGGGTATGAAAATCAAGATAATATTGATAAAGAATCATCAAAGCCTGATTTCATGGTGCTTTGTTATCCTGTACTATCATTTCTCAAACATGCTCATCGTGGAAGCTTTGAAAATCTTTCTGAAGATTTATCACAAGAAGCTGCTTACAGTCTTTCAATAGATAAACATGTTTCAGAGAATACTCCTCCCACCTTTTTATTTCATACCTCAGGAGATGATGAGGTTCCTGTTGAAAATTCTCTTTTAATGGCTAATGCCCTTTCTAAGTACAATGTTAATTTTGAAATTCACACATTTATGCATGGCGGACATGGTGTTGGCTTGTCCAGCGGTGACAATGTAACAGATATTGTAAAAAAGCACACATCCTTATGGACAAAAAATCTTGAAAACTGGCTCAAATCTATGGGGTATTTAGGCTAAATATTTTGCCTGTTGCAAACTTTATTCTTGTAAAGCTATATCACTTCATATAATAAAAGGCAATACTTTTTGGAATAAAATCCAAAAAGTATTGCCTTTTATAACTTTTTATTTTTTTAATTTTTATTATGTTATTTTACTGTTTCATAAACATAACATAATAAATCGGCAGATAGGTAACTTTTCCTTTTTTAACTACCTCTCTGTTATTGGATAACACATATGCTTTTTTGATGTTATAATCCTCGTTTGAAATGAAATGATTTAGGGCACTATGCACTGTGTAATCCTTTCCTGATTTCACCTCAATAGGAACAACCGAAAGAGCATCATAATCGTCAATCAGATAATCAACCTCACCCTTATTTCGATTATCGTAATAAAACAAATTAAAGCCGTGCGCTTTAAGCTCTGAAGCAACGACAGATTCATATACTGTTCCTAAATTTATACTTTTTTCATCATCTAAAACTGCACGTATATTGTGGCGGTATAAAAGGTTAGTGAGGATGCCAACATCATTAAGATAAAGCTTCAAAAGATTTTTCCCGCTTGATTCAATAAGCGGAAAAACAGGGTTAGATATAGCCTTAACATCAAGTGCAATCCCTGCATTGATAAGGTAGTCAAATTCGTCCCTGTAATCAGAAAATCTTTTCCCCTTAACCCCCTCAATATCCTTTACAACAACACGTTTCTTTTTGTTTTCAAGATTTGATGGGATTAAGTCATAAATTCTGCGGATTTTAAGCTTGTTTTCCGTATCATATTTGGAAGCATCCGCAGCATAATATGAATGAATTTCATTTTGAACATTACGCACATTCACAATGTTTTTATCTCTGTTATACGTATTCACCGCATCGGGAAGACCACCCACAAGAAGATATTTTTTGAATAAATCCATAACCTTTTCGTGTGTTTTTTCATCAAGGCTTTCTTCTTTTTCAAACTTCTTTCTAAGTGCCTCTATTGTAAATTCATTAAAGTTCTGGCTAAGTAAAAATTCCTCAAAATCCAAAGGATACATATGTTTTATTTCGATACTTCCTATAGGAATTGAGGTAGTATCAGCCAAAGTAATACCCAAAAGTGAGCCACTTGCAATATATGTGAATTTATCGTCTTGCTTAAGAAATTTCAACAATGTAAGTAAATGAGGATACGCCTGAATTTCGTCTATAAAAATCAGGGTGTTTTTCTTATCCTTCATCTTATTACCTGCAAGCATACTTACCTGCAAGTAGAAATCCTCAACTGACCTCACGTTTTCAAAAAGCTTGCTTCCGATAAAATCTTCAATCATATTGATTTCAATATAATTTTCAAAAAGCTTCTCACCTGTATGACGGATAATGTAGGTTTTTCCTATTTGTCTTGCTCCGTCAATAATAAGAATTTTATTTGATTCAGAAACCAAATATTCCTCAATAAACGATTGTATTTTTCTGTATAGCATAACGCGCACCACACTTTTCAACATTTTCTAAATTAAATTTTATACACTTTTCAATGTCATTATACTATACATTTTTACATTTTTCAATAGCTAAAATAGTAAAACTGTACCACACATGTTACTTTTTTCATAAAGTAATTCTTTGTCTTCCTATCGCAAGTTTGGGGTCAATTGTTTCTTCTATTCTTTCTCTTCCCACTTGTTCTAACCACATTTTAAATGGTTCGGCTTTAGGAGAAGGTATTGATTGAATTATACGCAAAAGCTGTTCTGTATCTGCAACATCTGTCAAACGCTTTTTCCATCTGCAGCAGTCATTTTCAACTGTACGATTTTTTCGTACAGTTCACTTCCTTCAGCAGCTAACTTGCGTTTTAAATCGCTCCAATATCGTCTTGGATTATCCGTTCCGCTTAGCACTTCACACACATCCACAACAGAAAAATACCATTCTTCCGTTTCTTCATTCCAAGCAGTTCGAATTCTTTTATCTTCAAATATTTGTATTTTGTTATCTATATGTATAACCTCCACAGGACACTTATTTAGGATTATTTTAATGACGCCAAAACGTTCCTTTTTCCAAACTAATAATTTGATTGTACCATAATTCGGAAATTATTACAGATAGCAATAAAATTATTTTTCTATAATTTTCTCTTACCAAAATAAATCGACAAACTTTATACCATTTTTTTAAGCATTTTGTTTATCGCATACTTTTTCAATATGATTGAGCATATGAGGTACTTATGGTATACTATAAATAAGATAATAATTGATATATTAAATTTAAAGAGGTCTTTTTATGGACAAAACACAATTTAGCCAAGCGTTGAAAAATATTTTTACCAACACACTTCATATTGATCAAGATTTGTTAACTGAGGTCAATACTTCAAGAATTTATCACTATACCTCCCCCCAAGGTTTCTTAGGAATAATGAGGGATAATGCGTGTGCAAATTTAAGATTTTCAAAATATAATTCACTTAATGATAGGGAAGAAAGTTTAGATATCGTTAATCATATTAAACTTTATTCAAAATCTATCCCCGAAAAAGATACAACAAAGGACTTCATAAAATTCATTGAAAACTTTGAACTAGGAAATAAGACTTACATAACAAGTACAAAAAATTCTTCAACTATATTACGTACAGAAGAATGTGATACATATCTTTGTTGTTTTTCTCAAAAGGATGATCTTCTTCCTATGTGGAATTATTATTCTAAATCAAAGCATTACGAAGGATATAGCATAGGTTTTTCAAGCAAATATTTTAAATCTGAAAGTTGTTGGGGAAAGGGATATTCCATAGAGTTACAGAAGGTCATATATTCAAAGAAAGAAAAAAATGATATCTTAAGTTGCCTTTTCAAGCCTTTAGAAAAAATCTATCACCAATTAGATAACGAACAACGAAATCAAGTTAAAGACATTCTTCAATCGTATATAAATAAATTTCAATTTTTGTTTAAAAATCCTTGTTTTTCACATGAAGAGGAAGTACGAGCGATTTTGAAAATTCCTAAAAATTTTATTTATGAAGATACTATGTTAAAAAAGGACTTTTGCGAAAGTCATGGTTATATTGTCCCCTATATAGAATTCAAGGATTTAAATCATGCGGTAAAATCTGTGAGAATAGCACCATTATATGAAAAAGAGCTTGCAGTCGCTAATCTTCAAGAATTTTTCAATGAAAGAAAGTATAAAAATATTGACATCAAAACATCATCTATTCCTATAAGATTTTGATGAGGATTGGAATTGCATTTTTGCGTTTTTTTGTTGACGGACTTTCTAACATTTTTCTAACAAATTTCTTTAAAAAGGTAAATTGGGGGATTTTCTTTAAAATTAGGTGTTTTGCCAAAAAAGCCTTTCATAGAGCCGTTCCGAGGGGTTTTAAAGGGCAAAAGATAATGTTAGATAAAACGTTATAAATTGCTCTTTTTCCGACTCTTAATCAGGGTGTCCAGGGTTCGAGTCCCTGATGGCGCACCAAACAAAAAACGCGATATATCGGAAAAAGCCGATTATATCGCGGTTTTTTTGTGTTTTAAAAGCAATTAGACTAATTCAATTTTAAGCACTTTATATCATAAAAAAGTTGTCAAAAAATTGTCAAATTATGCTTCACTGTGCACGGTTTAATCTTTTAAGCAGCTTTCTATCATAGAAATAACAACATTATTCCAGCTTGTTTGATTTTCCGCCGCTATTTTTTCGATTTTATCCGACAAATTTTTCTTTATATACAGCGACTTATATATTGCGGGGTCTTTCTTCTTCGTCTTTTTCAGCTCAAAGTTCATCGCACATTCCTCCTATATTTTAATCTTAACATATAAATTTAAAATATGATATATCAGAAAAGTATATTGATTTTTTTATTATAATATGTTAATATATTATAAATTAACATATTATTTAGGAGAATGCCCTATGCTTTTTTACAACAACATTATAAGGGAAGAAATCGAAAAAAAGCGGCGGAATACGTAGACGCTTTAAGTCTTGATCCAGCCGCTGCAATCAACAAAAAATATGAAAAACTCGTCCTTGGCGTTCTTAAAATTTTTGAAGAAGAAAACGTCACAGACTTCGAAATTGTTGACAGCATTATTGAATTATTTCTTGAAGAGAAGGCGGAAATAAAAGATGTTCACGTACATTGCGATTAGTTTATCCTCTTTGCCTCCATATAAAAGCGCTTTTCGTTCGCCTCTCCCATTGAAAAGGTTTTTCGCGGAAGTGCGCCGTCGCGGATTACAGTTTCAAAAAGGCTGTTTTTATCGGGCTTTGGCAAAAGTATGCCTACCGTGCCGCTTTCTTTTGCAAGGCGGGCGGTAACATCCGTGCCGTGTATATAATCCACCTCGCACCGGTTTTCGTCAAGGAAGCGCTGCACCTCGCCAACGGCAAGCGGGCTTTTTGCGTTATGTATATAAAGTTTTTCGCTTTTACCGTTTGAAAGTATCTCTATGGCATATGCCTCGTCACCGCTTTCGCCAAGCGAAAGCGCTTCTTTTATTTTCTTTGTAAAATCGCGTTCCGAAACATTGAACACAACGCGGTGAATAGGCTCAAACATAAGCACGCTGTCGTGTATGTTTTCAAGCTCTGCCAGGCAATAGCGCGCGGGGTGATTTTCCCTCTCCTTTGCGGTAAGACCCTTTTTAAGGTTTTCCCAGCACTGCTTTGCCGTAGCCAACGAATGGTTGCCGTCCCCAACTGCAATTACAAGGTTGTCGGCACAATTTTTTGAGAAGCTTTCAAAGTTTTTTAAAAAATCGTCGGCAGTTTCGCCCGACATATGCCACCCGCACAGATGACCGCCGTTTTCCATCAGGTCAAAGTCGTAAAGCTTTTCTCCCTTTTTTGCATCTTCTATAACGGTTCTGCCTGAATCGTTTATTAAAAGCAGTATATGCGGAAGCTCAAGCGGGGCGTTTTCACGAATTTTAACGCGCGGCGGTATGCGTGAAAGCACCGTACCCTCCGTCGCACGGACAGCGCTTTTTGCCCCTTTTGTGTAATCGTATTCTTCGAGATCTACCGCACCTACTATACCGCGGCGCACCCTGCCGCCGGGAAGGGTGCGCTCGGTATAAACAAGGCTTTGGGGGTATTCTTTAAACAAGCCTTCCCTTATGTATTCGTTCATTTGCGCGTTTATTTTTTCTATGCGCTCCTCGCCTTGCGACAAAAACGCCTCCGGATAGACAAGCTTAAGCGTGCTGGGCGCGTCGCCAACCGTTTTTTCCACACGCTGCCAGTACTGCGGCTCCGATGTATATTGGTCGCAGGCAACAACGCTCCACTTTGTAAGGTCGCAGTTTTTCGGAATTAAAATGTCGGCTTTGTTAAAAAGCATCGGTATCACTCCATTTCGTCAAATTCGTAAAGAACGGCGGCGCTTACCGCAAGCGGCGCCGTTTCCGTGCGCAGTATGCGCTTGCCCAGTGTTACGGGCTTTATGCCGCACTCTGCCGCAAATTCTGTTTCTTCCTTTTCAAATCCGCCCTCGGGGCCTATAATTATGCTTACGGTTTGGGGCTTACGTCCGTTAAGTGCTTGTTTTAAAGACAGTGTGCGTTCCTCTTCGTACGGAATAACGGAAACGTCTGCCTTTGCGGCTTCCTTTGCCGCCTCCTTAAAGCTGAGAACGCCGCAAACTGCGGGAACAATGCCGCGTTTACTTTGTTTTGCCGCTTCACGCGCAATTTTTTGAAGCCTTGAAAGCTTTTCTTCTTTTTCTATTTTTGCAACGCAGCGCGCACTGCTTACCGGCACTATGCGGCACACGCCTATTTCCGTAAGCTTTTGAACAATTGTTTCAAGCTTCGGATTTTTGGGTATGCACTGATACACGGTTATTTTAACCTCAGGCTCCGTATCTGCGGGGCGTTTTTTTGTAATCTTCGCCGTTACCGTTTCTTTTGTAAATTCCTTAAACACGGCGTCGTAAAAATACCCCGTGCCGTCGCAAAGCACAGCCTTATCGCCTGCTTTCAGGCGAAGAACGCGGCTTATGTGCTTTGCCTCCTCCCCGGTTATGTACGCTGTATCGCCGCTTATATTTTCGGGGGTTATATAAAAATTTGCCATTTTCACACCTGCCTTGAAATTATCGCGTACCAGTCGTTCTCTTTCTTTATTTCGGATATTTCAAAGCCGTTTTCCTCTATCGCGGCGCGCACCTCTTCCATTCGCGGCTCTATTATGCCGCTTGCAATAAATATGCCGCCCTTTTTAATGTAGCGGTGCACATCCTTTGACATAGGTATTATTACATCGGCAACAATATTTGCAACCACAATGTCAAACGGACCGTCCTTTTCGGTTTCGTCTTTAAAGTTTTCGTCCGTAAGAATATTTCCCGCATATACGCTGTAGCGGTCTTCGTAAATATTGTTTAATGCGGCGTTTTGCATTGCAATTTTTTTGCAGTTGGGGTCAATATCCACCGCACGCGCATTTTCGGCGCCCAGCATAATTGAAATAATGGAAAGAATACCGCTTCCGCAGCCGAGGTCAAGCACACGGTCGCCTTTTTTTACCGTTTTGTCGAGCGTTTCCACGCACAGGCGCGTTGTTTCGTGCTGGCCGCTGCCAAAGGTCATACCGGGGTCAATATTAAAAACAATCTTCCCGTCACAATTTTTTACGGTTTCCCATTCGGGCTTTATTACAAGGCGGTCGCCCACATAAATAGGCTTAAAATACTGTTTCCAGTTGTTTTCCCAGTCCTCTTCTTTAAGTGTTTGCGTAGCTATGCGCAAATCGCCGAATTTGTGCTCCTTGTCAAAATTTTTTATACGCTCAAGCTCTGCGCGCACGTTATCCAACAAAAGAGCGCCGTTTTCGTCAGCCGTTACATATATTTTAACGCGGCTTTCGCCCGACATTTTCTTTCTTAGTTCTTCGTCCACATAGTCCCAGTATTGCTTATTGTTTTCCAGAAAGTCTTCAAAATCGTCTTTATCTTCAATTTCCATTCCGTTTATGCCGATTTTGTAAAGGCTGCCGCAAAGGGGCTCTATCCCCTCTGCCGTGGTGAAAATGCTAACCTCTTTCCATTCCATAAAGCTGCTCCTTATTTAAAGTATTCCTTTATTTTATCTTTAAATTTCTTGTGCTGATTGTAGTTTTTCTCGTTTCCTTCTTTTGCAAGCTGCTCCATAAGCTCGCGCTGACGGGGGGTAAGATTTTTCGGCACCTCCACTATAACGCGCACATACTGATCGCCCCGTGCGCCGCCGCGGATAGAGGGTATGCCCCTTCCCTTAAGCCTGAACTTTGTACCGTATTGCGTTCCTTCGGGGAAGCGCTGCGTAACGCTGCCGTCAATCGTCGGAATTTCTATCTCACACCCAAGCGCCGCCTGCACAAATGTTATCGGCACATCAACGTAAACGTTGTTGCCCTCTCTCTTAAACACGGGGTTCGGCTTTATATAAACGGTTATAAGTAAATCTCCGGGACCGCCGCCGCGTATGCCGCCTTCGCCCTGTCCGCGTACGGATACCGTTTGCCCGTGGTCTATACCCTGCGGGATATTTACCTCAAGCTTTCGCGTTTTGCGCGTTTGTCCGCTGCCGCCGCACTTTGGGCAAGGGTCCTTTATGGTTGTGCCGCTGCCGCCGCACGCACTGCAGGTTGTGCTTGATGCAAACTGCCCGAAAGGCGTGTTCTGAACGGTGCGCATTTGCCCGCTGCCGCCGCACTTTGCGCATTTTACGGGTGACGTTCCCTTCTTTGCGCCGCTGCCGCCGCACTCGGGGCAGCTTTCACTGCGGATAATTGTTATTTCCTTTTTGCAGCCGAACGCCGCCTCTTCAAACGTAAGCTCCACCGCCTGCTGTATATCACGCCCGCGCACAGGTCCGTTCCTTCGCGAGGAGGAACCGCCGAATCCGCCGCCGAAAAAGCTGCTGAAAATATCGCCCATATCAAACCCGCCGAATCCGCCGCCGTAACTGTTGTAACCGCCGCCGTTTTGGTCAACACCGGCATGCCCGAACTGGTCATATCTGCTGCGCTTTTCGGAATTGCTTAAAACATCGTACGCCTCTGCCGCCTCTTTAAATTTATCCGCCGCTTCGGGATTATCCTTATTTAAATCGGGGTGGTACTTTTTCGCAAGCTTTCTGTATGCTTTTTTTATTTCATCATCGGTGGCTCCGCGGTCTACGCCGAGCACCTCGTAATAATCTCTTTTATCTGCCATAACAAGCCTCACCTCATATATACAGAAATAAACGGAAGGCCGAGTCTTTGCCACAGCCCGTTAAGGAATTATTGCTTCCTTAACGGGCTGTGACTTTTCGACCTCCCGTTTTATTTTTAGTTATTCTTATTTTCGGTATTGTCTGTAAAATCAGCGTCGTACACGTTTTCACCGTTTGCACCGGCTGCATTTCCGCCGGCGTTTTGTGCGCCGCCCTGGGGCTGCGCCTGCTGATAAAGCTTGGAGCTTATCTCGTAAAATTTCTTTGAAAGCTCCTCCGTTGCGGCTTTAATCTGTGCGCTGTCCGTACCCTTAAGCGCTTCCTTAACCTTATCTATTTCCGCTGTAACGGCGCTTTTTTCGTCTGCGCTCACCTTATCGCCAAGCTCGCCGAGGGTTTTTTCGCACTGATATACAAGCTGATCGGCATTGTTTCTTGTTTCTATATCCTCTTTACGCTTTTTATCCTCCTGGGCGTACTGCTCTGCCTCTTTAACTGCCTTGTCTATATCTTCGTCGCTGAGGTTTGAGGATGCCGTAATTGTAATCTTCTGCTCCTGCCCTGTTCCGAGGTCTTTCGCGCTTACGTTTACAATACCGTTTGCGTCGATATCAAACGTAACCTCAATCTGCGGCACTCCGCGCGGTGCGGGTGCAATGCCGGAAAGCATAAAGTTGCCGAGCGTTTTGTTATCCTGCGCCATTTCTCTTTCACCCTGCAATACGTGAATATCAACACTTGTCTGATTATCTGCCGCTGTGGAGAAAATCTGGCTCTTTTTTGTGGGAATGGTTGTATTTCTTTCAATAAGCTTTGTGCAAACGCCGCCCATTGTTTCAATGCCGAGCGAAAGGGGCGTAACGTCCAGAAGAACGATATCCTTTACATCACCGCCGAGTACGCCTGCCTGGATAGACGCGCCTATTGCAACGCATTCGTCCGGGTTAATGCCCTTATGCGGCTCTTTTCCGATAAGTGCCTTTACCGCGTCGTTTACAGCGGGAATACGGCTTGAACCGCCTACCATCAAAACCTTGTCTATATCGTTTGTTGTAAGACCGGCATCGCTTAAAGCCTTTTTCGTGGGGATTATTGTACGCTCTACCAGGTCTGCCGTAAGCTCGTTAAACTTTGCACGGGTAAGCGTTATATCAAGATGCTTGGGACCTGTTGCGTCCGCTGTTATAAAGGGCAGGTTAATGTTACTTGTCGTAACGCCCGAAAGCTCTATCTTAGCTTTTTCGGCAGCCTCTTTAAGGCGCTGCATAGCCATACGGTCGCTTGAAAGGTCAATACCCGTTTCCTTTTTAAATTCGCTTACAAGATAGTCTATAATCTTGTTATCGAAATCGTCGCCGCCGAGGCGCGTGTCGCCGTTTGTTGCCAAAACCTCAAACACGCCGTCGCCTATATCCATAATAGACACATCAAACGTACCGCCGCCGAGGTCATAAACCATAATCTTCTGGTCGTTTTCCTTATCCATACCGTATGCAAATGCCGCAGCCGTAGGCTCGTTTATAATACGAAGCACGTCAAGCCCCGCAATTTTTCCGGCGTCCTTTGTAGCCTGTCTTTGAGAGTCGCTGAAATATGCCGGAACGGTGATAACCGCCTGTGTTACCTTTTCGCCGAGGTAGCTTTCGGCGTCCTGCTTAAGCTTTGAAAGAATCATTGCGCTTATTTCCGGCGGGGTATAGCTTTTATCGTCTATATTTACTTTATAGTTTGTTCCCATTTCTCTTTTTATGGAAATTACAGTTCTGTCAGGATTTGTAACTGCCTGTCTTTTTGCAACCTGACCGACAAGTCTTTCGCCCGTTTTCGTAAATGCAACTACGGACGGGGTTGTTCTTGCACCCTCGGCGTTTGCAATAACGGTAGGCTCGCCGCCCTCCATAACAGCAACGCATGAATTTGTAGTACCCAAGTCAATACCTATAATTTTTGCCATGATAGATTACCTCCAAAAAAATTAAATTTTACAAAATCAGTTTGCGACCTTAACCATACTGTGCCGGATTACGCGGTCGCCTATGCGATAACCCTTCTGAAATTCTTCAACGATTATATTTTCGCCGGCGTTTTCGTCCTCGATATGCATTACCGCGTTATGAAACGCGGGGTCAAAGCTTTCGCCGACAGACCTAATCTCCTCCACGCCGAGCGCCTTAAACACCTCGTCGAGCTGCTTTTTTACCATTTCAACGCCCTCGTAAAACGAATCCTTTTCCACAGCCGCGCCGAGCGCCCTGTCAAGGTTATCCGCAACTGCCAGAAACTTTTCAGCAACGGTTGCCTTCGCCTCGGGATATATGCTTTCTTTTTCCTTTACGGTGCGCTTGCGGTAGTTGTCATACTCTGCCAGGGTTCGCATATATTTATCGTTTACGTCTTTATACTTTTTTTCCCATTCGCCGGCTTCTTCAGTTTTTTGTTCTTCTTTTTCCGAAGCTGCGGTTTTTTCACATTCTTCCTTATTTATCTTTTCCTTTTTTTCCTTTGCCTCTTTCGCCATGCAAATCTTCCTTTCATTTGTCACCGTAAATCATACGGCTGAGTATCTCGGCAAGCCTGCCGTTTATCAGCTCCAGCGATGATACGACCCGCGCATAATCCATACGCTTGGGTCCTATTATCCCTATCTTTCCCTGCAGCTTGTCACCTACGGAACAATTCGCCACAATAAGGCTTGTGTCGCGCATTTCTTCAACGCCGTTTTCGCTGCCTATCTGTATGCTTATGCTGCTGGCGCTGTCTTTAAGCAGTGAAAGCATTTTCGACACATTCTCCTTATGGTCCATAAATGAAAGAAACTGCTTTGCCTTGTCTATGTTTTCAAACTCGGGGTTATTCAATATGTTGGACGCACCGCCCACATACACCTTGCCGTCGGACGTTTCAAGGCATTCCAGCACAAATTCCACAACCGCCTTTAAAAAAGTACCGTACTGCGCCATCGGCTCGTAAATAAGCATTAAGCGCGCGGGTGTAAAATCGTCTGCGCAAAGTCCCGAAAGCTGACGCGACAAAAACTCCGACACGGAATCTATCACCGAATAGTCGATATTTTCATCAACGCTCATACGCCTGTTTCTTACAATGCCCGAATCGGTAACGACAACTATAAGCGCCAAGCCGCGTTCTATAAGCATCATTTTAACGCTGCGCAGCCTGATTTTCTGCGACGCGGAAAGCTCCACAATCGCGGGATACCCCGAAATTCCCGAAACAAGGTCGGATATTTCCGAAATAACGTTTTCAAGCTGTGTAAATTTTCTGTCCATTCCGCTTTGAAGAGAGTTTATCTCCTCCATTGTCAGGCTGTAGCGCTTCATCAGAGAATCCACATAAAACCTGTAGCCCATCTCCGACGGTATACGCCCCGCTGAGGTGTGCGGCTTGTCAAGATAGCCCATATCCTCAAGATCCGCCATTTCGTTGCGGATGGTTGCCGCCGAAAGCCCCAGGTCGTGGTTTTTTGCAATATTGCGCGAGCCTACAGGCTCAGCCGTGCGAATATAATCTTCGACAATTACCTGAAGAATCATCCGCTTTCTTTCTGAAAGCTCCATACGCTCACCCCCGTTTTCTGTTTGTTAGCACTCTTTCTCTCTGAGTGCTAACAATACATTACCACCATCTGCCACCTTTGTCAAGTATTATTTTCATTATTTTTTCATTTTATCAAAAAAATCTTGACGGGTAAAAAAATATTTGTTATAATTGTAGCAAAGCTGTGAAGGAAACAGTAGCCCCGCACGGGTATTTCAGAGAGGCGCGCATTTGCTGGAAGCGTGCTGTACAGTGCGGCGGTGAATACCATTCCGGAGCTGCGCGGCGGAACGTTTTTAATCAGTATGCCGCAGCCGTCTCCCCGCGTTAAGGGTAAGGGCTTTGTCCTGAGTGAAAAATTAAGGTGGAACCGTGCATATTGCACCCTTAATATACGTTTTTCGTATGTTAAGGGTGTTTTTTGTTAAGCAAACCATTTGAAAGGATGATAAATAATGAAGGTAATCTATAACGACGGTACTGTCGGTGAGATTGAAAAAAGCGAAGAGCTGCACGTAATCCGTCATACGGCGGCACATATTATGGCGCAGGCAATATCAAGGCTTTATCCGTATGCCGATTTTGCATACGGCCCCGCTACGGAAAACGGCTTTTATTATGACGTTGACCTCGGAGATACAAAGCTTACAGACGAGGATTTGTTAAAAATCGAAGCGGAAATGAAAAAGATTGTAAAGGAAAATTTGCCCATAAAGCCGTTTATACTTCCCCGTGAAGAGGCGAAGGCGCTTATGGCAAAGCGCGGCGAGAAGTATAAGCTTGAGCATATAGACGACCTGCCCGAGGACGCTGTTATAAGCTTTTACCAGCAGGGCGACTATATCGATATGTGCGTAGGGCCGCATCTTCCTTACACAAAGGCGCTTAAGGCGTTTAAAATAACTCAACAGTCGGGCGCATACTGGAAGGGCGAAAAGACAAATAAAATGCTTACACGTATAAACGGTGTGGCGTTTGCATCAAAAGAAGAGCTTGAAGAGCATATGCGCCTTATCGAAGAAGCCGCAAAGCGTGACCACAGAAAGATAGGCCGCGAAATGGGTCTGTTTATGATGTGTGAGGAGGGCCCGGGCTTCCCGTTCTTCCTGCCGGGCGGTATGGCAATGAAAAATGCGCTTATAGACTACTGGCGCGACATTCATTACGCAAACAATTATGTGGAGGTGTCCACCCCGCTTATAATGAACCGCCATCTTTGGGAAACAAGCGGTCACTGGGATCATTACAAGGACAATATGTATTCAACCGTTATAGATGATGAGGACTATTGCATAAAGCCGATGAACTGCCCCGGCGGCGTTATGGTTTACAAAAGCGTTCCTCACAGCTACCGCGAGCTGCCGCTGCGCGTGGGCGAGCTTGGGCTTGTACACCGCCACGAGATGCGCGGCGCACTTCACGGGCTTTTCCGCGTAAGATGCTTTACCCAGGACGACGCACACATTTTTATGCGCAAAGACCAGATAACAGATGAAATAATGGGTGTTGTTCACCTTATAAACCGGGTTTACGAAAAGTTCGGTTTTGAATATTTTATCGAGCTTTCAACGCGCCCCGAGGACAGTATGGGCAGTGACGAGGACTGGCAGAATGCAACCGACGGACTGCGCGGCGCTTTGGAAAAGCTTAACCTGCCGTATATTATAAATGAAGGTGACGGCGCGTTTTACGGACCCAAAATCGATTTCCACCTTAAAGACAGCATAGGAAGAACCTGGCAGTGCGGTACAATTCAGCTTGATTTCCAGATGCCGCTGAACTTTAACCTTGAATATACGGATGAAAACGGGCAAAAGCAGCGCCCAATAATGATTCACCGTGTATGTTTCGGCTCTATTGAAAGATTTATCGGTATTTTGACAGAGCACTACGCCGGAAAGTTCCCCGCGTGGTTTGCACCCGTTCAGGTTAAGGTGCTTCCCGTTTCCGAAAAAAGCGCGCAGTATTCAACAGACGTTTACAAAAAGATAAAAGAAGCGGGCATCCGCTGCGAAATCGATATGCGCGATGAAAAAATCGGTTACAAAATCCGTCAGGCACAAACAGTGGAGCGCGTTCCCTATATGCTTATTTTGGGTGTAAACGAATCCGAAGCGAACACCGTTTCCGTACGCAGCCGCGATACGGGCGAAACAACCGTTATGTCGCTTGATGAATTTATATCAAAAATTAAAGAAGAAACGCGCCTGCGCATTTCCAAATAATTATGGATATGTATTTTTATAATCAGCCTGTCTGCCACAGCACATCCGAAACGGACAGCCTGATTTACAAAAGCATGGAAAAAAGCTTTCCCGGGGAAAGCTTTTTTCTGCACCGCGAAAAAAACGGTAAGCCCTCTTTTTTGTCAAAAAAAGCCTATGTCGGGGTAACAAATGCAGAAAACACCGTTCTTATTGCGCTTTCAAGGCATAACTTCGGCATAGATATGGAGCCTAAAGCAAGGATTGTTTCCGATTTCTGCGCCGTAAAAAAAAGATTTTTTACAAAGAGGGAGGCGCAGTTTTCACAAACGAACGAAAAATTTCTTGAAATATGGGTAAAGAAAGAGGCATACTGCAAGTTTACCGGGGGCGGGCTTTCATCTTTTAAAAGCTTTGACGTGTTTTCGCTCTGCGGTGAATTTACGCTGCATCCGCACCCGCATTTTTTGATATATACCTATTCTCCGAAAAGCAAAGAAAGCACCGATTAAATACAGCGCGTAAATTACCCTGCCGTATTTTCAGATGTGCCGAATATTTTGATTTACATTTCCTTAAATATCGCCCGTTTCCGAAAGAATGTTAAAGATTGTATCTTTGATTATTTCTCCCGCGGTAACGGGCGCTACTTTTCCCGGAAGCCCCAGTGCCCATATCACGCGCACGCCAATATCGCGCGCCGCCTCAAAATCAACCCCGCCGGGGTTTGAGGCAAGGTCTATTACAAGCGCGTTTTTAAGGTTTACAAGCGCCTCTTTTTCTATAACGCGCTGCGGAACGGTGTTAAACAGAATGTCTGTATTTTTACAAAGCTGCGGCAAAAACGAAAATGCCGAGGGGGTAAGGTTATCCGCCTTTATTTGCGCGCGGCTTTGTGCGCGGCGTGCGCATATCGTTACGTTTGCACCCAAAGCGGAAAGGCTGCGCGAAAGTATACGCCCTATTTTTCCGTAACCCGTAATCAAAACATTTGCCCCGCTTAATGTATATGCCGTTTCCTCCATAGCAAGCTGTATTGCTCCTTCGGCAGACGGCACTGCGTTTAATATTTCAAATTCTTCACACGCGCAGTAATCCGCCCACAAAATTCCGAACACATCCGCAACGGCTTTTACAGAATCCGTCATTTTGCCCGCAAACAGCCTTTTGCCGCTTCCCATAAGCTGAAACAAATCCTTCAGTAAAACGGGCGTTTTAAGCTGCGGTGCATTTACGTACTTATCATCCCTGCTTGCGGGAAGTCCCAGTATTACGCTGTCACATTTTTCAACCGCATTTTTAAGCGGCTGCTCTCCGGAAAATATATGCACGTCAAACCCGCTTTGCCTAAGCGACCTTTCAAGCGCAGTCAGCCGTGCATCCCCGCCTATTATTAAGAAGCTATGTATTTTCATATTAAAACACCTCATTGCATTTTACGCAGCGAGGTGTTTTTTTGTGCATTATACAGTTACAAAAAAGCTTGTTCCGTTTTCTTTACTGCTCTCTACCCATATTTTTCCGCCGTGCAGGCGCACAATATCGCGTGCCATTGAAAGCCCGAGTCCGTAGCTTCCGGCAGAACGTGCCTTGTCCACACGGTAAAAGCGGTCAAATATTTTTTCCTGCTCGTCCGGGGGGATAGGTTCTCCGGTATTATGCACCGAAAGCTCAGCGTGCTTATCCTTTTTCTTAAGCGATACGTTTACAGTTCCCCTGTCCGGAGAATATTTAACGGCATTGTCCAAAAGAATAACCGCAAGGCGCTGCAGCTGATCCTTAGCACCCGTAACCATAACATCCTTTTCAATTGAGTAGTCAAAGCGCACTTGTCTTTCAAATGACACCGCCTCCAAATTAAGTACCGCCTGTTCCGTAATTTCCGACAGATTAACGCTTTCCGTTTTAAATTCCGCCTGATTGTCAAGCCGTGCCATAAAAAGCAAATTTCCTGTAAGAAGTGCCAGCCGCTGCGATTCGCTTTTTATGTAATTAAGCCATTTTTCCTGACTTAAAACACTGCTTTCGGGATTTGCAAGCACCGCGTCTACATTTGTATTTATCGCGGCAAGTGGCGTTTTAAGCTCGTGCGATGCGTCCGACACAAACTGCTTTTGCTTTTCCCACGCCTCTATAACGGGGCGCATTGCCCTGTTTGCAAAATACAGGCTGAAAAAAAATATCAGCACCAGCAAAAGCGCAGCGCATATTATAAAGCTTATTATAAAGCGTGCAAGCATATTGTACTCCGCCGTTACATCGGCAAGTGCGATAAGCCGCGCGCCGTCCTTTAAACTGCGCGTATCATACTGCCAGTAAACACCATCGCTTTTAAAGCTGCCCTTTTCTTCTTTTTGTGCGGCGGCGCGCTTTGCCACAGCTTCGTAAAGTCCGTTATTTTCACCGAATAAGGAATCTGTCTTAACCTCTCCGCTTTGTGAAACGAACACGGAAAAATTGCGTATATCGCCAAGGCGCCTGTCGCCGTTTTCTTTCGGTTTTTCGCCGTTTTTCTCCATGGGCGGGGGCAGCATCGGTTTTTTTATATCCGTGCCTTGCCCTGCCGGATTGTAAAATGCAAACGCTCGGAAAAGGCTGCGGTCAATATCACGCCTTACGCTTGAATATGTAACGGCAAAAATAACGCAAAAAGAAATTACAAGAAGTAAAAAAGTACTTACCATATTTATAAAAAGCATTCTGTTTCTTAAATTTTTAAGCATCGGGCTCCTCCTTACATTCAAGCTTATAGCCGATTCCCCGCACCGTATTTATAAAAACCTTATCTGAAACAAATCCAAGCTTTTTTCTTATAAACGATACGTAAACCTCTACGTTGTTTGCCTCTGCCTCGGATTCAAACCCCCAAAGCCTGTCTAATATCTGTTCCTTCTTTATGACAAGGTTTTTGTTTATCATCAGATATTCCAGCATATCAAATTCGCGCTTGGTAAGACTTACCTCGCGCCTTTGTCCGCACAGTTTCATCGATTCCGTGTCCAGGCGCACATCGGCAAGCGCAATGGAATTTTCCTTTACGTCAAAATCGCCCCTGCGGCGTGTAACTGCGCGAATACGCGCCAAAAGCTCGCCCGAGTCAAACGGCTTTGCCAAATAATCGTCCGCGCCGCAGTCAAGACCGGCAATTTTGTCCGAAACATCACTTTTTGCCGTAAGCAATATCACCGGCGTTTTTATTTTTTCACCCCGCAGCCGCCGCAAAAGCTCAAGCCCGTTTAGCTTTGGCAGCATTATGTCAAGCACAATCACATCATACAAGCCGGAAGCCGCATTGTCATAGCCGCTCTCACCGTCATACACCGTATCCACACTATAGCTGTTACGCGTTAAAACGTGTGCAAGGGCATCTGCAAGAGAATGTTCGTCTTCTACTACAAGTACACGCATATTACCGCCTCCTCTTATACGATACTAAACCGTTTTTCTTAAAAACAGCTTAAATGTTCCACTTGTACAAATTTTGATACGGAAAATTTATTATCGGTGAAAGATTTCCGCGTATTTTGTCGGTTGTTACAAGCGTTTCCTCCAAGAAGGCAAGCGGGCATACGGGCTGTTCGCGCATAAAAACCTCTTCAAAATTTGCGGCTGCATCTTTTGTTGCATCCTCTGTTGAAGCCTTGGCAAGCGCAGACAGTGCAAGCTCTGTATAATCGCTTGCATAACCGAAGGAATTAAGCGCGCCGTCCTTTGAAAGTAAAAATTCCCAGTCAAACAAATTCACCGGCTGAACACCGCCTACATAGGCGTCAAAATTACCCTGCTTTATCGCATTTTCGTATTCTTCAAAGCTTACTGCCGAAACCTCTGTGGAAAAGCCTGCCTCGTTAAGATGCAAACTCAGCGTTTGTGCGCATTTAAGGCGTGCGGTATTTTCTTCATTTACCAGGATTTTAAAGGCTGCCGTATTTTTATTTTCATTTTGCAGCTTTCCCGTTTCGGGATCTATCGTATAGCCCTCGTAAAACATAAGCTCCTGCGCATTTTCCGCACTGTATTGAGAGATTGCGTCCCCGTTCAACTGCGCCGCAAAACCCGGGTGCAGCACTGTTTTTGCCGCAGCCGCGCCCTTGTAGCAATCCTTTGTAATTGCTTCGCGGTTGATTGCACACGCCACCGCCTGCCTTACATTTGCCGATTTAAACAATGCGTGCGTGTGATTAAACGCCAGATATTCGAGCCTTGTTCCAGCATACTGCGCCGTACGCATATTTTTTTTAACGGCATTTTCGTAAAGGTCGTAATCTTTGCTTGTAACAGCGTCAATCACGCCCGAGGCAAACGCCGCGCCCGCAGTTTCGCCGTCACGCATTAAAGAAACGGTTATTTCATTGCATTTTGCCATTCCGCCGTGCCATTTGTCAAACGCCGCAAGCTTAAGCTGCGTTGCCGGCAAATATTCCGACAAACGGTAGGCGCCCGTTCCGTTAATTTTTTCGTCAAGGTTTTCCGAGCCTTCCCTGATTATCGGGAACCACAAAGAATACGCTATCTGCGCATACGGGCGCGACAGCTCTATTCTTAACGTTTTTTCATCTATCGGAACTGTCGATTCGATATACTTAACACAATCTGAATATACCGATTGCGGATTTTCCTTTATTTTTTCCACCGTGTACACCACATCGGAGGCGGTAAATTTTTCCCCGCTGTGCCACAAAACGTCGTCTTTAAGCGTTATTACGGCGCTTTTGCAATCATCGGAAACAATGCAGTTTTTGGCAAGCACACCAAAAACCTTAATGTCGTTATCCACCGCAAAAAGCGGCTCGTAACAAAGCGACAGTACCTCACGCACCGCCCCGTTTTCAACAAAAATGGGGTCAATCGTTTTTGAAATACGCATTTGAAGCCTTACGGATTCATCCTTATTTTCTTTCTTCCCTGCGGTAACGCCGCCCCTATTGCAGCCGCACAAAAGTGCCGCAGCCGCAGCAATTGCAGCCGCACCGTTTATCAAGCGTTTTATTTTCATATTCAATCCCTCATACATATTATTCCGCCCAGTGTTCCGCTTTTTCCGTGCTGTGCACGGTGTGAAAAAAACAGCTCGTTTTTACAGGAGGTACAAATCCCGGAAAGCGATATTTTTTCCTCCCGCAAACCTGCATCCGCAAGCTGCATACGGTTTTCCTGCGCAAGGTCAAGCATATATTTACCGTTTTCTTTTTCGGTATACACATCTTTTCTGAAATTTTTGGCTACATCGCCGCCCACCTCGTAGCAGCATTTTCCGATACACGGTCCTATGGCAGCGTATATATTTTCGTCTGACGCGCCAAGACAGAAAAGTGTGCGCACCGCATTTTTTGCAATCTGTGCCGCAGTTCCGCGCCATCCGGCATGTACGGCGCCTATCGCCTTTATATCCGCAGCATAAAACAAAATCGGCACACAGTCTGCACTGTAACACAGAAGCGGCACGTTTTTAAGCGTTGTTACGATTCCGTCAACGCCGCTGCTCCACTGTGTTTTTACGCCGCGCCCTATATCTTCTTTTTCGATTACCCTTACATTTGCGGTATGCTCCTGAAGTGTAGAGGTAAGGTTTTCAAGCTTCAGCCCGAGCGCCGATACCAAAATTTTTTCGTTTTCACGGACGGCTTTGGGGTCGTCCCCTCTGCGCGGGCTCATGGAAAGACTTTCATATGCCCCGGTGCTTACACCGCCGAGCCGCGCCGTAAACCCGTGAACAAGGTTTTCTTTTTTCAGCACGCCGCTTTGATAAAGGTATATTCCGTTTATTTTTGTGATACACATATGCGCTCTATCCCCCTTGAAAGCCCTGTCTTTTCATCAATATCTATCACGGCGGCGCACATCTGATAACGCCCGCACGCCACCTTAAACGGCGGTTTTTTGCCCTCTTTCATTGTAAACCGTGCTATTGACGCGTCCTTATCAAGCCCGAGTACGCTGTCCACGGCGCCGGTTCTGCCGAGGTCTGTCATATATGCAGTACCGCCGGGCAGTATTCTTTCGTCTGCGGTTTGAATATGCGTGTGCGTACCCAAAACGGCGCTCACGCTGCCGTCAAGAAAGTAGCCCAGCGCTTCCTTCTCACTTGTTGCCTCGGCATGAAAATCTATAAGTATTATATTGGTGCGTTCCTTTGCTTTTTTTACAAGCTTTTCTGCCGCCGAAAAGGGGCACGCGTTGTTTTCGTCTATATACAGCCGTCCGATAAGATTTATGATTGCAGCCTTATATCCCCCGGGAATATTCACAATTGCCATACCCTCCCCGGGGGTGTGTTCGGGATAATTTGCCGGACGGATAATATTTTCCCCTCTTTCAAAAAGAGATATTATGCTTTTCTTTGAAAAAGTATGATTCCCCATAGTGAAAAAATCCACCCCGGCACGGCAAAGCTCGCTGTAGCCCTTTTCGTTCATACCAAGCCCGCCCGAGGCATTTTCCCCGTTTGCAACCGTGTAAGCTATATTGTATTTTTCCTTTACGTCCGAAAGCATATCAAACACTGCATCACGTCCGCATCGCCCCATTATATCGCCTATAAAAAGAATATTCATTGATGCCTCCCATTAAAAACCGCATCCGCATATGTTATTTTTTTGTCGAAAATATGAGTTTGCGTTTTTAAAACGGGCATTCATCAGCCTATGGCTTAACGAATGCCCGTTACGTTTTATTTTGCGTAGTCGGTGGTTCTTGTTTCGCGGATAAGATTTACCTTAATCTGTCCGGGATACTCCAACTCACTTTCTATCTTCTTTGCAATCTCTCTTGCCACAAACTCCATATCGCTGTCTTTAATCTGATCAGGTTTAACCATTATGCGCACCTCGCGCCCTGCCTGAATAGCGTAAGATTTTTCAACACCCGTAAACGAGTTTGTAATTTCTTCAAGCTGCTGCAAGCGCTTGATATATGCTTCGATATTTTCGCGCCTTGCACCGGGGCGTGCTGCGGAAACCGCGTCGGCAGCCTGTACCAGGCACGCCACAATCGTTCTCGCCTCAACATCGCCGTGATGTGCCTCGATGGCATGTATAACGTCTGCATTTTCGTTATATTTTCTGGCAATATCAACGCCTATTGATATATGGCTTCCCTCGATTTCGTGGTCAACGGCTTTACCTATATCGTGCAAAAGACCCGCACGCTTTGCCAGTGTAACATCAACGCCGAGTTCCCCTGCCATAATTCCCGCAACGCGGGAAACCTCTATCGAATGCATAAGTACGTTTTGTCCGTAGCTTGTTCTGTATTTAAGCTTACCCAGAAGCTTAACGATTTCGGGGTGAAGACCGTGCACACCCGTATCAAAGGTTGCCTGTTCACCGGCTTGCTTAATGGTAGCGTCAACCTCTTTTTTGGCACGCTCCACCATTTCTTCAATACGCGACGGATGTATTCTGCCGTCTGTAATAAGCTTTTCAAGAGCAACACGCGCAACCTCGCGCCGAATCGGGTCAAACCCGGAAAGAATTACCGCCTCGGGCGTATCGTCTATTATAAGGTCTATTCCCGTAAGCGTTTCAAGCGTTCTTATGTTTCTGCCCTCACGTCCTATAATTCTGCCCTTCATTTCATCATTGGGCAAAGATACAACAGATACTGTCGTTTCCGCAACATGATCTGCCGCGCAGCGCTGTATTGCAGCGCTTATAATGTTTTTGGCGCGTTTATCCGCCTCATCCTTGGCCTGGGTTTCAATTTCTTTAATGAGCATCGCAGCCTCGTGGCGAACCTCATCTTCAACATTCTTTAATAAATATTCCTTTGCTTCCTCCGCTGTCAGTCCCGAAAGGCGTTCCAGAATTTCAATCTGAGCCTTGTGGATGCCTGCAACTTTTTCTCTCTCTTCATCAGCAGCTTTTATTTTACGGTTTAACGTTTCGTCCTTTTTTTCAAGCGTTTCCGTTTTCTTGTCAAGCGCCTCTTCTTTTTGCTGCAGTCTTCTTTCCTGGCGCGAAAGATCGCTTCTTCTTTCCTTAAGCTCCCTTTCCGCCTCATTGCGTGACTTGATTATTTCCTCTTTTGCTCCGAGCAGCGCCTCGCGCTTTTTATTCTCGCCGGTCTTAACGGCATCGTCAACAATACGCTTAGCTTCCGTTTCCGCACTGCCGATTTCAGCCTCGGCTATCTTTTTTCTGTATGATATACCAAACCGAAAGCAAATAACTCCGGAGGAGGCAGCAAGCACCACCGCAATTGCAGCAGCAATGGCATAACCCATTGTAACACCTCCTATTATATATTAAGCCTGCCGACCTAAAAAATTCGGCAAAACACATCTATATTATATAATTTTTTATGAAAACTGTCAAGATTAAATCTTGTACTTTATGCAAATTTTATAAACTTTTTGCATTTTTTTGTTTTTTGGCTTTCAGGCAAAAAAAGTAGTTGCATTTTTGTTTGGTGTGTGCTATAATAGCTTTTGCTGAAATTGATGTTAATTTTTATATTTATTTTTCCGGAAAGAGGTGAACGACATGAGAGAGGGTATACATCCCGATTACAAGCAGACAACAATTAAGTGCGCCTGCGGTAATGTTATTGAAACGGGTTCCACAAAGGAAAATATCTTTGTTGAAATCTGCTCAAAGTGCCATCCTTTCTTTACAGGTAAGCAGAAGCTTGTTGATACAGGCGGTCGCGTTGAAAAGTTCAGAAAGAAATTTAATATGGACAAGTAATTGAGAAAGGCTGCGAAAATCGCAGCCTTTTTTAGGCATTTGTTTGTTAATTTCAGGAGGTTTTAATATGCTAAAAGAAGATTTGTGTGCATATAAATATAAATATGACCTGCATGTCCATACGGCGCCCGCGTCGCCGTGTGCGCAGGTAAGCGTAGAGGATACGCTCGGCGCATACGCGCGCCTGGGCTACAGCGGCGTGGTTATTACAAACCATTTTAATCTTGACGTTTTTGAGCCGTTTGAAAATGCAGAAGCCGCGCTTGACGCTTATTTTGGCGATTACCGCCGTGCGCTTGAAATTTCAAAAGAGCTTGGAATGAGCGTTATCTTAGGTGCGGAGTTGCGTTTTCCCGAAAATTGGAATGACTACCTTCTCTACGGGGTAACGGAGAATATGTTAAGGGAGATGTACGGCAGTCTTAAAGACGGCTATGAGGCGTTTTATAAAAAATACAAGTCGGACAAAACTCTGTTTATCCAGGCACATCCGTTCCGCGACAGAATGGTTTTGCAAGCCCCCGCACTGCTTGACGGAGCAGAGGTTTTCAATATGCACCCCGGGCACAATTCCCGCGTGGGGAAAGCGGCGCAGTGGGCAGAAGAAAATCCGCACTTTGTAATTACCGGCGGAACGGACTTTCACCACCCGAACCACGAAGGTATGTGCGCCGTATGCACAAAAGAAAAAATTTCGGACTCTTTTGCTCTTTCGGACATATTAAAATCCGGCGATTATATTTTTGATATATGGGGCGAAAAAATTGTTCCGCGCAAAAGCAATTAAAATCAAAAAACAAAAGGAGCGAGTGTATGAGCAAGCCTGTTTGCAGCACAGATTATCTTGAGCTTTTATCCGGCGACTATCCCACCATAGGTGCCGTGTCGGCGGAAATTATAAACCTGCGCGCAATACTTAACCTGCCAAAGGGCACAGAGCATTTTATGAGCGATCTTCACGGAGAGTACGAAGCGTTTTTGCATGTTTTAAAAAATGCCTCGGGCGTAATAAAAGAAAAAATAGATGCGCTGTACTCTACCTCTCTTAAAGAAAAGGAACGAAAGGAGCTTGCAACGCTTGTATACTATCCGCGCCGCAAGCTTTACCATATGCACCGCTGCGGCACTATTTCGGATGAATGGTATATAATAACGCTGCACAGGCTTATAGAACTTTGTAAGGTGGTTTCTTCAAAGTATACGCGTTCAAAGGTAAGAAAAGCCATTCCGCAGGAATTCAGCTATATTGTTGAGGAGCTTTTGCACGTACCCGATTCCGACCCGAATCAGCACGACTATTACAGACAAATTATAAATTCCATTATAGAGATTGACCGTGCCGACGCGTTCGTAACCGCGCTTTCCGAAACAATACAGCGCCTTTCCATAGACCATTTGCATATAATAGGCGATGTTTTTGACCGCGGACCGCGGGCAGATATAATAATGGACGAGCTTATGAACTATCACTCCATAGATTTGCAGTGGGGAAACCACGATATAGAATGGATCGGCGCTGCCGCCGGGCATGAGGCGTGCATAGCAAACGTTATAAGAAACTCGCTGCGCTACAATAACTTTGACATTCTTGAAACAGGCTACGGAATTAACACACGCGCACTTTCAAATTTTGCGTATGAAAATTATGCCGATGACCCGTGTGAAAATTTTATGCCGCTTGACCCGCACAAAAACGCAATTCACACCCATGACGCGTGCCTTGCCGCACGTATGCACAAGGCAATAAGCATAATACAGTTTAAGCTTGAAGGGCAGATAATTTCGCGCCATAAAGAGTATAATATGGCAGACCGTGCGCTTTTGGGGAAAATCAATATAAAAAACAAAACCGTATCGATAGACGGAAAAGACGTACCCCTTACAGACGCCCGCTTTCCCACGGTTGATTTTTCGGACCCCTTCCGCCTTACTGAGGGTGAAAGAAAGGTTCTCGATACCCTGCGGCGCAATTTCCTTCACAACGGACATTTGCAGTCGCACATTCGCTTTATGGTAAATAACGGCGGTATGTATAAAATTTTTAACGGCAACCTTTTGTTCCACGGCTGTATACCGCTTGATAAAAACGGTGCGCTTGACAGTGTAAGGCTTTTCCAAAAGCCCCTTAAAGGCAAAAGCTATTTAGACGCTGCCGATAAAGCCGTTCGCGAAGCGTATTTCTGTGATGACGAAGATCGCTGCGACACAGACTTTTTCTGGTATTTGTGGTGCGGCAGCAAATCTCCGCTTTACGGAAAAGAGCGCTTTACGACGTTTGAATCGTATTTTACAGACGGGCACGAGCTTCTTTCCGAGCCGAAAAACAAATATTATGACTACATAACAAGCGAAAGCACCTGTAAGATGATTCTTCGCGAATTTTCACTTGACGAAGAAACGGGCCACATCATAAACGGGCATGTGCCGGTACGCACCGTGCGCGGAGAAAGCCCCGTCAAGGCAAACGGCAGGCTGTATGTTATAGACGGCGGATTTTCAAAGCCTTACCAGGAAACCACAGGTATCGCCGGCTATACCCTTATAAACAATTCGTACGGGTTTTCAATAACGGAGCATCGCCCCTTTACAAGCGTAAACGATGTAATAGAAAACGATTTTGACCTGCACTCGGTTAAAACAATGATAACCAGAAACCCCGTGCGAAAAACCGTGCGCGACACAGACACCGGCGCGCATATCATACAAAGAATAAAAGTATTGTCCGAGCTTTTGGCGGCATACCGCACAGGCGTCATTCCCGAAAAGCTTTCTTAAAAACATTTGATTTTTGTTATGCTATGTGGTAGAATGTAACTTAGTATGGTATGCAAAGCTTTATTTTGGGCAAAAAGCCGTGCTTTGCACACGGGGGGGATTTTGTGGATATATTTTTAAATTTTGCATTTTTATTTTTTGTCGGCTGCGAATTCGGCTGGGTGCTTGAGCTTTTTTTCCGCCGTGCGGCAAGCAAAAGCCACACTTTCATAAATCCCGGGTTCCTTGCAGGTCCGTATCTTCCCATTTACGGGTTTGGGCTTATGTGCCTGTACTTTCTTTCGGAAAGACTTATGTTTCTTCCCGTATCGCCGGCAATCTTGAAAAATTTTATAATATTTGTTTTTCTGATGCTTGCGCTTACCTTTATAGAATACATCGCAGGCGTGATATTCATTGGTATACTTCATGTAAAATTATGGGATTACAGCCAAAACCGTTTTAACATTAAAGGCATTGTATGTCCGCTGTTTTCATTTTTCTGGGGTGTTTTGGGCTCTGTTTATTACTTTTTGATACACCCGTATATTTTGGGGGCGCTTCACTGGTTCTCCGAAAATACAGCGTTTTCGTTTTTTATCGGAATGTTTTTCGGCATATTTTTTGTGGATGTGTGCTACTCGTTTCATATTGTGGCAAAGGTTCGCACATTCGCGTACGAAAACAACGTTGTTATACGCTATGAGGAGCTTAAAGAGCATATTAAGCGCAATGTTACGCGCGCTAAGGCAAAATACCGCTTTATGTTCGCCCTTCATGCACAAACGCCGCTGCGCGTACAGTTAAAATCATTCCTTGAAGAAAAGAAAGGGCTTATTACCGGCGGAAAAGCGGAATAAGCGTATGGTAATTTTATGAGAGTACTCATTCTTACATGCAACACAGGCGAGGGGCATAACGCCGCCGCCCGCGCCGTGAAAGAGATTTTCGACCGCAGCGGCGTCTACTGCGAAACGGCGGATTCGCTTGCGTTCGTTTCGCAGAAGGCTTCAAATTTTATATGCAAATGGCACGTTAGGCTGTATAAAAAAGCGCCTATGCTTTTCGGCATAGGCTATAAGGCAGCGGAATTTACCGACAGGTCGGAAAGGACAATGCTTTACGAAATAATGGCGCAGGGCGCGAGACGGCTTAGGAAAAAGCTTGCGGAATGTAACTGCGACACGGTTGTCTGCACGCATCCGTTTTCCGCGATGACGCTTACCCACGCCGTGAAAAAGTACAAGCTTGCTCTTCACACATATTTTGTTGCTACGGATTACACGTGCAGCCCGGGGGTTTCTTCAAGCAGGCTGGACTATTATATTATCCCGCACGAAAGCTTAAAGGAAGAGTTTGAAAAGCGCGGCATACCCGCTAATAAGCTTTTTGCCGGCGGCATACCCGTATCGGACAAGCTTGTAAGCGGCAAAACCGCACTTCAAAGCAAGCAGGATTTGCTTATACCCACGGAAAAAAGGGTTATACTGCTTATGTGCGGCAGTATGGGGTGCGGCCCGATAAAGCTTATTGCCCGCAAATTGTCGGCGCTTATTAAAGACGACGAGCAGCTTGTTGTCGTATGCGGCAACAACCAAAAGCTGTACCGCAGCCTTAAAATCCTTGACGACCCGGGGCGGGTGCGTATTCTCGGCTTTACAAGAAATGTTCCCGACTATATGAACGCCGCAGAGCTTCTTTTAACAAAGCCCGGCGGACTCAGCACAACGGAGGCGGCGGAAAATCACCTTCCGATGATACTTATAAGCGCAGTTGAAGGGTGCGAAACACATAATATGAATTTTTGGGTTAAAAACGGTATGGCTCTTACAGACCGCAACCCGGACGTTTTGTGTTCATACGTGCGCAACCTTATGGACAATAAGGACGCGCTTAATAATATGCGAAAAAAGCTTGAGGAGCGGTTTTCCTACAGCTCCTCGGATAAAATATGCGATTTTATCACCAAAACCGCACAATAATTTTTTGGAGGTTTACCAATGGCAGGTATATTTGAAAAAATTTTCGGAACCTACTCTTCCCGCGAGCTTAAAAAGCTTGACCCTATAGTGTCTTCCGTTTTAAGCTATGAGGAGGAATATAAAAATCTTTCCGATTCTGCCCTGAAGGCAAAAACGGACGAATTTAAATCCCGCCTTAAAAACGGGGAAACGCTTGACGATATATTGCCCGAAGCGTTTGCCACCGTGCGTGAGGCGGCTTGGCGTGTGCTTGAAATGCGCCATTTCCCCGTTCAGATAATAGGTGGAATAGTGCTTCACCAGGGGCGTATAGCCGAGATGAAAACCGGCGAAGGAAAAACGCTTGTTGCAACGCTTCCGGCATATCTTAACGCTCTTACGGGCGAGGGCGTGCACATAGTAACCGTAAACGATTACCTTGCCCGCCGCGACAGCGAATGGATGGGCAAGCTTTATCGCTTTTTAGGGCTTTCCGTCGGGCTTGTCATAAGCCAGATGCTTCCCGAAGAAAAACAAAAGGCATATAACGCAGACATCACATACGGAACAAACAACGAATTCGGTTTTGATTATCTGCGCGACAATATGGTTATTTACAAGCAAAATATGGTTCAGCGCGCACACGCCTTTGCAATAGTGGACGAGGTGGACTCTATCCTTATTGATGAAGCGCGCACACCGCTTATTATAAGCGGCGCCGGGGAGGAATCGACCCAGCTTTATACCGTTGTTGACCATTTTGTGCGCACCCTTACCCCCGCCAAGTTTAAAGAGCTTGATACCAAGGAAGAAAACGTTGTTTTGGACGCGGATTATATAATAGATGAAAAAGCAAAAACCGTAACGCTTACAGAGCGCGGCGTAAAGAAAGCGGAGCAGGCTTTTAATATAGAAAATCTTTCCGACCCCGAGAATATGACGCTTTCGCACCACATAAACCAGGCTATACGCGCCTACGGGATAATGCACCGCGACGTAAACTATGTCGTTAAAGACGGCGAGGTTTTGATTGTTGACGAATTTACGGGGCGTATTATGATCGGCAGACGCTACAGCGACGGGTTGCATCAGGCTATAGAGGCAAAGGAAAACGTGAAGGTAGAGCGCGAAAACAAAACGCTTGCAACCATAACCTTCCAAAATTATTTCAGGCTTTACAAAAAGCTTAGCGGTATGACGGGTACCGCCAAAACCGAGGAGGAGGAGTTCCGCGGTATTTACAATCTTGACGTTATAGAAATACCCACAAACAAACCTCTCGCCCGTAAGGATGAAAATGACCAGGTATATAAAAACCACAGCGGAAAAATAAAGGCAATCGCCGACGAAATAGAGCGCGTACACCAAACCGGGCAGCCGCTTTTGGTCGGTACTGTTACAATAGACAAGTCCGAGGAATTAAGCGCGGTGCTTAAATCACGCGGCATTAAGCACCGTGTGTTAAATGCCAAGCACCACGATAAGGAAGCGCTTATTGTTGCACAGGCAGGTAAAAAGGGCGCCGTTACTATTGCCACAAATATGGCAGGGCGCGGTACGGATATTGTACTCGGCGGTAATGCGGAATATATGGCAAAAAGCGATATGGAACGTCTCGGCTACAGTGAATTTTTGATTTCCGAAGCCACGGGCTTTGCAGATACCGACAACGAGGAAATTATAGAAGCGCGCGCAAAATACAGCGAGCTTTACGAAAAGCACAAGGCGGAAATTTCGTCCGAGGCAGACGAGGTTCGCACACTCGGCGGTCTTTATATAATAGGAACCGAGCGCCACGAGTCACGCCGTATAGACAACCAGCTTCGCGGGCGAAGCGGCAGACAGGGTGACCCTGGAAAATCGCGCTTTTTCCTTGCTCTTGACGATGACCTTATGCGCCTTTTCGGCGGCGAGAGGATAGAACGTATGATAACCACCCTCCGTATTCCCGAAGATGAGCCTATAGAGCAGGGGCTTCTTACAAGCGTAATCGAAAATTCACAGAAAAAGGTAGAGGGTAAAAACTACGGCATAAGAAAATACGTACTTCAGTATGACGATGTAATGAATCAGCAGCGTAACGTTATCTACGGCGAGCGCAAGAAGGTGCTTGACGGCGAGGATCTGCGCGATTCAATCAATCAGATGATAGTTCAGATTATTGATGACGCACTGAATTCCTACGCACAGGCGCAGTACCCCGACGACTGGAATATGACAGGTCTTACCGAGTATCTTGAAACAATGTTTTTCTCGCCGGGAACGCTTAACCTTACCTCGCGCGATTATAACAAACTTGACCGCGAATCCTTGCGCGAAGAGCTTTTGGAAAGAACAAAAAGCGTATATGAAGAGCAGGAGGCGCTTTTCGGCGAAAATATGCGCGAGGTTGAGCGCGTAATAATGCTTCGCGCGGTTGACAGCCGCTGGATGAACCATATTGACGATATGGAGCAGCTTAAAAACGGTATAAACCTCAGGGCTTACGGTCAGCACGACCCCGTACAGGAATATAAATTTGTCGGCTTTGATATGTTTGAAGAAATGATTGCGTCTATCCGCGAGGATACCGTACGCACGCTCTTCCACGTAAAACCGCAGGCACAGATTGAACGCAAAATGGTTGCGAAGCCCACCGCAGCCTCTCACGGGGATGACTCCGAAGCAAAGCGCCCCGAAAGACGCAGCGCTCAAAAGGTAGGCAGAAACGACCCGTGTCCGTGCGGAAGCGGCAAAAAATATAAAAACTGTTGTATGAACAAAGAATAAAAACCCAAATTAAAAAGGAATGATACAATGATAGTCGAATATGAGCAGATACGTTTAAATCTTGCCGCAATGGAAAAGCCGATAGAGGAGCTTGGCACGGCGCTTGATATTGACGGTGCGCATAATGCCGTTAAAGAGCTGGAAACAAAAACGCTGGAGCCCGATTTTTACAACGATATGAAATCCAGCCAGCGCGTACTTCAAAAAATTAAGGAATACAATGTAAAAATAGAGCGCTTTAACTCTCTTAAAAACGACTGGGAGGACCTGTCCACACTGGTTGAGCTTGCAATAGCCGAAGACGATGAAACCGTTTTGGAGGAAATAACCACGGGATTTAACCGTCTTTCCGAAAAGATGGAATCTATGAAGCTTGAAACGCTGCTTTCCGGTCCTTATGACAAGAATAACGCAATAATCACTCTCCACGCCGGTGCAGGCGGAACGGAAGCGCAGGACTGGTGCCAGATGCTTTACAGAATGTATCAGATGTGGGCAGAGCGCAAGGAGTATAAGGTTTCAACGCTCGACTTTCTCGACGGCGACGAAGCGGGGCTTAAAAGCGTAACAATTCTTATAGAGGGGCTTAACGCCTACGGCTTTGCAAAGTGCGAAAAGGGTGTTCACCGCCTTGTGCGCATATCCCCGTTTGACGCTGCCGGAAGGCGGCACACCTCCTTTGCTTCGGTAGAGGTAATGCCCGATATTGAAGATGATATAGAAATAAACATAAACCCCGACGACCTCAGGATAGATACCTACCGTTCAAGCGGCGCGGGCGGGCAGCACGTAAACAAAACAAGCTCTGCGATAAGAATTACACATATTCCCACAGGCGTTGTCGTTGCGTGCCAGAACGAGCGCAGCCAGTTCCAGAATAAAGATACCGCAATGAAAATGCTTAAGGCAAAGCTTATGGAGCTTGCCGAAGCGGAGCATAAGGAAAAAATAGAGGATATAAAGGGCGTGCAAAAGGAAATTGCCTGGGGCAGCCAGATACGCTCTTACGTATTTCATCCCTATACAATGGTTAAGGACCACCGCACAAATTACGAGGTCGGAAATATCGGCTCTGTAATGGACGGCAACCTTGACGGATTTATAAACGCATACCTGCGTATGGCAAGTTTAGGGCAGCTAAACCTTAAATAAAAATTAGGGGATGTTAAAAAAGTTCAGACCGCAAAAAGGATTTTATAATTGATAGTTTAAAACTGCAAAATTTATAATTAAAAATTTATTTTTAAACGCTCAAACGGGCGTATAGCAAGATGACTTTTGCTATACGCCCGTTTACTTTTATTATTTAAATCTTTTACTTTTTCTGACTGCCGCATACAACGCCGCGCCCAAAATACCGCAGCTTATTACCTCGCCCGCCAGTACGCCGGCGCCTAAAACCCACAGCGCACCCGGCACTTTGTAAACATACCTCAGCACAAGCGGAACAGCTACAGTGTTTGCAGCTATCGGGAAAATTGCCGCGTGAAACGGTGTTTTTCCCCATTTATACGTACCTATCGCACCCAAAAGCGTTGCCAGCGAGCCTATTATACAATCCCACAAAGGCGCACCGGTAATCATATTCGCCGCAAAGCACCCAACGCCCAGCCCCGGAACAGCTGCCCCGAAAAATGCGGGTAAAATACAAAGCGCTTCAGATATTCTTACCTGTACCGCCCCGCTTGAAAGCCCGAAAGCCGCGCTTATCATTGTCAGTGCAACATACATTGCGGCAACACACGCGCTGCGTGTAATAAAAAGTGTTTTTTTATTCATTTTTTAATCTCCTTAGTTTTTTTATGCGGATAATAAATCCGCGGTGAGGATGGTTTCGAACTCACCTTAATAAACTGTTTGCCCGATTATTATTTCTTTTTCCCGGTTAAATCCTCGGTAAGCGTTACTGACAGCGTCTTTTCACTGTTTCCTCGCATAATTGTCATACTTACGGTGTCGCCTGCTTTGTGCTTGTCGCGGATTGTGTTAAGCTGTGTAGAGTTTGTAACGTCTTTTCCGTCAAACTTCAATATTATATCGCCCCTTGTAAGTCCGGCTTTTGCCGCACCGCTGCTCTCCGTTACGCTCATAACATACAAGCCGTGGTCGACAAGAAGATTGTTGTAATATGCAAGCTCCTTTGTTATTTCGCGAACGCTTACGCCTATCATCGGACGGCCTTTTACATAGCCGTACTGCATAAGGTCTTTTATAATGGGCGTTGCTTCGTTCATCGGTATTGCAAAACCTAACCCCTCGGCTGCGTCATCAACAAGCTTTACGCTGTTTATGCCTATTACCTCGCCGTATTTGTTAATAAGCGCGCCGCCGCTGTTACCGGGGCTTATTGCCGCGTCTGTCTGAATAAGGTTCATCTCGCGCTGCCCCACCGTCATCGTACGGTTTACGCCGCTTATAACGCCCGCCGTTACGGTTCCGAAAAGTTCGCTCGCAAGCGGGTTGCCTATAGCAACCGCCAAAGAACCCACCTCAACATCATCCGAATTTCCGATTGTTGCTACGTGCAGTTCTTCTTTTGCGTCAATCTTTATAACGGCAATATCGGTTTTCTCGTCGCCGCCAACAACGGTTGCGCTGTATTCGTTGCCGGTGTTAAGCTTTACCTTTATATCCGACCCACCCGATATAACGTGATAGTTTGTTACAATGTTTCCGTTTGCGTCAATTACTATTCCGCTGCCGCTTTGCGTTCCGGTTTGCGTGCCGAAATAGCTTTGCGTTTTTGTGGTGCAGGTTATGCCCACGATTGACGGACCGACATTTTTTGCGATCTCTTCAACGCTCATTTTCTTTTTTTCCGTTCCCTCCGCAACATATGTTACGTTTGCCGTGCTTTGTGTGCTGCTTAAGTCAGGCGTTTTATTTTTTGAAAACGGCGCCCCGCCCATGGCAAAAAGCGTTATCGACGCGGCAGTAACACTTCCCACAAGTGCGCCCGATAATACGGACAATACTGTTTTTTTACCTTTCATTTTTATCATCCTTTCCATTGTTATCTGCTATCTTATTTTTTTCACCGGCATCAAGTGTAAAGGTAAAGCGCGTATATTCATTTTCAACGCTTTGCACCTCTATCTTTCCGCCGTGGTTTGCAATTATTGTCTTTACTATGTGAAGCCCCAACCCCACACCTTTTTTATCCATACTGCGGCTTTTGTCCGTTTTGTAAAACCTTTCCCAGATGTGCCTAAGCTCCGCCTGCGATATACCCGCGCCGCTGTTTTGCACGCTTGTTACGGTTTTTTGCCCGTCATATGCCGTAGAAAGCATTATTTTTCCGTTTTCCGGCGTAAACTTTATCGCATTGTCAATAAGATTTATCAAAACGCGCTTTATGCCGTCGCGGTCTGCAAAGGCAATGCACTCCCCGCTTTCAAGGTTAAGCGAAACGTCAATATTTTTTTGCGACAATGCCTGTTCATACGTAATAACCGTTTCCGTGACAAGGCGGTTAAGGTCTATATTTTTTTTGTTTAAAACAACCTTGCCGCTTTCAAGACGCGACGCCTCCAAAAGTTCCGACACAAGGCGGCTCAGTCTTTTAGTTTCGCTTAAAACAATTCCAAGGTACTTTTTATGCTCGCTTTCCGGAATGGTTCCGTCCACAATACCCTCCACAAAACCGCTTATTACCGTCATCGGTGTGCGCAGCTCGTGCGAAACGTCCGACACAAACGACGAACGCATCGTTTCAAGCTCGCTAAGTGCCTCCGTCATCGAATTAAAGCTTGACGCAAGCTGCCCTATTTCATCGTGTGAGGTTATAGGGATTCGCTCCTTAAAGTTTCCGGAAGCAATGCTTTGCGCCGCCACACGCATCTTCTTTATCGGGTTTGTAATCTGGCGCGTAATAATATACGACACCATAAACGCCACAAGCCATGCGACAAGCTGCGCAAGCGTAATTATTGCAACAATATTTCTTTGAATATAGCGTATCTGCGGAAGCGACCTAAGCGCAGCCGCCGCGCCCAAAAAGCTTTTTTTCCCGGTAATTGCGTCCGTTTTCATAATCGGAACGATTGCAACCATTGTCTGTTCGGAAAATATTTTTCCTTTGTTATAAAGCTGTATGGCGTTTTTTCCGCTTCGCACCGGCTCTATAAAGCTTTTGTCAATGGCGGTATAGTTTACCCCGTCTATTTTTTCCGGGGCTGCAATGATGTTTCCGTCCGCATTTAATACAATAATCGCGCTTTTACTGCCGATATACTCTATTCCAATTTTATAAAAAGACCACATAGACTCGTTATTTGTCTGTTCCGCAACCTTCTCGCTTATGTAGGAGGCGTGCATCGCGTCCTGCAAAATATCCGTTTTTTGCGAATTGACAACATAGTTGCCTATCATAATAAAAATTGTGGGCGTTATTATAATTATAACGGTGAGCGCCGTTGCAACCTGTGTAAAAAATATCCGTGAAAAAAGCGACCTACGCACCCTGCTTCACCTCAAACTTATAACCGACGCTCCACACGGTTTTAAGCGACCAGCCTTTTTCAAAGCCCTCCAGCTTTTCGCGAAGCCTTTTTACGTGCACGTCAACCGTTCTGGAATCTCCGAAGTAGTCAAACCCCCACACGTCCTCAAGCAGCTGCTCACGCGTAAACACACGGTTGGGGTGTGCCGCAAGGTAATATAAAAGCTCCAGCTCCTTCGGCGGAACGTCTATGCTTTCCCCGCCCAATATCAGTTCATAATTCGTAAGATTTACGGTAATATTGTCATAGCTTACAACCTTTTCCGCGCTTTCCGTTCCTTGCGAATATCGCCGAAGCACCGCTTTTACGCGTGCGGCAAGCTCTTTCCCCTCAAACGGTTTAACTATATAATCGTCCGCGCCGAGCTCCAAACACAAAACCTTGTCAAAGGTTTCGCCCTTTGCCGTAAGCATTATTATGGGCATAGCGCTTTTTGCACGTATTTCACGGCAAACCGAAACGCCGTCCTTTTTCGGCATCATAATGTCAAGTATTGCCAAATCAATTCCGCCGTTATTTATAAGCTCCAGCGCCTTTTCACCGTTAAAGCATACAACCGTTTCGTACCCCTCTTTTTCAAGATACAGCCTTACCAGCTCGCAGATATTTGCATCATCATCGGCTATAAGTATTCTTTTGGCAGTTTTCATTGTGCACCCCTCTTTTCCGTAAAAAATTCATCTTCCGTTTTATTATATCACAAAAAAGCTTTTTGTTAAATACTTTTTTCGTTAAACCCAATATATCAGAAGCTTTTGTAATATTTATGTACTGTTTGTGAATAATCGGTAAATTTCAAAATCCTATAACAAACATATCGAAACATTTGTGTTGATAATTTCTTTTCGGCGTGATATAATATATTTGTCGGGGCGGCTTGTTTTTTGCCGAAAAGGAAAAGCGCCTTGTGTTTTAAACTAAGGAGATGTAAATAAATATGAAATTAGGTATAGTAGGACTTCCCAACGTCGGAAAAAGCACACTTTTTAACGCAATTACAAAGGCGGGCGCGGAAAGCGCCAATTACCCCTTTTGTACTATAGAGCCGAACGTCGGCGTTGTAAGCGTACCGGATGAACGGCTGGAGGTTTTAAAAAATATGTACAACCCCGAAAAGGTTACCCCCGCAATAGTTGAATTTGTGGATATTGCAGGGCTTGTAAAGGGTGCCAGCCGCGGTGAGGGGCTGGGCAACAAGTTTTTGTCCCATATACGCGAGGTGGACGCCATAGTTCACGTTGTGCGCTGCTTTGACGATACAAATATCATTCACGTAGACGGCAGCGTTGACCCTGTGCGCGACATAGAAACAATAAATCTTGAACTTGTTTTTGCAGACCTTGAAAGCGTGGACAAGCGTATAGACCGCACGATGAAAATGATGAAATCGGGCGATAAAAAGTATGCTGCGGAGCTTGAAATGTGGAAGCGCTTTAAAGCCGCGCTTGAAAGCGGAAAAACGGCGCGCACCGTCAGCGTAACGCCGGATGAGGCAGAAATTGTACGCGAAATTTCGCTTCTTACAATGAAGCCGGTTTTGTATGCCGCAAATGTAAGCGAAACCGATTTTGAAAACGGCATAGAAAATAATTCCTATGTAAAACAGGTGGAGGAAATCGCCCGTACCGAGGGTGCGGAGGTTTTGCCCATATCCGCACGTATAGAGGAAGAAATAAGCACGCTTGAGCCTGACGAAAAGCAGCTTTTCCTTGAAGAAATGGGGCTTAAGGAATCGGGGCTTGACAGACTGATTAAAAAAAGCTACAAGCTTTTGGGGCTTATCAGCTATCTTACGGCAGGCACGCCCGAGGTACGCGCCTGGACTATTACAGAGGGCACAAAAGCGCCCCAGGCTGCCGGTAAAATACATACCGACTTTGAAAAGGGCTTTATAAGAGCCGAGGTCGTTTCCTTTAAAGATTTAACACAGTGCGGCTCTCTTGCCGCGGCAAAGGAAAAGGGGCTTGTCCGCAGCGAAGGTAAAGAGTATGTTATGAACGACGGCGACGTTGTGCTTTTCAGATTCAATGTTTAATGCGCGGGGGTGATATTTTGTCAAAAAGAATAATATGTCTTCTTCTTTCTATGCACCTGTTTTTCAGTGCATTTTTAACCTTTGCGGCGTCTGATATTACGATGTATTCTTCTGACGGACGCACGATTACCGTTTCCTCCTCTGTTGCGGACGAATATAAAAAGGTAGGCTGGTACGATACCTACGAGGACGCGCAGCTTATAACAATGTACGCCACAGACGGAAGGACGATAGAAATCCCCGCATATTACAGAGATGCCTACAGAAAAGTAGGCTGGTACGATACCTTAGACGAGGTTAGTATAACAATGTATGCCACAGACGGGAGAACGCTTTCCGTTTTTAAAGACCTCGGCGAAGCATACAGAAAGGTGGGCTGGTACTACAGCCTTTCCGATGTTTCCGTTACGATGTATGATGAAAGCGGCGGAGAACACACTGTTTACAACGACTATATAGAGGACGCGCAAAAAAAAGGATGGAGCAAGCGCAAGTCTGACGTTATGCAGCTTATGTTTTCCGACGACGGAAGGTTTATATACGTTCCCTATGACAGGGCAGAATCTTACAGCAAGGTCGGGTGGTACTATGGCGGCGGCAGGGTAGACCCGTCGCGCCCGATGGTTGCACTGACCTTTGACGACGGTCCCGGCAAATACACAGACAGCATACTCTCAACCCTTGAAAAATACGGTGCACGCGCAACATTCTTTGTACAGGGGCACAGTGTTTCGGGGTATAAATCCACGGTTTTACGCGCGGTTGATATGGGCTGTGAAATAGGAAACCATACCTGGAGCCACGTAAACCTTCAAAAGTCCTCCACGAGTGTTATTTCAAGCCAGATTTCGCAGACAAACAACGCCGTTTTTAACGCGGCGGGTGTTTACCCCACGCTTTACCGTCCGCCGTACGGCGCATATAACAAAAGCGTTCTTTCAAGTATTTCTATGTCTGCCGTTATGTGGTCTGTTGACACACTTGACTGGAAAACGCGTTCTGCCGCGAAAACGCTTGACTGCATAAAGAAAAACACGTCCGACGGTGCAATAATTCTTATGCACGATATACATTCGCCTACGAAAGATGCGGTTGTGTCGGTTGTGCCGTATCTTTTAAAGCAGGGTTATCAGCTTGTAACGGTGAGCGAGCTTATTAAAGCCCGCTGCGGTACCCCCGTAAGCGGCAAGGTTTACAGCAAGGTCAGCCGATAAATAAAATGAATATAACCTCCTTTATTTGGCAATAATCCGATAGAGGAGGTTTTTTGTATGAATGATTTTTTTGAAATTGCTGATGTACACGCGCGGGAAATTCTCGATTCGCGCGGGAATCCCACATTGGAGGCAGAGGTATTTTTAAGCGGCGGATATATGGGACGTGCCGCCGTACCGTCGGGCGCGTCCACAGGCGCTTTTGAAGCGTGCGAGCTGCGCGACGGCGATAAATCGCGCTATATGGGGCGCGGCGTTCTTGAAGCCGTTAAAAACGTAAACGAGCCTATACGTGACGCGCTTATCGGGCTGAACGCATTGGAGCAGCGCGCACTTGACGACCTTTTGATAAAACTTGACGGCACAGACAACAAAACAACGCTCGGCGCAAACGCTATGCTTGCCACCTCGCTTGCTGCGGCAAAGGCAGCCGCCATGGCTACGGGGCAAAGCCTGTACCGCTATATAGGCGGCGTAAACGCCCATATACTTCCCGTTCCGATGATGAACATTATAAACGGCGGAAAGCATGCCGACAATTCTGTCTGCTGTCAGGAATTTATGATTATGCCTGTAGGCGCGGGCAGCTTCAGTGAAGGGCTGAGGCATTGCGCCGAGGTTTTCCATACGCTGCGCTCTCTTTTAAAGGACGGCGGATTTTCAACCGCTGTAGGCGACGAGGGCGGTTTCGCGCCCAACCTTTCTTCTGACGAGGACGCCTTAAAGCTTATATGCCAAGCAGTGGAAAAGGCGGGCTTTAAACCGGGAGACGATTTTAAAATAGCGCTTGACCCCGCCTCCACCGAAATGTATGACGAGGCAAAAAAACAGGGACACACAGGCTCTTACGCATTTTGGAAAAGGGGCGAAATTTTAACCTCCGACGAAATGGTATCTTTTTGGGAGAACTGGATAACCAAATACCCGATATTTTCAATAGAGGACGGCGTAGCCGAGGAGGACTGGGGCGCATGGAAAAAGCTTACGGACAGAATAGGCAGCCGCGTTCAGCTTGTCGGCGATGACCTGTTTGTTACAAACACACAGCGCCTTAAAAAGGGCATTGACGAGTGCTGTGCCAATGCAATTCTTATCAAGCCCAACCAGATAGGCACGCTTTCCGAAACGCTTGACGCAATCGGTATGGCACACAGAAACAATTACTGTGCAATTGTTTCGCACCGCAGCGGTGAAACCGAAGACACAACCATAGCGGATATTGCCGTTTCCGTAAATGCGGGGCAGATAAAAACGGGCGCGCCGTCAAGAACAGACAGAACCGCAAAATACAATAGACTTTTAAGAATAGAAGAAGATTTAAAAGACACGGCAAGGTACGGTATTTTCCGATAAAACCGACACGCTTCAAGCCAAAAGCCCGCTTTCGGAGCTTTCGGCTTGAGAACAAGGGCTTAAGCAGATGTGTTAGTATCCGAACACGTTTATTGCCCGGATTTTCACGCCACTGCTGTGTTAAAATACTCGCAAATGCACAAAGCATTAGCTGCGTTTTTGCCTTGCATTGACATAAAAATCCAAGGCAATAAATCTTTGACCGAAAACGGATAAAAAATCTTGATTTTTCAAGGCGAAAGGTCGCAGGAATACTGACGTATTTCAAGACCGACAACAAAGAAAAAGCTGATTTTTTACCGTTTTGGCGTGTTCGTATGCTGACACATCTGCTTCTGCTCGCGCGGTGCTCACCGCACCAGCCCTTGCAAGGAGCGGTTTTCGCGGGCGTGTACCGCGAAAACCGCATTTTTTATGTCAGAGGGGATTTCCCCCTCTGACAACTCCCCCAACACTCATTATTTTAGTTTTTAAACAGCTTATTAAAATGTTGTTGAATTTATAATGCCGCTGATGTATAATAAACGCATAAATAAAAAGAGGTGGTTAAATGTTAAGACATATGCGTTTTCCGGGCGGTCTGTTAAGAGCGGTTACACTTAGCTATGACGATGGAATTTTCTCCGACATAAAGCTTATGGATATTATAAACGAAAGCGGAATTAAATGTACCTTTAACATAAACAGCGGAATTTTCGGCAGTGAAAATGCCGCCTCAACGCACGAAAGGCTTACCGAAGCGCAGGCGCTCGCTCTTTATAAAAATTCGGGACACGAAATTGCCGTTCACACCTTAACGCATCCGTTTTTGCAGGATATTTCCTCTGCGGAAGCGGCGCACGAGGTTTTAGGTGACCGCGAAAATATAGAAAAAATCTTCGGCACGGTTGTGCGCGGTATGGCGTACCCGTTCGGTACATATAACGACACTGTTGTAAACATTTTAAAGGGCTGCGGTATAGCATATTCGCGCACAACGCAGTCGACAGGAAAGTTTGACGTTGAAACCGACTGGCTGCGCCTTAAGCCCACCTGCCACCATACAGACGAAAACCTATTTACTTTTTGCGACACCTTTCTTAAAGACCCCGTAAAAAAATTCCGCGCACAGCCGCGTGTGTTTTATATGTGGGGGCACAGCTATGAATTTGACGATAATAACAATTGGGATATACTTATAAAATTTTGTGATTTAATGGGCGGCAAAGAAAATATATGGTATGCTACGAACATTGAAATTTATGATTACGTTAAGGCGTATAATTCGCTTATATTCTCTGCTGACGGTAAAACCTGCATCAACCCCACTTCGTATGATATATTCTTTGAACAGGAATATAAGCCGTACCGCATAAAAAGCGGTGAAACGCTAATAATCGGATAGGATGATTTCTTGTGATAGAATATGTAATAGGAAAAAACGACGAAAATATGCGTGCAGACCGCTTTTTGATGAAAGCTACCACTGCGCCGAGCTCGCTTATATATAAGGCAATACGTAAAAAGGACGTAAAGGTAAATAAAAAGCACGTTTCCGGCGATTATCTGCTTTCCGAAGGTGATGTTTTGTGTATATACATAGACGAAAGCCTGAAAAAACAGAAAGAGGAAGCCGACGCCGCTTTAAATGCGAAAATTGTATTTGAAGATGAAAACATTATTATTTTCGACAAGCCTGCCGGCGTTTTCTGCCAGCCGGACGGGCGGCACAGCGCCCCTGCCCTTTCCGATATGTTTAAAAGCTATATGAAAGGCTGCGGTCTTTATGACCCCGGGCGTGAAAACAGCTTTTCGCCCGCACTTTGCAACAGGCTTGACGCAAACACCACCGGGATGGTTATAGGCGCAAAAAATGCCGCCGCCCTGCGTGATATGAATATGCTTATCCGGGAGCATTGCGTAAAAAAGTATTACAAATGCACATTGGAGGGCATACCCAAAAAGGATTTTGACGTTGTAAACGCGTATATAACAAAGGATGAAAAAGAAAACAAAAGCGTTGTTAAAAAAAATGCAGGGGATAAAAAAATATCAATGGAATACCGTGTTTTGGAAAAGTCAAACGGTGGATGCATATGCGAGGTGCTGCTGCATACAGGCCGCAGCCACCAGATACGCGCGTACTTTTCCTCTGTGGGCTGTCCTTTAAAGGGCGATAAAAAATACGGTGCGGGAACGGGCGGCGGACAAAAGCTGCGCGCATATAAAATTGAATTTGATTTTCCGAAAGACTATAACGGCATTTTAGCATATCTTAACGGGAAAATCTTTACCGCATAAAAAGTGTGTTCGGCAAAACGAAATCGTTTTGCCGAACACACTTTTTATGTATTTTGTATTTAAAGGGGATAGAGAAAAAAGCTTAGATACATCCCCTTTTTTATTTATCGCAATCGCGGTTTCTTATAATGCTTCTTTGAATTTTTCCGTTGAAGGTCTTTGGCAACGAATCCACAAATTCCACAATGCGCGGATACTTGTACGGTGCGGTGTTTGTCTTTACATAGGTTTGAAGCTCGCGCACAAGCTCGCTTGTGCCTTCATATCCTTTTTGTAAAACGATGGTCGCCTTTACGTTAAATCCGCGCACGGGGTCGGGCACACCTGTTACGGCAACCTCCGAAACGGCAGGATGTTCCATAAGTACGCTCTCTATTTCAAACGGCCCTATCCTGTATCCGGAGGATTTTATAACATCATCCGCTCTGCCAACATATCTGAAAAGCCCCTCCTCGTCACGGTAGGCGCGGTCACCCGTATGATAAAAGCCGCCGTAAATTGCCTTTGCCGTGTCGTCCTTTGACATATTGTATGTGCGCAAAAGTCCGCAGGGGCGGCGCTCCTGGCTTAAAACGCGTATGCAGATTTCGCCCGTTGTACCGCGCTGGCAGCGTTCGTTTCTTTCGTTGAGAATATGTACGTCTATTCCCGGAATTGCCGCACCTATAGCGCCCGGCACAGGCTCCATCCACGGCTTGATTGTGGCTATACATACGGGCGTTTCGCTCTGCCCGAAGCCCTCGTACATTTTAAGCCCCGTTGCCTCGTACCATTTGTTAAAGATTTCGGGGTTTAACGCCTCTCCGGCGGTGCAGCAGTGTGTAATTGATGAAAGGTCGTACGATTTTACATCCTTTTGCAGCATCATACGGTACATCGTCGGCGGTGCGCAGAATGTTGTAATGCGGTATTTTTCGAGCAGCGCAAGCATTTTTTCGGGGTCAAAGCGGTCAAAATCGTATACCATAATAGCGCTTTCCCCAAGCCACTGACCGTAAAGCTTGCCCCACATCGCTTTAAGCCACCCCGTATCGGAAATTGAAAGGTGCAGTCCGCCGTCAACAACACGCTGCCAGAACACTGCCGTCATTATATGTCCGAGAGGGTACTTAAAGTCGTGCGTTAAAATTTTGGGGTAGCCGCTTGTGCCGGACGTAAACGCCAGCAGCATTATGTCGTCCGCCTTTGTCGCCTGCTTGCCCGTCGGGCGTACCCAGTCTGTGTCGGCAGTGTAGAACCCGTCTTCAAAGTCTATCCAATCGGGTCCGGCATCTTTATGCATTGTTACAAATTTTTTCTTTATTGTTTCGTACTGTTCCTTGTGTTCGTCAAAGGCTTCTGTTGCCTCGCCGTAGCCTGTTATTATCGCGTATTTTATTTTTGCGCTGTTGCAGCGGTAAATATAATCCTTTGATTTAAGCATATCGGTTGCACAAACGGCTATTGCGCCTATTTTATGAAGCCCCAGTATGCAAAACCAAAACAAATAGCTTCTGCGAAGAACCAAAAGCACTGCGTCGCCCTTTTTAACACCGATATATTTAAAGTAATTTGCCGCACGGTTTGATTCGCGCATCATATCGGCAAAGGTAAAGGTGCGCTCCTCCCCGTCGTTTCCCACCCATACAAGGGCGCGCTTGTCGGGCTTTGTTCGTCCGAGCTCGTCTACAACGTCGTAGGCAAAGTTAAAGTCGTCATTCCATGTAAGCTTATAGTTTTTCTGTGCGTCCTTCATCGAAAGAAAGTCATCTCTGGACGCACCTACAAATTTTTCATATAAAGTCATTTAAAAAACCCCCATTACAAATTATTTGATGTTTTACAAATTATTTGTTAATGACGACGGCAATAAATTGTACCGGCTCGGGGCCGCGCGCCTTTACCGCATGCGGAAGTCCCGCGTCAAAATAGATGCTGTCACCCTTAGACATTTCATATGAAATATCGCCTATGTATATAGTCATCTCTCCGGACAAAACATAGTTAAACTCCTGCCCTTCGTGTCCGTGAAGAACGGGTGTTTCGTCATCGGGGTTTACCGTTACCAAAAACGGCTCTGCCTTTTTGTTTCTGAAGGTATATGCAAGATGTCGGTAATCATACTCATGCTCGCGCTTCACGCTGTAGCCCTTGCCCGATTCCACCATACACGCCTTTGAAAGTGTGGGGGCTTCGCCGCTTATTATATCAAGCACATCCACGCCCAATATGTTTGCACAGTTATATACAAAGCTGAAAGAGAAATCACGGTTGCCCGCCTCGTAAGCCTTGTACGCCTCCGTATCAAGGTTCAGCTTTTGTGCCATTTGCTCTATAGTATATTCGCAGTCCTCGCGCAGGGACATAAGCCGCATACCTATATCTTTTAGCTGCTCGTTCATTTTTCTTACTTCTCCTCTCCGTAGTTATAGCCTATATCTATTGCCTGCCTGTTCTTTTCGATAAGGTGTGCCTTTGACGGCGGCACAACCTTTGAGAGTGCGGCGTCTATATTTTCTGTCGGAATTACGCCGCTTTTCTTAATCATATATCCCAGCATAATCATATTTGCAAGACCCGAAAGCCCGTTTTCGTCGGCAAGATGCGTTGCGGGAATGTAATAGCCCGAAACGTCTGTGCGGCTGAGCTTTCTTTCAATGAGCGAGCTTTCCGCAAATATTTCGCCGCCCGGCTTTGTTTCCGCTTCGTACTTGTCAAGCGAGGGTAAATTCATCGCTATAAGTATGTCAGGATTTGTAACAATCGGCGAGCCTATAGCGCCGTCGCTTAAAATAATGCTGCAATTTGCGGTGCCGCCGCGCATTTCCGGTCCGTAAGACGGCAGCCAGCTTACATTGCGGTTTTCTATAAGACCTTCGTAAGCAAGAAATTTCCCCGAAAACAAAATCCCCTGACCGCCGAAGCCCGCTATAAGTATTTCTTTATTCATTCTGCGCACCTCACTTTGCATATTTATCCTTGTAAACACCCAACGGGTAATACGGAATCATATTTTCTTCCAGCCAGTTAAGCGCCTTCTGCGGTTCCAATCCCCAGTTTGTGGGGCAGGTTGAAAGCACCTCTACAAGAGAAAAGCCCTTGTTTTCAAGCTGGTTTGAAAACGCCTTTTTAATTGCCGCTTTTGCCTTTTTAACGTTTGCCGGATTGTTGACCGCCACGCGTTCGAGATACGCCGCACCGTCCACATTTGAAAGCAGTTCGCATACCTTTACGGGATAGCCCACTGTACTGACGTCACGCCCGTACGGCGATGTCTGCGTTTTCTGCCCCGGCAGCGTTGTGGGTGCCATCTGCCCGCCCGTCATACCGTAAATGGCATTGTTTACAAATATTACCGTTATGTTTTCGCCGCGTGCCGCACTGTGTACGGTTTCCGCTGTTCCTATTGCGGCAAGGTCGCCGTCGCCCTGATATGTAAAGACGATGTTTTTTTCGGGGTCGCTGCGCTTTACGCCCGTTGCCACCGCAGGTGCGCGCCCGTGCGCTGCCTGTACCATATCACAGTTAAAATAATTATATGCAAACACGCTGCACCCTACCGACGCTACGCCTATCGTACGCCCCGCAATGCCAAGCTCGTCTATTGCCTGTGCAACAAGCCTGTGTATAATGCCGTGCGTACAGCCCGGGCAGTAATGAAGCGGCGCGTCCGTAAGCGCCTTAGGCTTTTCAAAAACTACCATTACTCTGCACCTCCGCAAGCTTCTTTTATTTTTGCCACAACCTCTGCCGTTGTGGGTATCATTCCGCCGGTGCGGTTGCAAAGAAGCACCTCGCGGCGGCATTTTACAGCCAGTGAAATATCCTCTGTCATTTGCCCCATTGAAAGCTCTACCGAAATAAATTTCTTAACTTTTTCCGAAGCCTTCAAAAGAGCTTTTTTCGGGAAAGGCCAAAGGGTGATGGGTCTTATCATACCTACCTTTATGCCCATGGCACGCGCCTCGTCTATCGCATTTTTTGAAACGCGTGACGCCACGCCGAACGCTACGACGCAAATTTCCGCGTCCTCCATTTTATATTCCTCGTACATGGTTTCGGTTTCTTCGATTTTTTTGTAACGCTCGTACCGCGCAAAGTTGAATTTTTCCAGTTCTTCGGGCTTTAAGAAAAGCGAATTTACAATGTTTGGCTTGCGCACGCCGTCCGTTCCCGTAAGCGCCCACGATTTATCATATTGTACGATTTCCTTTTGTTCAAGCACTACGGGTTCCATCATCTGCCCCATTGTGCCGTCTGACAAAAGCATAACGGGCATACGGTACTTTTCGCCCAGGTCAAAACCGCGGAAAACAAGCTCTACCATTTCCTGCACGCTTGCCGGTGCAAGCACTATCAGGTGAAAATCTCCATGCCCGGCGCCGCGCGTTGCCTGGAAATAGTCCGACTGCGACGGCTGTATTCCGCCGAGCCCGGGACCGCCGCGCTGAACGTTTACAATAAGCGCGGGCAAATCGCACCCCGCAAGATACGATATACCTTCGCTTTTAAGGCTTATGCCGGGGCTGGAGCTTGACGTCATCGCCCTTTTCCCCGTCGAAGCCACACCGATAACCATATTTATTGCGGCAATTTCGCTTTCCGCCTGAAGAAATGTTCCGCCGATTTTAGGCATTCTTTTTGCCATATACGCCGCAACCTCTGTCTGCGGGGTGATAGGATATCCGAAGTAGTGGCGGCAGCCTGCCATTATTGCAGCCTCTGCCAAAGCTTCGTTTCCTTTCATCAAAACTTTTTCAGCCATATTTTTCAATCCTTTCCTTATCTTTCAACCGTTATTACGCAATCGGGACACATCGATGCGCAGAACGCACACCCTACGCATTTTTCGGGCTGCGTTACCTCTGCGCTGTGATACCCGCGTGCGTTAAGCGTGTTTCCCAATGCCACAATATTTTTCGGACAGGCGTGCACGCACAAGCCGCAGCCCTTGCAGCGCTCGCTGTCAAACGTTACCTTTGCCATATTACTCATTCCTTTCTTCCCAGCTTTGTCTTACAAAAAGCTTAATTGGTATAATATTTTCCGCTTTGCCTTTTATTTTCGGGTAAAGCTCTGTTTTAACTGTTGTAAATGCCGTTTTAAGCCCCGTAAGGCTTTCCACCGCACGCGCATATTCAAACGAACGTTCTATGTCGTGCGCGGTGGTTGCCTCGCCCAGGTTTGAGTTGTTTATTATATAATCAAAGCGCATACGGCACGCCGCTTCGATTTCTTTCAGCACACAAAAGGCTTCCTCGGGTGTTTTTGTTAAGGGTCTGTACATATTTATAACAAAAAACAGATTGCAGCCGCCCGCTCTCTCTATGTTTTCCTTAAATCGACCGAGGGCAAGTGCCCCGCGGTCGTCACCGCCGACGTCTATAACGGCGTGCAGGTCGCCCTCGTCCGTGACGGAGTAAATCTCTGCCGGAAGTGCGGGCGTATCTACGTTTGAGTTTGCATACGGCGATGATATAACCCTGATACTGTTTTGCTTAAGAATATCCGCCGCGTCCTTTGTTCTGAAATACGGGTTTACAATGTCAAGGTCTGCTATGGCAACCCTTTCAAAGCGCTTTTTAAGCATCAGCGCGTAATTTACCGCGATGTTTGTTTTTCCGCTGCCGTAATGCCCGCAGAAAACATTTATTCTTTTTAAAGAACTACGCTCCATCCGAACTCATCCTCACATTTTCCCCATTGAATACCAGTTAATTTATCGTAAAGCTTTTGCGTAAGCTCGCCTATTTTATTGCCGCTTATCGTCATAACGTCATCTTTGTAGCGCAGCTTGCCCACAGGTGAAATAACTGCCGCCGTTCCCGTGCCGAAACATTCCTCAAGCTTTCCTTCCTTTTGCGCGGCAATAAGCTCGTCAATGCTTATGCGGCGCTCCTCTGTTTCAAAGCCCATTGCCCTGCAAAGATGAAGCACACTGTCACGCGTAACCCCCGGCAGGATGCTTCCGTTAAGCTTCGGTGTAACAACCTTTCCGTCAATCCTGAAAAAGATGTTCATTGCGCCCACTTCTTCGATGTATTTCTGCTCCACACCGTCAAGCCACAAAACCTGCGAATATCCGTCATCGTGTGCTTTCACCTGCGCAATCAGGCTTGCGGCGTAGTTACCGCCCGTTTTTGCAAAGCCCATTCCGCCGCGCACCGCACGCACATATTCATCCTCTACCCAGATGCCCACCGGTGCAAGCCCGCTTTCGTAGTACGCGCCGCTCGGTGAAAGAATTACCATAAATTTGTATGTCTGCGCGGGTGCAACGCCCAAAAATTCGTCCGTAGCTATAATAAACGGTCTTATATAAAGCGAGGTCCCCTCCTCTGTCGGAATCCAGTCCTCATCAACCTTAACAACCGCCTTTACAGCCTCCACAAAATCCTCCTCGGGGAGATACGGTATGCAAAGGCGCTTGTTTGTGTTTGTAGTACGCTTTGCGTTCATATCCGGGCGGAAAAGCCGCGCTTTTCCGTCTGCCCCGCGGTATGCCTTAAGCCCCTCGAACATCTCCTGTCCGTAATGAAAAACCATAGCTGCGGGCGAAAGCTCCAGATTGTGAAACGGCACTATTCTTGCATCGTGCCATCCCTTTCCCTCGGTATAATCCATTTCAAACATATGGTCTGTAAAAATTTTACCGAAGCCCAGCTTTTCACCCTTTGCCGGTTTTGTTTTAGGATTTTTTGTTTTTTCTACCTTAATGTTAAGCATCTAAACCATCCTTTCAAAGCTTTATTGCGCTGTTATTCCTTCTGCTTTTTTTATGCCGAGGCGCTCTATTGCGTCCTCGCGCATTTTATATTTAAGAATTTTGCCCGCTACATTCATGGGGAACTCCTCTACAAAATCTATATACCGCGGCACCTTGTGCTTTGCCATATTTTCCGCAATATAGCCCTTCAGCTCGTCAGCGGTAAGGGCGGTGCCCTCTTTAAGTATAACGCATGCCATTATTTCCTCGCCGTATTGCTCGTCCGGCACGCCGATAACCTGTACGTCCTTTACAGAGGGGTGCGTGTAGATAAATTCCTCTATTTCCTTGGGGTAAATATTTTCTCCCCCGCGTATTATCATATCCTTAAGGCGCCCTGTTATGCAGAAGTTTCCGTCCGCCGTTTTAAGCGCCAAATCGCCGGTATGCAGCCAGCCGTCCTTATCTATTGCGGCAGCGGTTTCGTGCGGCATTTTGTAGTAGCCTTTCATAATGTTGTAGCCGCGCGCCACAAACTCGCCAACCTCGCCTACGGGCATTTCCTCGCCCGTTTCGGGGTCTGTTATTTTACATTCTATCTCGGGAAGTGCCCTTCCCACCGTTCCCACGCGCGTTTCGATGGAATCGTCAGTGCTGCTCATCGTGCAGCCCGGCGAAGCCTCTGTCTGTCCGTAAACAATGGTTATCTCGCGCATATTCATTTTATTTAAAACATCCTGCATTACGGACACCGGGCAGGGCGACCCCGCCATTATGCCGGTGCGCATATATGAAAAGTCCGTCTTTTCAAAATCCGGATTTTCCAAAAGTGCAATAAACATCGTAGGTACGCCGTGGAAGCACGTAATATGCTCGTGTTCAATGCACGAAAGTGCCGAACGCGGCGAAAAGTACGGCAGCGGCAAAATTGTTGCCGAATGTGTCATCGCGGCTGTCATCGCCAGCACCATTCCGAAACAGTGGAACATCGGCACCTGTATCATCATTCTGTCTGCTGTGGAAAGATCCATTCTGTCGCCTATACATTTACCGTTGTTTACTATGTTGTAATGCGTAAGCATTACGCCCTTCGGAAAGCCCGTCGTACCGCTTGTATACTGCATATTGCAAACGCTGTGCACGCTTACCGCAGCGGCGCGGCGGTGAATTTCCTCTATCGGTGTTTCGGCGGCTCCGGCGCGCGCCTCGTCCCATGTCATTGCGCCGTGCATTTCAAAACCTACTGTAATTATATTTCTTAAAAACGGCAGTCTCTTTGCGTGAAGCGGGGCGTTTTTAGGTGTGTTTTCCGTTTCGGGGCAAAGCTTTTGCATTATTTCTCTGTAGTTAGAGTCCCGATACCCCTCTGTCATAATAAGCGTGTGCGTGTCCGACTGCTTTAACAAATACTCTGCCTCGTGTATTTTGTAGGCTGTGTTCATACTGACAAGCACCGCGCCGATTTTCGTAACCGCCCAAAACGCAATGTACCACTGCGGCACGTTTGTTGCCCATACCGCAACGTGGCTGCCCGCCGTAACGCCTACGGAAACAAGCGCCCGTGCAAACTCATCCACATCATCGCGGAATTGGCTGTATGTTCTCGTATAGTCAAGCGTGGTATATCTTATCGCCGTTTGGTTGGGAAATTCCTCTACGCAGCAATCCAGCACCTGTGAAAAGGTTTTTTCGATAAGCGCGTCCTTTTTCCATATAAATTTACCCGTTTGCGACTTGTTTTGATAAAGGCTGCGCTTTGCGGTTGCCGTTTCGTCAAACCTATTCATAAAGCTTACAAAATGCGGAAACGCTATCTCGCAGGCGCCTACCTCGTCTGCCCATTTTTCGTTCCATTCAAGGGATATATAGCCGTCGTAATTAACAGACCTCAGCGCGCCGAAAAAATCCTCCATAGGGGCTGTGCCCTCGCCTATAAGGGTATACGCGCCCGTTTCATCCGAATCTTTTATATGAACGTGCTTTATGTACGCACCCAGATTTTTAACGGTGACGTCCGGCGTTTCGCCCGCGCTTCTGTACGGGTGGTAAAAATCCCACAAAGCGCCTAAACTGTCCGACGCGAAATGCTCCAAAAGCCCTCTCAGCTTTGACGTGTCGCCGTATACCCCGCACGATTCTATCAGAAGCACAATTTTATTTTTTTCGGCATCGGGAAGCGTTTTTTGCAAAAAGGCTGAAACATTATCCTCACTCTCTGCATGCAGCCTTACGTACGGGCAGTGCAGCTCTGCCGCCTTATTTATCGCACAGACCGCTTCCGCGTATGCCTTGTCAAAATCTTTCGATATATCCGCCGCGGTATCTATGCACGATATATGCACGCGGTACTGTGCCGTTTTTTGCCGCACGTCGGAAATTTCATAATTCTCGGTTTCGCTTATATCGTGAATTTCCACCCCCTGAAACCCGTATTCGTTCGCGGCGGCAAGCGCCTGCATTACGTCTGTTTTTTGATAGTTTGTTGAAAAGGAAAGCTTCATTTTGTTTCCTCCTCGTAATATATTTTGTTAAGTGCGCTTATGTACGCAGCTATGCTCGCTTCCACTATATCGGTTGATATGCCCTTGCCCGAATACAAAACACCGCCCGAACGCAGCTTAACAATTGCCGAGCCGAGCGCCTCGCGCCCGCGCGTTACGGCTTGTACCTGAAAATCGTCCAGTTCCGTATGGTGCCCTACAATCTGCTCAATAGCGCGAAACGCCGCGTCAATCGGTCCGTCGCCCACGCTGCAGCCGGAAAGCGCCTCGCCGTTTTTTACAATGGTCATATTTGCCATCGGTGTTATAAGATTTCCGTTTGTAACAACAAAGCTTTGTACGCTGAAGGTCGGCGGCGCCTGCATTGCACAGCCGGCAACTATCGCGTCAAGGTCGCGCAGCGAAACCTTCTTCTTTTCGGCGGTCTTTAAAAATTCGCTGTATACCGCCGCAATATCGTTGCCGCTAAGGTCATAGCCCAAATCCTTTACCGCCTGTGAAACGGCTGTTATATCCTCACTGCCGGTAAAAAAGCTTCCCGCGTTCAAAGAGGCTTTGGGGGTTACCTTACCCTCGGCAGCCTGCAATATCTTGTCGCTGCAATCCGAAAGCACCGTCATATTAACGCCGCAAAAGCAGTCCAGTGCGCTCCCCTTAGAGCTTATAAGCCCCGCCGCCGTTCTAAGGGAAACCGCCTCTTTCCCGAGCGCCGTTGTCTTTACATAGTCTGCACCTTCTTCTATCGCCTCTGCCATAAAGGCTGCCGCCATATGGCACTCGTTAGAGCATTTCACCCCTACCGGCGTTTTTCCCGCAGCCTCTTTAACAAGCTTCACAAGCTCTTTAAATTCTTTCGGCAGCATATCGCCCGCATCATCGCACACGGTTATGCGCGATGCGCCCGCCTCCGCAGCCTTCTTTGTCATCTGCGTTAAAAACCCTATATCGGCACGTGTTGCGTCCGTAAAAGTAACCTCTGTGGTTTTAAAGCACGCTGCCGCCTCTGCGAGGGTACTTTCCATAGCGGCAAGCATTGCCGCGGGCTTTTTCTTTCCTATATATTCCATCTGCACGGTGGAGGACGGCACGCAAACATTTACAGAAGCGTTTTTCGCATTTTTAAGCGCCTCCGCAGCTTTCTGTGTCTGCCCCTCCTCCGTAGAAATCGGGCAGCATATTTCCCTGTCGGTAAGTCCGGACACAGTATGATAAAAGATAATGTCTGCCTTTGAGCCTGTAAGCGGCATCATCTCTATACAATCCGTTTCGGCACGGCTTAGCTGCTTTGCCGTTTCTACCTTTTCCTTAAAGCTTAGCTCTCTTGCACCTGCCGTTGCCAGTGTAATGTCCGAAATTCCGATTTTTCGCATTTATGCTCATCCTTTCATAATTATTAAAAAACGCCTGCGGCGCTAATTGCCGCAGGCGTTATAACCTTATATCAAAAAAACGGATTATGCCGCCTTTCTGCACACACGACAAACAGCGCTATTCTTTTTTGCTGTAACGGCAATTAGAATAATAGCGTTAATGACAATTATGTTAATCACATAAAATACAGTGTTCATCGTCTTTTTTCCTTTCACAAAGTATGCTACTATAATAAAACATTTTTCGCGCTTTGTCAATAGTGTTTTTTTGTTGTGATTATTTTCATACATAAAATAATGCCCCCTGTGATAAAAATACGTAAATTGCCGCAAGCAAAATCTTGACAAATGTTTTTTTGCATATATAATATATAATAAGAAAGATTTTGTAATGAGAGGGTGTCAGCATATGCGCAAAACAAAAATAGTATGTACAATAGGGCCTGCAAGCAGCTCTGAAAAGGTGTTCACAAAAATGTGTCTTGCGGGGCTTAACGTTGCACGGCTTAATTTTTCACACGGCTCGCACGAGGAGCATAAAAAGAAGTTTGATATGATAAAAAAGGTGCGCGAAACGCTTGATATGCCGATTGCCATAATGCTTGATACCAAGGGTCCCGAATACAGAATAGGTACCTTTGAAAACGGGAAAATCCGCCTGGAGGACGGCGACACCTTCACCTTTACCACGCGTGAATGTGTGGGAAACAAAGAAATCGTTTCCGTAAATTATAAAGGGCTTTGCAAGGATCTTTTAAAGGGCGACAGGGTGCTTGTAAATAACGGGCTTGTTATTTTCGAGGTAAAGGAAATTACCGGCGAGGACATCGTATGCACCGTTATTGCCGGGGGCGAGCTTTCCGACAGAAAAAGTATGAGCTTTCCGAATAAGCTTTTGCACCAGGTATATTTAAGTGAGCAGGACAAGTGTGACCTTCTTTTCGGTATAGAAAACGGGGTGGATTACGTTGCGGCTTCGTTTGTTTCCACCAAACAGGATATTCTTGACCTTAAAGGCTTTCTCCGCGAAAACGGCGGCGGCGACATTGCCATAATAGCAAAAATAGAAAACCGTGCCGGAATTGATAATATAGACGATATATGCACCGAGTGCGACGGAATAATGATAGGCCGCGGCGATTTGGGTGTAGAGGTTCCGTTTACAGAGCTTCCGGCGCTGCAAAAATACATTATTACAAAATGCCGCCTTTTGGGCAAGCGCGTTATAACCGCAACCGAAATGCTGGAATCTATGATTCACAACCCCCGCCCGACACGTGCGGAAATATCCGACGTTGCAAACGCCGTGTATGACGGCACAAGCGCGGTTATGCTTTCGGGTGAATCCGCTGCGGGCAAATACCCCGTTGAAACGGTGCGCACAATGAGCGAAATTGTGGAAGAAACCGAGCGGCATATAAACTTTGCCAAACGCTTCAGAAATGCGGAATTTCCCATAACAAACCAGGTGGACGCCGTTTCCCACGCTACGTGCGGTATGGCGATAGATATATCCGCAAAGGGAATTGTTGCATGCTCTCTTTCCGGGAAAACAGTTCGTATGGTATCGCGCTTCCGTGCGCCGATGGATATTATCGGTATGACGCCCGACAAAAAGGTTTGGTATAAGCTTGCTCTTTCTTGGGGGGTTGTACCCGTTATGTGCGAACAGTTCACATCGGGCGACGTGCTGTTTTACCATGCCGCACGTGCCGCGCGGGAGCATTTGGGGCTTACAAGCGGCGATACAATAGTTATGACAGAGGGTATGTCGCCCGCAGGCAGCGGAAAGACGGGGACAATACGTGTGGAAACCCTTTGAGCGTGTCGGCTATACCGACACGTTTCAAGCCGAAAGCTCCGAAAGCGAGCTTTCGGCTTGAGAACAAGGGCCGGCACTGCACGCCCGCGAAAACCGCGTTTTTTTACGTCAGAGGGGAAATCCCCTCTGACAACTCCCCAAATTCTCGAATTTCGTTTCTTCGAGGGGATAGGGAAAAAGCTTCGGAACGGACAAACTTCAGGCATAATGTAATAAAGCCCAATATGCCTTTTTGCGTTCTGAGCTTTTTTTTACATCCCCTTTTTTGTGAATAATTTTTGTATTTTCTTGCCCCCCGCGGCGGTTTGTGCTATACTTATTTTTACGGTGAGGTGTAAAAAATGGAAAAACCGGTTATAAGAAGAGCATCAAAGGGAGATATTTTAACTATAGACAAGCTTTTGTATCAGGTGCATAAGGTACACAGTGACGCACGCCCCGATATTTTTAAACGCGGCGCAAAAAAATATACGGACGCAGAGCTTGAAAAAATACTTGCAGATGACCAAACACCCGTGTTTGTCGCCGAAAGAGAGGGGCGCATTTTGGGCTATGCCTTTTGTATTCACAAGCAATTTGTAAACGACAATAATATGACGGATATAAAAACGCTTTATATAGACGACCTTTGCGTAGATGAAAACGCACGCGGCTGCCATATAGGGAAAAGCCTTTACGAATATGTGCTTGAATATGCAAAAAATTGCGGCTGCTATAACGTAACCTTAAACGTTTGGGCAGATAACACGTCCGCCGTAAAATTTTACGAAAAAATAGGGCTTCACATACAGAAAATAGGTATGGAAAAAATCCTTTAACAAACGAGGTGCTTTAAATGAACGAAGTAAAAAAACCAAAAAAGCCGCTTTTGTTTTACTATGCAATCGCAATGGCGCTTTTAATGCTGCTTAACATCTTTGCAATGCCGTTTTTTTTGCAGCGGCAAATAAAAGAGGTGGATTACGGCACATTTATGAAAATGACCGAGGACAAGCAAATCGGGCTTGTAGAGGTGCAGGATAATCAGATAATTTTTACAGACAAAGCAGAAAAAAACTTTTATAAAACAGGGCTTCTCACAGATCCCGGTATGACGGAAAGGCTGTATGGCTCGGGCGCGAAATTTTCAAAGGAAATCGTAAAGGAAGCCTCGCCCCTTATGTCGTTTTTGCTTTCGTGGGTATTTCCCATTCTTTTGTTTGTGGGCATAGGGCAGCTTCTTTCCCGCCAGATGATGAAAAAAATGGGCGGGGCAGACTCTATGATGTTTAATATGGGTAAAAGCAACGCAAAAATCTATGTAAAATCCTCAAACGGAATAAAGTTTTCCGACGTTGCCGGCGAGGATGAAGCAAAGGAAAACCTTACGGAAATTGTGGACTATTTGCACAATCCTCACAAATATTCCGAAATAGGCGCCTCTATGCCGAAGGGTATTTTGCTGGTGGGTCCTCCCGGAACAGGTAAAACAATGCTTGCAAAAGCCGTTGCAGGTGAGGCCAATGTGCCGTTTTTCTCAATGTCCGGCTCGGAATTTGTGGAAATGTTTGTAGGTATGGGTGCGTCAAAGGTGCGCGACCTTTTCAAGCAGGCAAAGGATAAAGCCCCCTGTATTGTTTTTATAGACGAAATTGACGCCATCGGCAAAAAGCGCGACGGCAACATAAGCGGCAATGACGAGCGCGAGCAAACCTTAAACCAGCTTTTAACCGAGATGGACGGCTTTGAAGGAAACACCGGCGTTATTATACTTGCCGCAACAAACCGCCCGGAATCCTTAGACCCTGCGCTTACGCGCCCCGGGCGCTTTGACAGGCGCGTTCCCGTAGAATTGCCGGACCTCAAGGGCAGAGAGGAAATTTTAAAGGTACACGCCAAAAAGGTAAGAACAATGCCCGGTATAGATTATTCACAGGTTGCAAAAATGGCGTCGGGTGCGTCGGGTGCAGAGCTTGCAAATATCGTAAACGAAGCCGCGCTGCGCGCCGTAAGGGATAAAAGAGCCGCCGTTACCCAAGCCGACCTTGAAGAAAGCATAGAGGTTGTTATTGCGGGTTACCAAAAGAAAAATGCTATCCTTACCGAAAAGGAAAAGCTTATTGTTTCGTACCACGAAATAGGGCACGCCCTTGTTGCGGCGAAGCAAACAAATTCCGCACCGGTGCAAAAAATTACGATTATTCCCAGAACGTCGGGCGCACTGGGCTATACAATGCAGGTTGAAAACGGCAACCATTACCTTATGAGTAAGGAAGAAATCGAAAACAAAATCGCAACCTTTACGGGCGGCCGCGCCGCAGAGGAGGTTGTGTTCGGCTCTGTTACAACCGGCGCTTCAAACGATATAGAGCAGGCAACAAAGCTTGCCCGTGCAATGATTACGCGCTACGGTATGAGCGATAATTTTGATATGGTGGCAATGGAAACCGTAACAAACCAATACCTCGGCGGCGACGCGGCGCTTGCCTGCAGCGGCGAAACACAAACGAAAATTGACGAACAGGTTGTTGCTCTTGTAAAAAGGCAGCACGAAAAGGCAGCTGCGCTGCTTAAGGAAAACCGGCAAAAGCTGGACGAGCTTGCCAAATATTTGTACGAGCACGAAACAATTACAGGCGAAGAGTTTATGTCTATACTTGAAAAATAAAACCGCGGAGAGTGCGGCAAAATGCTTTTGTTTTGCCGCACTCCCTTTTTTATGTTCATTTTTTCAGCAATACGGCTTCGCTGCCTTCATCCTCCGCAAAAATATTGTTTAAAAACACGTTTTCCGCATCCTTTATAAAAAGCGGCGTTCCCCTTTTTATATCCCTAAATATTTCTATTTTGTTTTTATGCGGTGTTTTTTCAAGGCATATAACGCTGTTGTTTAAAAAAATGTTTTTAAGCCGCCCCTCAAACCCGCAGATAACATTGTTTTCGTACGTTTTAAAAATACAACTGTTAAAGCTTATGTTTTCTATGCCGTATTCCCCGTCTATGTGCTTTTCCCCGAAAGATGTAATTATTTCTATCGGGCGCGGGGCAGCAGCAATAATATTCTGAAACAAAATGCCGTGTACCGTCACGGCGTTTACGCTTGTTTTTGACCAGCGGCTCATAATACCTACGGCGCTGCGGTGCGCCGCCTCTATGCTTACGTTTGATACTAAGCAGCGGCGTATCTCACCACCGCCCACACCTACGCGTATGCCGTAGTCGTTGTACGAGTACAGGCTGCAATTTGTAATTGTTACATTTTCGCAAATGCCGTCGCTGTTTAACAGCCTGCCCTTATTTGCGCGCAATGTAATTGCATCGTCGCCGACGTCGATAATGCAGTCGCTTATGGTAACGCGCTTGCAGCAATCTATATCAATTCCGTCGTTTGTCCAACGTGTGCGGTCGCCCTTTATTGTCAAGCCGCTTGCAAAAACCTCTTCGCAGCCGTGAAAAAACAAATGCCAATATGGTGCATTTTTAATATTAACGCCGTTTATGTGTACATTTTTGCATTCGCAAAAATACATCATTTGCCCGGGGCGTTCCGAAAGATAGGGATAGTAGTCCTCTGTTTTCGGAATTAGATGCTTTTCGTTAAGCCAATAACGCCCGCTGCCGTCTATTGTTCCCGCGCCCTCTATTACAATATTTTCCTGCTGTACTGCAGCTATAAGGTGCGCCCCCGATACTCTTTCGGCTGCAAACACCTCGTTTTGCGGGCAGAAAACGTCTTTGTTATAATGCGCCCTGTCGCTGCTTCCTTTAAGCACCGCACCGGGTGCAAGGTGCAGCCCGCCGTTGCTTTTTAAATATATTGTTCCCGTAATATATACCCCTTTTGGGATATACACCATCCCCCCGCTGTCAACCGCTTTTTGTATTGCGGCGGTGTCTAAGGTTTTTCCGTCGCCCGCCGCACCGTAATCTTTTACATTTTTCATAAAACCGCCCCTTTGACATACTATTGCAATTATGCTATAATTATAAACAAATAGCACGCCTAAAGCTATTATTTTTCGGATAATAATTATAATTATTCTGCTGTTTTACGGAGGTTTATATGAACTGTTACGAGGAAAAGCACGTGTATAACCCGCACTTTCCGTTTAAGGTACAAATATCACGTAAGCCCGAAAAAATGTATGCACACTGGCATACACAGTTAGAGCTGATGTATTTTTACAAAACGGACGGCTGTGTATACAGCTGCCGCGATACCTTTTTTAACGTAAAAAGCGGCGGCTTGGTTATTGCCAATTCCGCCGAGGTGCACGCGTGCGAAAATTTCGGTGCGGCAGAGGTTTGCTGTATAACCGCAGACGCCGATATTTTGGGCAGTTACTGCGGCGTTGCTTTTGAAAATTACATAGAAAACGATGAAAAAATACACCGTATTTTTGAAGATATAAAAGCCGCCTTTTCGGAGAAAAGCTTTTTGGAATTTTTGTATGCCTCCGACATATATGCGCTTTTAGCCGTTTTGCTGAAAAAATATATGCGCCACGGAATATCCGAAAGAGCGAAAAAAGGGCGCAGTACATCCTGCACCGCCGTAACAAAAGCAATGTATTATGTAAAAGACAATCTTTCTGAAAACTTGTCCGCAGAAAGGCTTTCTCAAACGGTTAATTTAAGCGTTGGGCGGTTTTGCCATATTTTTAAAGAGGTCACGGGCATAACCCCGCTTGAATATGTGGAAAAGGAACGCATTTTTAATGCCATACAGCTTCTTTCGGAAACGAACACGGGTATTTCGGAAATTGCGCAGCGCTGCGGTTTTTCTGACCACAGCTACTTTTCGCACAGATTTAAGAAGCACACGGGCACAACCCCCGCATCGTACCGAAATATGCACAGTGCAGATATTTTGCAGCCGACGAAGTATTGACAAGAAAAAGCGGGCGCGATATAATTTAGCTGACAAACGTTAGTCAGGCGGCGAGTGATATTATGAACATTACAATTATTAAAGCAACGGACAGAAAAAACAGCAGTACATACAACGGCGCAAAATACCTTATATCAAAGCTTAAAAATGTAAACAATGTTTTCGAGTTTACCCTTCCGCGCGATATGCCCCACATATGCCGCGGGTGCTATGCCTGTATGCACGGCAGCGAGGACAAGTGCGGAGGCTATGAATATCTAAAACCGATAAACGAGGCGTTTTTTCAGTCACAGCTTATTATTTTTTGCTGCCCCGTTTGGTGCTATCACGCGCCGGGGCAAATAAAAACCTTTCTGGACCATTACGGCTACAGATGGCTTGTTCACCGCCCGGATTTTGATATGATAAACAAGCAGGCCGCAGTTATAGCAACTGCGGGCGGCGGCGGGCTGAAAAAAGCCGCACGCGATATTAAAGACAGCTTAGACTATTGGGGCATTGCAAAAACGCACATTGTTACACAGCCCGTATGGCAATATTTTTGGAGTGATATGCCCGATAAATTTAAAAAAACTTTTAAAAAGAAGCTTGAAAAAACGGCGGCAAAAATTTGCAGAAACGCAAAAAACCCGAAGCCGTCGCTGAAAGTACAGTTTCTTTACAAAATGTTTTCTTTCCTTCATTTAAATAATAAAATGTGGGAAATAGATAACCTGTACTGGCAGGAGCATTATAAAAAGGGGCTGTAAAAAAGTCCGGACCGCAAAAAGGTATATTGAGTTCTATTGCACTATCCCTGAAATTTGTCCGTTCCGTAGCTTTTTTCCCTATCCCCTAAAATGAAGGAGCGGTTTAACGTCAATTGACGTTAAACCGCTCCTTTTAAATTTTGGTTTTAATGCCCTTATTATTCTATCGGCTCTATAGGCTCGCTTTCTGCTTCTTCGTCGTCCTGCTGCGGTGCGCTTTCCTCTGTGGGCTCTGCATCCTCTATGGGGGCGTCGGGGACAGTATCGTCAATACCTGCCTCCTCGGTGTTTTTAATGCTTTCCGCCCTTTCGCGAAGTGCCGCAATCTCCTCTTCAAGCGCGTCTATACGCTTAAATTTGGGTGTTATATGCTCCAACACGTCAACCTCGGCACGGTATGCCTTGTACGCCTCAAACCCAATTTCCTTATAAAGGTTTTTAACGTCCTTTTGCTTTTCGGCAATTTCAAGCCTTATTTTCGCCGTCGTATAAAGCTCCTTACCTTTTTTTCCCGCTGTTTCGTAAGCGTCGGACGCAATGGTTTTTACCTTATCGAAAAACTCCATCTCAATCATAACTCCTATCAATCAAAATTGTTTTTCTGCAAAAAGCTGGGAACGTCTAAATCATCATCAGCAGCAGATATATTCCCGAAAAAGGCATCATCCTTTTTTTCTTTTTTGGAGGAGTCCAACCCTGTTGCGATAACGGTTATTATAATGTCATCCTCAAGGCTTTCGTCAATTGCCGCACCGAAAATAACGTTTGCGTCTTCATCGACACAATCACCGATAAGCTGTGCTGCTGCGTTCGTTTCGTGAAGATTAAGGTTAGCACCGCCGATAATATTTATAAGAACGCCCGTAGCGCCGTCAATCGTTGTTTCAAGAAGCGCGCTTTCTATTGCCATACGCGCAGCCTCCTCCGCACGGTTTTCGCCGCTTGCACGGCCGATACCCATATGCGCAAGCCCTGCGTCTTTCATAACGGTGGTAACGTCGGCAAAGTCTACATTTATAAGACCTGCGCCGACAATCAAATCGGAAATACCCTGCACGCCCTGGCGCAAAACCTCGTCCGCGTCCTTAAAGGCGTCTATCAGGCTTGTCTTGTTGTTGCTGATGTCAAGCAGCCTGTCATTGGGAATAACAACAAGCGTATCAACATTGCCCTTAAGCTGCTCTATGCCTTCCTCCGCCTGAATCATACGGCGGCGTCCTTCAAAGCCGAACGGCTTTGTAACTATAGACACGGTAAGCACGCCAAGCTCCTTTGCAATACCCGCAACGATAGGTGCAGCGCCCGTACCTGTGCCGCCGCCCATACCTGCCGTTACAAATACCATATCGGCATCCTTTAAAACCTGCTCAATCTCGCCGCGGCTTTCCTCTGCCGCTTTTTTGCCGATTTCCGCCTTGCCGCCTGCACCCTGACCCTTTGTCAGCTTATCGCCTATTTGTATTTTCTGGCTTGCCTGGCTCTTTGTAAGCGCCTGTTTATCGGTATTTATGGCGATGAACTCCACGCCCTTAATTCCTGCCTCAACCATTCGGTTTACGGCGTTGTTTCCGCCGCCGCCGACACCCACGACTTTAATTTTCTGAGCTGCGCCCAGCTCGTCAGCATATTCCATTCTCATCGGAAATCCTCCTCTATGTGTAATATAATTATAAATCTAAAGATATATATTATATAATACACCGAAACGGGCGCACTTTCAAGAAAAATTTTTATTTGTTTACAAATTATTATTGTTTGCTGCGGTAAATAAGCCTTTCAAGGTCAACATATCCTTCGGGATTGTCGCCTATCTGCTCCAAAATGGGTGCAAAGCACTCCATTTTATAATCAAGCTTTTCCACAGAGCCGCAGTTTACCGTAAGCTTGCCGCCGTTATATAAAAATTTAACGGCGGAGCTTTGCGATATATCAATCTGTGTCATATTAAATATTACCGAATTTTTTGAAAACTCACGCAGGCAGGTAAAAAGGGTGTCAAGCTTTTCCGTGTCATCCGATGTAATCTTTTTGCCTATCTTATATTTAACATTTTTCAGTCCTTTTATAACAGGAACGTTTTGTTTATCGTTTTGTTTATCCTTTTGTTTTTTTGTATCGGTTATAAGCTCCACGGCTCTGCCGTCGGCAGTAATTATAAGAAACCCGTCCTTGGCGGAAAGCTTTGCAACGCCTACCGCCTCCTCTATGGTAATTTCAACCGTTCCCGGCAGACGGCGCTTTACCTTTGCACCGTCAACATAGCCCATTTCTTCAATGTTTTTTTCGGCTTCCCTTGTGCTTATGCCGAAAATGTTTACACCCGTAACTATTCCCGAGCTTTGTATAATGTCTTTTTTATCAAGCACGGAATTTCCCATAACCGTTATTTTCTGTATGTTAAATGCAGGCGTAAGCATAATAATTGCCGCAATCGCCGCCGCCAGTATAATTACAGACAGCGCCGCGACCTGCTTTTTTTGTTTTCTTTTAAGAACAAATCTCTTTTGTGCCATTTTTCTCACACCTTTTTTATATCTGCACCCAAAAGCGCAAGCGTTTTGTGAAAGCCGTCATACCCGCGCTCTATATAGTGAACATTTTCTACCGTGCTTTCCCCGTCCGCGCCGAGCGCCGCAATCGTAAGCGCCGCGCCGCCGCGCAAATCCATTGCACGCACGTGTGCGCCGTGTATGGGTGTGCCTTTTACAACGCATACCCTGCCGTCCTGTAAAATATCCGCGCCCATTTTTATAAGCTCGGGGATTATTTTATAGCGGCTGTCAAACAGGTTTTCAACAATTACGCTTGTTCCGCACGCACCGCAAAGGTACGCCATTGCAACCGATTGCGCGTCTGTCGGAAAGCCCGGGTACACCTGTGTTTTTATTATGCTTACCGGAAGAATTTTCCGCGGCGGCGCTATGTACATTCTGTCACGGAAAAATTCTATCCGCGCGCCGCTCTCCCGAAGAGCGTATACAACGGCATCAAGATGGTCGCTGCGCACGTTTTCAAGCTCTATTTCGCTTTTTGTCGTCATCGCCGCACACATCAGCGTAGCTGCGGCAATTCTGTCGGGAATTATTTTATAATCCGTGCCGTGCAGATACGCCCTGCCGTGTATTGTTATAATCGGTGTTCCAGCGCCCGTTATATCCGCACCCATTGTATTTAAAAAGTCGCACAGGTCTACTATTTCCGGCTCTTTGGCGGCATTGCTTATTGTTGTAATACCGCTCAGCTTTACGGCGGAAAGAATAATGTTTTCCGTTGCACCGACGCTCGGAAAGCTTAAATGAATATCCGCGCTGTGCATTTGGGAGGCGTCGGAAAGAAGGTATCCGTTTTCCTCTTTTATTGTCATACCCATTTCGCGCAGAGCCTTTATGTGCAAATCTATGGGTCTGTTTCCAAGCTCGCAGCCGCCGGGCGCCGAAAGACACGCCCTGCCCATTGCCGACGTAAGCGCGCCCAAAAATATTATCGAGCTGCGCATTTCACTCATAAGCTCCTCCGGGATGTCGGAGGAACAAAGCGAAGCTGAATTTATCGTAAGAACAGAGTTTTCAAGGCTAACGCTGCACCCCAGCATCTCTAAAATGCGCATTGTATGTCTTACGTCGCTAAGGTTCGGGCAATCGTATATGCGGCACATATCCCCCGAAAGCACGGTAGCCGCCATAATCGGCAAAACAGCGTTCTTTGCACCGTGAACGCGCGCCGTACCCGACAGTTTTTTTCTGCCGTTAATTATGTATTTTCCCAAAACCACACCCCCAAAACAAGCTGTGCCACCGTTTCCGATGTTTTCTAATAACATACTATGCCCATAGGGTGCGGGCGGTTACAAATACGAATTTTCGAAAATAAATGATTATACTGTCCATAAACGATTCTTACCGTACAAGTCCCTTTATCGTTTTATATATCGTTTCGCAGGCATCTTTTATTCCGAGAGCCTTTGACGCCGCACGCATTTTTTCAAGTGAGTTTTCGTTTTTTAGTATTTCTGCCGTTTTTAAAAGCAGCTTTTCGCCGCTTAATTCCGATTCGGAAATTACCGCAGCGGCACCGTTCTTTTCAAGATAGCGCGCGTTGTATTCCTGGTGATTGTGTGCCACATTCGGACTTGGTATAAGCACTGCCGCCTTTCCCATTGCCGTAATTTCACTTACCGTTATAGCGCCTGCACGACCGATTATTATATCGGCAGCTCCGAAAATTTTTTCCATATTGTAAATATACGGCAAAACAGCCGCATTATTAAGTTCTTTAACATTAAGCCCTCTCTTTTTAAGGCGGGCGGCTACCTCGTCGTAATATCTTTCACCGGTTGCCGCAATCAGGTTGCAGCGCTCTATCCCGTGGGACAAAAGCTCTACAAGCGCGTCGTTCATTTTTGCCGAGCCGAGCGACCCGCCGAACATCAGTGCAATGGGCTTATCGTCAAACCCGAAGCCGCGTGCAATGTCTTTTTTATCAACCGGCAAAAACAAATCGGGGCGCAGCGGGTTTCCCGTAAGTATCATTTTTTTTGCGCGTATCATATTCATTGTTTCTTTAAAGCTTACCGCCGTAACGTCGGCATCCTTTGCAAGCATTTTTACGGCAAGGCCGGGAAAAACGTTTTGTTCGTGAATAAGCGTGGGTATTTTTTTCCTGTGCGCCGCTTTAATAACGGGGGCACAAACATAGCCGCCCGTTCCTATCACTATGTCGGGCTTAAAGGAATTTATTATTTTTCCCGCGTCGCCCATACTTTTTATGTATTTAAAAAACACAGCTATATTCTCTGCCGTAAGCTTTCGCCTAAGCCCCATAACGTCGATATATTTTATATCGTACCCGCTTTTCGGGACAAGCTCTTTCTCCAGCCCGTGCTTTGTTCCCACAAAAAGAAATTGTGCGTTTTTTTCTTTTTCCTTTATATAGTTTGCAACGGCAATCGCCGGGTTTATATGCCCCGCCGTACCGCCCCCTGTGAGAAGTACCTTCATATATTATTTTACCTCGCTATATTTTTTTAACTCTGCTTGTTCTGGAAATGTTTAAAAGCACGCCCATTCCCGCAAGCATTATAAGCATTGATGTACCGCCCGCGCTGAAAAACGGAAGCTGCATTCCCGTAGATGGAAGCACCGACAGCACAACCCCGATATTTATAAGCATCTGCACGCCTACGATTGACGTAATGCCGAATGCCATCAGCATACCGAAACGGTCGCGCGCGTTAAGCGCTATTGAAATTCCGCGCCATACGAAAAGCACAAACAGCGCAATTATCGTTATTCCGCCGATAAAGCCCAGCTCCTCGCACGCTATTGCGTATATATAGTCATTATGCGCCTCGGGCAGGTATTGGTATTTCTGGCGCGACTGCCCAAGCCCAAGCCCGAACAGCCCGCCCGAGCCAACCGCATAAAGCGATTGTATTATCTGCCAGCCTATATCGCGGCTGTAATCAAACGGGCGAAACAGCGCCCTAATTCTGTTAAGGCGGTATTCCTCCGACATAACAAGCCACGTTGCGAGCGGCAGCATAACAACAAAAACAGTGCCCATAAGCTTACCCGACAGCCCCGCCGCAAATAAAAGCATTACGCTTATTATTGCAAGCACAACCGCCGCCGACATATGGCTTTGCAAAACGCAGGCAAGCAGATAAATGCCCAAAATTCCGAAATATTTTGCAAGGTTTTTTAAATTTTTCAGGTCAGAGGTTTTTCTGTCCGAAAGACGCGCCGAATAATATATTACAAGGGCAAACTTTGCAACCTCCGACGGCTGAAAGCTGATAGGACCCACGGCAATCTGCCGCCGCGCCCCGTGCGATGCAAACCCGAACAGAGGAACAACATACATAACAATACCCGTAAGTATAATTATAACACGCGCGTATTTTTTATACCTGTGATAATCAATCTCGGATGCTGCCGCCATTAAAAAGCAGCCCAAAAGCGAAATACCGCCCTGTTTTATTATAATTGAATATATATTGCCCTCGCGAAGCGCCTTCGGCGAGCTTGCCGAAAAAAGCATAATCAGCCCGAACAAAAGCAGACATACTATAACCATAAGCAATATAAAATCAACCTGACCTTTTCTTTCGTAGCTTTTTTTTCTGTCTGCCATAAATGCTCCTTTCTAAAGCGCCGCGTAGCCAAGCAGGCACAAAAGCGCCGTAACAATGCAAAACACCAAAACGACCTTTGTTTCCTTCCACCCGCATTTTTCAAAGTGATGGTGTATGGGTGCCATTTTAAACACCCTTTTTTTCGTTTTTTTATAAACCGTTACCTGTATGATAACGCTTAATGCCTCGAACAAAAATACAAATGCGCTTATTATTATAAAAAGCTCCAGCCCCGCACGCACGGCAACGGCAGCGATAATGCCGCCTATAAAAAGGCTGCCGGTGTCGCCCATAAACACCTTTGCGGGGTACGCATTGTAGATTAAAAAGCCCAAAAGACCGCCGCAAAGCGCAGCCGATACAACGCCCGCGCCGAAAAAGCCCGTTTTTGTGCATGCTGCGCAGAAAAACAACGCCACCGTTGCCCCCACGCCCGAGGCAAGCCCGTCAAGCCCGTCTGTAAGATTTGCGCTGTTTGTCGTTGCCAAAAGCACAAGCATTATAAACGGCACATACAAAAGCCCCAAATCTATTCTTGCGCCCAAAAAAGGCACAAGGGTTTTTGTTTGCCCCACGAAAAGGTACATATAAATCGCATACAAAAGGCTTACAATTGTTTGCAACGTAAATTTCTGCTTTGCGGTAAAGCCCTGATTATGCTTTTTTATAACCTTTATGTAATCGTCAAAAAAGCCGACAAGCCCGAACAGCACACCGCACAAAAGCATAATCGCGTCGTGCACGTCACGCAGAAAAAACATCGACGCAACGGTTACTGCCAATATAAAGCCTATTCCGCCCATTGTCGGCGTTCCCTGCTTTTTTTTATGCCATACGGGACCGTCCTCCAATATTGTCTGCCCGAATTTAAGCCTGTGTAAAAACGGAATAAGTATCGGTTCAAAAGCCGCCGTAACGGCAAAGCTTATTATAAGCGCTTTAAGCCACACTTTTCTTCATCCTTTCGGTACACGTTTTCTTATTTTGCAAGTATTTCCTTTATAACGGTGCGTTCGTCAAAATCGTGCTTTACGTGCTCAATCTCCTGATATGTTTCGTGCCCTTTTCCCGCAAGGATTACTATATCGCCGTCCTCGGCAATTTTTGTGGCGTAGGCTATAGCCTCGCGCCTGTTTTCTATTACAATATGGTTATCCTTTTTCATACCCTTTAAAATATCATTTATAATATCCATCGGCTTTTCCATACGCGGGTTATCGCTTGTAACTATTACAAGGTCGGACAAATCCTCCGCGATTTTTCCCATTTTCGGGCGCTTTTTATCGTCGCGGTTTCCGCCGCAGCCGAAAAGCGTTATAACACGTTTCTTTGCAAATCCGCGAACGGCGCTTATTATGTTTTCCAGTCCGTCGGGCGTATGCGCATAGTCTATAATAACGGTGTACGGCGTGTTTGTGTGTAAAACCTCTATTCTTCCCTTTACGGGCTTTGCCAAAACAAGCCCTTTTTCTATATCCTCGTCATCAATGCCTACGTTTTTGCACGCGCAGATTGCCGCAAGCGCATTGTAAACCGAAAATCTTCCGGGAATGCCCAGGCGCATTTCGCACAAACCTCTTTCATCGTTTATATCGAATATAACGCCGCGCTCGCTCATTCGTAAATTTTCGGCGCGTATGTCCGATTTTTTATCTATGGAATACGTTAGTACCTTTCCTGCGGCGCTTTTTTTCATTAAGTCCGCATAGGCAGAATCCTCGTTTATTGCGGCGGACTTGCTCATTTCAAAAAGCTTTGCTTTTGCAAGGGCGTAATTGTCCATCGTTTTATGAAAATCGAGATGGTCCTGCGTAATATTTGTAAGCACTGCGGTTTCAAAGTTTATGCCGTACACTCTGTCAAGCACCAAAGAATGGCTCGACACCTCCATAACGACATACTCACCCCCGCTTTGCACAATTTTTGAAAATATTTCGTACATTTCAAGCGATTCGGGCGTTGTGTGTACGCTGTCCTGCGCGTTATCCGCTATTATTATCTGGTTTGTGCCGATAAGGTCGCAGCGTATTCCCTTCAGGTTTAGTATCTGCCTTATAAGGTACGTTGTTGTCGTTTTTCCGTTTGTACCCGTAATGCCTATTATTTTAAGCCTGCGCTCCGGATGGCGGTAAAACGCCGCCGCCGCAAGTGCCAGCGCCCTGCGTGAGGACGGCACCCTTATATACGGACATTTGCAGGAAATTTCCTTTTCACCTATCACTGCCGCCGCGCCAAGCTTTTGCGCGGCGTCTATATATTTGTGTCCGTCTGTTTCAAATCCGCTTATCGCGACGAAAAGATAACCCTCTTTTACCTTGCGCGAATCATACGCAATACCCTTTATTTCCGTTTCACCGCTGCCTTCTATGTCACATTCGAGTGCGGCTGTTAATTCTTTAAGCTTCATAAATACCCTCCGTCAATCGGCGTCTCTTTGAACAAATTTTACGTATATTGCCGTTTTCTGCGCAACCTCCGTTTTTGCTTCGGGGCTTTGCGATACGGCTATATAATCCGTATTAAGCGCTCCCGCCGTTTCTTTTCCGTCTATCTTTATTGCAAGACCGCTGTTTTCTATAGCCGTCTTGGCGTTTTCATATGTCATACCGCGAACATCCGGTACGATTGCCGTAACGTCGCTTTTGTCCTTTTGCGTATATGCAAGCACAAGCGAGCCCTTGTGAAGCCTTGCCCCGCCTTTGGGTATTTGATTTTTAACCTTGCTTCCGCTGCCCTTAAGGTTTATTTTAAGCCCAACCTTTTCAAGCTTTTCCTGTGCTTCTGCCGTGGTGCAGCCCTCTATATTGGGAACGGCTACGGAAATTTCCTCCGCCGTTTCCTCTGTATACTGTGCGTCATACCCGAGGTACGGCAATACATCCTGTATTATTTTTCCAACTGCGGGTGCAGCTATGGCGCCGCCGCCGTGCGGACCTGCATTCGGCTCGTCAAGAAGGAGCAGGCACACTATCTGCGGGTCGTCCGCCGGGGCAAACCCCACAAATGACGCTATGTATTTTCCGCTGCCGCGCGGCAGCTTTTCACTTGTACCGGTTTTTCCGCCTATGCGGAAGCCGTTTATATAAGCGCCCTTGCCCGTACCGTTTGCAACAACCTGTTCAAGTATCGAGCGCATCTGGCTGCTTGTTTGCTCCGAAACTACATTCCGCACCGTTTCGGGTTCCGTATTTTCGATAACCTTGCCGTTTGGGTCTGTATATGCTTTAATAATGTGCGGCTTCATCAGATTTCCGCCGTTTATTACGGCAGAAACTGCGCTTATAAGCTGAAGCGGCGTAACGGTAAAGGTCTGCCCGAATGACGATGTTGCCAAATCTACCGCGCCGAGTGTCCGGTGGAAAGACCCCGCCGATTCCCCGGGGATTTTAAACCCTGTTTTTTCCGTCAGACCGAATGCGGTAAAGTATTTCCTAAAGCCCTCTGCCCCCAAGCGCGAGCCAAGCTCCATAAATACCGGGTTGCACGAGTTCATAACGCCCTGCTCGAAGGACTCCTCCCCGTGTCCCGCGGTTTTCCAGCAGTGTATGTCGCGGTTTGCAACGTGCCGCACCCCCGTGCACACAAAGTGATCCTGCACTGTGGCAACGCCCTCTTCAAGCGCCGACGCCGCAACTATCGTTTTAAATGTGGAGCCCGGCTCGTAAGAGTCTACCACAGCCTTGTTTCTCCACATTTTGGTTACAGCCTCGCTGTATGCCTTTTTGTATGCGTCGCCCTCCAGTTCAAGGGCGTCAAGCCTGTCTAACGTAAGCTGGTCGGTTATTGTGCGCGGGTCGTTAAGGTCATAGCCGGGCGCAACCGCCATTGCCAGAATTTCGCTTGTTTTCGGGTCCATTACAATTGCAGCCGCACCGTTTCCTATCAGGTTTTCCTCGTAAGCCTGCTGCAAATGCTTTTCGGTATATCTTTGAATTACCTCGTCAATGGTTAAAACAACGCCCTTGCCGTCCTGCGGCTGTATGTACTTTTCATACTTAAAGGGCATATCGCGGTTTGCCGCGTCACGCGCTTTTACAACACGCCCGTCAACACCCTTTAGCTGTTCGTCAAGTACGTTTTCAAGCCCCTCCAGCCCCTGGCTGTCGCTGCCGGTAAAGCCTATGACCTGTGCCGCCAAAGAGCCGTAGGGATAATATCTTTTTGCATCCTCTTCAAAATGTATACCCGTAAGGTTAAGTTTACGCAGCCTGTCTGCCGTACTTTTTTCAACCTGCTTTGCCACAATTACGCTTCGGCGGTCTGTACGCGCAAGCTTCTTTTTAAGATCGTCACGGTCGCAGCCGAGAATTTTTTTAAGCGCCTTTATAACCTCTGCCGAATTTTCCTTATCGGCAATTTCTTTTGGGTCTATTATAACCCTTTCAGAGGTTGCGCTTTGTGCAAGAACCTTCATATTTCTGTCGTATATCGTGCCGCGCTTTGCCGTTATGGTACTGTCGCGCGTTTGCTGCTGCGCCGCCATCGTCTTATATTCTCCGCCGCGCACAAACTGAATCCACACAAGCTTTAACACAAGCACCGTTACGCCAACCATAAACATTATTGCCATCATTCGTATTCTTTTTTTTGTGGAAAAGGGCGTTTTTGGCATTTTTTCTTCCTCCATACTACAATAAAACGCAAAAAGGGACAATGGCATTCGGATTAAATTGCCACTTCCCTTTCATTATACTAATACAAGTATTCCAGTATGACCGATATACGGTTTATAAACGCATTAAAACTACTCGTTTTTTCAGTTTTAAGAACCTCTCCGTTATCAGTATTTCCCAGGGAAATATACTTGATCTGATTCTTCATAGGCTGTCTTAATCCGAGGCGCTGCGCCTCCGCTTCAATCTTTTTCGGGTCTACGTTACCCTCTGCCTTAACCTGTGTTTCAATAATCTGTGCGTTTACGGTTTCAAGCTCGCTGCGCGCCTCGGCCAGCGTTCCGAACTCCTGCGCAACTGCCGCATGGCGTGACAGCACTGCAAATGCCATTACCGCAAGCGCCCCCACAGACGCCGCAATGCGTTTTTTTAAAAGCACTCTCTTATTTATTCTTTTCTTTGCCCTGACCGCCGTTTTTACCTTGTCTGCACTGTAAGAACGCGGCGCGGCTTTCTCGTGTGTATAAAAATCATCTTTATAAGCGTTTGAACCTCTCGTATACATCTAAACCCTCCGTTAAACCGTCTTTTCTACTGTTCTCAGTTTACTGCTTCTTGCCCGTGGGTTGCGCTCCAGCTCCTCTTCAGAGGGGGTAATGGGTTTTTGTGTTATGTAGCGGATTTGCGGTTTTCTGCCGCACACGCACACGGGAAAATCCTTCGGGCATATACAGCCCTTTTTAAGCTCGGCAAATGCGTTTTTCACTGCCCTGTCCTCAAGGCTGTGAAACGTTATTACAGACATTCTGCCGCCTTTTTTTAACAAATCCACGCCGTTTATTACGGCATCGTGCAATATTTTAAGCTCCCCGTTTACCTCAATCCTTATAGCCTGAAACGTTCTCTTTGCGGGATGCGGTCCGTCCTTTCGGGCGGAAAGCGGAATTGCCGCTTTAATTATCTCAACAAGCTGAAACGTTGTGTCAATGCTTGCTTTTTCTCTTTCGTTTACTATAAACTTTGCTATTCTGCTTGCCCAGCGCTCTTCTCCGTAAGCGGATATAACCCTGAAAAGCTCTTCCTCGCTGTAAGAATTTACAACATCGCGCGCGGACAGCTTGTCCCGCCTGTCCATACGCATATCGAGCGGTGCGTTCTGCATATAGGAAAAACCGCGCTGTGCATCGTCAAGCTGCGGTGATGAAACGCCCAAATCCGCAATAATACCGTCAAACTTTTCTATTCCGAGACGCTGCGTCTCCTCCTTTATACGTGAAAAGTTTGAGTGTACCGCAACAAAATCCATTCCCGAAAAACGTTTTTTCGCATTTTCAATTGCCGCAATATCGCGGTCAAATCCGAAAACGCGGCCGCCGCGCTCAAGTATCAGCGCTGTATGTCCGCCGCCGCCAAGCGTCATATCGGCATACACACCGCCCTTTTTTACATTAAGGCTGTCCACTGTTTCTTTAAGCAGCACCGTTACGTGATTGAAAGCCATACTATACCCCCGTTATCAGAAGCATATTTCGTCAATGCTTTCTGCTGCCTCGTCAAGAGACATTTCGTTCTCGCTTTCGGAATATTCCTTCCACCTTGCGGCAGACCATATCTCCACACGCTTGCTTACACCGATTATGACAACCTCTTTTTCAAGACCTGCATATTCACGATGCGGCGGTGTTATAAGCACCTTGCCCTGTTTATCGGGCTCTGCCTCTGCCGCGCCTGAAAGGAAGGTTCTTTGCAAATATCTGGCGCTTTTTTGGTTTGACGGAAGCTTACTGAGGTTTTCGGCAAGCTCTGTCCACGCATCCATAGGGTACACAAACAAGCAGCCCTCAAAGCCCTTTGTAACCATAAAGCAATTGCCAAGCTGTTCGCGGAACTTCGCCGGCATTGTAATTCTGCCCTTCGCGTCAATATTATGTGAATATTCGCCTACGAACAACTTGTATCACCTACACTTTCCGTCACTTTTATGCACTTTCGTGCACCACAGATATATTCTACTATAGTTTTGGCAGGATTTCAATACTTTTTTAAAATTTTTTTCATAACGCTTTATTTTTTTTAATATGATGAAAACGCCCACAATATTTATGTTTTTGCCCGCTAAGTGCCACTATATTTTGTGTACAAAAATTTTTATCTTTTAATTTTTATTAAAAAAGTATTTAATTTTTGTTAAATTTTCCCTGTTATGTTTCTTTTTCCGTTGACTTTGTCTTAAATAAATAGTATAATCACGCCAAAGAGGTGGCACACAGTGTTTGATTCACATATTCACACAAAATTTTCAAAGGACAGCAATGCAGACGGCAAGGAACTGTGCCTTGCTGCGCAAAACATACCGCTTGACGGAATTTGCTTTACGGACCATTGCAGCCTTTTAACCTGTGTTACGGACAATGCCTACAGAACGGTTTTAAATTCATCCGAATATGCAAAGGAGCAAAGCGCGGCGTTCCCGTCGCTTACGGTTACGCGCGGCGCCGAGTTTTCAGGCGTGCTTTATAAGGCAGATTATTTTGAAAGAATACTAAAAAATATTCCGCTTGACTGTGTTCTCATTTCCGTACACCGCATTTTTGACGGGTGTATGCACCACGGCTTGTCACATATAGATTTCGGCGCGCTCAGCATGCAGCGCACCGAAGAAATTGCACATATTTATTTTAACGACCTTTTTAAAACCCTTTCTTCTTTTGATTTTGACATATGCGCACATTTAACGCTGCCGCTGAGGTATATAAACGGCGTTTATCACAAGGGGATTTCCCTTGTGCCTTTTACAAAGGATATAGAGCGTATTCTCGGCGTTATTATAGACAAAAAAAAGGCTCTGGAGATTAATACTTCAGAGCTTGACCGCCAGCTTTTTGATTTTATGCCGTCAAAAGAGGTGCTGAAGCTTTACCGCAATATGGGCGGCACGCTTATTTCGACCGGCAGTGACGCGCATCTGCCCGAAAACGTGGGACACGGCTTTTTGCGCGCAAAGGCGCTTTTAAAGGAGTTTGGTTTTAAAAGCACCGTATATTATAAAGAACGTAAAAGCATTGAAATCAGCCTTTAAGCCCCGTGTGTGTAAAATTTTTAAAATTTTTCTTGCATTTACCGCGATTTTATATTATAATATCTTTTGCTGATGTTATTTCAGTGTTTTCGGGGTGTAGCGCAGTTTGGTAGCGTGCTTGGTTCGGGACCAAGAGGCCGCGGGTTCAAGTCCCGCCACTCCGACCAAAAAAGCAGTATCAACCTTTAGGTTGGTGCTGCTTTTTTATTTACAAAAATGGCGGAACTTGAACCCTAAGAGGGCAAAAAGCGGCATAAAAAGCCGCCTGTGGCGGGTTTTTTAGCTTTTTGGTGCGCAGACGGGTACCGAAATGAAAAAGCATTTCGGTCGTCAAGCAGGTCAGGCGCATAAAATGCGACTGTGTCCCGCCACTCCGACCACGTCGGAACGGACTTTGCTCCGTTCCGATTTTTCTTTACAGAAAAATCAGTCACACGCGCCGTCGTTCCTCCTCTTTCGCAAAAAGGCACGCTCGGCTCGCCTGTTCGCTTGTAAACGCACTCACAACGGCTCACAGTCGCTACCACCTTTTTGCGAGATGCGCCTGCGGCGCAAATATCTCTATGGTTCGGCATTGCCAAAAAAGCAGTATCAACCTTTAGGTTGGTGCTGCTTTTTTATTTACATTTCAAAAAATGTTTTTATTTTTTCTTTAATATCGGGGGCTTCGTCATACACCGCGTGTCCGTAGCCGCTGTACATATATCTGCTGCAATTAAGCTTTTTTATTATTTCATACGAGCCTTCCGCGCCTATCGTACAGTCGTCCTCATCCCCTATGACAAACACGGGGCATTTTATCTGGCTGAGCTTGTCATACACGTCAAAATCGTAAAGAGCCTTAACCAAAATACAAAAACGTTCGCAGTCCTGCGCTGTTCCCTCTTTTTCAAGCATCGGCAGCTTTTCTTTGACGCTTTCCAAAAAGGAAGCGGAATAAACATCCTTAAAAAAGCATTTGTTAAGCTCCGTAACGTTATGCTCTGCGGCGAGGCGCATCCATCTTCCCGCCACGCCTTTCAGCGTTTCGGTGGGGCGGCACATTGTCGAACAAAGCGCCATTTTTTCCACTCTTTCGGGATAATTTATTGCAAGCACCTGTGCTATCATACCGCCCTGCGAAACACCGTAAACAAACGCTTTGTCTATCGAAAGCATATCCATAGCCTTTCTAACATCCTCTGCCATATCAAAAATTTTGTATTTTTCCCTCAGAACCTTTTTTCGTTCAAACAGACAGACGGTATATTCCCCGCAAAAAGTGCTGTATGCTTCGGCTACTGCTTCCCCCTGCCCCTCCAGACCCGTAAGGCTGACGCCGGATATAATAATTAAATTTTTGCTGCCGTTTCCGAAACGAATTACATTCATATAGCTTTCGTCTGCTTTCAGCTTTATTTCCTCGCTCTTCATTTCCTGCCACCCCTCTTAAATAAAATACCAAGCCCCCTCGACAGTAATCTGCGCCGAGGGGGCTGTAATTTTTACATAGGATGAACCTTGTTTTCCTTGTCCGCGAGCTCGGGGTCTATTTTATATTTCTGACCCTGGCGGTACTCAAAAAACTTTGTGGCAACCTGTCCGAACAGTGCGTAGCTTAATACATCCTCGTCCTGTTCGATATATTCGCTTATTTCGCTTCTGAACTTGTCAAGCTCATTGGGGATATTATCCGCCGGACGGCAGGTTATGCGCTCCTCGTCGCCTAAAATCTTCTTTGCAAAATCAGGCTTTATGTCAACGGGGGTTTTACCGTACTCTCCGCGGATAAGACCGCGGAATTCCTTTGTAACGTTTTTGTAGCGTTCGCCCAAAACAACGTTAAACACTGCCTGCGTTCCGACAATCTGGCTTGACGGCGTTACAAGCGGCGGGAAGCCTGCATCCTCACGCACACGGGGAACCTCGCGCAGAACCTCCTGGAATTTATCCTCTGCACCAAGCTGCTTAAGCTGTGATATAAGGTTTGACAACATTCCGCCGGGAACCTGATATTTAAGCGTGTTTACATCCACCGCAAGCGCCTTCGGGTTAAGCGTTCCGTTTGCAATATACTTCTCACGTATCGGGCGGAAATAATCTGCAATTTCACTGAGCAGCCCGAGGTCAAGCCCTGTATCGTAAGGTGTATTTTGAAGCGTTGCAACCATAGGTTCTGTAGCGGGCTGGCTTGTCCCCATTGCAAAGGGCGATATTGCACAGTCTATTATATCCACGCCTGCCTCGATTGCCTTAAGATATGTCATAGACGCAACACCGCTTGTATAATGCGTGTGAAGCTCTATCGGAACTTTAACCGCCTTTTTCATTCCCGTTACAAGCTCGTACGCATTGTACGGCGTCAAAAGACCTGCCATATCCTTTATGCAGATAGAGCTTGCGCCCATCTCTTCAAGCTGCTTTGCAAGCTTGATAAAGGTTTCGTTTGTATGAACGGGGCTTATCGTATAGGATATTGCCGCCTGAACGTGTCCTTTTTCCTTTATTGTTGCGTTAATTGCGGTTTTAAGGTTACGCACATCGTTAAGTGCATCGAAAATTCTTATAATATCAACGCCGTTTGCAATCGATTTCTGAACAAAATATTCAACCACATCGTCGCCGTAATGGCGGTAGCCCAAAATATTCTGACCGCGGAAAAGCATTTGTATAGGTGTGTTTTTTGCTTTTGCCTTTATCTTGCGCAGCCTTTCCCACGGGTCTTCCTTTAAGAAGCGCAGGCAGCTGTCAAATGTTGCGCCGCCCCATGCCTCAAGCGCATTGTAGCCGACCTTATCAAGCATTTCAACAGCGCCGAGGATTTCCTCCGTCGTCATACGCGTTGCAATCAACGACTGGTGCGCGTCACGAAGAACGGTTTCGGTTATTTTAACGGGTTTTTTATTCTCCATTGTAATCTTCCTTTCTATTTACTTAAACAGTGCCAGGAACACGCCTGCCGCAACGGCGCTGCCGATAACGCCGGCAACGTTCGGTCCCATAGCGTGCATAAGCAAAAAGTTTGAGGGGTTTTCTTTCTGCCCGACAACCTGCGACACACGCGCTGCCATGGGAACTGCGCTTACGCCGGCGCTGCCGATAAGGGGATTAACCTTGCCGCCGGACACCTTGCACATAATACGTCCGAAAATTACGCCGCCTGCTGTACTTACGGAAAACGCTATAAGACCCAGACATATAATAAGTATTGTTTTCGGGGTAAGGAAATTATCTGCGGTTGCCGTTGCGCCTACCGTCATTCCGAGGAATATTGTAACAATATTCATCAACTCGTTTTGGGCAGCTTTGCAAATTCTGTCAACGACGCCGCTTTCCTTAAACAGATTTCCGAGCATAAGCATACCTACAAGCGGTGCCGCATCGGGAACGAGAAGCGTTACAACAATCGTAACTATTATAGGAAAAAGTATTTTTTCTTTCTGCGTAACGGGGCGAAGCTGCTCCATCACTATTTTGCGTTCCTCAGGCGTAGTAAGCGCTTTCATAATCGGCGGCTGAATAATAGGTATAAGCGCCATATATGAATACGCCGCAATCGCAATCGCACTTAAAAGCGTGGGGGCAAGCGTTTTTGTTACGTATATAGCCGTAGGACCGTCCGCACCGCCGATAATGCCTATTGCGGCTGCCTCGCGGAAGATGGTTTCTATTGTGCCGTCTGCGCCGAATCCGCCGATTTTAAACGCGCCGAGCGTAACCGCGCCCATAAATGTAATGAACACGCCAAGCTGTGCGGCAGCGCCCAAAAGTATGCTTTTGGGATTTGCTATAAGCGGGCCGAAATCCGTCATACATCCTATTCCGAGGAATATAAGCGGCGGGTATATGCCAAGCTTAACGCCTAAGTACAGCATATCCAACAGTCCGCCCTCGTGAAGCACCCTGCCGTAGTCTATCTCTTTTCCCATAAACAGCTCGGGGTGCATTACGCCGCCTAAGGGAAGGTTTGCCAACAGCATACCGAATGCTATCGGAAGCAGAAGCAGCGGCTCAAACTGCTTTACAATGGCAAGGTACAAAAGCACGCACGCGATTGTAATCATTATAGCCGTTTTCCACCATACCGTACCGCTGCCGAAAAACATTTCCGTTATACCGGTGTTGGCAAAGAATTTTAAAAATCCACTGGTTATTTTTTCCAACAACTTAAATCACTCCAATTCAAAACGTTATGGTTAATCAGGAAAGAGTGATAAGTACATCGCCGCTGTTTACCGTTGCGCCCTTAGATGCAACAACCGTTGCAACACCGTCGCACGGAGCGAAGATTTCGTTTTCCATCTTCATAGCTTCGAGTATAACCACAACGTCACCCTTCTTTACGGAAGCGCCGTTTGCTACCTTTATATCAACAACATTTCCCGGCATAGGCGCCTTAACGGGTGTGCCGCCGGCAGGTGCTGCCGCGGGCGCGGGAGCGGGGGCAGCCTTTTGTGCGGGAGCAGCCGCTGCGGGTGCCGGTGCTGCTTTCGGTGCTGCTGCGGCTGAGCCGTTTGCCGCAACCTCGTCAACCTCAACCTCATACGAATTACCGTTTACATTTACAATAAATTTTCTCATGACATATATCCTCCTTAAAATCTGTTATCAAGTGTTTCTCTGCGCCCTGCTTTGTTCCACGCATTTTGTGAAAGCTTTTTGTACGAACGCACAACAAGCTCCGAAGCGCTTTTCCCCATAGCCGCACATACGGCAGCCGTTATTACCGCAACAAGCTCCGAATCATCGGTTTTCTGCACTGCGGTATTTTCCGCCTGCGGCGCCGGCGCCGGCGCGGGTGCGGGCGCTGCTTTTTGTGCGCTTTCCTTTTCATTGCTGAAAAGCGCCATTGCCTTTATAACGTACATAATGATTACAAGCATTAAAAACACTATGGTAATACCCATAACCGTGTAAGCAAGACCCTCAAAAATAAGATCCTTTGTATCAAACATATCTATCACCTCTTAAAAGGGCATATTGTCGTGCTTGCGCGGGATTGACAAAACGCGCTTGCCCGCAAGCATTTCAAATGCCGCAATTACCCTCTGCCGCGTCTGTGCGGGGTCTATTATATCGTCCACATAGCCCGCCTTTGCAGCGCTGTAAATATTTGCTTCCTTTTCTACATACTCTGTCATAAGCGCGTCGCGGCTCTCGCCGTTTTTAAGCCTGTCCGAATAAAGCATACCGACGCCTGCCGCAGGGTCAAGCGGTGCAGCCTGTGCAAAGGGATATGCCATTACAATATCCGCGCCTGTCTGTTTCGAGTTAAATATTGTATATGCCGTACCGTAAGCCTTTGAAACTATTACGTTTACCTTGGGAACCGTTGCCCCCGTAAAGGCATACGAAAGCTCTGCGCCCTTTCTTGCAAGACCGTACTTTTCCTCGTCCGCATTTACCGCAAAGCCGTCTGTGTTTGTAAATGTAAGCACGGGAATATTAAAGCAATCGCAAAAACGAACAAAGCGTGCCGTTTTTTCCATTGCGCAGCCGCCCAGGGGCTTTCCGTTTGTTGCAGCAACGCCCACGCTTGCGCCGTTAAGGCGTACAAAACCCACGCTTACCTCGTCGGCATAGTCCTTATGTATTTCAAAAAATGCCTTATCGTCCGCAATTTCAGATATAATTATTCTTACATCTTCAACAGCGTCCGCATTTTGAAGCGTCTCGCTTGTTCTGTTTACATCATCCGCCGTTTCAAGGTCAAACGCATCGCAAAGATTGTTTGACGGAATGTAGGATATAAGCAAGCGTGCAAGTTCTATGCACTGTGCGTCGTCCTCACCCGTAAGGTGTGCCGCACCGCTTACCGATGCGCTGTAGGAAGCGTCCGACAAAGCTTTCTTACCGGTGGTTGCCTCTATGACAGAGGGCCCGTTTACAAAAACCCTGCCCTTTTTCTCGCTTACGATAACGAAATCGCTCATTGCAGCGCCTATCGCACTGCCGCCGGCACAGTTTCCGAAAACAATGCTTATGTTCGGAATAATGCCGCTTGCCTTAGCTGCCGCGCTTAACACAGCGCCCATAGCGGACTGCGCATACACGCCCTCCTTAAGGCGTACACCGTCCGAATCGAGCATACCTACAACGGGGGCACCCATCTTCATCGCCATTTCAAATATGTTGACGATTTTTTTGCCGTAGTTTTCACCCATAGCGCCGCCGCAAACCGTATTGTCCTGCGAGTACACATACACAAGCCTGCCGTCAACCGTACCATAGCCGGTAGAAACGCCGTCTGCCGCGGTTTCTTCCGCGCGCGCGCTTACGAATGCGCCGATTTCGACAAAGCTTCCCTCGTCCAAAAGCGCTGCAATCCTCTCGCGGGAAGTCATTAAGCCGCCCTGTTTTTGCTTTTCAAGCTTTTCCTTGCCGCCGCCGAGAGCAATTTCTGCTTTCTTTGACATAAGCTCGGAAACCTTTTCAATGGAATTCATACTCAGTTCCTCCTGCCTGTTAAAAAAACAACATTCAAATTTTTCCCATTATATCATAATTATACATCCGATAATTCGATTTTTCAATATCAATTTTAAAAATATTTTAATTTTTTGTGCAGCCGCCGCACGGCTTAAAAAAAGCGGGAATATCAATTTTCACACCGCCTGTGCACTTTTGAAAGCCGAAGGGAATAAGCCTGTCCGCAAGCGTTTTGTTTTTGCACACGGCGTATTTTACGCCGCTTAAATCCAGCTTGTTCAGCGCCGCACGTATAACAAGCTCAAAATATTCGTCCCGGGCGTCGGCACAAATAAGCTCTCCGCCCGCAGTAAAGGCGCACCAGCCGCGCGGCTGTGCGCCCTCCTGCGCCCATGCAAGACAGGTATTTTCATTTTTTATTTCCATCAGCGAGGATATTATCCTCTCATCGTCCACTATATTTACGCGTATCATTTTCTTCTTCCTTTCAGCTTATTAACCTCGGCTTCGGAAAGGTGGCGCCATCTGCCCTCGGGAAGATTGCCCAGCGCAAGAGAGCCTACCGCTATGCGTTTTAAAGAAATTACGTTAAGCCCCACCTTTTCAAGCATTCGTCTTACCTGACGGTTTTTGCCTTCGTGTATGGTTATTTTAACCTCAATCCCGCGTTTTGGTCTTTTCAAAACCTCTGCTGCGGCGGGCGCGGTTTTTCCGTCGTCAAGTTCTACGCCGTTTTTTAAAATTTCAAGCTGTGTGCCTTCGGGCATTTTGTCCACACGCGCTATGTAAACTTTGTTCACGATATGCGACGGATGCGTCAGCTTATTTGCAAAATCGCCGTCGTTTGTCATAATCAAAAGCCCTGTTGTGTCAAAATCAAGTCTGCCGACGGGGTATATTCTTGCGCCTATTTCGCTTGTCAGCTGCATAACGGTGGGGCGGCCCAAATCGTCCGACACGGTTGTTACGTAGTTTTTCGGCTTATTAAGCATAATGTAGTACTTTTTCTGTTCCGGTTTTATAACGCGCGCATCAAGCTCTACAACATCCTTTTTCTCGTCTACGGTAAATCCCATAAAATTTATAATCTCGCCGTTTACGCGCACGCGCCCGCTTTGTATAATTTCTTCAGCCTTACGGCGCGAAGAAACACCGCACAGCGCAATATATTTTTGCAATCTCATAAATGCACCTCACCTTTAATCAACACTTCTCTAAGTTTATTACAATCAAAAGAAAGTGTCAACTTTTATTTTACAGGCTTTGTTTTTTTTTCATTTTCCTCCGTTAAATAAACACGTAAAAAAAGCATCCGCATACACATTTTCAAAACCCTGACTATGTGTAAACGAATGCCCTTTAACATCCCTGTCCGGTGGCAGAACCTCTGTTTTTTACCTGTTTTTTATTATATTTCCGACTATCAGAAGCACGTCCTCCGCGCTTTTCCAAACGCTGTCAAAATCAGAATCCGGATACGGGTGCGGTCCTATGTAGCTGCAAAGCTCCACAGTAAGGGTTGCCTTACCGTAGTTACGGTATACATAGTCAAAAAACGAGCCGCCGACGCCTGTTTCTTTTTCATATTTAAGCGTAAAGCCGTTCTTTGCATTTACGGTTTCGCCGATGTATGTCGGATTTGTCACATCATCCGCCCAGTAGAGCATTTTCCCCTGCGTGTGCATGGAAACAAACGCTTCGAACGGCATAGAATTTACATAATTTGTAACCGCGCACGTTTCGGGCTCTGTTTCGGGCTGCGTTCCGTTAAAACCTATCGAGCCGCGCGGATAGCGGTTTTTGGAAAGCGACCAGTCACGGTTATAGTTCCAGTTTACGTCCACGCCGTTCACATTTGCTTTCCACGCGCTGTAGCCGTACTTTGCCCCCTCGCTTATAGCCATAGACGACACATACTGCGGATTTTTAACCGCCGATACGCCGTTTTGCACAAGATTTACCCCGTCCGGATTAACCATCGGAACAATGCAAAACGTAACATTGTCAAGTATATCGCGTATATTATATTCCGTAGTGTTTGCGCCTGTTCTGTACATTGCGGCATAGCGGTCTATCGCGTACATAACGTACGTTGTCGATATATATTCGCGCGCATGGTGCGCTGCACATACAAAAATCTTTTTGCTGCCCTTGCCGAATTCTATAAGGGTAAGGTCGCGCCCCTCGACAGATTTTCCTATAGAGCCTATTCTTATAAGGTCGGGATATATTTTTTGAAGCTTTTGTGCGTCCGACACCATAAACCCGTGCGAATACGCCTGGTACGGGTAAACGGGATGAACAACAGGGTAGCAGTATGTTTCGTATATATACGAATCCACACTTTTTAAGCTTATTGTGCCGTAAGCGGGCTTTTGCGCGCTTTTCTCCCCGCGGTGAAAGGTTATAACCCACGAATCAAAATCAAGCGTTGCGTTTGCTATTGCGGCAAGGTCGCGCGCGGCAACAAACACGCGGTCATTTTTGACAAAAAGCATATTTTCTTTCGGCAGATTATCATAAAAATCCGTAATGTGAAGCTCTGTCGTCTTTGCGCCGTATGAAGCGGTATAGTATGGAATATCTGCATCTACCCATGCAAGCTCCACACCCAAAAGCGGCGCCGTTTCGTACAAATCCACATACATTCTTCCGAGCGCCGTAAGCGGCGCGTTTACCGTTATTTGCGTATTTCCGATATACGCGCGGGTATCGTTAAGCGCCATTGAAAGGCAGACATCTTCAGTTGCTGCCGAAAACGACGTTATATTAAATGAAAGCGCAATTAAAAGCGATAAAAAAAGAGAACAAGCCCTTTTTTTGCAGTTTTTCATATGTAAATCCTCCCCAAATTAAAAACAAAACGGCATGCAAAAAGCCACCGCCTGACACGGCAGTGGCCGATAAGCACATTTTCCTGATTTATGCGAGTGCTGCAAAAGCCTTTGCAAGCTGGCTTTTTTTGCGGCTTACGGTATTTTTATGATAAACACCCTTTGCAGCTGCCTGATCAAGCTTCTTCACGCAGAAATCGAGCATTTCCTGTGCCTGAGCCTTATTACCTGCGGAAACAGCAGCTTCAAATTTCTTAAGCTCGGTTTTTATTTCAGACTTAACCATGCGATTCTGCAGGGTTTTCTTGTCAATAACAAGTACTCTTTTCTTAGCTGATTTTATGTTAGGCATAACTTTCACCTCCAAAACATAATGAAACAAAATGTATTGTAGCATATATTCCCTTAAATTGCAAGTTTTTTTTACCAAAATAAAAAAATTTTTTGATATGGGGAATCAGCCTGTCTGAGCAGATGTGTCAGCATCTGCCTATGCGCGCGGATGCGCCTTTTTATATATCTTTTTTATATTGTTTTTCAAAACCTGATTGTACACACGCGTTGTCACAACATCCATATGCCCCAGCATTTCCGACACGGCGTTTATATCCGCGCCGTTTTGAAGAAGATGCACGGCAAACGAATTGCGTATTGTCTGCGCGTTAATATCTGCCTTTATTCCCGCCATATCGGCATAGCGGCGCAGTATTTTCCAAAAGCCCTGCCTTGTAAGCGGCGTACCCGAACAATTTACAAAAAGCGTTTTCATATGCCCGTCGGACACCATAAGCGCCCTTGCTTTTTTTATGTAGTTATCAAGCGCCTCCGCAGCGGCTTTTCCTATGGGTATAAAGCGTCTCTGCCCCGATGAGCTGCACGAGAGCATTTCCCTTTTTATATCAACATCATGCACCGTGAGGTTTATCAGCTCCGACACCTTTATTCCCGTTGCGTACACAAGCTCAAGCATTGCCTTATCGCGGTAGCCCTTAAGGTCTGTGCATTTGGGCTGATTTAAAAGCTTTACAACCTCACGCGGGGTTATCGCCTCCGGAAGCTTTTTTTCAATATGCGGCAGCTTTATGTTTATTGCGGGGTTTAGGCTGCAGCGCCCCGTTTGAAACGCATACGAATAAAATTTTCGCAGCGCGGCAATCTGCCTTGCCGCGGTGGAATTTGCCCTTCCCGCCTCCTTCAGGCTGTCTGCATAGTCCTGCAGCGTTTTTTGCGTTGCCGAAAAAATATCCTCAATACCGTTTACCTCGGCAAAAGCGCAAAATGCACGCAAATCCCGTATGTATGAAAGACGCGTATTTTCGGACATTCCCTGTGTTTTCAGGTATGCCCCGTATTCCTCTAAGGTTTTTTCCATTCTCTTCACCGCAGTTTACATAATATAGTGTTTCTATTTTACAGCATACAAAAAAAAATGTATATCACCATTTTGCACATAATTTAAAATAATTTTCGGTATATTAGAACAAAATTTTACAAAAAAGTGTGTAAAAAAGCGTTTCCGCCGCCGCCGTGGAAATGGCATATGCAAAAATTGTAAGTGTTTCGCTTTTTCGCATAACGGAGGGGTCTTTATTTTGCTCTGTCAGATATTTTCTTCTTACGTGCGTGTGTGCCGACAGCACCAAAAGCATCGGGAGGATTGAAAGGCATTGCGGAATTGCCGCTGCCGCCGCGTATTTTACCCCGCTTGACTTAAGCATACACGAAAGCGAATATCCGTTTACAACGCCGCGCACCGCCAAAACAGGATGTGCGCCGTAAAACGGGAACATAATACCCGCCATATACACCGAAAGCAGCCATAAAATATCGTTCCACACAAGCCGCGCAAACAAGATCGGCGTAACGGGTGAAAGCTTTGCCGAAAATTCGGCTGCGGCACCCGTACCGTAAAAAAGAACGATTCCCGCAGCTGTTCCGAGCGTAAAATATATTGCCGCGCATAGCACGTTTTTTCCGCTGCCGCAAAATTTCAAGCCAAACCCTCCCCAAAAAACAGACAATTGATATTTCATACTATGCCTGTCCGAGCGGGATTATTCACATTGAAATTAAAATTTTAAGCAGCTCCTCCGGGGAGGCGCATACCGCGGCGGCATTGCTTTTTTCAAGTTCTCCCGGCGGGGCATAGCCGAACGTTACGCCTATTGCGGGAATTTTGTTTTTCTCCGCCCCTGTTATATCGTGTATTCTGTCGCCGACCATAACCGTATTTTGAGGCAGTGCGCCCAGCTTTTTCATCGCTTTTTTAATAACGCATGCCTTGTCGGTATCGGTTCCGTCAAGTTCGCTGCCGAATACCCCCTCCATAAAGCGGGAAATGCCAAACCTGTCGGCTATTTTCTTTGCAAAAACCGTGGGCTTGCTTGTGGCAATTGCCATTTTCGCGCCCCTTTTGCAAAGCTCGTCAAGCATCGGAATTATACCGTCAATAAGCTTGTTTTCGTAAATTCCTATCGGCGCAAAGCGTTCTCTGTAAACCTCAACGGCTTTTTCCGCCTGCTTATCCGAAAGGGCGGCGAACTCTTTAAACTGCTGTTTAAGGGGCGGACCGATAAACGATACCACATCATCCGGATTTTTTTCGATATTAAAAAAATGCAGTGCATAGCACACGCTTTTTGTAATGCCCTCTTTAGGGTCTGTAAGCGTTCCGTCCAAATCAAAAAGAATAAAATTCCGCAAAAAATCACATCCTTAACATATAAATAATGTTGAAATCGGTCGGCTGTTGTTATATAATATCATCATTCGACATTTTTTTCAATACAAGGGGGATTTTTTATGCAGAAAACAAACGCTGTTCGTATGCTTGAAAAGGCAAAAATTCCGTTTGACACAGCACAGTACGAGGTGGATGAGGCAGACCTTTCCGGAGCCGCCATTGCGCGCAAAATCGGTGCTGATGAAAAGTGTGTGTTTAAAACGCTTGTTGCGCGCGGCGAGAAGCACGGCTGCGTTGTGTTTTGTATTCCCGTTTCCGAAGAGGTGGACTTAAAAAAAGCGGCTGCCGCCTGCGGTGAAAAAAGGGTGGAGCTTTTGCCCCTTAAGCAGCTTTTGCCCACAACCGGATATGTGCGCGGCGGGTGCAGCCCGATAGGTATGAAAAAGCATTTTCCCACATATATACACTCTTCCGCGCTTGATTTGGAAAAAATTTATGTAAGCGGCGGCGCACGCGGTCTGCAAATTATAACAGAGCCTAAGCTTTTGTCAGACTTTGTGGGTGCAAAATATGCCGACCTTATATTGCAAACGAAAGAAGGAATTTAAAAATGACAAAAAAGTCCACATCAATTTTGGCAAAGCTTGCGCTGCTTTTGGCAACGGTTATATGGGGCAGCACGTTTTTTATTATGGAGGGCACAATAGAAAATATCGGTATTTTTACGCTGCTTGCGGCAAGGTTTTTGATAGCTGGTGTGCTACTTTGCGCGATACTTTTTAAATATTTAAAAATAATAGATAAAAGCTATATTTTGCAGGGCGCCGTTATGGGGGCGCTTGTTGTTTCGGCTTACATAGCGCAGACGTTCGGCTTGTCCGACCCTGCCACAACACCCGGTAAAAACGCATTTTTAACCGCCGTTTACTGTATTTTGGTTCCGTTTATATTTTGGGGTGTATCAAAGATTCGCCCGTCGCTTTATAACATTTTGGCGGCATTTTTGTGTATTTTCGGAATAACGCTTGTATCTATGAGCGGGGGCGACTTTAATTCTATATGCCGCGGTGACGCGCTTACGCTTTTGGGCGGGCTGTTTTACGCGCTGCATATGGTTTCGGTGTCAATATTTTCAAAGAATAAAAACATTCTTGTTTTAACAATGCTGCAATTTGTTTTTGCGGGCATAATTGCGCTTGTGCCGGCGCTGCTTTTTGAATCGCTGCCGGGCACGCTTGCCCCGCGCGACATTTTGTCTGTACTTTATCTTGCGGTTTTTGCAACGTGCATATGCTATATTCTTCAAAACACGGGGCAAAAATTTACGCCCCCGGCAACAGCATCTCTCATACTGTCGTTGGAGGCGGTATTCGGCGTAATATTTTCCGTAATATTCACCTCCGAAACGGTTACGCCCAGGCTTTTTGCAGGCTTCGCCGTAATATTTCTTGCCATAATCATTTCAGAGGTGCAGCCCGCGCTGCCGTTTACCGGAAAGAAAAAATCTTAATCTGCTCAATCCGAAATTTCCGCAAACTCTGTTATATACATATCGCACAGCGCCTGCATTTTCTCTTTATTGCGGGCGCTTCTTTTATCGAAAACACCGCAAACCGCCATTCCCGTGCTTTTTGCGCACTGCGCGGCGGACAAAACATCCTCAAAAACAAGGCACCGCACGGGGGCGGCCTGCGCTTTTTGTGCGGCAAGCAAAAACACGTCCGGAGCGGTTTTTCCGCACTTGGCGGCGCAGGTATCGGCGAAACCGTCAAACAGATTGTATACGCCGTTATTTTTAAGGAACGGCTCGTACAAAAACCTCGGCGAGCTTGTGCAAAGAACAATTTTCTTGCCGCGCCGCTGAAGCATTTTCAAATATTCGCCCGCGCCTTTTTTCAGCTTTATGTTGTTCTTGTACTCGTAAAGCGCCATTTCACGCCATTCGTTTTTTAATTCCTCTGTTGTATCGGGGAGGTTAAAGCGCCTTTTCGTATACTCCGCAGTTTCGGAAAAACTCATCGCGGCTATTTTATGTACATAATCGTCGGGAACGCGTATTCCCCTCTTTTTTTCCAGAAATTCGTAATCTATCTTGTCCCATACGTCCAGTGAATCGGCAAGCGTGCCGTCAAGGTCAAAAATTGCCGCGTCAAAATCAATATTCATATAAAACACCCCCCCGAAAAATCAAACAGAGCGCACGGCAAAGCGTTTTTTTTGCCGTACGCCCCTTTTTTATTTAGAGTATTTTTCCAGTAAATCCCGGCGAACATCCCACAGCTTCTGCGACAAATCAACATAATATCTGTGAGGATTTTCAAACCGCTTTACCTCGTCCCAGATTGTATCTATCTGCTGCGCGCAGTACTCTCTTATTTTTGCAAGCGGGGGCGAATCGTAAACACAGTTTCCGTTTTCAAAAATTTTAACCAGCAGCTTACGCGCCGTAAAGTCCGTAACGGTTTTTTTCTTCCATGTATGAACGGGGTCAAATATCTCGTACGGCTTTGAAGAATCAATCTCTTCATTATGAAGCGTCATCACATCTGCTATTGCTTTACCTGTTTGATTATCGTACAGCCTGTAAACCTGCTTGAAATCGGGAATTGTAATTTTTGCGGGGTTTTCGCTTATTTTTATTTTCGGCACCACTTTGCCGTTTTCTTCAACCCCCACAAGCTTGTACACACCGCCGAACACCGGCGAGCTTTTTGCCGTGATAAGCCTTTCTCCCACGCCGAAAGAATCTATCTTTGCGCCCTGCGCAAGCGTATCTGTTATAATATATTCGTCAAGCGAGTTTGACACAACAATTGCGCAATCCTCAAACCCGGCGCGGTCAAGCTCTTTTCTTATTTTTACGGTAAGGTAGGTAATATCGCCGCTGTCTATGCGAACGCCCTTCGGGCGGTATCCGCGCGGAACTACGCACTCGTTAAATACCTTTATAGCATTCGGAAGCCCGCTTTTTAAAACATTGTACGTATCTATAAGAAGCGTGCAGCCGTCGGGATATGCCTCGGCGTATGCCTTGAATGCGTCATACTCTGTCGGAAACATCTGCACCCAGCTGTGCGCCATCGTACCGAGCGCCGGTATGGAATAAAGCTCGTCGCTCAAAGCACAGGCGGTTCCCACGCAGCCGGCAATGTATGCCGCTCGCGCGCCCAAAACGGCGCTGTTTGTACCGTGTGCCCTGCGCGAGCCAAACTCCATCACGCTGCGCCCCTGTGCCGCGCGCACAATGCGGTTTGCCTTTGTCGCAATAAGCGTTTGGTGGTTTATTGTAAGCAGCAGCATTGTTTCCAAAAGCTGCGCCTGAATTGCCGGCCCGCGAACGGTAATAAGCGGCTCGTGCGGAAAAACTGGCGTACCCTCGGGAATTGCCCAAACATCGCACGAAAACTTAAAATTGCGAAGGTAATCCAAAAACCTTTCGTCAAAAATGCCTTTACTGCGCAGATACTCTATATCCTCTTCATCAAAAGCAAGGCTTTTCATATATTCTATAGCCTGCTGCGTTCCCGCCATAATTGCAAAGCCCCCGTTATCGGGAACTGTGCGGAAATATAAATCAAAATAGCATATCCTGTCGCCGACATTGTTTATAAAATACCCGTTTGCCATTGTAAACTCGTAAAAGTCTGCAAGCATGGTAAGGTTTTCTCTTTCATTAAGCATATTTTTGGCCCCTTTTTTAAAAATCAGCCGTTTTCAAGCGCGTCCTCAAGCCAAAATTCTGCAATATCTATGGCTTCGTACAGGCTTTCGCGGTTTGCTTTTTTTATTACCTTTTCTTTACCTGTTCCCCTGTTTGTGCAAAGGTCTATGGAAACGCTGTCGGCAACCTCCATATCGCCGACCTTCTTTTTCGATTTAATTGTAAATATTATTATATAGCGCTCGTTCATATCGCCGTAATAGATAACATCACCGCGGCGAACCATGGGTTTTCCCTTGTAGCTGAGGATTGTCTTTTCCTCCATACATATCACCTCTTCGTTTGATTATAGCACAAATTTTAACAGTAGTAAAGAAAATTTTTCCGTGTTCCTGCGCGCGGCAGGTTACATTTTTTTAGCTTTACCGCAGATTTTTTGCAGGGACGGGGCAAAAAAATAAAATATCGTGAAAACAGCCGCTATTTTTTTAATAAATATTTACTTTTTCGGGATGCTGTGTTATATTAAGATAACAAAAGAGAGGTGGCTTTTACAATGCTTAAAATAAAAAAGGCAGACTTATTCGACGCAAGCGCCATTTCCCGTACAATAAAAAGAATTTCACACGAAATAATCGAAAAAAACGACGATTTATCCGCGCTTTGCCTTATCGGAATAAAAACACGCGGCGTACCCATTGCCCGCCGCATTGCCGACTGCATTATGTCGATTGAAGGGAAAAGCGTTCCTACGGCAACAATTGATATAACCTTTTACCGTGATGATTTAACGCATATTTCCGGTGAACCGAATGTTAACTGCGCCGCAATAGATTTTGACGTTACGGGAAAAAACGTAATATTGGTAGACGATGTTATTTATACCGGGCGCACGGTGCGCGCTGCGCTTGACGCCGTGATGAGCTGCGGCAGAGCCGCAAAGGTTCAGCTTGCGGTGCTTGTTGACCGCGGGCACAGGGAGCTTCCGATACGCGCCGACTATGTCGGGAAAAACATACCCACGTCAAAAAGCGAAATTGTGCGCGTACAACTTGCCGAAACAGACGGTGTGGATAAGGTTGATTTGTGCGAATAAAAAGGGGATGTTAAAAAAGTCCGGAACGCAAAAAGGCGATTATAATAAAGAGCTTGCAACCATAAAAACAGTTTAAAAACTCGATTTTGGCAGAAAAATCTCATTATATCCGATTTTCCCGTATTTATAAGCCTTTTTGCTACGAACAAACTTCACCTCTCGGGCGTCGAAATCAGCGCTGTATCTCCTTTTTCCCAAAAACCTTTGGTTTTCGGGATGCCCTGTTATGTACACCTTCGGGCGTGGCATAATACAACAGAATCCAATATGCCTGAAGTTTGTCCGTTCCGAATCTTTTTTTCCTATCCCCTTGAGCGAAGGAGTTGTTTAAAAGTCAATGGCTTTAGCCACAGCCCGGCAAGGAAGTATTGCCCTGCTAAACATCTTTTTTGCGAATTTCAGCGTTAAAAAAGGCTCGAAATCCGACAGGATTACTCGCTTTTTTGCCTTGAACTTCATCAAAAAATATTGTTTACAGGGTGCAAAGCAGTTTTGAAGGTCGGAATTTAAGATTTAGACAAGTAAACAGGCAGTCGTAATACTGACGTATACGGCTGCCTGTTTACGAAGTATAAACTTAAAGAACGGCTTTCAAAACCAATACTTCCTTATCGGGTTGTGGCTTTTTAAACAACTCCTTTTTGCAACACAAAAAGGCACCCCAAACGGGCTGCCTATGATTGTTCCCTATCTAAGAGGTGGTTATATAGCTCTTACTACTTTTCCGCTTCTTAAGCAACGGGAGCAAACGTGTATTGTCTTGGGTGTGCCGTTTACAACAGCCTTTACTGTTTTAACGTTGGGCTTCCAAGAACGGTTAGATCTTCTGTGCGAGTGGCTTACCTTTATACCAAAGGTTACGCCCTTGCCGCATACATCACATTTAGCCATATCTATTTTACCTCCTTAGGATTCATTTCATAACGTGCATTTAACATTGTAACAGAAAGGGCGTAAAAATGCAAGTATTTTTTTATATTTTTTGTATTTTATGCACGTATATTCACATATGCCTTGATTTTTCCGTCTGTTTATGCGATAATTAAAAACAAGAATGGGAGGCGATTTTATGAAACGTATTCTTGTGGCAATGCTTTTTGCTTTGGCGCTGTATACAGGCAGTGCAAATGCACAAAACGTCAGGGTGGTTATACCAACCTACAAATGTATAATCGGAGACTGCGATGTGTATTATGCCGACTCACAATATCCGCTTATTTCGTATAAAGACATAACGTATTTTCCTATGACGTACGATTACTGCCGCGCGCTTAACCTTACCTCCACCTGGACGGGAAGCGAGCTTTATATTGCCTACAACCGTTCAACCGGCAGTCTTCCCGTGTATGACACGCAGAAAAACGCTGCTGCGTATAACGCATCTCTTCCCTCTTACCCCATATATATAAACGGAAAGCTTATCGACAATCAAAAAGAGGAGTACCCGCTCTTAAATTTCCGCGGCGTAACATATTTTCCCATGACGTGGCGTTTTGCCGCCGAGGAGTTTAACTGGACGGTTTCGTGGGAAAACAACACCTTTACCCTTTTAACCTACCGTGAAGATACTAAAGATTTTCTAAGCCGCCTTTTTTCGCTGGACAGCGAAAATGCGCTTTTACACCGTCAGGCGCCGTCCGATTACGAGGACGAGTATTTCAGGCTTAATTATAAAACCGGGCAGCTTACAAAAACCACCCTTGAGAGCGAGGGCTTTGCCTCTTATGATGCGCTTTATCAAACGACATACCCAAAATATGAAAAATCGGAGGACGTTACGTTTGACGGCACCTCCTACCTTGTGGGCGGGGTAAAGCTCGGCACGGTAAAGCACCTTGAAAACGGCGGCAGCGCGTCGGATTTATCGGGATATGCCTCGGTTGAAGAAATGAACGGCATAAAATTTCTTAACGTTGTTATATATACATCTACACCAGATGAAATCCCCCCGCCGTACACCCCGTTTGAGCGCTACGGCTTTTTAATCCTCGGCGGCAAATACGTTTTTGTGCAGGAGGACGCCTATTTTACAAACTGTACCGCGCTCGGAGATGATATATACGTAAATGCAATCCGCTACATACATTGGAAAGGAATGGCAACAAGCGGAGAAAAGCTTTACAAAATTTCTGCCGATGGCAGCGTTATGTGTATTAACGATTTATTCCCCGATTACGGCTCGATGAAGCTTATCGGCGCAGCCCAAAACAAGCTTTACCTTAAGTGCGAATGGGCAAATAACGACATCCCCCCTATCGAAACGTATGAGGTTTCCGCCGCAAACGACGGCTACTTTTGCTATGAAAACGAAAAGCTTACAAAGCTTTTCCCGTGGATTTATACAGGAAGCGACATTGCCTCGCCCGACGGGAAAATATTTGTAATAAAAAAAGGCAGCAAGGACGCCGTAAGAATATATTAGAAAAGGACAAAACAAATGGAAAAACTACTTGTAATAGACGGTAACAGCATTGTAAACCGTGCATACTACGGTGTGCGCCCGCTTTCTACCAAAAGCGGAATACCCACAAACGCAATTTACGGCTTTATAAACATAATGCAAAAGTACATTGACGAATATTCCCCCGAATATCTTTTGGTTGCGTTCGACCTTAAAGCACCCACCTTCCGCCATAAAATGTATGCGGAATATAAGGCGCAAAGAAAGGGTATGCCCGACGACCTTGCGGCGCAAATGCCATACCTTAAAGACATTTTATCCGCGATGAACATAAAGCAGCTCTCCCTTGAAGGATATGAGGCGGACGACATAATAGGCACCGTAAGCCGTATATGCGACGAAAAAGGCGTGTGGTGCGGAATTATAACAGGTGATAAGGACGATTTGCAGCTTGCAAGCAAAAATACAAGCGTGCTTCTTACAACGTCGCGTATGGGGCAAACCTCGACAGAGGTTTTGGACGAAGACGGCGTTTTTGAAAAATACGGCGTTACCCCGACGGAATTTATAAGCGTTAAGGCGCTTATGGGCGATTCGTCCGACAATATTCCCGGTGTGCGCGGCATAGGTGAAAAAACGGCATTTGAAATAATTAAAAATTTTCATACGCTGGACGGTCTGTACGAAAATATCGGCAGCCCTGCTATAAAAAAAGCGGCGCGCGAAAAGCTGTCCTGCGGGCGTGAGGACGCTTATATGTGCCTTAAGCTTTGCACGATAGACCGCTTTGTACCGGTTGATTTTTGTCCGGAGGATGCAAAGCGCGCAAAATGCGATATTCCCAAGCTTAAAGAGCTTTTGGATTTTCTGGAGCTTAAAAAGCTTTCCGGCAGGCTTTGCGAAAGCGAAAATGCCGTACCAAAGGAGGCGTCCGTTCTCCCTGCCGATGAAAACGCACTTAAAGCAGCGCGGGAAAAAGACAGTTTTTTCTTTATATTAAGCGGCGAAAATATAGAATTTGCCTTAAACGATAAAACCTATTCCTGTGCAAAAAAAGACGCCGCAGATATACTTGGGGACGAGCGCATAGAAAAAGTTACCTGCGGGTATAAAGAGGCTTGCACCGACCTTTTAAAAAGCGGCATAACCGTACGCGGCAGCTTTTATGACGCAGCTGTTGCGGCATATCTTGCCGACCCGACGCGTTCCGACTATAACTTTTTTGATTTGTGCGCGGAAAACTCGCTTTTGTGCGGGGCGCAGTCTTTGCCGCGCCTTGCGGATATTTTGCTTAAGCTTATAGACAGCCGCGGGCAGCACAGCCTTCTTTTTGATATTGAGCTGCCGCTTGAAAAGGTGCTTTTTTCAATGGAGCAGGCAGGCTTTAAGATAGACCGCGGCGAGCTTACAAATCTTTCACAAAAGCTTGGCGAAAGAATATCTGCCCTTGAACAAAGCATATATTTTATGGCGGGCGCGCCTTTTAACATTAACTCTCCCAAGCAGCTCGGAAAGCTTTTGTTTGAGGATATGGGTCTTCCTGCCATTAAGAAAACGAAAACCGGTTACTCCACCGATTCGGGCGTTTTGGAAAAGCTTAGGTCAAAGCACGAAATAATAGACTGCATTATAGAATACCGCCATCTTTCAAAGCTTAAAAGCACCTACGCAGACGCATTTTTGCCGCTTTTGGACGAAAATGACCGAATACATTCCACGCTTAATCAAACGGTTACGGCTACGGGGCGGATAAGCTCTGCCGAGCCGAATCTGCAAAACATACCCGTTCGTACGGACATCGGGCGCGAATTTAGGAAAATATTTGTCGCGCGCGAGGGATGTGTGCTTGCAGGCGCAGACTATTCGCAGATAGAGCTTAGGGTGCTTGCGCATATGTCCGGCGACGAAAAAATGATTTCCGCATTTAAAAATGATGAGGATATTCACACCCTTACCGCCTCGCAGGTGTTCGGCGTTGCCCCGTTTATGGTTACCGACACAATGCGCCAAAGGGCAAAAACGGTAAATTTCGGCATAATTTACGGACAAAGCGAATTTTCGCTTTCCTCCGAATTAAAGATAACGCGCCGTGAAGCAAAGGAGTATATAGAAAACTACTTCAAAAATTACAGCGGTGTAAGAGAATATATGGAAAAAACAGTAAATGATGCAGCCGAAAACGGCTTTGTAACCACCCTTTTCGGGCGCAGGCGCTATATTCCCGAGCTTAAGGCAAAAAACTTTAATATGCGCTCTTTCGGTGAACGTGCCGCAATGAATACCCCTATTCAGGGAACAGCTGCGGACATTATTAAAATTGCAATGGTTAAGGTTTACGATGCGCTTAAGAAAGAATGCCCTGAGGCCTCCCTTATACTTCAGGTTCACGATGAACTTATATGCGAGGTGCCGGTGCACTGCGCGGAAAAAGCCGCCGGCATACTAAAGCGCGAAATGGAAAACGCGGCAAACCTGTCCGTTCCGCTGCGCGCAGATGTAAACATAGGCAAAAGCTGGTACGAAACAAAAAAGTGAGGTCATTTGTAAATGAAAAAGCTGATAGGGCTTACGGGGCTTAGCGGCAGCGGAAAAAGCGCCGCGGCAGAGTATTTTGAAAAGCTCGGCTGTGCCTGTTTTGACTGTGACGCCATAGCCCACCGCGCCCTTTTTGACAAAGATATAAAAAAACAGATTACCGATTTTTTCGGGGACGGCGTTTTATGCGGCGGTGAAATTGACCGCCGTGCTTTAGGCACGATTGTGTTTTCCGACAAGGGAAAGCTTGCAGTGCTTAACAAAATAATCCACCCGTATGTGGTAAACGTTATTTCAGAGCTTTACCAAAGGTCCGACCGCGAAATATGTATAGCGGACGGCTCCGAGATAGAGTCGAGCGGGCTTTACAAAAAATGCGATGCCGTAATAGTGATAGAAGCAAGCAAAGAAACACGCCTTGAAAGAATTATGCGGCGCGACGGAATAAGTGCGCAGCGCGCGCTTTCCAGAATAAACGCGCAAACGCCGTATTCAAAAAAAGCAATACATATTTTAAACGAACACGGCTTAAAAGAGCTTTACGCCGAGCTTGACAAAGCGTATGCCTATATAACGGAGGTTAAGAATGAATAAAAAATCCGTGGTTTTACTTAAGGTTATTATATGCATAATTACGGCCGCAGCAATGATTTTTGCGTCACTTTCCGTGTGCCGCACCGTTTTTCCCGTAAAATACGGCGCGCTTATAAGGAAAGCCTGCACAAACAACAATACCGATATATACCTTGTTCTGGCGCTTATAAAAGCGGAAAGCAATTTTAACCAAAATGCCGTAAGCTGTGCCGGCGCAAAGGGGCTTATGCAGCTTACGGAGGAAACCTTTTTACACTGCTGCAAGAAGCTGAATAGCGAAAATGCCGACATTTTGTCGCCTGAGGACAATATCAACGCCGGCGTGTGGTATCTTTCATATCTGCTTGACAAATATAACGGAAGCGTTACAAACGCGGTGGCGGCATACAACGCAGGTTCTTCAAACGTTGACAAATGGCTTAAAGACGAAAGCCTTTCAAAAGACGGCATAGAGCCTTATATTATCCCATTCGGCGAAACAAAAAGACACGTTCAAAAAACCAAGCGTTACATAAGGATTTACAAGCTTTTATATCCGAATGCTGCGGAGGGTTGATTTGTGAAAAAGTTTCTTTTTTTTATATTGATACCGCTTATTTTTTGCGCCTGCGCAAGGAAAGACGAAACGCGTCGTTTTTTTGCGCTGGATACGCAAATTACCGTCACCGCTCCGAAGGACGCTTGCGAAAAAACATATGAGCTGTGCAGAAAATACGAAAAAATTTTCAGCCGTACCGACCCCGAAAGCGAGCTGTACTTAATAAATTCGGGCGCAAAGAAAACCGCGGGAGAGGACATCCGCGCGCTTTTAAGCCTTTGCGAAAAAATGTATAATATAACGGGCGGTGCGTTTGATTGTACCCTTGGCGCCCTTTCCGACCTGTGGAACATAAAAGAGCGCACCGTTCCGCCGACAAAGGAGGAAATTGCATCGGCGCTTAACAAAACGGGGTTTGATAAAATAAGCCTAAGCCCCTTGTCACTCGGCGGCACACAGCTTGACTTCGGCGCGTGCGCAAAGGGATATATTGCAGACAAAGCCGCAGACGCGCTTTATAAAAGCGGCGTAAAAAAAGCTATACTGGATCTCGGCGGCAATGTTTATGTGCTTGGCACGGCACGCGTCGGCGTGCGTGACCCGCAAAGCCCCGACAAGCTTTTCTGCCGCTTTACCCTAAAAGACAAAAGCGCGGTAACAAGCGGCTCGTACCAGAGATTTTTTGAATACGGCGGAGTGCGTTATCACCACATATTAGACCCCAAAACGGGCGAATGTGCGCAAAGCGGCGGCTCTGTTTCCTCCGTAACGGTTATTTCCCCATCCTCCGCCGCGGCAGACTGCCTGTCGACCGCAATTTTTGTAACGGGCGAAAAGGGGCTGGAGCTTTGCAGGGCGTTTCCCGATACCGACGCGCTTATAATTACGAATAAGCGCACCGTTTTAACCACGGACGGCTTTGAAAAAAAATATTCGCTTGAAATATTGGACTGATTTTTTACGCAGCAGGCAGTAAGTGTTTGACAAAGTGCCTTTACAATGTTATAATCGTATGGAAGGCAAGGGTGCCGGACAGTACCTTTGCTTTTTTATTAAATGCAAAGGTTGTGATGCGTATGAGTACTGTGACGGAGCTTTTCGGCTGTAAAGTATTTAATGCAAGCGTGATGAGAGAGCGTTTGCCCAAGGACATCTACAAGGCGATGCAAAAAGCCATAAAGGATGGCAAGCGCCTTGATATAAACGTTGCAAACGTAGTCGCCAATTCCATGCGCGACTGGGCTATTGAAAAAGGCGCAACGCATTACACGCATTGGTTCCAGCCTATGACGGGTATTACGGCAGAAAAGCACGACAGCTTTATCTCGCCCAATGACGACGGAAGCGTTATTATGGAATTTTCCGGCAAGGAACTTGTTCAGGGAGAGTCGGACGCGTCTTCTTTTCCGTCGGGCGGGCTTAGGGCAACGTTTGAGGCACGCGGCTACACCGCGTGGGACCCCACAAGTTATGCCTTTATAAAAGGAAAAACACTTTGTATTCCTACGGCGTTTTGTGCCTACGGCGGCGAAGCGCTTGATAAAAAAACGCCTCTTCTTCGTTCTATGGAGGCAATAGACCGCCAGGCGGTTCGTATTTTGCGGCTTTTCGGCAATACCGAGGTTACAAGCGTAAAAACCACCGTAGGTCCCGAACAGGAATACTTTCTTATAGATGAAAGCGTGTATCAAAAACGCCCCGACCTAATCTCTGCCGGGCGCACCCTCTTTGGCGCAAAGCCGCCCAAAGGGCAGGAGATGGAGGACCATTACTACGGCAGCATAAAATCACGCGTTGCCGACTTTATGAAAGATCTTGACGAGGAGCTGTGGGCGCTCGGCGTGCTTGCAAAGACGGAGCATAACGAGGTAGCGCCCGCACAGCATGAGCTTGCACCCATATTTTCAACAACAAACATAGCAACCGACCATAACCAGCTTACAATGGAAATGATGCAAAAGGTTGCCAGGCGCCATGGTATGGTGTGCCTTCTTCACGAAAAACCCTTTGAGGGGGTAAACGGCAGCGGCAAGCATAACAACTGGTCTATGTCCACAAACACAGGTAAGAATTTGCTTGACCCGGGCGAAACTCCGTACGAAAACGCACAGTTTTTGCTGTTTCTATGCGCGGTTATAAAGGCTGTTGACGATTATCAGGAGCTTTTGCGCATATCTGTTGCAAGCGCCGGAAACGACCACCGCCTTGGCGCTAATGAAGCGCCGCCCGCCGTTGTTTCTATGTTTTTGGGCGATGAATTAAGCGAGATTTTAGAAGCCATAGAAACCGACCGTGCATATGACGCAAAGGAAAAGGTACAGATGAAAATAGGCGTACACGTAATTCCGCGTTTTCCGAAAGATACCACCGACCGAAACCGCACAAGCCCGTTTGCCTTTACGGGAAACAAGTTTGAATTTCGTATGCTTGGCTCTACGGCGTCAATATCCGACGCAAATGTTGTAATAAATGCCGCTGTTGCGGAAAGCCTGCGCCTTTTTGCAGACGAGCTTGAGTCCGCCCCGAACTTTGAAGGCGCGCTGCATGACCTTATAGTGCGCACAATCAAAGAACATAAGAGCATTATATTTAACGGCAACGGCTATGATGACAAATGGCTTGCAGAAGCTAAAAAACGCGGTCTTGCAAATCTTCCGACAACACCCGACTGCCTGCCGCATATGCTCGATGAAAAAAATATAGAGCTTTTCAGAACACACCGCATTTATTCCGAGGCTGAGATACACTCGCGCTATGAAATAATGCTTGAAAACTACTGCAAGGTTGTAAATATAGAGGCTCTCACGATGATTGAAATGGCAAAAAAGGATATTATGCCCGCAGTTTCGTTGTTTATTAAAAGCCTTACCGACACCGTTTCCTCACGCAGGGCAATAATAAAGGATATTCCGTGCGAGTACGAAGAAAAAACCGCACGCAGAGCCTCGCTGCTTCTTAACGAAATGTCCGAACGCACAGCCCGCCTTGAAGAATCTGTTGTTACCGCTGCCGGGCTTTCGGGCGACGCACTTAAAGAGGCTCAGTTTTTCTGCAATACCGTGCTTAACGATATGAACGTTCTCCGCTATGCTGCGGACGAGCTTGAAACAATTACGCGCCGCGACTTTTGGCCGTACCCGGATTACAGCGACATTCTCTACAGTGTAAAATAAATCGCCTGTATATCGTTCAAATAAGCACAAAAACAGCCGCAACAAAATGATTTTGTTGCGGCTGTTTTTTATGCTTATTTACTTAAACCTATATTCCGTCACTGTATCGTACTTTTCACCGCTTTTTACAAATCCGCCCGGGAAATGCGAGTTTGCCGTAAAATTCGGGAACACCTGTGTTTCAAGGCAAACGCCGCCGTGTACGGGGTACACCGCCCCGTTTTTGCAAATTCTTCCCTGCTGTATGCTGTTGCCCGTGTAAATCTGTACTGCGGGGCGGTCTGTCAAAAGCTCCATTTCTATACCTGTTTTATCGCCCTTAAGAGTTCCGCACAAACGCATACCGAACCCGCTGAGCGCAAAATTATGGTCAAACCCGTTAAACAGCCTTATCTGCTCACAGTCCGAATTAAATACATCGCCAAGCAGCTTTCCCTGGCGCAAATCAAACGGCGTACCCTCTGTCTTAAGAACTTCTCCCGTGGGGTAACATTCGGGTGTGTTCGGCGTGTAAAAATCACTGAGCAATTTAAGCGTATGATTGTCTACTGTGCCGCTTTTATGCCCGTTAAGGTTAAAATACGTGTGGTTTGTAAGATTTATTATACTGTCTTGGTCGCAAACGCCTTCATAATGTATTTTAAGCGCATTGTCACGCGTAAGCGTATATGTAACCTTAATGTCGGCATTCCCGGGGAAGCCCTCCTCCCCGTCCGGGCTTTTAAGTGTAAGCACAAGCGAGGGTTCGTCCCCGTCAAGCGCGGACGCATCCCACACTTTTTTATTAAAGCCCACATTGCCGCCGTGCAGGTTTGCCTTTATGTTGTTTACCGCCAGCGCATATTTTTTTCCGTTTAAAACAAACGACGCTCCCGCTATTCTGTTTGAATTTCTGCCGATAAGCGCGCCGAAGCAGCCGTTATTTTCAAGATACTCCTCCAGTGTGTCGCGCCCGAGTACAACATCCGTCCCTTTAAACGTAAGCGCGCGCACAATTCCGCCGTAGTTTATAATTTCGGCGCTAAGCCCGCAGCCGTTATCAAGCACAAATAAATAAATATCTTTGTTGTCAAGCGTTCCGAACGCCTTTCTTTCAATACTCATACAATCATCTCCAAAAACTATTTTATCGCCTGTATAAACGTAACATCAGACAGTGAAAAACCTTTTTTGCCGACGCAGGTTTCCTCAAACCCTACGCCCATATATCTTCCCGTTTCGCTGTACTCGGAAGAAGATGTCGGCGCGGGGTCGTAAAATATTATTTTATCGTGGTCAAAGCCCACCGCAACCATTGTATGCGGATAGCCCGCATAACGCACCATTATCCCCTCGGGGTGCAGCGACAGCGCCTCTCTGAGAGCGGCAATTACAACGGTATCGCTTTTTTCGGGGTTTTTTATAAACGTTCCGCCCGACACCATATCGCGCCCGCCGTAATAGCGGCTGCTTTCCGGCAGCGCCGAAACAAAACTTACATTGTATTCCGAAATAATATCATAGTGGTAGCAATACGCCCCGCTCTTTGTACGGCGCAGGTTTATCTGTGCAACATCGGCAGGCGTTATGCGCGAGAAGGTAACGTTTGACAAAAGCATTGCATACGAACACGCCCAGCAATATCCGCTTCCAAAATTCGGCAGTGCAAATTCCGCCTGGTTTTGGAAAAAGTACGTATGCCCGTCCGGCAGCTGGCTGCCCTCGAATATAAACAATGCCTCCGTCTGCGCCTCTCCTATAATATCCTCCACAGGTGCGGCGGTAAATGTCTTTTGGCTGCGGTCAAGATATACCGTCAAAAGCTCCTGGCTGAAATTAAGCGAGTAGTTAAAAATCTTTGCAAAGTCGCGCACAGGTATGTAAAATTTGTCGTTTGCATAAAGGCACGGCGCCGAAAGCTTATGAAAAACATATTCGTAAATAGAAGTTCCCGTAAGGTCTGCAACCGTTATATAATCTGTTTCGGGCGTGATGCACACAGACAAGTTGCCGCTGTTTATCAGCGCGCTGTCATGCGTTGAATATTCCTTAAAGCTATAGTTCATAGCCTCCGAAAGGGCGCGGGCGTCGGCATATGTTATACCGTCGCGTATAAAAACGCTTCCGTCCGGTGCCTGCGAAATACCGTTTACCGAAAGAGAAACAAACGTATCCTCATACGCAAAAGCATTTACTCCAAAAATAAATATAAAAATTGCAAAAAAGGAAATAATCCTTTTCATAATTTATTCTCCCTTGCAGTTTTATCTACTATTATGTATACCACACAACAAAGAAAAAGTCAATATATGCCTGAAATTAAAAGATTTTACCGTAAAAGGGGTGTTAAAAAAATCCGGAATGCAAAAAGGCGCGCGGCAAAATAAAAGCACTTTGCCGCACGCCCTTTTTATGTTATAAGCTGCCCTGTAAGCCGAGTTCTGTCATAGGGGCTTGATGTTTTCTGCACCTTACCCCCGAAACGGTCATCTGTCTACGCTGTGCATCTCTGCACAGCTCCAGCCGCCCTTCGGATTATAGGCCGGACAAGCCAATCCTGTCGGCGTTGCTACGGATGGGGTTTACATGGCACACTGCGTTACCGCAATGTCGGTGGGCTCTTACCCCGCCTTTCCACCCTTACCGCACAAGGTGCGGCGGTTTATTTCTGTTGCACTTTCCTTAAAGTCGCCTTCACCGGGATTTCTCCGGCATCCTGTCCTGCGTAGCTCGGACTTTCCTCATCAGCTTATACGCTGCCGCGACCGTTCAGGCTGCTTATAACCCCTGTTATTCTATCACAATATATTATCTGTGTCAATTAAAGGATTTTTGTTTTTCTCGGAAATAAACACACCGAGGTCATCCTTAAAGCGGGATTTTAACTCCTCTTTTAAAAGCTGCGTTATGCAAAACTCACTGTCATAATGCCGCATTTCTATAAAATCAATACCTTGAAGCGAAGAGAAAAGCATATGTTCGTGGTGCTTTAAGTCACCCGATATGTATATATCCGCTCCGCACTCTGCTGCAAGCAGCGCCGTATCGCCGCCCCCGCCGCCGTTTACAACGGCTATTTTTTCTACGGGGCGATCTTCTTTTAACGTGGAGTAAAGATGTTTTACAAAAAATTCTTTTTTTATGCGGCTGCAAAGCTGTGAGGCGGACATTTTTGTATTCGGCACGCATATTCTTCCCAATGAACCCGTAAGCGTACCGACAGTTTTAAGCCCCAGCTTTTTCACAATAAAATCCGTTAATCCGTTCGGCGCGCTGTCTGCATTTGTGTGTGCGCTGTAAATACCCATTCCAAGCTTTGCACTAAGCAGCAGCGCCTCCCCTGCCGGTGTTTCATCTGTAATGCTTTTTACCCCCGAAAAAATTACGGGGTGGTGCGAAATTATAATACGGGCGCCGCGTGCCGCCGCTTCGCGCACAACGTCTGCCGTTACGTCAAGGCATAAAAGCACATTCTCCGTCCGTATATCCGAAAATCCCGCCAGATGCCCGATATTGTCGTAATCTTCTTTATACTGCGGCGGAAATCTTTCCTCCAAAAATGCTTCAATCTCTTTAAGCGAAACCATACTTTCACACCCTTTCATCAATAAGCCTTTCATACTCGGCTTTCAGATTTTCAAATTCTTCACGTCTATGCCAAGCGCTGCCTGCAAAGCGCATTTTTTCAAGCGCACAGTCTATCTCGCGCTTTCTGTAACGTACATACTCTTTAAAAAGCGGCGGACGCTCTTTTATAAGCATCGGTCCTATTTGTGCCTCCGTTTCAGAAAGAGGGGGCATTTTTCCGCGCACGGCAAAAATGCACACATACATTTTTTCGCCCTCTCTGCACAGATATTCTTTTTTTATAAGGTATCCGTTCTGCTGTAAAAACAAGCGCAAAAAAGCCTTTGCCGTCTGCGGCTGAAGCACAAAATTTTTCACGCCTGTATCTTTTTCCAAAATTTTTGCTATTGTTTCGCCGCCCATTCCCGCAATTATTGCGGTTTCCGCTTCAAATTGCGAAAGTGCGCAAAACCCATCGGATAAACGCGGCTTAACATCATTTTCAACGCCGAATTTTTTTATATTTTCCTGCGCCGCTTTTAAAGGGCCTTTCCTTATGTCGGCAGCTATACAGCTTCGGCAGATTTTGTTTTTTATAAGATAAATCGGCACATACGCATGGTCTGTGCCGATGTCACATACAACGCGGCTTTCGGGCACGGCATCTGCCACCATTTTAAGCCGCGGCGTTAAAAATAAATCTATATCAGGCAGTGACAGCTTCCTCACCCCCGCGCGAATATAAAAACTTAAGAACTATAGGTGTAAGTATTGACGAGATTATTATAAGTAAAATTACGGGCGTAAACATATCGGCTCCTATGATTTTTACCGAAAGCCCCTTCTGGGCAACAATAAGCGCAACCTCGCCGCGCGTCATCATACCTACTCCCACCTTAAGCGCGTCCGATAAGCTGTAGCCGCACACTTTTGCCATAAGCCCGCAGCCTATAATTTTTGAAAGAAGCGCCACTATAACAAAGAAAACCCCAAACAGTATTATACCGCCGGACAGATGCGAAATATCCGTTTTAAGCCCTATACCCGCAAAAAATACCGGTCCGAAAAGCATATATGAATTTATATTCATTTTTTCTTCTATGTAGCCGGCGTCTTTTATGTTGCAAAGTATAATTCCCGCAACAAATGCGCCCGTAATATCCGCAACACCGAAATACCGTTCCGCCGCGTATGACATATACATACACAGCGCCAGACCCAAAATCGGTATACGCTGAGTGTGTTTGTATGCACTGTCCAGCCTTTTAAATATTTTATAGATAACAACTCCCAATACGCCGGCAAAGACAAAAAACATCGCCGTGCGCAATATAACCGGCAAAACGGCAGAGCCGCCGCCCTTTCCCGTGCCAAGACCTATTACAACCGTAAGCACGATTATGCCCATAACATCGTCTATAATGGCTGCGCTTACAAGCATTGTTCCTATTTCGCTTTTAAGCTTGCCCATTTCGCTCAGCGCCTTAACCGTTATGCTTACAGACGTTGCCGTAAGAATTGTACCTACAAACAATGCCTTAAAAAACTCGGGTGAGCCTACGGCGTCAAACCCGTAAAACGCCATATAAAGAAGCGTTCCGCACAAAAGCGGCACACATACGCCGGAAAGCGCTATAAGGCACGCTGTAGGACCCGTGCGTACCATATCGCGCAGGTTTGTCCCCAATCCGGCTGAAAACATAAGTAAAATAACGCCTATCTCAGCCATTTGGGAAAGAAAGTCAGACTGATCCACAAATCCCAAAATGCTTGGTCCTATCAAAAGCCCCGCAAGTATTTCGCCAACAACCTGCGGCACATTTATTTTACGCGCCAAAAGCCCCATAAGCTTAGCCGCTACTATTATAATTGCCAAATCTTTAAAAACACCGTAATCCATTTTATCACTTCTCTAAACATAAAATACTCCGCAAGCAAAAACTTGCGGATTAAGCGCGCCGATAAAGCCGGCACGCCTAAAGTAAACGCGGATTTTTTATTTGCAAAGCTCCGCAACAACCGCGTTTATAACCTTGCCGTCTGCCTTACCGCGAAGTGAAGCCATAACGGTTTTCATAATCATTCCTTTGTTTTTCGTTGCGATAACGTCTGCACAGTTTTTTTGTATAAAGTTTCTGATTTCCTCCTCCGACATAAGCTCTGGGGCATACTCTTTTATTATTTCGTAATTCGTTTTATATTCTGACAAAAGCTCTGTACGCTCGGGCGGGCATGTGTCAAGCTGCTCTTTCGCGCTTTTAAGCTCTTTTAAAATAACGCTGTCTGTCATTTCCTCTGTAATATCGTTTCTTACACCGTTGTCTATTCCGTATTTTTTTACCGCTGCAATAAGTGAAGATATTACACCCTTTCTTACCTTGTCCTGCGATTTCATCGCTGCAATCATATCCTTTTGAAGATTGGCAAGCGTCATAACAATCAAATCCTTTCTAATTCGGCATAATGCCGTTATCACTCATACTCAAAAATCTTGTCGGACCTGCGGCTATTATATGATCTATCACATGTATGCCCAGTCCCTCAAACAAATCGCACAGCTGCCTTGTAATCATCCTGTCGTTTTCGGATGCCTGCATCGTTCCCGATGGGTGATTATGCGCCAGTATAACCGCTGCGGCATTATGCCTTATGGCAAATTCCACAACCTTTCTCGGATGTACATTTGCCTGCGTTACCGTGCCTGTTTCAATATTTTTAAACGCAAGCACGCGCCTTTTTGAATCGAGGCATATAACAGAGAAAACCTCCACCGCATTTGCCCCTATCATATCACAAACATACCGCCCCGCCTCGGCTGTGCTTGAAATAGTCTTTTTGTCGCGCGAAGCAAGCGACACGTAAAACTGCGAAAGCTGCGGAATCATTGTTATCAGCGTGGCGGTATGCTCACCGATTCCGCTTACTTTCTTTAAACTCTCAATATCCGCGTCAAAAACTGCCCGAAGCGTATGAAAATGTGCTAAAAGCTTTTTTGCCAGCGGCTTAACATCCCCTTGGGGTATGGCGTAAAATAAAAGAAGCTCCAATACCTCATAATCCTGAAAGGAGGAAAAACCCTCGGAAGCAAATCGTTTTTTCACCCTTAATCTGTGTCCGTCGTACATTGAAATCTCTCCGCAAAATCATATAGTTCATCTTTTGTTAAAAGCACGCTAAGCGCCTGTACCAAAGCGTTTACCGATATTGCCTGCGGTATTCCCAGCTTTTTGCAAAGCTCAGAGCGCACGGCGGCGCAGTTCGCGCCGCCGTACAGTCCGCATGCGTAAAGATCTTTTTTCGTTATTTCGGCCTCATCTTCTCTACGCGGGGCTGCATATTTTTCAAGCACAGCCAAAAGCGCTGCGTCATCAAAACCTTCAACCCCTATTTTACCCTCCTTTGACGGGGATTTTTTGCGCCGCTCCTTTCCGAAAACCTCCGGAATATATGCATGGTGCACAATACCCTCTTTTACAACCGCCTTTATGCGGTTTCTTATCATAAAACCCGCTCTGTCCGAATCCGTCAGAACCAAAAGCCCGCGTTTTTTTGCCATTTCTCTCAGAAAACGTACCTTTTGCCTGTCCGAGAAAATCCTAAACCCCTCCGTTGTGAAAACGGGGCTGCTGCACACGCGCTCTATTGCGGCTTTATCATACTTACCTTCTACAATAATGACTTCATTTACGGTTATCATTCAGTTTCGATAAGTCCGTAATTTCCGTCTTTTCTGCGGTATACTATTCTTGTTTCATCCGTTGCGGCATCCAAAAATACAAAAAACGAATGTCCGAGCATATTCATCTGAAGCACCGCTTCTTCGGCGCTCATCGGCTTAATATGGTGTGTTTTTGTTTTTACGATTTTTATTTCGCTTTCCGGCTCGTCCGCCGTAAAGCTTTCGAATGCCTTTACATCTCCCTGGCGAAGTCTTTTTGCAAGGCGTGTTTTATTTTTGCGAATCTGGCGCTGAATGGATTCTACAATCTCATCCGCCGCATTAAGGAGTATGTCGTCGCGCTCTTCCGCACGGAAAATCATATCCGGGGTGCGAACCGTTACCTCTACAATCACCTTGTCGCGCTGCGTTGATACCGAGATGTCAGCCGTAACATCATCGTCAAAAAACTTTCCCAGCTTTTCGATTTTCTTCGTCAGTGCGTTTTTCTTTTCTTCGCTGAGTTCCACTTTTCTTGAATAAATGTTGGTCTTCATATGTGCCCCTCCTTAAAATGTTGCGTGTCGGACAAGATACCTCTCACCCTCCCCGAAAAAGGTTCTCCCTTTTCAACTTAATTATACTATAAGTGACAAAAATAGTAAATATCTATTTTGCTGTTTTTACAGTTTTTTTCTCTGTTTCACCGATTTCTTTTTCAAACAGAGGGCGCGCCGCCGAAAGCATCAGTTTAATTCTGTTTTCCTGATTTACGCGCGTTGCGCCGGGGTCGTAATCTATTGCCACGATATTAAGATCGGGCATTTTATCTTTAAGCGGCTTCATCATACCTTTTCCGAAAATATGGTTCGGCAAACAGCCGAAGGGCTGTGTGCAAACTATGTTTTTTACGCCTTTTTCGTAAAGCTCTATCATTTCGCCGGGCAAAAGCCACCCCTCGCCCATCTGCGCCCCCGTGCCTATAAAGCGGCTTGCCGAGCGTTTTATATTTTCAAACGGTGTAGGCACGTCGAAAATGCCCGCCTGTGCGATAGCCTCTGTCAGCTGTCTCTGCAGCTTTTCAAGCACCCTGTAAAACATATGCGATACAAGCTGCTTCGACTTTTTCATCCCGTAAAGCTTACAGTCGGAAATTGCCGTGTACACGCTGTACATACAAAAATCCAAAAGACCGGGGCAAACAACCTCCGCCCCTTCTCCGAGAAGAAATTTTTCGAGATTGTTGTTCCCGAGCGGCGAGTATTTTACAAAAATCTCGCCCACTACGCCCACACGTATTTTCGGGGTGCGTTCCATCTTAATATTCTTAAAAGCCTGCACAATTTCGGAAAAACCGTCCTTCGCTTTAAGGAAAAACAGCTTATCCTCCTGCATATGGCGCACCGTTTTTTCGGTATAAAGCTCACAGAGGGCATCTGTGTCGCCGTTAAACTTTTCATACGGCTTACATTGGTTTTTAAGGTTTGCTATAAGGTCGCCGTAAACCGCCCCGTAAAGCATTTTATAAAGCATCGCGGGGGTAAGGGAAAAGCCCGGGTGCTTTTCAATCGAGCTTAAGCTGAATGAAATCACCGGCACGTTTTCGTGTCCGCTTTTTTTAAGCGCCTTTCTAAGCAGCGAAATATAGTTCGACGCGCGGCATCCGCCGCCTGTCTGAAAGAGTATAAGCGCCACCTTGTCAGGGTCATAGCGCCCGCTTTCTATCGCCTCTATGAACTGCCCTATTACAAGTATCGCGGGATAGCACGTATCGTTATGTACGTATCTCAGCCCTTTTTCCGTAATTTCCGGTCCGGAGGTTTCCAAAAGCTCCATCTTGTATCCGTAAGACCTGAGCACCTGTATAACAAGCTTAAAGTGCGTCGGCAGCATATTCGGAACAAGTATGGTGTGCGTTTTTTTCATTTCTTTTGTAAAGGGGATATAATAGTCTGTCATTTCAATCCGCCTTCCTTTTCCTCTATGGCGCCTATCAGGCTGCGCAGCCTGATTTTAACCGCGCCGAGGTTTGTTATTTCGTCAATTTTAAGCTGTGTATACAGCTTATTGCTTTTTTCCAAAATTGCGCGTACCTCATCTGTGGTTATTGCGTCTACGCCGCACCCGAACGATACCAGCTGTACAAGCTCGGTGTCTTTGTTTTCCGCAGCAAACTGCGCCGCATTGTAAAGCCTTTGGTGGTATGTCCATTGATTAAGCACGTTTACCTTTGGTTTTTGGCTTGCCGTAGGCACGCTGTCCTCACTTATCACCACAAAGCCAAGTTCCTGTGCAAGCTTATCTATGCCGTGGCAAACCTCACTGTCTGTATGATAGGGGCGCCCTGCAAGTATCATTATCCGTTTGTTGTTTTTGCGCGCATAGTCTATCGCTGCAAGCCCTTCTTTTTTTACGGCTTTTCTGTAGCTTTCAAGCGCACGCATACCGTTTTTTACCGCTTTTGCTATCTTCCATACGGGAAAATGCTCCAGGTTTTTGTCAAAATACCTCTTAAGCTCGTGCGTTAATTCAAATTTGCTGTTAATATTTAAATACGGGTACAAAAACCTTGTGTTTTTAAGCGCATCCACATTTCCTGCCAAAAGCTCGGAATAATACGCCACAACGGGGCAATTGTAATGATTATCGCCCGCCTTTTCGTCAATATTGTAGGTAAGGCACGGGTAAAAAATTGCGTCAACGCCCTTCTGCAAAAGATAGGCGATATGCCCGTGCATAAGCTTTGCCGGGTAGCACGCCGTGTCCGATGGAATGGAAAACTGACCCATCTCATACAGCTTACGCGTAGAAACCGGCGATATTACAACCTCGTACCCGAGCGACGTAAAAATTTCCCGCCAGAGGGGCAAAAGCTCATACATACCGAGTGCAAGCGGAAGCCCTATTCTTCCCCGCGCAGACCCGACGCTGCGCCCCTCGAGAAGCAGACTGCGCTTTTTTTCGTACAGTGTGGGGCGGGTATCCTTTTCTTTTACGCCGGCGCCCTTGCTGCACCTGTTTCCGGATATAAACCGTTTCCCGTCCGAAAAAGTATTTATTGTAAGATGGCACGCATTTGTACAACCGCGGCAAACGGTTGCCTTTACGCTGTGGGAAAAGCTTTCAAGCTTCTCTTTTGTAATTATCGAAGAAAACACAGCGCGCATGGAGTAAATAGCCGCGCCGTATGCCCCCATAAGCCCCGCAATATCCGGGCGGATTACGTTTCTTTGCAGCTCGCGTTCAAAGGCGCGCAAAACGGCATTGTTGTAAAATGTACCGCCCTGAACAACAATGTTTTGCCCAAGCTCGTCCGCGCTTGCCGCACGTATTACCTTATACACTGCATTTTTAACAACGCTTATAGACAATCCGGCAGAAATATCCTCAACGCTTGCGCCTTCTTTCTGTGCCTGCTTTACGGACGAATTCATAAATACCGTACAGCGGCTGCCCAAATCCACCGGATTTTTTGCGTATATTCCCCTTTTTGCAAATTCGTCTATGGTATATCCCATAGACTTCGCAAAGGTTTCCAAAAACGAACCGCACCCGGACGAGCACGCCTCATTAAGTATTATACTGTCAATCGCACCGTTATGTATCTTAAAGCACTTTATATCCTGCCCGCCTATATCTAAAATAAAGTCAACATCGGGTCTGAAATATTTTGCTGCCGTAAAATGCGCTATGGTTTCCACAATTCCGTAATCAACGCCGAAAGCGCTTTTAATAAGCTCCTCCCCGTAGCCGGTTACGGCGCTGCCCTTTATACGTATGCGGTCACCGCACAGCGAATAAATTTCTTTCAAACAATCGCGCACAACCTTGACGGGCGCGCCCTTGTTTGACGAATAGTACGAGTACAAAATCTCTTTATCTTCGGCTATAAGCACAAGCTTTGTCGTGGTACTGCCGCAGTCTATTCCAAGGTACGCCACACCGCTGTAGGTTTTTATATCCTTCGTGTTTACGTGTGCTTTGCCGTGCCGTATACAAAATGTGTTGTATTCGTTCTCATCTTCAAAAAGCGGCGGCAGCGTGCGCACGGCACCGCCGTTTTTTACGGCGGATATTCTTTTTACAAGTTCGCCTATATCATACTTTGCGGGAAGCGTCTGCGCATAATACGCCGCGCCGAGGGCAACGCAAATGCGCGCATATTTCGGGAAAACGGCATTTTCGTCCGACAGCTTAAGCGTTTCCTTAAAGCTTCGCCTAAGCCCCTCCAAAAACGACAGCGGACCACCCAAAAACATTACCTTTCCGCTAATACTTCTCCCCTGGGCAAGCCCCGCTATTGTCTGATTTACAACGGCGCCGTATATGCTCTTTGCTATATTCTCTTTTCTTGCGCCCTGGTTTATCAGCGGCTGAATATCGGTTTTTGCAAAAACGCCGCAGCGCGACGCAATCGGATATATTTTTTCATAATTAAGGCTGAGGGCGTCAAGCTCGTCAACCGTAACGTTTAAAAGCGTTGCCATCTGGTCTATAAAAGCGCCCGTACCGCCGGCGCATGTGCCGTTCATTCTTTCATCGGTACCGCCCTGCAAAAATACTATCTTAGCGTCCTCGCCGCCAAGCTCTATAATGCACGAGGTATCGGGCTCGAGCCGCTTTACAACCTCGCCCTCTGCTATAACCTCCTGTATAAAAGGCACACCTATCGCACCGGCTATCCCCATTCCGGCAGAGCCGGAAATCGCCACATGTATCTTTCCTTCGCCCGCAACAAATGCCGCGCGCGAAAAAAGCTGTGCGCATTTTTCACGCGTGCGCGAATAATGCCTTTCGTACGCTTCAAACACGATATTGAATTTTTCATCCAAAAGCACAGCCTTCGCCGTTGTAGAGCCGATATCTATGCCCAAGCAGTAACTCATACGGTCTTTCCCCAGTCTGATAAAACTCACTTATTGTATTATAATGTGTGTTTTGTTTTTTGTCAAGTTATAAATATAGGTAAAAAAAGGTTGCGGTAAAAAATTTTTACCGCAACCCACAAACTGTCGAAAAACTGAAAAAACGCCTATTCCAGAAAATCGCATATTGCCTGCATCTCCGCTTTTGCTTCCTTTATTGCCTCGATAAGCTGCCTGCTTCTGATTTTTGTATTCGGAACGGAATTTATCGTCGCAAGCGCATTATACACCGCCGGCATGTACAATTCTTTTTGTTCTTTATCAATCAAAACTTTTTTTGAAAGCGCCGCCCTTAGATTGTCAAGCGCCTTTGCCCCGCGCATATTATCCAGGGCAAACTCCGTCATAGCCCTCTCTGCAAGGTCTATATGTCCCTTTAAAACTTCTTTGGCATTTCCCATTTTTACAGCCTGCCTTCAAATTTTTTTATTTTCCGTATATCGTCGCCCAAAAACTCCAGTATTGCAAACGAGCCGTATATTCTTGACGCAATACGCCCCGTGTAAACCTCTGCCAGACGGGCGCTGTTTAAGTTTGTTGAAATTATCATTTTTTTGTCATTCATAATACGCGTGTTTATAATTCCGAAAAGCTCCGAAACGGTAAACTGCGTTACAAATTCGCTGCCGAGATCGTCTAATATAAGCAAGTCGCAGTCGTTTATTTTTCGTACAATGTAATCGGCACGCTCGCTTACATCTCTGCCGAAGTGGATGTCCTCCAGCATGGGAAACAGCGAGTTACTGCTGACATACAAAACGTCAACCCCGCGCAAAAGAAGCTCGTGCGCCACAGCCGAGGAAAGATGCGTTTTCCCAAGCCCGCAGCCGCCGCAAAGCAAAAGGTTTTCTGCATTGTTCGGAAAGCCTTGCACAAAGCTTTTACATTCTTTTAAAATTGCCTGCATATTCTCCCGCGGGGAACAGCCGTATTCTTCGGCGTATTCATCGCTGTAGTAATCAAGGCTGAAATTTTCAAAGGTTTTTTTCGCGCTTGACTGTGAGAGGTTTGCGCTCTCAAGCGCGCACGAAAGTATTTCTTCCTTAAGACAGCCGCAAATTTTGTTTTCCACATACCCGGTGTCGTTACATTTTGCGCAAACCGGCGGTATTTCAAGATAATCCTCACTGTAGCCGTGTACCGCCAAAAGCCTGCGGCACTCTTCAACATATGCGCGGTTTTCCGCGGAAATTGCCGCAACGGCACGCTCGGGGTCATTCTCGCCGGAGGCGACCATATTAAGCATTCTCATTCCGTAACGGTCAAGCTCCGCTTCAATCTCCGCTATGCGCGGTATTTTGCCGAAAACCTCGGCACGTCTGCGCGAAAGCTTTTCCTCGCGCTGTTTTTTACGTTTTGCAATTATTGCCGACGCTCTGTCATAAATAGATTCCGCCACTGTACGTCACCTCAACTTTTTTGTTTCGCAAGTCTGAGCCGCCTTTCAATAGCCGCAGCGTCGTCATGCTCATACGCCGCATTGCGCGGTTTTTTACGGTCCTGTTCTGTTCGTGCGGGCGTTTTTATTCCCTTTTCGTGCCACGAACGCAAAATGGTATTCATATACGGCATCGAAAGCTTACCTGTATTGTTTACCGTACGTTCGTACGCACATTTTATCATCGACTCTGTCATTGAAAGCTCGTTTACCCACGAGGTGATGTATTTTATCTCTGCCGCCGTAAACGCGCGGTCAATGCCGAATATCCTTTTGCACTTGTTCTGCACGTTCAAAAGCTTTGCCGCGCGGTTTATTTCCTCTGTCGCGGCGCTTATGGTGGTTATTCCCTCATCATTCCAGCGGCGTGCGACCTTTTCTATATATGCAAAGCTTGTTTTTTCTATATTTACGCAGTACTCTATAAGCACCATAACCATGGCATTGCTCATATTATACCAATCCATCAGATTATAAAGCGTTGTAATTTCCCTCTGCGTGAGCGGTCTTTTTAAAAGGCGCTCTGTCTGATTAACGGTATCTTTCATTTCGGGATTTATTTTCATTGCCTCTAAAATTTCTTTCATTTGGGGCTGTGCTGCCGCGGGCATGGCTTCTTTTCCCTTAATATCGCTTTCTTTTTTCTCGTGGTGCGGCTTTACGCCCTCGGGCAAAATCGGGTCATACACTATGCTGCCCTTACCCTCGCTATGTATAAGCCCCACTCTTTTCCAGTATCTCCACGCCTTGCTTACATCTGTTTCCAAAATATCAAGCGCTTCGGCTATTGCTGCGTTTGTGGGTGCTTCGCCCGCCTCGTAGCACTGCGCCAAACCGTAAAGATATACCTTAACATAGGTGGCGTTCGCAGTTATCATATATTTTTTTATAAACTCAATCGGCAGCGGAACGGATTTTTGAAAATGCATAAACTCTGCCATATGCAAAACGCCTCCCAAAACAAGTAATTTTTCGCACCATACAGTTATTTTATGATACCACTGCTTTTATAAAATGTCAATAAATATGCCGAAAAAAGGCGGCAGCGCAAAAACAGTTTCCAAAAGGTAAATATAATATTAAAATTGTGTTACCGCTATTGAAAAAAGCATATAAATGGTGTATGCTTACAATTGAAGGGGGATGGCTGACAATGAACGATAACAAGGCTATGCAAACAACACATATTGACATCTGCAAAACGCGCGATACAGAGATTGACGCAATTATCTGCCGCGTGCACGCTGCGCTGGTTGAAAAAGGATACGACCCGATAAGCCAGCTTGTGGGCTATATTATGTCGGGCGACCCCACCTATATTACAGGGCATAAGGGCGCGCGCAGCCTTATAACCAAGGTCGAGCGCGATGAAATACTTGAGGTTGTGTTCCGAAAATATCTTGCAGATAAATAAGGCAAAATAAAATAAAATAAGCGGCGTTTCGTAAATTTACGAAGCGCCGCTTATTTATTACTGCTTGTCCTTAAAGTATTCTGCCTTTTTGTAGCATTTAAACTTTAAGAGCGGCAGTTCCCCGTCAAACATATTTACCCGATCTTCCTCTACCTGCAAGGTGAATGTGTCATAATTATAATTTGCACGCGATTTGAATAGTAAATATTCTTTCACTTTTTCAGTTTCATTGTATACTTCAGCGCCATCTATAGAATATATGAAAACTTTTGAGCCGGCTCCCTCTTTATGAAAAATTTCGTATCTTGTATTGTTAATTTCTATTAACCCGTAATTTATATTTTCATATGTATTATCCCAATATAATTCTATGTGCGGATTTTCGCATACCCACACCTCATTATCGCGGGGCAGCGGTCTTTTTTCCGCCTGATATATACACGCATTTAAAATAAGCACACACATAATTGAGCCTAACAATATTTTTTTCATATTATCACCCGCCCTGTTTTTTCGTCATCGTAAACGCTTCTTATTTGTCACCCTGCTTATCCTTAAAATATTCCGACTTCTTGTAGCATTTGAACTTTAAGAGCGGCAATTCACCGTCAAACATATTTACCCTGTCTTCTTCTACCTGCAAGGGGAATGTGTCATAATTATAATTTGCTCGTGATTTAAATAGCAAATATTCTTCTGCACCGTCAGCTGTAAAATAACAATTGCTTGCCTCGTTCTTATATACATCAAACCCTGAGCCCGGATTTTCAACGTGAAATAAATCTATTTCTTTGTTTTTAATGTATATTTTTCCATATGTATCTTCAGAATTACTCCAATAAAGTTCTATACGCGGGCTTTGACATACCCATACAATGCTATCATCGTACTTCGGGCGCCTATTTGCCTGATATGTGCAGCCGTTTAAGAGCATTTCAACAAAAAAGAAAGCAATAACAGCGAAATAAATTTTTATATTCTTCATGTCAAAATCACCTATTTGCATCAAATTGCGAGCGCTTCTTATTTGTCACCCTGCTTATCCTTAAAATATTCCGACTTCTTGTAGCATTTGAACTTTAAGAGCGGCAGTTCCCCGTCAAACATATTTGCCCTGTCTTCTTCTACCTGCAAGGTGAATGTGTCATAATTATAATTCGCACGCGATCTAAACAGTAGGTATTCCTTAGCATTGCTTACATCATATGCTTCTTCTTTTCCTTCCATTGAGTACACCCACAGGTATGGTCCGGAATTTTCACGATGGAACATATTGTATTCTTTGTTATTTACAATTATCTTCCCCGTAAGCACATCAGTTCCTTTTTCCCAGTAAAATTCAGCATACGGTTCTTCACATATCCAAACCTCATCATTGCTTAAGGTTGGTCTCCTATCTGCCTGGTACATACATCCGCTTAAAAATACAGCACTGAGTATGGCGGTTAATATTTTTTTCACTGTCATCATGAACACTCCCTATTTATCATTCTGCTTATCTTTAAAGTATTCCGACTTTTTATAGCATTTGAACTTTAAGAGCAGCAGTTCCCCGTCAAACATATTTACCCGATCTTCTCTACCTGCAAGGTGAATGTGTCATAATTATAATTTGCACGCGATTTGAATAGTAAATATTGACCATTTGATTCGGCTGTATTATGAATTTCTTTCTCCTCTATTGAATATATCTCCATTAAAGCTCCGTGAGTAGATACCTGATAAATATCCGTATACACATTATTTATTTCGATAGTTCCGCTCTTTCCATCTGTTTTAGACCAATAAAGTTCAATATACGGTTTTTCACATATCCACACTTCATCATCGTTGAATACAGGGCGCTTCTCTGCCTGATAGGTGCATCCAAGCAGGGAAAACACGAATACTATTGTCAAAACAGCAGACCGCCTTATTTTCATACTTTTCACCCTCACTTATCAATACAATGCAACATTATAGGAACAATTCCCTTTGTGTCATCGTAGGCACTTCTTATTCGTCATCCTGCTTATCTTTGAAATATTCCGACTTTTTGTAGCATTTGAACTTTAAGAGCGGCAGTTCCCCGTTAAACATATTTACGTAATCCTCTTTTATTTGAAAATCAAACCCATCACGCTTATACTCGGCACGCCCGTCCAGCATTATAAAATCGTCCCAATATGCGTTTTCGTTTTCCGGTTTAAGCTCTTCACTTGACATAACATACATATATGGGCTACTGTCAGCCCCATACACAACATCGTATTCCATTTCCCCATACACTATTTTCCCAACTGTACGGTCCACGTTTTTATTGTACTCGTAAATAGCATACGGTTCTTCGCATACCCATATTAGGTTTTCATCATTTGCCGGTCGTAAATCTACCTGATATATGCATCCGTTAAGTATAAGCTTTACCAAAATTATAATTGTTGCGGACAGTTTTTGTTTCATTTTACTCTCTCCTCTATTCCGAACAATACGATTGGATGTATTCCATTTCTTACAAAATATTTTGCAAGGTTATCATCCGCATTTATTTTTTTATCCGGTCCATTATTAAACAACTCATACCCGCCGTCTTTTGTTTTTCTTGCGGCTACGGTATGCAGCATATCCCTTACATCATCACTATTCCAAAACGATATAACGTATGCGTCTGCTTTGGGCGTGGGCTTGGTCAGTATTTCGTCACCCTCAAGCGTTTTTACATTGTACCCTATCTTTTTAAAATATCTGCCCACGGCGTACGGATTTGTTCCAAATCCTCCCATAAGCATCTGCCCATCCGTTTCAAAATTATAGGCTATTGCGCGTATGTCCCGCGGATTCCCTAAAATTTTTAGTGCATTGTATGCCGCTATTACCTCGCACCCGTTGTTTTTCATCTCTGTAATGCCAAGACGCAGCTTTGACACTGCCCCGCTGTTTTGGTCGTTTATATATCCGTTCTTGTAAACAGATAAATCCACATTCCTGTTATACAAATAATTGTCTGTGGCAATACTTATGTGCATCGCATGAGAAAGCGGCGATTTCAGCTTTATTCTTTCTTTTACATCGTGCGTTTTTAACACTGCGTTTGTCACATCGTCAAGCCTTTTATCCTTTGCAAGCTTTTTACTTATGCCCGGTAATATACCGTTTTCTTTTATATATGCGGCATATTCCTCCAATTCCTTAGGGCGGTTTTACCCGCCCTGCGGTCTAAAACATATTTTATTCGTCCTGTTTTTCTTTAAAATAATCCACCTTTTTATAGCATTTAAATTTTAACAGCGGCAGTTCCCCGTCAAACATATTTACATAATCTTCTTTTACTTGAAAATCAAATCCATCACGTTTATAGTCTGCACGTCCCCTTACCCATAAAAAGTCGCTCCATACCCGTGTATCGTTTTCCGAGTTTAAAATTTCCTTGGACATCATATATATCCCTGCGCCGTAGTTTGCATCATATGCAACGCTGTATTCGTTTTTATTATAAACAACTTTTCCGATAGGACTACCTTGTTCCTCATTAAACTCAAGTTCTGCATACGGGTCTTTACTTACCCATATCAGCGAGGTATCGGAAGTAGGTCTTAAATCTGCCTGGTACATACATCCGCTTAAAAATACAGCACTGAGTATGGCGGTTAATATTTTTTTCACTGTCATCATGAACACTCCCTATTTATCATTCTGCTTATCTTTAAAGTATTCCGACTTTTTATAGCATTTGAACTTTAAGAGCGGCAGTTCCCCGTTAAACATATTTACGTAATCCTCTTTTATTTGAAAATCAAACCCATCACGCTTATACTCGGCACGCCCGTCCAGCATTATAAAATCGTCCCAATATGCGTTTTCGTTTTCCGGTTTAAGCTCTTCACTTGA
>CAKSNY010000001.1 GCA_934476455.1 uncultured Clostridia bacterium | reverse complement strand
AACCCAAGACCTATAACACTTTTTACATTCGGCATAATTTTAAATATCGCGTCATCTTTTTCAAACCTGTCTGCCGGCGCAAACCCGACAATGTCCGCATCGTAGCGCTTTGCAAGCTCTTCTATTTATTTCTTAAGAATCGAAAATCCTTGTTTTTCTGTAAAGTGAAAAGCGTGTAGCAAAGTTTTTATCTTGCTACACGCTTTTTTTAGTTTCCCATTATATCGTCTACCATACTTCCTATGCTTTTCATTGCACGGTTTGCTTTTCTGCGCATTTTGCGCATCATAACAGCCGACGATGGTTCTGTCATCATACATACGGCGCTGCTCATAACAGCCCCTGTGATAAGTCCCTTAAAAAATCCGCCCTTACAGTTAAACATAACATTATCCTCCTTTATTATATATACATCGGTATATATAATATTATTAAATATATTGAGGATAATATTCTGCTCTGCAAATGACAATTTCACCCTTTATTTCCGGCTTTTTTTAAAATTAAATGAACCAAAGTTCCCGTAATAACGCCAAGCAGTGAGCCTACAAGCACGTCCGACGGAAAATGCACATAAAGATAAAGCCTGGAAAATGCAATCAGCACAGCCGTAACGTATGCTGCAATTCCGGCGCGCCTGTTATTAAGAAAAATCACGGTTGCGCATGCAAACGCAACCATAGAATGACCCGACGGGAACGAAAACCCGCCCGGGGCGCGCAATATCAGTTCCGTTTCGCTGCGGGTGATAAACGGGCGCGGGCGTCTTACAATATTTTTTAGTATTTTTATCCACACAACCGAGCCGAAAATCATCGCAGATGCCATTTCAAGCGCCGTCTGTCTGTGTTTTTTTCTTGTCAAAAGCAAAGCTGCAATAACAATCCACAAAACGGCGCCCTCGCCTAGAAGTGAAAAGAAACGCATCAAATAATCAAGCGCGGGCGTTGAAATATGCTCTCTTATAAAGTCAAGCACGGCAAAATCCGCCGCATAAATTTTATCAATCATTTTTCTCTCCGTAAAGTTATTTTATAACCTCATAGCCAAGCTGTGTTATCTTTTGCTCAATTTCTTCCGCGGAAACAGGCTTATCCGTTTTTACAGTAACAATTTTTTTATTATGGTCGGCGGAAGCTTCAATTACGCCGTCTATTTCCTCAAGCCCTTTTTTCACGGTCGCCTCGCAGTGCGAACACATCATTTTATCAACCTTAAATACCATTTCCATATTATTTTCTCCTTTCAGAGTTTCGTTTGTCTTGTTATCTGAAAATTTAAAGAAATTCAGCCTTAATGCATTTGTTATAACGCATACGCTTGACAGGCTCATTGCCGCAGCACCGAACATAGGGTTAAGCTTTAAATTAAACAGCGGAATCCATACCCCCGCTGCAAGCGGAATACCTATAACGTTATAAAAGAAAGCCCAGAACAAATTTTCTTTTATATTTTTAAGTGCCGCACGGCTCAGCCGCACCGCGTCTGCCGCGGAAGAAAGCCCGTCCTTCATAAGGACAATATCGGCTGCATCTATCGCGACATCCGTTCCCGCGCCTATTGCAATACCTATGTCTGCCGCCGTAAGAGCGGGCGCGTCGTTTATACCGTCACCTATCATCATCACGCCGCGTTTTTTGTTTTCGCGAATAATTCTTTCCTTATCGCCCGGCTTAAGCTGTGCAAATATTTTGTCTATACCTGCAATTTTGCCGATAGCCTGCGCGGTTTTTTCGTTATCACCTGTAAGAAGAATAGGCTCTATTCCCATCTTTCTTAATTCTGCCAAAGCCTTAACCGAATCTTCTTTCAGTTCATCGCGAACGCATATAACACCTAAAAGCGCGTCCTCTTTGGCAAAGAGCATCGGCGTTTTTCCTTCCTTTGCCCTGTTCCCGATGTACTTTTCGGCAACGCTTGTTTCTGCGTATCTTTTTATAAATTCGGCATTTCCTGCATATATGTGTTCCCCGTTATAAACAGCAGTAACCCCGCTTCCCGTTTCGGAGGAAAAGGCGGTTGTTTCAACGCGCCCGATATTATTGTCAACACAATACTTTACGATTGCCTTTGCCAGTGGATGCTCGCTTTTTTCCTCTGTTGAATAAGCAAGCATAAGCAGTGTTTTTTCGTCCGCTTCTATCGGGTAAACATCCGTTACGGACGGCTCGCCGCGCGTAATTGTGCCTGTTTTGTCAAAGGCTGCTACACGGCATTTCCCCGTCATTTCAAGCGCCCGGGCATTTTTAAACAGTATGCCGCCCTTTGCCCCCATACCTGTTGCAACCATTATGGCAACAGGTGTGGCAAGCCCCAGCGCACAGGGGCAGCTTATTACAAGCACGGAAATTGCCCTTGCCAGCGAAAACCCTACGCTTTGCCCGGCTGTCATCCATACAATAAAGGTGAGTGCCGCAACAGCTATAACCGCCGGAACAAACACTGCCGAAACACGGTCGGCAAGATGTGCTATAGGCGCTTTGGTTGCCGACGCACTTCTGACCATTTCAATAATTTTACCGAAAGCGGTTTCGCTTCCTATGCTTGTGGTTTCACAAACAAGAAAGCCCGACCTGTTCACTGTAGCCGCGTTTACAACGCTTCCTTTCTTCTTGTCAACGGGCAGGCTTTCACCCGTAAGCGCCGACTCGTCAACTGCGCTTTCGCCCGATATTACGGTTCCGTCACAGGGAATACTCTCTCCCGGGCGCACCTCAAAAATATCACCTTTTACCATTTGAGATATAGGGATTCTTACCTTTTTTCCGTCACGCACCACCGTAGCAGAATCAGGTGCAAGCTTTGCCAGGGCATTAAGCGCGGAGGTTGTCTTTCCTTTTGAATATGCCTCCAATGTCTTTCCCACGGTAACAAGGGTAAGTATCATAGCGGCGGATTCAAAATACAGCTCATGTATAAGGTGCATTGTATGTGCGCCGCTCATCGTCATCATAAAAAGAATATACGTGCTGTATCCAAACGATGCCGCCGCACCTATCGCTACCAGGCTGTCCATATTCGGCGAGCGCTTAAAAAGTGCTTTAAATCCGTTTAAAAAAAATTTTTGATTTATCACCATTACGATTACCGTAAGTAAAAACTGCAAAAGCGCCTGTGCCGTAAAATTATTTTCAAGGCTCTGCGGAACACGCCACCCCCACATCGAGTGACCCATTGAAAAATACATAAGTATTATCAAAAAAAAACACGACGTGCCGAGCCGAATTTTCATACTTTCGGTTTCCTTATCGACGTAGCCTTGGCTTTCGGTTGCCTTTTTTTCATTTTCCTCAACCGCACCGTATCCCGCATCCTGAACAGCCTGTATAATTTCACTTGCGGCTGCGCTACCCTCCACCGTCATAGAGTCGGTAAGAAGGTTTACCTCACACGCACTTACGCCGTTTACGCCTTTTACAGCCTTTTCCACGCGCGCACTGCATGATGCGCAGCTCATACCGCTTATCAAAAATCTTTGCATAACTTATTTCACCTCGCACATTTATTATAGTATTCTTCCCCAAAATATGCAAGATATTTCTATACACGAAAATGGTATTTAAGTGTATAATTTACACCTATTTTTTATTCAAATAATTTAATATTTCAATATCTGCTGTGTCCTCCGTAATATTAAAGCGCCCCATATTAAAAAGCGACGGATTGTCATACACCGTAACGCTGTTAAGTCGCGCGGGGTCTGTCGTTACGGTTGCACGGTACCCGTTCTGCGCCAAGACAGAATTTGTTATATCCGCATATTTTCCGTTCGGGAAAGATAATACATTGCTGCTTTTTATACCGGCGCGCGAAAAAATTAAGTTTTGCAAAACTATATCATTTTTCAGGGCTGCCGCAAAATCCGCATCGCTTTCGCCGTCTATCGGCACGGCGCTGCACCTTGCCTTTTCGGGTACTTTTTCGTATTGCGCCCATTGGTGCATATCATATGTGTGCGACTGCACGGATATTAGGCTTGACGAAACCATCTGCATTATCTCGGGTATACCGAAATGCGGCGTCAGCCTGTATGCGGTGTTCTTGTAATATTCATTGTGTCCGACGGAGCTTCCGATAACAAAAACAGTCGCACAAAAATTATACTTTTTTAAAATAGGAAAAGCATATTCATAGTTACTTAAATATCCATCGTCAAACGTTATTATTACAGGTTTTTCCGGCAGCAGTCCATTGCCGTCGACAAAGGAAATAAGCTTTTCAAAGCTTATGGGCGTATAGCCGTTTGATGCCAAAAGCTTCATATTTTCCTCAAATTTTTGCGGTGTTACAACAGTTGCGTCTGTTATGTTTTCGTTTATGTCGTGATACATTATTATCGGCACGGTATTTTTAAATGCCTGCGCGTTTCTTATAACGGCAGCCTTTTCTTTTTCATCCCAAGATACATTGCACCCGTAAACCTCCGCTATAAACCGAAGCGGTACCAAAAACCTTCCGTTTATAATTCTCGGCATCGCACCCAATGTTTTTATATCGCCGTTCACGCTTGCATATACACTGTTATTTTTAAGGGTTATGTACGTTTCGTCAAATTTTAACGTAACTTCCTCTGTATCATTATTCCAATCTACATTTATGCCGAGTGCCTCCGAAAGAGGGCGCAGCGGTACAAGCAGCGTTGTATTATCGTTAACGGGAACAACACCCGTTTCCTCGCTTTCATTGCCGCTGTATGTGTATACGGTCATAACCGAGCTGTCCTGAACAAACTTTATGCTTTTTCCCATTGCAGACGCGCAGACCGAACAGCAAACCATAAAGGCAAAAAATAAGAAAAGTACCTTTTTCATATATTCACGCCCTTTCAAACCCTGTTGTTAAGCTTTTCAAGCATCTCCGCCTTAAATTCCCGATACCTGTTTTGGTCAATAGCATCGCGTATTTTCGACATAAGGTCGTTATAAAAATACAAATTGTGAAGAACGCAAAGCCGCATACCGAGCATTTCCTTTGCTTTTATAAGGTGGCGTATATAGCTTCTTGAATAATTTTTACATGCAGGGCAATCACAGCCCTCCTGAAGAGGTCTGTCGTCCTTTTCAAACTTTTTATTATTTAAATTCAGCACGCCTATATCCGTGAACAAATTTGCATGGCGCGCATTGCGGCTTGTAATAACGCAGTCGAAAAAATCCACGCCGCGGTCAACCGCTTCTAAAATATTTTGCGGCGTTCCCACCCCCATAAGGTAACGCGGTTTATCCGCGGGCATATAAGGTTCTACAGATTCTATAATACTGTACATTTCCTCCGCGCTTTCGCCCACTGCCAGCCCGCCTATTGCATAGCCGTTTAGATCAAGCTCCGAAATCTTTTTCATATGCTCTGTCCTGAGGTCGTGATATGTACCGCCCTGATTTATCCCAAAAAGCATTTGGTGCGGATTTATCGTTTCATCCAATGAATTTAAGCGGTTTATTTCATTTTTACAGCGCACAAGCCAGCGATACGTTCTCTCGCACGAATTTTTAACGTAATCATACGGTGACGGATTTTCGACGCATTCGTCAAAAGCCATTGCAATGGTAGAGGCAAGGTTTGACTGAATTTTCATACTTTCTTCAGGACCCATAAATATACGTTTTCCGTCAATATGCGACTGAAAGTGTACACCCTCCTCCGTAATTTTACGAAGCTTTGCCAAAGAGAAAACCTGAAATCCGCCGCTGTCTGTAAGAATAGGTCTGTCCCAATTCATAAATTTATGCAGCCCGCCCATATCGCGGATAAGTTCATCGCCGGGGCGCACGTGCAGATGGTATGTATTGGAAAGCTCTACCTGGCAGCCTATCTCCTTTAAATCCATCGAAGAAACGCCCCCTTTTATCGCCGCCGATGTACCGACGTTCATAAAAACGGGCGTTTGAATTGTGCCGTGTACGGTTTTAAAGGTGCCGCGCCGTGCGGCACCTTCTTTCTTCAGTAAAGTAAACATAATTATACCTCAATTATTACAGGCAATATCATAGGTTTTCTGTGTGTTCCGTCATAAATTGCACTGCCGAGCGCACTTTTTACATTGCCTTTAATAGTATTCCAATCTCTGTTTTTCGATATAAGCGTATCCTCGGCGCTGCGCTGCGCTATATCGCGAAGCTGTGCCATAAGGCTTTCATTATCGCGCATATATATAAATCCGCGCGTTATAATTTCCGGCTCTGCGGCAAGTCTGTGTGTTTTTTTGTTTATAGCCATAACAACCATTATTATGCCGTCTTCTGCAAGGTGCTGCCTGTCGCGCAGAACAATGCTTCCCACATCGCCCACGCCGTATCCGTCTACAAGCACCTCGCCTGCCTGAACACTGCCCGTAATCTTTGCCCCGTCGTTTGAAATTTCCAAAACGGAGCCGTTTTCAAGCTTAAAAATATTTTTTGGGCTTATGCCCATTTCCTCCGCCAATATTGCATGGCGGCGCAAATGGCGGCTTTCGCCGTGAACAGGTATAAAGTACTTGGGCTTTACAAGGCCCATTATAATCTTAAGCTCCTCGCGGCAGGCGTGCCCCGAAACGTGGACCTCTGTCAGTGCGGAATGTATAACCTCCGCGCCTTTGCGGTACAGCTCGTTTATTACATTTGATATTGTTTTTTCATTGCCCGGAATGGGCGATGCCGAAATTATAACAAGGTCGCCGCGACCTATTTCCACCATTCTGTGATCTGAAAAAGCCATTCTGGTAAGAGCGCTCATCCGCTCTCCCTGGCTGCCTGTGGTAATTATAACAAGCTGATGGTTTTGATACTTTTTAACGTCTTCTATGGGAATAAGCGTACCCTCGGGGATTTTCAAATAACCAAGCGTGGAGGCAACTTCAATTATATTTACCATACTTCTTCCGGAAACCGCAACCTTTCGCCTGTTCCGAACTGCGGCATTTATTATCTGCTGCACCCTGTCCACGTTGGACGCAAACGTCGCCACAAAAATTCTTGAACGCGTACCCTTGAAAAGTGTTTCAAACTTTTCGCCGACGGTCCGCTCGCTCATTGTATACCCGGGGCGCTCTACATTGGTGCTGTCGCTCATAAGCGCCAAAACACCGCGTTTGCCAAGCTCGCCGAAACGTGCAAGGTCAATCATACTGCCCTCTATCGGTGTGCAGTCTATCTTAAAGTCACCCGTATGCACAACCGTTCCAGCCGGGGTTTTTATTGCCATTCCCACAGCGTCGCTTATACTGTGGTTCACCCTTATAAATTCAACGTTAAAGTTTTTTGAAATCTGCACACTGTCGCCGGCTTTTACGCGGTTAAGCTTTGTAACGCTTAATATTCCGTGTTCTTTAAGTTTCTGTTCTATAAGCCCAAGCGCAAGGCGTGTTCCGTAGACCGGAACATTTATATTACGCAAAAAATACGCTATGCTTCCGATATGATCCTCATGCCCGTGCGTTATAACCACGCCTTTGACCTTGTCCTTATTATTTAAGACATACGTCATATCGGGTATAACACAGTCAACACCGAACATATTATCATCCGGAAATGCCATACCACAGTCAAGGACAAGAATTTCACCGCCAAATTCAAAGGCTGTCATATTCTTGCCTATCTCGTTCAATCCTCCGAGAGGAATAATCTTCAATTTTGATTTTTTTGCCATTACAATCTCCTTTTCATATCCGCGGCTGAAAATGCAAACGTTTCCCCGGCAAACGCCCATCGCTGCATGTACGCACCAAAAATCACGCACACAAGCGCCTGCCCAACCGCTGTATTCACTTCTTAAAACATAAATCCATTATACCACAAAAGCACAAAAAGTCAATATTGGTAAAATGTATCTTTTTGTTGTTTTAGCTTTCTATTTGTAAAAAAGCTTACAAAAGCAAAGATGCCGCCCTATCAGTGCAAAATATAATCAACCAGCGCTGCACATCCTTTAAATATATCCTCATACGCCACGTCAAAATCACCTGTATACCACGGGTCACTGACGCTGCGGTTCTCGCCCGCATATTCAAGCAGCATATGTACCTTACCGGCTGCATCGCCGCCGGTTGTTTTTAAAATATTTTCTCTGTTCTTCTCATCCATTGCAATTATGTAGTCGTATTTATCATAGTCACCGCGCACAAACTGCCGTGCATATTTTCCGCTTACAACGATTTTATGCTTTGCCAAAACACTGCGTGCACGCGGATATACCGGGCTTCCGATTTCTTCAGTGCTCGTCGCGGCGCTTTCTATAATAAATTCCTTGTCCGCGCCGAGTTTTTTTACCATATCCTTTAAAATAAATTCAGCCATGGGCGAACGGCATATATTCCCGTGGCAGACAAACAGCACCTTATACATAACACAAATCCCCCGCTATTCGTCTATTATCAGGCACAGCGCTTCCTCAAGCTCCGCTGCCGGTACAAGCAGTTCGTAACAGCTTTGCGAAAGCTCACCTTCGTCATATATGCGCCGCAGCATTACAATTATGCTGTTTTTCTCCAAAAGTGTACGCAGTTTTTTCGCCTTTTCAATATCCTGCGTCATATAAACAGAAGTCCACATAATCTAATTCCTTTCAAATCGCTACTGCCATATAATACACCATTTTTTTACAATTTGCAACCTTTTTTTACTTTCAGCGAACAGATACCGCATCCTTGCCCATAATATCGCATACTTTTTCTGTAAATTCGTCTGAAGAAACCGCGCAGCAATCCGTTTCTGTAATATTGCCGCGGTATTTAACGAATATTTTATCCGTACCCGGGTATTTTTTTACAAGCTCACGCACGCTGTCAAGCTTATACACCGTGTTATCGTCGGCATTTATTATTATATCCTTTCCCTGTGAGGTTGAAAACGGTTTTGCGCCGTCAAGGATAAGTTTTACCGCTTCATCCTCTTTTATATCAAGCTTTCCGGTAATTACGACAATTGAATTTTCGCTTAGTATTGCGTCGTATTTGGACAAAATCTTCGGAAAAACAATAACCTCAAGCGAGCCTGTAAAATCCTCCACGGTAAGAAAAGCCATATTTGTATTTGAACGTGTAAGCTTATCGCGCCGCTTAAGTATAATCGCGCCGACGGTTACCTCCTGTCCGTCTGTAAATCTGCTCTCCTCCTCGCTTGCGGCGTTTATGTTTGCGCATTGACTGTAGGAAAGCTTTTCCATTCTGTCACGGTAATCATCCAGCGGATGCCCCGACATATATATCCCCGCGACCTCTTTTTCCATATTCAGCAGCTCGTTTTTTGAGTATTTTCTTACATTGTCCGGGAAAACATCATTTTTAATTTCAGCTTCACCAAACAAAGATATTTGCCCCGCTATATTGTTTTTTCCGTTCCTGGTTTCGGAATCTATTATTTCTTCATACACAGAAAGTTTCTGTGCGCGGCTTCCCGGGATCGAGTCAAACGCGCCGCTTTTAATCAGGCACTCAACGCTTCTTTTATTCAGTTCTCCGAGCATTCGCGAGGTGAAATCCCGCAGGCTTTTATATTCTCCGTTTAGATTTCTTTCCTTTACAAGATTTCTTACGAACGAATCACCCACGTTTTTTATCGTAGTCAACCCAAAGCGTATATCGCTGCCCTCCACGCTGAATTCCGCACTGCTTTTATTTATGTCCGGCGGCAAAACTTTTATTCCCTGATGCACGCAATTGTTAATGTAAGACGCAACCTTGTTTGCATCGTCCATAACGCTTGAAATAAGCGCCGCCATAAACTGTGCCGGATAAAGCGCCTTCAAATATGCTGTCCGGTATGTTACATATGAGTACGCCGCAGCGTGGCTTTTATTAAACGCGTACTGCGCAAAAGCGTCCATATCATCAAAAATACTTTCAGCCGTTTTTTGGTCAATTCCGTTTCTTACACACCCCGGGAAACGCACGCTGCCGTCATCGTTATCTTCTCCGAATATAAAGCTTTGCCTTGCACGCTGCATTTCTTTTGCTTTCTTTTTGCTCATCGCACGGCGCACCTCGTCTGCACGCCCCATAGAAAACCCCGCAAGCGTTCTTACTATTTGCATTACCTGTTCCTGGTATACAATGCAGCCGTACGTCATTTCCAGAATTTCTTTCAGCAGCGGGTGCTTGTACTTAATATTATCGGGTTTGTTTTTATTTTTAATGTACGCCGGAATAAAGTCCATCGGACCCGGGCGGTACAGCGCAATACCCGCCGTTATATCTTCTATATTTTTTGGCATAAGCCGCTTCATAAAGCTGCGCATACCGGCGCTTTCAAGCTGGAACACACCGTCTGTATCACCGCTTGATATCATTTCATAGACCTTTGGTTCGTCGTATGATATATTTTCCATATCAATTTTTATTCCCATTGACGAAGCAATTTTTACAGTATCATCAATTACGGTAAGGTTTCTGAGTCCCAAAAAGTCCATTTTTAAAAGCCCGAGTTCTTCTACCGTATCTTTTGTGTACTGGGTTGATATTATATCATCGCTTCGCTGCACGGGAACATAGGTCGAAACCGGTCTTCCGGCTATAACAACACCGGCTGCATGCGTTCCGACGTTTCTCGGCAAGCCTTCAACTGCGCGCGCCGTATCAATAAGCGTTTTTATTTGCGGTGAGGACGTATACGCCGCCTTAAGCTTTGGATTTTCAAGTGCAAGATCTATTGTCATACCCAAATCCATCGGCACCATTTTTGCCACAACGTCCACATCGGTATACGGCATACCGAGCACACGACCGCAGTCACGAATAGCGCCGCGAGCCTTCATAGTACCGAATGTTCCTATCTGGCTTACGTTCTTTGCGCCGTACTTTTCAATAACATAGTTTATTACCTCTCCGCGCCTTTTGGGGCAAAAATCAACGTCTATATCCGGCATACTTACGCGTGCGGGATTTAAAAAGCGCTCAAATATAAGGTTGTAGCGCAGCGGCTCAATATCCGTTATTCCCAGACAATATGACACAATGCTTCCCGCTGCGCTGCCGCGCCCGGGACCCACGGGGATTTTTTCGTTTTTGGCATAGTTTATAAAATCCCATACAATTAAAAAATAATCCGTAAAGCCCATACTTTTTATTACGCCGAGTTCATATTCCATTCTTTTTGTATGTTCCGGTGTTATGTTTTCGTATCGCCTTTTAAGCCCCATATCACAAAGCTTGCGCAAATATTCAAAGTGATCCTGCCCGTCCGGCACTGCATACGACGGAAGATGCTTTTCACCGAATTTAAAATCAAAATTGCATTTTTTTGCAATTTCAGCCGTGTTATCAATCGCCTCGGGCGCATATTTAAACAAAGAGCGCATCTCATCTTCGCTTTTAAGATAAAATTCCTCAGTTTCAAAATGCATACGATTTTCATCGTCAAGCGTTTTTCCCGTTTGGATGCACAAAAGAACATCCTGATAGTGTGCGTCCTCTCGCCTTATATAGTGTGCATCATTGGTTGCAACAAGTGGTGTATCGGTTTCACGGGCCAACTTTACAAGCATCGGATTAAGCTTTTTTTGTTCTTCAATAAAATGGTCCTGAAGCTCTATATAAAATTCGTCAAAAAGCCCTTTATATTCAAGCACCTTTTTCTCTGCCGCGTCATTATCGCCCCTTAAAAGCGCCCTGGGTATTTCACCCGCAAGGCACGCCGAAAGGGCAATTATTCCGCCCTTATATTTTTTTAAAATCTCCGTATCAACGCGTGGCTTGTAGTAAAAGCCCTCTACAAAGCCCGCCGATACAATCTGTATAAGATTGTTATAGCCTTCTTCGTTTTTACATAAAAGGACAAGGTGATTAGCCTCATTGCCGCTGCTGCGGGCGCTCCTGTCGAAGCGGTCCTTTGTGACATATACCTCGCAGCCGATAATAGGCTTTATACCCTCTTTTTTACATTCCTTGTAAAAATCAACCGCACCGTACATTGCCCCGTGGTCTGTAAGCGCAATAGCATCCTGTCCCAATTCCTTTGCCCTTTTGGGCAAATCTTTAATTCTGCACATTCCGTCAAGCAAGCTGTATTCGCTATGTACATGTAAATGTGTAAACATTTCTACCTCCGTTTTGCTGCCAAAACATTTATCAGTCAAGCTTTTTTGCCAATTCCAAAAGTCTGCTCATTCTTCTGTTTACGGCACTTTTGCTGATTGGCGGCGACATTTTTTCGCCAAGCTCTGCCAGGCTGCTTTCCTTATTTTCCATTCTAAGCTCTGCCAGGGCGCGAAGCTGCGGTGTAAGCTCCTCCCATTTTTGCGAAGCCATAAGCCTTTCGATAACGGCGCATTGCCCCGCCGCCGCTTTTATCATTTTATCAATATTTGCAACACGGCAGTTAAAAATTCTGTTTGTCTGGTTTCTGTAATCCTTTTCCACCTGAGTTGTCATAAGATGAAGCAGCGCCGTCTGTGCGCCGATAATACCCAAAAATGCCGTCACGGATTCGCAGTCGTTAAGATATGTTACAAAGTACTCTTTCCGCTTCACAGTGTTTGCCTTAACGCCGAGGCTTTCCAAAATCTCTGCTGCGATATACGCCATATTTTCGTTCATTGTGAACAGCTCACACGAATAGTTCTTTTCCGGCGGCGTTATGGTGCCGCTCACGATAAATGCGCCCCGCAAAAAAGCGCGTTTTTCGTTTTCATTTTCTATAATTTCTTCATCAAGCTCTATATCGCCCTGCTCCGTAATGTAAACGCCTAAATTTTCCGCCGCATTTTTCGGTATTTTTACAGTATATATATTTTTTCTTTCCGAAACGTCAATTGCAATTCTCTGCCCGCCCGCTTTTTTTAAAAGCGCCTGTATACGCGCGGCATTTTCGGCACGTCCGCTTTTTATAACAATGTTATCCGTATCTGTATTTTCACCGAAAATAAGCATTGCCGCAAGCTCTGCCGCCGCCGCCTGCAATGTTTTAATATTAAGCAGGCAAAGCTCATCTTTCACCTCGGATGAAAACGTCTTTTCCATATTATCAGCCCTCTGCCATATCTCTGTGTCTTTCCGTTACATTGTAATTTTTTTCTGTTAAATCGTTTGCAACCGCGTCGGCTATTGCCACGCTTCTGTGCTTTCCGCCCGTACAGCCGATTGCTATTACAAGTTCACTCTTTCCTTCTTCGATATAATGCGGTATAAGCATATCAAGCATATCCTCAAGCTTTATTAAAAACTGCTTTGTCTGGTCAAATTTCATAACAAAATCACGCACAGGCTTCTCTGTGCCGTTATGCTGCTTCAGTTCATCTATATAAAACGGGTTTGGCAAAAACCTAACGTCAAAAACAAGGTCTGCGTCAATCGGTATTCCGTATTTAAAGCCGAATGACTCTACCTGTATACGAAAATACCCCTTCCCGTCACCTTTTCCGAACATTTCAAGCACAACCTGCCGAAGCTCTCTTGTCAGCATACGCGAGGTGTCTATTATATACGTCGCCTTGCTGCGCATATCGCCGAGCCGCTTTCTTTCAAGCGCTATGCCCTCTTCAATGCTGCCCTCCGGTGAAAGCGGATGCTTGCGCCGCGTTTCTTTATATCTTTTTACAAGCACGGACGGGTTTGCCTCAAGGAATAATATTTCGTATTCAAAGCCTTCATTTTCAAGATTTGTCAGCGAATCTCCGATTTTTTTAAGAGATTCCCCACCGCGGATATCTATTACAACCGCAACATTTTCAAAGCTTTTTTCGGTATAGCACATTTTTGCAAACGGTACCAAAAAAGCAAGCGGCATATTATCAATACAATAGTAGCCTATGTCTTCCATTGAGTGCATAACCTGTGTTTTTCCCGCACCGCTCATCCCAGTTATTATTACAAATCTCATTCATACACCCCTAATCCCAGTACTTTACCTCCGGTTCAAGCTCTATGCCTGTCTTCTTAAACACGGTTTCCCTTACATAGTCTATAAGGTTTAATATATCTGCCGCGGTCGCACCGCCGGTATTTATTATAAAGCCGGCGTGCTTTTCGCTTACACATGCACCGCCGATTTTTGCGCCCTTAAGCCCGCATTCGTCTATAGCAGTTCCGGCAAAATACCCTTTCGGTCTTTTAAAGGTGCTGCCCGCGCTCGGATATTCAAGCGGCTGTTTTTCGCGGCGGCGCATTGCCAAATCAGCCATTGTTTCTTTTATTTGCACGCCGTCCCCTTTTTTAAGGCATATCGTTGCCCCAAGGACGATGCAGCCCGTATTTTGAAGTGCGCTGCTTCTGTAGGAAAACTCCATCTCGCAATTTTTTGCTATATGCTCCTCCCCGGAAGGGTCAAGATAGCTTACCGCCTCTATAACATCTTTCATTTCCCCGCCGTATGCGCCCGCATTCATTATTACGCCCCCGCCGAGCGTGCCGGGAATGCCCGCGGCAAATTCAAAACCGGAAAGCGAGTTTTTAAGAGCCTCTCTCGAAATTACCGCCAATGTTGCGCCGGCGCGCGCTGTTATACACTCGTCAAAGACAGATACGCCCGAAAGCATTTTTCCGATATGAATTACCGGTTTTTTTACGCCGCCGTCACTTACCAAAAGATTGCTGCCGTTGCCCAAAATGTAGTACGGCTGCTGTTTTTCATATAAAAACTTAACGGCAGCCTTTAAATCCTCGGCGGTTTTGGGCTCTATAAATATTTCAGCCGCGCCGCCGACTTTAAAGCTTGTATAGTCTTTCAGCAATACGTTTTTTCTGACGGAATCCTCCCCTATAATTTTTTTTAATTCGTCTTTCATTAAACTGCTCCTTAAAAATTAGAAAAATTCTCTTCCGGAAATATCCTGTCCCTGCATCTGCCTTGTAAGTCTTTCGCTAAGCTCTTCGGCTGCATTATATCCCATATTCTGCTGGCGGTGATTCATCGCAGCAATTTCTATAATTACAGCCAAATTTCTGCCCGGGCGTACCGGCACCGTAAGCGACGGAATATCTATTCCCAAAATATTTGTTACTTCCTTGTCAAGCCCAAGCCTTTCATAGTTTTTACCCTGCTGCCACGACTCAAGGTTAATTACAAGATTTATATTTTCGGTATTTTTAACGGCGCCCATACCGAAAATCTTTTTAACATCTATTATTCCTATACCGCGAAGCTCTATAAAATGCCTTATAATTTCCGGCGAGCTTCCGACAAGCGTTTTCGCCGAAACACGCTTAATATCGACCGCATCATCCGCAACAAGGCGATGTCCGCGTTTTATAAGCTCAACGGCGGTTTCACTTTTGCCTACGCCGCTTTCACCTAAGAGAAGTACGCCCTCGCCGTAAACCTCTACCAAAACGCCGTGGCGCGTTACAGTAGGTGCAAGGTCAACACTGAGCGTTGCTATAAGCGCCGCCATAAAGCTTGATGTGCTGTCGTCCGTACGCATAAGAGGAACGTTGTACTTTTTCGCCGCGGCAATCAGTTCGTCGGAACATTCAAGATTTCGTGTAATAACTACAGCCGGTATACCTGTTGACATAAGCTTTTCATATGCAACCGTGCGTTCATCGCTGTTTTTTTGCTGCATATAATATTGTTCAACCTTACCGAGGATCTGTATTCTGTCATTATCAAAATAATCGAAATATCTTTCACTGAGCTGAATTCCCGGTCTGTGCACGTCACTGCACGAAATTTCTATTTCGTCTATATTTTCCGTCTGATTTATAATTTCAAGATGAAATTCGTTTATAATTTTTCTAAGCTTTACCTTTTCGCGTCTGCCCTCCATAAAAAGCCCTCCTGATTTTATTCTTCGGTATTTTTTAACCGTTCGCTCTGATAATGCGTTATAAGCGCGTCAATTATTTCGTCAAGCTGCCCGTTCATTATCGCATCGATTTTATAAAGTGTAAGATTTATTCTGTGGTCGCTCACTCTTCCCTGGGGAAAGTTGTACGTACGTATACGTTCGCTGCGGTCGCCGCTGCCGACCTGGCTTTTACGTTCGCGGCTTATTTCATCGTTACGCTGTGACTCGTAAAAATCATACAAACGGCTTCTTAAAACTTTAAGTGCCTTGTCTTTGTTTTTATGCTGGCTTTTTTCGTCCTGACAGGATACCACAATACCCGTCGGCAAATGCGTTACCCTTACCGCAGAATCCGTTGTGTTTACGCACTGACCGCCCGGACCGCCCGCACGGAATACATCTATTCGTAGGTCATTTTGATTTATTTCAAAATCCACCTCTTCTACCTCCGGCAAAACTGCCACTGTTGCGGCGCTTGTGTGTATTCTTCCGCCCGACTCCGTTTCCGGCACCCTTTGAACGCGGTGTACGCCGCTTTCATACTTTAAACGGCTGTACGCACCCTCGCCCTCTATGGAAAACGTAATTTCCTTATACCCGCCAAGCTCCGTCGGGTTTTGGTTTAACACCTCAATCTTCCACCTTCTGTTTTCGGCATACATTGTATACATCCGAAAAAGAGAAGCTGCGAACAGCGCCGCTTCCTCCCCGCCGGTGCCGCCGCGTATTTCAACTATAACATTTTTTTCGTCATTTGGGTCTTTGGGCAAAAGCAGTATTTTAAGCTCTTCCTCAAGCGCCGTTATTTTTTCCTTGTTCTCTGAAATTTCGCTTTGCAAAAGCTCCTCAAAATCCTTGTCGTTTTTTTCTTTTAACAGTTCCTGTGCCTCATCTATGGCATCCTTTGCCTTTTTATACTCACGGTATTTTTCCACTATCGGGGTAATATCGGCGCTTTCCTTACAAAGCTTTCTCCATCTTGCCTGGTCGCTTATAACATCGGGATCGCTGATTTTGTTTTGCAAAAGCTCGTATCTTTCTTCAATAAATGCCAGTTTTCCAAACATAGTGTAAAAATCCTCCGTCAATTTTTTCTGTTAAGCAAATAGAATGCATAATCCCTTAAAAATCCGCCCGCAGAACCCAAAAAGTCAAGCGAATCAACCGCTCTTTCCGTTTCTTCTTTCAGGCGCGCTTTTGCTCCGTCCATACCGTAAAGCGTTACAAATGTGGTTTTATGGTTTTTTTCGTCACTTCCCGTGTTTTTTCCCATAACCTGCGCATTGCTTTCAACGTCAAGTATATCATCGCATATCTGAAACGCTTCGCCAAGCGCTGCGGAATATTCATAAAAAATGCCCTCGTCTGCATTTGCACACACCGCGCCCATGGCAGCGGCTGCATTTATAAGTGCACCCGTCTTTTTTTGATGAAGAAGATACAGCCCTTTTTCATCAGCGGGTGTAACCTCCGCCTCCATATCAAGCATTTGCCCGTATATCATACCGTCTGCACCCGAAGCCGAATAAAGAAGCCTGAGCAGCGAAAGCTTTGTATCGGGCTTAATATCCTTTGACAAAAGATATTCGCACGCATAATTTAAAAGCGCATCTCCCGACAGTACTGCCGTAGCCTCGCCGAATACCATATGATTTGTCGGTTTTCCGCGGCGAAGTGCGTCATCGTCCATACACGGCAAATCATCGTGTATAAGCGAATATGTATGTATTATCTCCACCGCGCAGCCCGAAAATGCCGCATAATCAATATTTCCCGAAAGGGCATCCGCACAGGCAAGGCATATCACCGGTCTTACCCTTTTTCCTCCGGCAAGCAGGCTGTAGCGCATCGCGTCATATATTTTTCCGTCTTTGTTATAAAGAGCATTGCTTACTGTATTTTCCGCAATTTCACAATATTTTGAAAGCTGCTTTTCAAACGTCATTTTACATTCTCCGTATCAAAGTCTTTTTCTTCCCCGCCGACAAGCTCCACAACCTTAAGCCTGGCATCGTCAAGCAGCTTGCGGCATGTACGGCTGAGTTTTATGCCCTCTTCAAAAAGCTCCATCGACTCGTCAAGCGTTTTGTCGCCGCTTTCAAGCTTTGCCACGGTTTCTTCAAGTTTACTCATCGCTTCTTCAAATTTCATCGGAAAGTCTCCTCTCTTTCACATTACAGTCAACCTCACCGCCGCACATTTTAAGCGTGATAAGATCGCCGACTTCAACGTCTGACGCGCTTTGCAGCGTTTTTCCGTTGTGTATGGCGGCGCAATATCCTCGCTCAAAAACCGACAGCGGAGAAAGCACCGACAGTTTTCCGCATAAAGCCTTAACCTTTAAATCGCTTGCTTCTATTGTATCGGATATACTTTTTTCGCACCTGTCGTACAGCCCGTCAAGTGTCTGCTGCCTGTCCATCAGTGCGCGGTCAAATTTTGTAACAGAGCTGTGCTCGCACAAAAGCTTAAGTTCGCGCTTTTTCGCCTCAATCTGCTTTTTCAGCAAATATCCCATACGCGACTGTGCAGTATCGGCAAAACGCCTGAGTTCCATAAAATCAGGAACAGCAAGCTCCGCCGCTGCCGAGGGAGTCGGCGCGCGCAGCGACGCTGCAAAATCGCATATTGTAAAATCAGTTTCATGACCTACCGCCGAAATAATCGGTATTTCCGAATTTGCCACGGCACGCGCCGTTCGTTCCTCATTAAATGCCCACAAATCCTCTATAGAGCCGCCGCCGCGTCCTGCAATAATCACGTCAACATTCTTTTCTTTGTTAAAATACTCTATCGCCTGCGAAACAGATTCTGCCGCTGCCTCGCCCTGAACAAGGCACGGATATAACACAACCTTAACCATAGGGTACCGCCTGCGAAGCACGTTTATCATATCGCGGACGGCAGCCCCCGTCGGGCTTGTAACTATACCTATGGTCTTCGGAAATCGCGGAAGAGCTTTTTTTCTTTCTTCATCAAAAAGTCCTTCCTCCGCAAGCTTTTTTTTAAGTGCCTCGAACTTTGCGTAAAGGTCGCCCTGACCTTCCGCCTCCATTTCTTCTATATACAGTTGGTACTGTCCGCCCGCCTCGTAAACGCTTATTCTGCCGCGTGCAAGAACCTTCATTCCGTCCTCCGGCTTAAAGCTTAAATTATATACAGCCGCCCGAAACATTACCGCTTTAAGGACCGAGCCCGAATCCTTAAGCGTAAGATATAAATGCCCGGAGGAATGTCTTTTAAAATTGCTGATTTCGCCCTTTATCCAAACATTTCCCAAAACGGGAACCTGCTCCATAAGCGCTTTAATGTAATTATTTATCTGCGATACGGTAGCTATACGCCTGGAATCTGCCATATTATCACTTATCCTTTTCAATTGCACCCAAAACCCCGTTTACAAACGCCGCCGACTCTTCCCCGCCGTATTTTTTGGCAAGCTCTACCGCTTCGTTTATTGCTACCTTATCGGGAACATCATCCATATACAGCAGTTCATACGTTCCAAGCTGCAGCAGGGCAAGGTTCACTTTTGAAAGACGCTCTATCGTCCATTTTCTGAGCTTTGACGAAATTTTTTCGTTAATCTCCGTCGTATTATCCTCTATTCCGTTTACCACGACTTGTATATAATCCATATTTTCACGGCTTACGCTTTCCTGTGCCCACATCTCGTTATTTACCTGCGCGGTTTCGCACAGGTACGCAATAATGCTTTCCGGGCTTTTGTTCGATGTACGCATCTCAAAAATCAGTTTAAATGCGTCCTCTCTTGCAAGTGTTCTGCTCATATGTTTTATCCCTTTCCGTTTTATTTAAACAATCCTTTGATATCGCCTACAGTTACGTATGCCGCCAAAAGCATCAAAAGTGCAAAGCCTATCATTCCGGCATATCCGACTATTTCCGGCTTTACCTTCTTTTTTGTAACAAGCTCATAAAATGCAAATATAATACTTCCGCCGTCAAGTGCGGGAAACGGCAGCAAATTAAATATTCCGAGATTTACGGTTATCATTGCGAAAAGATAAAGTATGCTCATAAGGGTATATCCGCTGCTGTTTTTCGTCACCGTACCGACAACCGACACTATTTCCACAGGTCCCGAAAGGGCGTCTAACCCCTCACGTCCGGTAAAAAGGTCTCCCAGCGCAAAAAATACCGCTTTTGCGATATACATAGTGTCATATACTCCGTAAACGGCACTTTTTCCTATCCCGGCTTTTTCCGACAAAAACATAACGCCAAGCTTATACCCGCTGTCTGTCTTTATAGGCGTAAAGCTTTTTGTCTTTATAGAGTTATTGTGCTTATATGTTATTTTTATATCGCTTCCGTCACAGCGGCTCATAAACAGAGAAACATCGTCGAATGTATGCGTGCGCGTGGAATTAAGGCACACAATTTCATCGCCTGCCGAAAGAACATTCTGAAACTTACTCATTTCGGGCGTTATTTCACGCACAACGCTCGGCGAAACGCCCATATTTAAATTTATTATCACAAAAATTATCCAGCCTAACACTATATTCATTGCGGCGCCGGCGAAAAGCACAATTATACGCTTTATGGGCGCAATATTTGAAAATGCCCGCGGCGAGGTGTTTTCCTCCGTATCGTTTTCACCCTCAAGCTTTACATATCCTCCTATGGGAAGCGCGCGCAGACTGTATGCCGTTTCGCCTTTTTTCACAGAAAAAAGCTTCGGCCCCATACCTATGGAAAATTCGTGTACCAAAACGCCGAATTTTTTAGCCGTCAAAAAATGTCCCATTTCATGCAAAAGCACCATTATTCCAAATCCGATAATTGTAATAATAACAGCCAACATTTCACATTCCTTCCAAATTTCTTGCAAAGCAATCCGCTTCAAAAATATCTTCAAGCGAGGGCTTTTCTATTCGCGGTGCTTTCTGCATCGCACGCTCAACAATCTTTGTTATTTCATTAAATTTACATTTGCCGTTTAAAAACATCTCCACAGCTTTTTCATTGGCGCCGTTATAAACCGCGCACATCACGCCTCCGCTGCGCGCGGCACGTTTGGCAAGCTCTACCGCCGGGAAAGCGTCTTTGTCAATTTCAAAAAATGTAAGCTTTCCTATTTGTGTTAAATCAAGCTGTTTTGTAACGGCTGCCCCTCTGCACGGATAATTAAGCGCATATGCAATAGGAAGCTTCATATCCGGCACACCAAGCTGTGCAATTACGCTTCCGTCACAAAATTCAACCATCGAATGAACTATGCTTTCACGGTGTACAATCGGCACAATATCATCCGCGCATACACCAAACAGGTGCATCGCCTCGATTATTTCAAGCCCCTTGTTTACCAAAGTCGCGCTGTCAATCGTTATCTTTGCGCCCATATTCCAGTTTGGGTGCTTTAATGCCTCAGCAGGGGTTACATTTGCAAGATATTCTCTGCTTTTTCCGAAAAAAGGTCCGCCGGAAGCGGTTATTATTATGCGCTTTAAAAACTTACGCTGGTTGGATATTGACTGAAAAATTGCACTGTGCTCACTGTCAACCGGCAAAATCCGCGCGCCGTGTGCTTTTGCTTCGGCATTTACAATTTCGCCTGCCGTAACCATTGTTTCTTTGTTTGCAAGAGCCACGCATTTGCCGCTTTTAACGGCTGCAAGCGTCGGGCGAAGCCCGGCTATACCCACAATAGCAGCCAAAACAATGTCATTTTCGGGAAGGGACGCGCACATAACCGCGCCCTCCTCTCCGCTCAAAACACGCGTATTTGTATCGGCAACCCTTACTTTTAAATCATTTGCACTTTTCTCATCTGTCATACACGCATAAAGCGGTTTGTATTTTCTGATTTGCTCTTCAGCCAGCCTTACATTTTTGTGTGCGGTCAGTGCGGTTACGGTAAATTCACCCGTCATATCGCACACCTCAAGCGTCTGCGTACCGATTGAGCCCGTTGAACCGAGCAATGCTATTTTTTTCTTTTGCATATTCCTACCTCTCAGACGCAAACAGGCAGCACACTCATAAGATAATATACTGCCGGAGCAACAAAAATTATGCTGTCAAATCTGTCCATAACACCGCCGTGTCCCGGCATAATATTACCGTAATCCTTAATTTTATGCTCTCTTTTTATTACCGAGGCACACAAATCGCCCAATTGCGACACAACGCCGCATACTGCGCCCATAATCGCCGCATTGAAAAGATTAGCCTCATAACCAAATATATTAGACAACAGGGCGGCATATGCCATTGTAACCGCCGTTACGCCCAAAATTCCGCCGATTGAACCCTCAACGGTTTTTTTCGGGCTGATAACAGGCGCAAGCTTATGCTTCCCGAAAAAAACACCTGCAAAATACGCAAAACTGTCGGTCACCCAGCAGCCGATAAATATTATCATCGTACTGAAAAGCCCCATGTGCCGCGTAAGCGAAACATACGAAAAAGCGATACTTACGTACAACACTATGGTAAAATATCTGCAAACAGTGTCAAAGCTCGTATTTTTACGGTCAATAAGCATTGCCGTCATAAGAACAGCCAAGTATAAAAATGCAATAACGCCCATATTTTTACCATTTGATAAATTGACATCAATCAACAAAAAAACAGGGAGCATATACGAAATATATTTAGCCGCACATTTCTTATCTGCGCCGACGGCAGCGGTAATCTCATAAATTGCAATTTCCGTTATAATAAGCACCGCAGCGTCAAAAACGCCAGTTCCCAGAGCCATAACCGCTGCAAACAGCAATATTCCGAAAAACGCACTTAACAATCTTTGTTTCATAGCAATCTCCGTTTCGCCGCGCAGCTCAAAAGTTCGCCGCGCGGATTTGTTTTTTATACTCCGCCGAATCTTCGGCTGCGATTTTGATAATCCTTTATAGCCCCAAGAAGATCTTTTTTTGTAAAATCAGGCCACAGGCAGTTTGAAAACCACAGCTCACTGTAAGCACTTTGCCACATCAAAAAGTTACTAAGCCTATACTCGCCGCTCGGGCGGATAATCAAGTCCGGGTCAGGCTGACCCGCCGTGTAAAGAAATTTTTGCACATATTCTTCATCAATATCCTCAGGCGCTACCTCACCGCGTGCGGCGTTATCGGCAATTTTCTTTACGGCGTTTACAAGCTCGTTTCTCCCGCCGTAATTAAGGGCAACGTTTAATACCAAACCGGTATTTTTGTCTGTTTCCCTTTCCATATGTACAAGCTTTTTTTGCATTTCGTCCGAAAAAACGGTTTCATCGCCTATAAAATGAATTTTCACGTTTCGCCCCGCAAGCCTTGCCAGACCATTGTCCAAATAATCCTCAAGCAGGTTCATAAGGGCGTCAACCTCCTGCTTCGGGCGCTTCCAGTTTTCCGTTGAAAAAGCATACACGGTTACATATTTAATACCAATATTGCCGGCGTCCTCAACTATCTTTTCAAATGTTTTGGCACCGGCGGCATGACCGCTGCTGCGCGGAAGCGCCCTTTTCTTTGCCCAGCGACCGTTACCGTCCATAATAATTCCGATATGCACGGGCAAATTATTATAATCTATATCCGCATCGGTATTCTTTTTTGAAAATTTTTTAAAATTAAACATATGCACCGTCAGATTTCCATAATTTCTTTGTTCTTTTTCTCCGCATATTTATCAATTTCTTTTATTTGCAAATCGATAATATCCTGTATTTCCTTTTCTATACTCTTTAAATCGTCCTCTGTTATCTCGCTTTTCTTTTTCATAGCCTTAAAGCGTTCTATTTCATCGCGGCGCAGTCCGCGAACAACTACCTTGCAGTCCTCCGCTTTTTTGGAAACACTTTTTGCAAGCTCTTTACGTCTGTCCTCCGTCGGAACGGGGAAGTTAAGACGTATGCTCTTTCCGTCGTTTTGAGGGTTGATGCCTATATCCGAAGCAAGAATAGCCTTTTCAATCGCCTTTACCAACGACGCGTCCCACGGCTGTATAACTATTGTGCGCGCATCGGGCGTAGATACCGACGCAACCTGTGACACCGGCGACATACTTCCGTAATAATCCACCGATACCTTGTTAAGCACCGCCGTATTTGCTCTTCCCGCGCGGATAGAGTCTAACTCATCCAGAAAAAAATTTACCGCTTTTTCAAGTTTTGCACTAAGTTCGGGATAATCGTTTTTCATAAATATTCCTCCTAAAATTTATTATTGTGCGTATACAAGCGTACCTATTTTTTTGCCTTCAAGCACACTTTTTATATTGTCCGGCTTATCAAGACCGAAAACGCATATCGGCATTTTATTGTCCATACAAAGTGATGTTGCCGTTGTATCCATAACGCCGAGCTCACGGTTTAAAACATCTATATAGGAAATTGTGTCAAACTTAACGGCGTCGGGGTTTATATTGGGGTCGCTGTCATATACTCCGTCAACTTTTTTTGCAAGAAGAATCATCTCGGCGTCAACCTCTGCCGCACGCAGCGCCGCTGTGGTATCTGTAGAGAAAAACGGATTTCCCGTGCCGCATCCGAATATAACCACGCGCCCTTTTTCAAGATGACGGATTGCACGCCCTCTAATATAAGGCTCTGCAATCTGGCGCATATCGATAGCTGTTTGCACGCGCGTGGGTATGCCGTGGCGCTCAAAAGCGTCGCACAAGGCAAGAGAATTTATAACTGTAGCAAGCATTCCCATATGGTCTGCACGTGTACGGTCCATATTTTCACCCGTTCTTCCGCGCCAGAAATTACCACCGCCTACGACAACGGCAATTTGTACGCCCATATCCACACACTCTTTAATTGTCAATGCTATAGAGTCGAGCGTTTTCTCGTCAAGACCGAAGCCTTTATCCCCGGCAAGCGCCTCACCGCTCAGCTTTATAAGTACTCTTTTGTATTTACTTTGCATTTTTTCACTGCCTTTCATAAAATCCATCTTCTTTATTTTAACATATTTATTTGCAATTTGTAAATATCTATAGTATAATATATTTAAAATATTTTTCACCGAGGTGGTTTTAAGTGAGTGAATACCCCAAGCTTTGGGAGAATTTAATCAATTCGGAAACGGGTCTTCCCGTTGTTGTAAAGTCTGTGCAGCGCATTATGGACGCAAGCTATCACCCTGACGAGGTCAGTATTCACGATGAATTTGAGCTTGTCTATGTGCAGGAGGCAGAGCACGGCTGTTTTGAAATCGAAAACGAATCAGTAATGGTGCGTACAAACGATTTGCTGCTTATAAAGCCGCGAACACCGCATATACTTAAAATTAACAGCACTCGCCCATCGAGGTTTTTGGTGCTGAAATTTTGTTTTTCAAAAAGCGACAGCGTGAACCTTTCAAGCATAAGCCTTAACGATTTTCTTTCCTTTATCACGGATTCGGGAAACAATTGCAGCTATTTTTCAATTTCAAACATATACTGCTCCACAATTGCTTCCCTTATGCAGCAAATAATGCACGAGGATAAAGCGCCGGACGGCGAAAGTCCGTTTTTAAGAAGTCTTCTTACAATGCAGCTTTTTGTCTGGCTCAGCAGAAGCCTTCGTATGCAGTGGGAAAACACGCTTTCCGGAAAAGGACATAAGCTGATAGAAATGCTTGAAAGCTCAAAAACATATATAGACGAAAACTACAGCAGCGACATATCCCTTTCCGACATTGCAGGTTACGTTTACATATCCACAAGCCATTTTGCCCGTGCGTTTAAAAAGCACTATGACATAAGCCCCATTCAATATCTTTTAAGTGTGCGCATACAAAAAAGCAAAGAGCTTTTGGAAGAAACAAATCTTAAGGTCGGCAGCATTGCTTCCATGGTAGGCTTCAGCGCACAGCAGCGCTTCAACGATATTTTTAAAAAACAGGTCGGTGCATCCCCCAGCGAATACAGGCATGCATACAGAGAGAGGGTTATGAATGCCTGAATAAATTTTATTCACCGCGGTAAAATACCTACAGCAGATATTTTACTGCGGTGATTTTTTATTCAGAAACGGAGGATTTGTTATGGAATATTTACGCGCATTTATCACAGGTGGAATTTTGTGTGCAATCGGGCAGATTATAATAGATAAAACATCGCTTACCCCCGCAAGGCTTCTTACCGGCTATGTATGCAGCGGCGTATTGTTATCGCTTATAGGCGTGTACGGTAAAATTGTGGATTTTGCCGGAGCCGGGGCAAGTGTTCCCCTTTCGGGGTTTGGATATTCTCTTTTTGAAGGCGTGAAAAAGGCAATCGGCGAAAAAGGCTTTCTGGGAATATTTACGGGCGGACTTTCCGCAACCGCGGGCGGAATCAGCGCAGTAATGCTGTTTGCATTTATCGCATCACTTATTTCAAAGCCGAAGCTTAAATAAATGTAGACAAAATGTTTTTTTTGTAGTATAATGTTTAATCGGATGTTGAGAGAGTTCAATAGCCGTATTACATTCGTTTAAAACAAAAAAGATTGGAGAAAAAGAAATGAACAACCTGACAATTATGGATCATCCTCTTATCTCTCACAAGCTGGGGCTTCTGCGCCACCAAAATACCGATGGCAAGGCATTTCGTGAGCTTGTAAGTGAAATCGCCATGCTCATCTGCTATGAAGCAACACGCGATATGAAGACAAATGATGTCGACGTGCCAACACCTCTTATGACGGCAAAGTGCCGTATGATTACTACGGACAAGCCCGTTATTGTTCCTATTTTAAGAGCCGGGCTCGGTATGGTTGACGGTATGCTTAAAATCCTCCCGTCATCAAAAATCGGTCATATAGGAATGTGCCGAAACCACGAAACGCTTGAGCCGGAGCAGTACTACTGCAATCTTCCGGCAGACATCGGGGAAAGAACGGTTTTTGTTCTTGATCCCATGCTTGCCACGGGCGGCTCACTGGCTGCCGCAGTTACGCTTCTTAAGGAAAAAGGCGCAAAGAATATTAAGGTTTTAAGTATTGTCGGCGTTAAAGAGGGTGTCGACAAGGTTCTTACAACGCACCCTGACGTTCACGTTTACCTCGGTGTAATGGATGACAAGCTTAATGAAAAGGGATACATACTCCCGGGACTCGGCGATGCGGGCGACAGGCTTTTCGGCACTGAATAAAGCATTATTTTGTATAAAAAATCTCTCTCGGCAGATAATACCGAGGGAGGTTTTTTTATGAAAGTATTTTTTTATTCGCTTCTTTCCGCCGTTGTGTTATTTCTTTTGATTAAGTTTATGGGCGAAAAACAGATTTCACAAATGAATATGTTTGACTACCTGAACGGAATTACTATAGGCTCGATAGCTGCCGAAATGGCAACAAACCTTGACAGAAGCCCGCTGCGCGGAATTATAGCCATGGCGGTTTATGCTTCTTTGTCGGTAATTATTTCATATGTTACGCAAAAAAGTATTCCTATGCGGAAAATACTTGCCGGCATGCCCATAATTCTTATGGATAAGGGCAAGCTTATCCCAAGGGCACTTCGCCGTGCGCGCATCGACCTTAACGAATTTTTGATGCTTGCCCGCATAGCAGGTTTCTACGATATATCGCTTCTGCGCTCCGCTATTATGGAGGAAAACGGAACGGTAAGCTTTCTTCCGTACGAAAAGTATCGTCCGTTAAACCCCGATGATATGAACCTTGCACCGCAGCAATGCACAATTTGCGTACCCGTTGTAATTGACGGCAAAATTAACCTCCATATGCTCGGTGCAATAGACAAAACCGAAGGCTGGCTCAATGCCGAGCTTGCAAAGCAGGGTATAAAAAACGCAAAAGAACTGTTTTTGGCAATCGCCGATAAAAGCGGAATCAAAAATGTTTATTTACAAGCTTAAATAAATGTCGGAAAGCTTTTTGCAGCAATCCTTGCATATATGCTTTCCGTAAAGTGATAATCCCTGTATAATATCTTCTTTTCCGCAATAAACGCATGTATCTGCGGCTTTTTTCAGGATAAGCACATTATTTTCAAATATAATATCAATTTTATCATTATACTTTATCCCAAGCTTCTCGCAATATTCCTGCGGAATTGCCACTCTTCCCAATTCATCCAATTTACGGATCATATGTTTATCCTCCTGTCATATATAATTTTCGAGCATTTTTTGCACACCGCAAAGCCCTCTATTGTATTATCGGAGCCGCATATTGTGCAAATGTCCTTTTCCGGTCTAACAGTCAAAGAGTTGTTCTGCATTTGTATACAAAGTCTGCTGCCGGCGCCGAGCCCCCATGCCTTTATACATTCATCCGGCAGTGTTAACATTCCGTTTTCGTCAATAATCGATGTTTTCACTTTATATATTGCCCCTTTCGCTCTCCCACTTTTTTACATTATAATCCATATCTTGGTATTTGTCAACCATTTTTTACCATATAATGTATTTTTTTTACAAATAAGCTGTAAAAAAAGAAAATACGACAAAAATACATTTGTCGTATCAGACTGTCAAAAAAACTGAAAATCGAGAACTTGTGGAGTTGTCAGATGGGATTTCCCCTCTGACGAAAAAAACCGCGGTTTTCGCGGGCGCGTACCGCAAAAACCGCTCACTGCAAGGGCTGGCGCGGATAGCCGCGCGAGCAAAAGCTCCGAAAGCGAGCTTTCGGCTTGAAGCGTGTCGGTTTTATCGACACGCTCATCAGTTTTTAAGGCTGTGCATCGGTGCGGGTATTCTTCCGCCGCGTGCAATAAATCTTTCGCACCCGAAGCTGCTTACAGGCATTACCGGACCGCTTCCCAAAAGTCCGCCGAACTCAACCGTATCGCCCACCTTTTTCCCTGGTGCAGGTATAATTCTTAAAGCCGTTGTTTTAGTATTTATAACGCCGATTGAAACCTCATCTGCAAGTATTCCCGAAATCGTTTCTGCAGAGGTATCCCCCGGCACAACTACCATATCTATGCCGACAGAGCATACGCAGGTCATCGCCTCCAGCTTTTCCAGCGAAAGCGCACCGCACCGTACCGCGTCAATCATACCGGCGTCCTCGCTTACAGGAATAAATGCGCCGCTTAACCCGCCGACATATGACGACGCCATTACGCCGCCTTTTTTAACAGCGTCATTAAGAAGTGCAAGCGCCGCCGTTGTTCCGGGCGCACCGCATTTTTCAACGCCGATTTCTTCAAGTATGTGCGCCACACTGTCGCCGATTGCGGGCGTTGGTGCAAGCGATAAATCCACTATTCCGAACTGCGCATCAAGCCTTTTTGCAGCTTCCGTTGCAACAAGCTGCCCCATTCTTGTTATTTTAAATGCTGTTTTCTTTATTGTATCGGCAACTGTTCCGAAATCCTCTCCCTTTACCTTTTCAAGCGCCTTCTTCACAACGCCCGGTCCGCTTACACCCACATTTATAACACATTCTCCCTCGCCTGTACCGTGAAAAGCGCCTGCCATAAACGGGTTATCCTCCACAGCGTTTGAAAATACTACAAGTTTTGCACAGGCAAACCCATCTTCATTTGCCGAAAGCTCTGCCGTGCTTTTTATTATACGACCCATATGTGCAACCGCATCCATGGAAATTCCGGCTTTGGTAGAACCCACGTTCACGCTTGAACAGATTTTATTTGTGCTGCAAAGAGCCTCCGGAATGGACTCTATAAACTCATACTCTCCTTTTGTGTAGCCCTTCGGGACAAGAGCGCTGTACCCACCGATGAAGTTTACACCTGTTTCATCGGCTGCACGGTCAAGCGCCTTTGCAAATTTTACATAATCTCCGCACGCCTGTGCAACTATTGAAATCGGCGTAACGGATATTCGCTTATTTATAATCGGTATCCCAAATTCTTTTTCAATCTGCTCTCCTACGGGAACAAGGTTTTTGGCAAGGCGTACAACCTTGTCATAAACCATTTGGGCGCCCCGCTCCGAATCCTGGCTTATGCAGTCAAGCAAAGATATACCCATTGTAATTGTACGTATATCAAGATGCTCGTTGTCAATCATATTTATTGTTTCCATTATTTCAAAAGGGTTAATCACAAAATCGCCTCCGACGTAATAAGTTATACCTATACCTTTTACAATCAAACAAACCCCGCCGCACATCGCAGCGGGACTTTTGTATTATATTCTGTGCATCGAGTTAAAGACCTGTTCATGACGCATATTTATCCTCTGCCCTATCTTAAGCCCAAGCTCCTTAAGCTCTTTCACCGCGCGTGAAAACACAACCTCGCTGCCGTCCATATCAACCAGCATCACCATAAGAAATTTATTTTGATGCGTTGTTTGTGATATATCTACAATGTTTATACTGTTAGACGCCAGATAACCGCTTACGCGGGCAATAATCCCGACCGCGTCTTCACCTGTTACCGTAATTACAGAACGCATTATTAACCTCCGTACAAATAGCTAAAGTCTATTTTTATTTAATACTGCCTGCAAGCTTGTCTATACATTCCCCGCAGACATATTTTCCGCTAAAGAGATACACTTTCTCCTTGCTTGAACAAAAGATACAGGATCTTTCGTACTTTTTCAGAATAACCGCATCGTTATCAACATAAATTTCTAAAGAATCCCTCTCTCCTATATCAAGGGTTCTTCTAAGCTCTATCGGAAGAACTATACGCCCCAGCTCGTCAACTTTCCTCACTATACCGGTCGATTTCACATCACACACATCCTTTCAGAACGAAACATACGGCGCCGAGCCGCAAAAAGCGCCCCTTTGTCTGTAATTATGATAACACAGTTTTATTACTATCGTCAACAAAAAAATCTGTTTTTTTACATTTTATTTAAGCGGAGGTTGTTATGTTAAATTATGTATGGTGCGGCGCTCTTATTTCATGTATTGTGTTTTTTTGCTGCGGCGGAAGTTCGGCTGATTTTTCGGCGGTACTTTTTTCCTCTATAGAAAGAAGCACCGCCCTTACCGTTACAATCGGCGGAATAATGTGCTTTTGGTCCGGAATTATGCGTATTGCGGACGATGCAGGTCTTTGCACGTTTCTTTCGCGCATTCTGCGCCCTTTTACAAAAGTTTTATTCCCGGAATTAAAAGAAAACAGCAAGGCTCTGCGCTTTATAACAATGAATATTGCGGCAAATCTTCTCGGAATGGGCAACGCCGCCACACCGCTCGGAATTTCTGCAATGAGCGAGCTTGACAAGGAAAATTCCACACCGCAAAGTGCAAGCGACAGTATGTGTATGTTTGTAATTTTAAATTGCGCGTCGCTTCAGATACTTCCCTCCACGGTCATTGGTCTGCGGGCCTCCCTCGGCGCTTCGAGTCCCGGAGATATTATCCCTGCCGTTTGGCTTACCTCCGGGTGTGCGCTTGCGGTTTCCGTCGCTCTTGCGCTTATTTTTAAGAGGTACTGTAAAAATGTTTGATTTTTCTTCTTACATAGTACCTATGATGCTGTTTTTAATACTGTGCGTCTCCGTTCTTCGCGGAAAAAACCCGTTTAACGCATTTGTAAGCGGGGCAAAGAGCGCCCTTTGCGACGTATGTAATATATTTCCGTCGCTGCTGGCTCTTGTGGTTATGACAGAACTCCTTTCGCAAAGCGGATTATTGGACGCGCTGGGGCTTTTTTTATCCCCTGTGCTGTCTTTTTTCCATATTCCGCGCGAGCTGTGCCAGCTTTTTATAATTCGTCCCATTTCCGGAAGCGGCGCAACCGCTGCTCTTCAGCGGATACTTTCCGTATGCACGCCCGACAGCTTTTCCGGTCGTGCGGCAAGCGTTATTTGCGCGGGCACCGAAACAACCTTTTACGTTTCCGCGATTTATTTTTGCGGCACGCGCGTAAAAAAAATGCGTTACAGCATTATTTGCGCTCTTATAGGTGATTTTGTATGTGTGGCTGCGGGTTGTTATTTTTGCAGACTTTTATTTTAAAATATGCCTCGCCATGCTTGTATTTTTTGGTGCATTGTGTTATAATGCCATTTATATTTATACAGATATGAGGTTTTTACTATGGCACTTGAAAAAAAGACACTGCCCGTCGTTCCGACGCGCGGGTTTATTATATTTCCGAAAACGGTGTTTCACTTTGATGTTGCGCGAAAAATGAGCATTGCCGCAATAAACGCCGCACTTGAAAACGACGGTTTCGTGTTCCTCGCATCACAAAAGGACGATACCGTAGAAACACCCTCTCCCGATGACATATGCAAAACGGGCGTTATAGCAAAAATACGCCGTGTCATAAAAAACGGAGACGGGCTTCGCGTTCTTATAGAAGGCGAAAGCCGCGGCGAAATATCTTCCCTGACGGAAACGGGCGACTTTCTGAGTGCGGCTGTTAAAGTTAAAAAGTCCTCTGTGCGCGGCCTTTCACCCGAGCATTACGCGGCGCTTTACAATCAGCTTCAGCTTATTATAAACGATTTTATAGAGCTTGACAAAAAGCTTGCGTCGGCACCGTTTTTAAAAAATCTTCCGGATGATGACCCGTCACGCCTGTGCGACGTGCTCGCCGAAAATTTTTTACGAAAAAATGAAGACAAGCTTTTGCTTCTTGGTATAACAAATGTAAAAAAGCGTCTTATAAAGCTTGTCGATTTAATGACCGAGGAACTTAAGATTTTAGACGTTGAGAGCATTATCTCTATGCGTGTAAAAGAACAAATGGAGGACAACAACCGAGACTACTATCTTCGTGAGCAGTTAAAGGCGATACACTCGGAACTCGGCGACGACAATTTTGACGAAACAGAGGCATTGCGCAAAAAGATAGACAGCACCGCCCTTACGGAGGATGCTTACGAACGCGCAATGCGTGAACTGCATACGCTTGAAAAGCTGCCGCCCACCTCGCCGGAGGCGAATATATCGCGTCATTATCTTGAGGTTTTGTGTTCTCTTCCCTGGGGAATTGAAACAGACCTCTCGACAGATATTAAGGCTGCACGCAAGGAACTTGACAAAAGTCATTACGGAATGGAAAAGGTGAAAGAGCGTATTTTAGAGCAGCTTGCCGTAATAAACCGAACAAAGAAGACCTGCGGCAGTGTTTTGTGTCTTCTCGGTGCGCCCGGCGTGGGTAAAACATCAATTGCAAAATCTATTGCTGCTGCCTGCGGGCGTAAATTTTGCCGGATAAGCCTCGGCGGAATGCGTGACGAGGCGGAGCTTCGCGGTCACCGCAAGACATATATCGGCTCTATGCCGGGGCGCATAGCCGACGCGCTGCGCCGTGTGAAAACGTCAAATCCGCTGATACTTCTTGACGAGATAGACAAGCTGGCATCCGATTATAAGGGTGACCCGGCCTCTGCCCTGCTTGAAATACTCGACCCCGAGCAAAACACCTCTTTTCGTGATAATTTTCTTGAAACAGGGATTGACCTTTCCGGTGTTTTGTTCATTGCAACGGCAAATACTGCCGAAACAATACCCGCGCCTCTTCTTGACAGACTGGAAATCATCGAACTTCCGAGCTATACGGATGAAGAAAAGCTTTTTATTGCAAAAAAACACCTTATTCCGTCACAGCTTGCCGCACACGCAATTACTGGAAAGGATGTTCGTTTCAGTGATAAGGCTATTAAAAGCATTATCACCGGCTACACGCGCGAAGCCGGTGTTCGGCTTCTTGAACGCGAGATAAAAACGGTAATAAGAAAATGCGTAACACTTGAAGAAAACGGTGATTGTAAAGGCTTTTACATAACAAACGCAAACCTTTCCGATTTTCTTGGGAAGCAAAAGTATTTCCGCGACGCGCCCTCGCATACACCGTGCATCGGACTTGTGAATGGGCTTGCATGGACGCAGGTCGGCGGCGAGGTCTTACTTTGCGAATGTACGGTTTTTGACGGAAGCGGCAAGCTTATCCTTACCGGAAAACTCGGTGATGTTATGAAAGAATCCGCGCAGACAGCTCTCGGCTATATACGCAGCATTGCCGACGATTTTTCTTTAAACGCGAACATTTTTAAAGAAAAGGATATACACATACACTTCCCCGAAGGTGCTGTGCCGAAGGACGGTCCGAGCGCCGGCATAGCCATTGCAACCGCACTTATAAGTGCGCTTACCTGCACCCCTGTAAGAAGCGATATTGCAATGACGGGTGAAATATCGCTTCGCGGGCGCGTAATGCCTATCGGCGGTCTGCGCGAAAAAGCGCTTGGCGCATATCGCCTGGGAATAAAAGATATAATAATTCCGGCTGAAAATGAAAAAGACCTTACGGATATCCCGCCCGAGGTCTCGGACGCCATAGTATTCCACCCCGTTTCAGACTGCCGCGCGGTATTTGATTTAGCGCTTGCTGAAAAAAACACGCATATTTTCCGCGGCAAAAAAGAATGTGAAAGGAGCGCCCGCCATGAATATTCATAATGCTTCCCTCACCGTTTCCGCCGTTTCCCCGCGCCAATATCCGGAAACCGATTTTCCCGATATTGCCTTTGCCGGGCGCAGCAATGTAGGAAAAAGCTCTTTTATAAACAGGCTTTTAAATCGCAAGTCGCTCGCACGTACAAGCTCAAAGCCGGGAAAAACCGCAACAATAAATTTCTATAACATTGACGATACCATAAACCTTGTTGATTTACCCGGCTACGGGTATGCAGCCGTAAGCCGCGACGAAAAAAAACGCTGGGGCAATATGATTGAAACATACCTTAACACGCGCTCACAGCTTATGTGTACCGCCCTCTTGGTGGATGCACGCCATAAGCCCACTGCCGATGACCTGACAATGCTAAACTTCATTCGCAGGCGACACGGGTTTGCGCTTGTTGTTGCAACAAAGTGCGACAAAATAGCAAAAACAAAGCTTGAAGAACATCTTGACTTGATTTACTATACCCTAAACCTTACCGATGAAGATATTATGATTCCGTTTTCTGCGGAAACGGGGCTTGGCACATCGGAGGCATGGGAAGCCATAAAAGAGATATGCGGCTATGAATAAATTTTGTTTTTTGTGCAAAGAATAATCCATAGGAGAGTGAGATTATGGACTATGAAGGCACAAAAACAGAACAAAACCTTATAGCTGCGTTTGCGGGCGAATCGCAGGCAAGAAACAAATACACATATTATGCATCAATTGCCAAAAACGAGGGCTATATGCAAATTGCCGATATTTTTGAAGAAACCGCAGGCAACGAAAAGGAGCATGCAAAGCTTTGGTTCAAAGCGCTTAAGCTTTTAGGCACGACAAAAAGCAATCTTGCCGCTGCCGCAGAGGGTGAAAATTACGAATGGACAAAGATGTACAGTCAGTTTGCCGATGAAGCAATGGAGGAGGGCTTTACATCGATTGCCGCACAATTTCGCGCGGTTGCCGAAATTGAAAAATTTCACGAAGAACGTTTTTTGGCGCTTCTTAAAAATCTTGATGAAAATACGGTTTTTGAAAAATCGGAAAACCGTATTTGGATTTGCCGAAACTGCGGGCACATTGTTACGGCGGCAAAAGCGCCCGAGGTCTGCCCCGTATGCTTCCACCCGCAGGGATATTTTGAAATATACAAGGATAATTATTAAGAGTCGCTTTTTCTTAAAACCGCACATTCCAAATAAACGGAATGTGTGGTTTTTTGTCCGAAAAAAATTTTTTACACGCTCTTTCTTACGACAAATTTTTTATATACTGTGCTTTATAATAAATATGGGTGATGATTGTGCCGACTGTTTACATAGACGTGCTTTTTGCCGTCAATCTTCTTATAAATTATCTGCTTCTCTCAGCCTGCGGAATACTTGCCGGGCTGTGGCAGCGGAAAATGCGTATTCTGCTGGGCGCACTTATAGGCGCGTGCTATGCAATTTTAATGTTCTTTCCCGATTTTTCCGTGCTTTTTACAACCGTTTCAAAGCTTTTGGTATCTATGGTTATCGTTGCGTGCGCATTTCCGTTTTACAGTGTTCGCAGCTACATAAAAGCTCTGCTCATTTTTTATATGGTTTCATTCGGCTTCGGCGGATGCGTTCTGGGCATATTTTATTTCAGCGACATAGGTTCCCGCCTTGGTGCGATTTATTCAAACGGTGTGCTTTATTTTAATCTTCCGTGGACAATTCTTCTTGTGTCGGGAATACTGTTTTATTGCCTGCTTCATCTGTGCACGCTTGTTTCCTCAAAGCTTAATTCCGGTTCGTCACTTAAAAAGGCGCTTCGGCTGTCGCTCGGCGGAAAAACCGCCGAGCTTACCGCGCTGCTTGACACGGGCAACGGTCTTGTCGACCCCGTTACACTTTCTCCCGTAATTGTTGCCGAATATCGGTTTGTAAAGCCGCTCTTTTCCGACGAAATAAAAAATGAGCTTGACCGCCTCGGGCGTGATAATCTTACATGGGTTATGGCAGATGTTGCACAAAAGGGGCTTAAAACGCGACTCATACCTTTTTCATCGGTCGGAAGGGAAAACGGTATGCTCCTGGGTTTCGTACCCGATAAAGCGGAAATATGCGACGACTGCGGCGTTAAGGTTTTAGACCGCTGCGTTGTCGGGATTTATGACCGGCCTCTTTCAAAAGATAAAAGCTACAGTGCATTATTCAATCCATATTTATAGAAAGGCGCAGTAAAAATGAAACTTCTTCTTACTCTTGAAAACAATATGCGTGTAAACTATGCCCGTCTGTTTCACAGGCTTGGGCTGGGAAAAGAGATACATTATGTCGGCGGAGGTGATTTTCTGCCCCCGCCCCTTTCGCCCGAGCTTGAGAAAAGCTGCATTGAAAACATCGCAAAGCCCGATTGCCGCAAGCAGCTTATCGAGCATAATCTGAGGCTTGTTGTATATATAGCAAAAAAATTTGAAAATACCAATATATGTGTAGATGACCTTGTTTCCATAGGCACTATAGGGCTGATAAAGGCAATCAATACATTTAAGCCCGATAAAAATATAAAGCTTGCAACGTATGCAAGCCGATGTATTGAAAACGAAATTCTGATGTATCTGAGAAAAAACAATTCACAGAAAACGGAAATTTCCTTTGACGAACCTCTTAATATCGACTGGGACGGAAACGAGCTTCTCCTTTGTGATATTTTGGGAACCGATGACGACAGCGTTGACCGCCACCTTGAAGAAGAGGTCGAAAAGCAGCTTTTACATTCTGCAATGAACAGACTTTGCGACAGGGAACGTATGATTATGGAAATGCGTTACGGTCTTGGAGGGAAAAAAGAAAAAACACAAAAAGAGGTTGCCGATATGCTCGGAATCAGCCAAAGTTATATATCACGTCTGGAAAAACGAATTATAAAACGCCTTAGAAAAGATATAGCCAAAAATATTTAAATGTTTTCGGGTAAAAAGTCAGTTTTTTGGAAAAATCGGTTGAAAAGCAACAGTGTATTTGTTATAATAAATTTGTTATTTTACACAGAGGTGATTAAATGCTTTTCAAACGTAATTCGATTTTGAAGTCGGATGTCGCACTTCAAAATGAATTTAAAAAGCTGTGGAAAGAAGAGCTGCAAAAAGACGTAGATTCCCGCAACTTTTCTCCTTTATACAAATTTGCCGACAGGAAGCGCGCCATACGTGATTGGTGTATGAAATATTATTTTAATTTTTCGGATGAAAGTTCTCCCCGGTTTAAGGAGGCGTGTGATGCGTTCGACGAAGGCGATATAGTTTGGACATTCCTTTTAATAAGGGAGTTTGCAACCATAGAATCCCTTTCGGCAGAGCTTAAAAATCTTACAAACAAGCGCCGCAGCTTTCTGTCTGAAAAAAGGAAGCAGTCTGTTATATCGCGCCATTCCGCAAGGTGGTTTATGCACGATATTTCGCAAAACAACACCCGCGGAGCAGAGGCATTTGTTGAAGGTGCCCTCTCTGACCTTAACCTTTATGAAGAGATTAAGGCGCAGGGCAAATATAAAAGTGCATACAGGGTTATATCTCTTTGCGATAAACCTGCGGAATACCCCGTTAACATAAAAAAATATTTGTACTATGTTGCAAAACGCCCGCTTACGCGTTCCAATGAGCAGCAAACGCTCGATTATTTTAAATATGCCGAAAAATATTTCTGTTTCAAGCGAAAAAAGCGCGACGGTTCGTATGTAACCGTAAAAGATATAGATATAATAATAGCCTCCATTGCATTTATGAGAAACGGCGGAACGGTTGACCTTAACGCCCTTTTGCAGGATCTTCACAGATGCGTAAAGGTGTATTGTATGGAAAGTTCCTTTGCGCCCGTATGTATTTTGGCGGACTATCTTTACGAAATCGGCGAGGTTGAAATGGAAAGCACCACTCTTCGCCTTCTTGTAAGATACGGTGAAGCTGTCAGCGAAAAATATAAAAAGCGTTATACCTGCCTTGAGCTTATAAATAAAAACTCCAACAACTTTATTTTCAGGCACAGGCGGCTTGTCCCGCTTGAATGTGTGGAGTTTTTGCAAGACGGTATTGACGGCGCGAAGAAGCTTTTGCAGGATTGCATACGTGAAAAGGACGTAAACGCCTGGTGCATCTCCGTAAAGCACGAGGTAAGAACTTACGAGCTTAATTACAGGTTTTATTATGATGATAAAATTCTTTCAACGCTTGAGACCGTTTTGGACAATGAATTCGGCGACTATGTGCTTGAATACGCAATTGAAACATATTTTTCGGAGGACAAGGCGTATAACAGCAACCGTTCTATGCTTATTGTGACAAGCGGGCGCAACAAATTTACGGACTTTCCGAAAATAGGTATGATGCTTAAGCTTGAACCTATTGCAAAAAAATGTGTAAACGTGCATTTTTGCACGCTTTATCTGCCTGACGAAAGCTATACCGAAGAAGATATTAACCGTGACAGCAAATATATAAATGATGTGTGTACGGGCTGCGCCGGTTCAAGATTTAAAACATTTTCAGAAATGGTGGAAAACCTGGCTTGGTCAACGATAAATAATTTGTTAAGCAAATAAATATTATAAGAAAGCACCGCGGTTTATCTTCCGCGGTGCTTTAGTTTGTCGATAAAGCACACATCGAATGCGGTTTTTGCCTTGAAATTCATCAAAAATTATTGTTTACAGGGTGCAAAGCAGTTTTGAATGTCGGAGTTTAAGATTTAGGCAAGAAAAAAAGGCACCGTAACTTATGTATACGGTGTCTTTTTTACGAAGTATAAACTTAAAATGCGGCTTCAAAACCAATGCTTCCTTATCGGGTTGTGACTTTTTAAACCGCTCCTTTATTAATTGTTTCTTACTTTGTGGGGCCTGCCGACACAAGCGCCTTACCTGCTGCATTTCCTTCATATTTTGCAAAGTTCTTTATAAATCTGCCTGCCAGATCCTTTGCCTTTTCTTCCCATTCGGAAGCGTTCTTATAGGTATCGCGCGGGTCAAGTATGCCCGAATCAACACCGGGAAGCTCTGTGGGAACTTCAAAATCAAAATACGGGATTTTCTTTGTAGGAACATCGTTGATAGCTCCGCTCAATATAGCGTCGATAATTCCGCGTGTATCACGGATGGATATACGCTTACCCGTACCGTTCCAGCCTGTATTAACAAGATAAGCCTTTGCACCGCTCTTTTGCATTTTCTTTACAAGCTCTTCTGCGTACTTTGTGGGATGAAGCTCCAAAAATGCCTGACCGAAGCATGCTGAGAATGTGGGTGTGGGTTCGGTAATTCCTCTCTCGGTTCCGGCGAGCTTTGCCGTAAAGCCTGAAAGGAAATAATACTGCGTCTGTTCGGGTGTAAGAATCGATACGGGAGGCAATACGCCGAACGCATCTGCCGAAAGGAATATAACATTCTTTGCGTCGGGAGCTGCCGAAACAGGGCGAACAATATTTTTAATATGATTTATCGGATAAGATACACGTGTATTTTCGGTAACGCTCTTATCATCAAAATCAATCTTTCCGTCCTTATCAAGCGTTACGTTTTCCAAAAGTGCGTCGCGCTTTATTGCGTTGTAAATATCAGGCTCAGACTCTTTATCAAGGTTAATAACCTTTGCATAGCATCCGCCCTCAAAATTGAACACGCCGTTATCATCCCAGCCATGCTCATCATCGCCTATCAAAAGGCGCTTCGGGTCTGTAGAAAGAGTTGTCTTGCCTGTTCCCGAAAGGCCGAAGAATATTGCTGTATTCTTTCCGTCCATATCGGTATTTGCGGAGCAGTGCATTGATGCAATACCGCGCAGCGGCAGATAGTAGTTCATCATAGAGAACATACCCTTTTTCATTTCTCCGCCGTACCATGTGTTTACTATAACCTGTTCGCGGCTTGTGATGTTGAACATAACCGCCGTTTCGGAGTTAAGACCAAGCTCCTTATAATTTTCCACCTTTGCTTTTGATGCGTTGTATACAACAAAGTCGGGCTCAAAATTTTCAAGCTCTTCTGCTGTGGGCTTTATAAACATATTCGTAACAAAATGTGCCTGCCAAGCAACCTCAACAATAAAGCGAATTGCCATACGCGTATCTGCATTTGTGCCGCAGAAAGCGTCAACAACATAAAGCTTTTTATTTGAAAGCTCTTTTACCGCAAGCTCTTTTACGGTTTTCCAAGCTTCTTCACTTGCGGGATGGTTATCGTTTTTATATTCATCGGATGTCCACCACACGGTGTCTTTTGAATTTTTATCCATTACAATAAACTTGTCTTTGGGAGAACGACCCGTGTATACGCCTGTCATTACATTAACGGCGCCGAGCTCGCTTACCTGTCCTTTTTCAAATCCTTCAAGTTCAGGTTTTGTTTCCTCCTCGAAAAGAACTTCGTAAGAGGGATTGTGCACAATCTCCTTAGTGCCTAAAATACCATACTTGCTTAAATCGATTTTTGCCATAATTCTTACCCCTTTTCTTTAAAATGTTTGCGGACGAAAGAAAAATTAAACTTTACGCCACATCAAACAACTCTTTCCCTTATATCATAATTATAGTTAATTTTTCAACAAAAAGCAATACTTTTATTTTAATTTTCTGTAAATATTTTCCCCGTTTTTTTATTTTTCAATCGTTTTTTCCCATTTAACCGATAAATAAAACACCACAGACATTACCGCAGCAACGCTCCAGCCTATCGGCCATGATACCCACACGCCCGTAATGCCGAGTGCGGTTTTTGAAAGCATTTTTGATAGAAACACTCTCAAAAGCAAATCCGTAAATGTAGACGCCATAAACCTTTTCATAAATCCCGCACCGCGAAGAATTCCGTCCGCGACAAGCTTTGCCGATGCAACAAAATAAAACGGCGCGGTTATTTTTATAAATGTTGTTCCCGTTGTCATTGCCGCCCCGCCTAAGCTGTCCATAAATATGTATATAAGCTGCCGTGAAAAGATAAGATACACCAAAACAATCGGCAGACAAAGCGTCCACACCATCTTTATGCCGGTTTTAAAGCCGTCTTTAATTCTGCCGTGCATTTTTGCTCCGATATTCTGCGCGGTGTAATTTGATATACCGTTTGCAAGGGTTGAAAAAGCCGTTATAACCATATTGTTAAGCTTTATTGCAGCCGAATATCCTGCTATAACGCTTGCACCGAAGCCGTTTATAACACCTTGAATAATTATATTCCCCACAGAAATGAAGCTCTGCTGCAAAATACCGGGAATTGCAATAATCAAAATTTTTCTTAAAATTTTGAAAGAAAAAATTTCGACCGGCTGTGTTTTTATTTTTTTAAGCTTAATCCAAATAACGCCCACTGCCAAAATACAGCTTCCCCCTGGCAGATAAATGTTGCCCATGCCACGCCCGACACGCCCATTTTCAGCCCCGCAACGAATAAAATATCAACCGCAATATTTGATACGGAGGAACATGCAAGAAATATAAACGGCGTCTTTGAATCGCCCATAGCGGCAAAAAAGCCTGTTGCTATGTTGTAAAAAAATACGAAAGGAAGCCCGAGCATATAAATGTCAAGATAAAGCTTGGAATCCTTAAATATAACATCGGGCGTATTTATAAGATGCAGCAATCCGTTCTGGCAGATAAAACCCGCAATCATCAGCACTGCGCAAAGCACGCCGCCGGCTATAAAGGTGGTCCACACTGCCGTTTTTAAGCTTTCATACTTTTTTGCACCGAAAAACTGTGCCGCAACAACCGAACCGCCTATGTTGCACCCAAATGCAAAGGCAATAAATATAAGGGTTATTTCATAGCTGTTACCCACAGCCGCAAGCGCATTGTTACTTATAAATTTTCCCGCAACAAAGCTGTCTGCAATATTGTACAGCTGCTGAAAAATAATACTTGCAAAAAGCGGCAGGCAAAATTTCCACAGCACTGCTTCGGGCTTTCCCGTTGTCATATCGCCTTTCATAAAATTTCTCCTTCTGTGCATTAAAATATCCCCGCCGATGCCAAAAATTGTCTGCGGAGATATTTCAATCTATTCTTCTTTTTGTGGTGCATCGTCGGTTTTTGTAAGGTCGCCTTCGGCATTTTCCGTCTCTTTCTCCTCTTCAATAAAACCGTTTTTAAACACATCTTCAAATTCTGCACCGTCCAGTTTTTCTCTGTGTACAAGCGCATTTGCAATCGCGTCCAGCTTTTCTCTGTTATCTGCAAGCAGCTTTTCGCATTTTTTATAACATTCGTCAATAATTCTTTTAATTTCCTCGTCAATCACCGAGGCTACAGCTTCGCTGTAATTTCTGCCCTGCGAAAGGTCACGCCCCAAAAATACCTCATGGTCGCCGTTTGTAAACGTTACGTATCCCAATCTGTCGCTCATACCATACTGCATAACCATTTTGCGTGCCGTTTCGGTTGCCTTGTCAAGGTCGCTCGAAGCACCCGTATTAACCTCTCCGAAAACTATATTCTCCGCCGCACGTCCGGCAAGCATCATAACAATGCTCTCAAGCATTTCATTCTTTGAAATATAGCTTTTGTCACTGTCGGGCAGGCTGAGCGTAAATCCGCCGGCTCTTCCGCGCGGGATTATAGAAACCTGGTGCACTGTGTCCTGCGTCGGTAAAAGCCTTGCCGCAAGCGCATGCCCCGCCTCGTGATACGCCGTCTTTTTCTTGTTCTGAACATTATGTTCACGGCTTGCCTTTTCAGGTCCCATAACAACCTTAAGCATTGCCTCGTCAATTTCCTCGGCGGTAATTGTTCTTTTGTTTCTTCTCGCCGAAAGAATTGCCGACTCATTCAAAAGATTTTCAAGGTCTGCCCCGGTAAATCCGTACGTTCCCTTCGCAACCGTAGCCAAAGAAACACTTTCATCTATCGGCTTATTTTCAGAATGCACCTTAAGGATAGCTTCTCTTCCCTTTTGGTCGGGATAACTTACAACCACCTGGCGGTCAAATCTGCCGGGGCGCAAAAGTGCGGGGTCAAGAATGTCCGGGCGGTTTGTTGCCGCAATCATTATTATTCCTTCGTTTGCGCCAAAGCCGTCCATTTCAACAAGTAATTGGTTTAACGTCTGTTCTCTTTCATCGTGTCCGCCGCCAAGGCCTGCGCCGCGCTGACGACCGACCGCGTCAATCTCATCTATAAATATAATTGCGGGCAAATTCTTTCTTGCCTGTTCAAACAAATCGCGCACACGACTTGCTCCCACGCCGACAAACATTTCAACAAAATCCGAACCGGATATTGAAAAGAACGGTACACCTGCCTCGCCGGCAACAGCCTTTGCAAGCAATGTCTTACCTGTTCCGGGTGGACCTACCAAAAGTACGCCCTTGGGAATCCTTGCACCAAGGTCTATAAATTTTTTCGGATTTTTAAGAAACTCTACTATTTCTTCAAGCTCTTTCTTTTCTTCGTCAGCGCCGGCAACATTTTTAAACGTTACTTTGTTTTTCCCGTCAAGCGCAGTTTTTGCCTTACTTTTTCCAAAGCTGCCTATGCCATGTCCGCCGGTTTGCTGGCGCATAAACGAAAACCAAAACAGCCCGATTATTACAACAAGCAAAAGCGTCGGCAAAAGCGAAACCCACCACGAAACCGTTTCGGGTTCGGGCACGGTGGTTTCTATCTTTCCGTCTTTAATTTGTTTTTCAATTTCATCACCGATAACGGTAAAAAGTATTCCCTGTGTTACCGCTATTTTATACTCTTTTCCGTCTATAACCGCAATGGTGCTTGTATCACCTATTTCAAGCTTCGTAACCTGTCCTGCGTCCACCGCCTCTACAAGCTCGGAAAATTTTTTAATCCCGGACTGCGGCTGACGAAGCGTCAGCATCATAAGCAAAATAACAACAAGCGGCAAAATTATATATAAACTGATGCTTCTGAAAGACCTTTTCAAAACATCGCCTCCCCTTATTTTAAGTACCGAAGAACCGACCCTCGGCGCTTAAGATTATACCACCGCTGCCGAAAGGCAGCAATCAATTTTACATTTTATTCACAAAATTCCGGTTTCATCACACCTACATACGGAAGCTGGCGATATTTATAGGCATAATCAAGCCCGTAACCGACTACAAATTCATCCGGGATTTCAAATCCGACGTACTTCGCGCTTATATCCGCAATTCTGCGCGACGGTTTATCCAAAAATGTCATTATTTCAACACTTTTTGCACCCTCGTTTGCTAAGTACTCTGACACTTTTTTTAAGGTATTTCCGGTATCTATTATATCCTCAACTATTATTATGTCCTTTCCGGCGGGTTCAAAACCTTTTCCGCTGCGAATTTCAACATTTCCGCTCGAGGTTGTTCCCGTTCCGTAGCTGCTGGCATAGATAAAGCTTATTGTAGCCGGAATATTCAAAAGGCGTATAATATCGGCAGCAAAAATAAATCCGCCGCTTAAAATCGAAACAAGCATAACCTCTTTACCTTCATAATCGCGGTTAATAATATCTGCAAGCTCACGGTTTCTTTTTTCAATCTGCTGCTTTGTTATTAAAACCTTACCTATAGCGTCATCAATTCTGGGCATAGATTTTACCATTCCTTCGTAATATATTCGAAAATTAAAAAGCTGTGTGTTCCTTTTTGCGGTGCATAATCCGACGATTGGCGCAGTCCGCATAAAAACAGTATATCACCGTCTTTTTCAATAATCGGTATTTCGTCTCTTTTTGACGGTGGTATTTTGGCATTTGAAAAAATATCGCTCAGCCGCTTGCTTTTTCCCATGCCCAAAACCTTCATCCGATCACCAGTTTTTCGTGTTCTCACAAAAAACGGACCAGAAAGCTTGTCCGCGTCAAACACAGCAGTATTATTATCGCGCTTTTTTATCGGTTTGTCAACAATTTTTGCCCTTATTTCCCAATTTTTTTCAACAATGATACCGTCTGTTTCAAGTTTTTTTAAATAAGACATATCGGGCTGCCGCTTCACTTTTGCAACATAGCCCCCCGTCTTTTCAAAAAAATGTTCTTTGTTTATGTCAAGCGTTTTTCCGTTATCCCCCGTGCATAGCGATATAAAGTCGTTAATCTTCACGTTCGTTATTTCCCGAACACCGCTTTTTTTCATAACGGATTGTGCAATCCGCCTTTGAATTGCAATATTTTCTTTTAAGAAGGAGGTTGTGTCAAGTCCTTTCTCGCAAAATATATTTTTTTCGCATACTGCTGCAATATTATCCAGATATGCGCAGTCGTCGGCGGTAAGTGACGCTGCCAGTGCAATTTTTTTCTGCGCCTCCGGATTTATTTCTTCAAGCACCGGAATAACGGACGCGCGTATTTTGTTCCGCGCATATTTTTCGGATTTGTTGGTAGAATCCTCGACCCATGTTATATTTTTTTCTTTTAGGTATTTTTCAATTTCAGAGCGTGAAACAAAAAGCAGCGGCCGAATAATATTTCCCCTTACGGGCGGTATTGCGCAAAGCCCCTTTCCCGCTGTTCCGCGTGCGAGCCTGAACAGTACCGTTTCCGCATTATCTCCCGAATTATGGGCAGTTGCTATCTTCGCATTGCAAAGTTTTTTTGAAATACTGTCAAAAAATTCATACCTTACCTGTCTGCCGCATTCCTCTTCACCTATGCGCCGCTGCTTTGAAAGCTTCGGAACATCAATTTCCCTGTAAAAAAGCTCTATGCCCTCTTTTTTACAAAGCTCTTTTACAAACAAGCTGTCGCGGTTTGCTTCCTCTCCGCGAATTTTATGATTTACATTTGCGCAATAAAGCGTAAGGTTATATTTGTTTCTCAGTTCAAGCATCACATAAAGCAGACACACAGAATCCGCCCCGCCGGAAACCGCACATATAACACTGTCGCCGTTATTCAGCATACCGTAGCCTTCAACGGTTTTTTCCACATCTTGTATAAGCATACATTTTGCTCCTTAATTGCGGTTGTCAAGGTTCATAAATTTAGTAAACTCACCGCGCCATGCAAGGTTTATTGTGCTGCATTCACCGGCACGGTTTTTTGCAAGATTACATTCCACAATGTTTCCGGCGTTTTCTTCCGAGCCTTCCTCCTCGGGCGGACGGCACAGCATCATTACAATGTCTGCATCCTGCTCTATTGAACCGCTTTCGCGAAGGTCACTTAAAACCGGTCTGCGCGCCTGTTTTTCCGACGCACGGCTAAGCTGAGAAAGCGTAATTACAGGAACGTTTAATTCCTTTGCCATTATTTTAAGCGAGCGCGACATAGCACTGACAGCCTGAACACGGCTTTCGCCTTTTCCCTCCATAAGCTGAAGATAGTCTATAACAACAAGCCCAAGCCCCTTTTCCATTTTCAGACGACGGCATTTCGCCCTTATCTCTGCTACGGTAACCCCCGGCGTATCGTCAATATATATCGGTGCCGTTATAATATCACGCAAAGAATGTGCAATTCTTTGCATATCGTTTGCATCGATATTGCCTACTCTCAGCCGTGTTGATTCTACAAGCGCCTCACTTGATATAACTCTGTTTACAAGCTGTTCCTTGCTCATTTCAAGCGAAAAAACAGCCACCGGTACCTTTTCTCTTATTGCGGCGTTTTCAAGTATGTTTAAAGCAAAACTTGTTTTCCCGACACCGGGGCGCGCCGCCAAAATTATAAGGTCACTGTTCTGAAGCCCCGCCGTTGCATTGTCAAGCCCGGTAAAGCCCGTTTTAATTCCTGTTATATTTCCGCCGCGCTTTTTAAGTTCATCAATAAGCGCAAGAGAGCTTTTTACAACCTCGCCGATATGCGTAAATCCGGCAGCGCTTCCCTGCTCCGATATATTAAAGATAAGCTGCTCGCATCTGTCCACAATTTCGTCTGTGGAATCCTCCTCTTTCATACACATATCTATTATCTGACCGGAGGCGTCTATAAGGCTTCTCAGCTTTTTTTTATCGTTTGCAATTTCTATATACTGCGCCAGATTTTCTTTTGTAAAGACGTTATTTACCATTTTGGTAATATAGCCGATACCGCCCACGCTTTCAAGCTTATCTCCGAGCTTATCGGAAAGCGTTACAATATCTACCGGAATGCCCTCTTCAAAAAGCTGTGAAACAGCGTTAAATATTGTTTTGTTTGCCGTTGCATAAAACGAATCTTCATCAAGCTTGTCCATTGCCATAACAAGCGCTTTTTCATCAAGAATCATATTGCCTAAAATGGCAGCCTCGGCTTCAAGGTTATACGGCATAGTTCTTCCTATGGTCGCATCCATTTAAACCACCCGCTTCTTATTCTTATTCGGCTTCGACAAGCACTTTAATCGTTGCGGAAATTTCAGGGTAAATTTTTATTTCCACATTTGTTTCCCCGATTGTTTTTATACCGTCGGGAAGAACAATTTTTCTTTTGTCAATAATATGGTGCAGCTGCATTTTAACGGCCTCCGCCACATTTTGATTTGTAATCTTTCCGAAAAGCTTGCCGTTTTCCCCTGCCTTTCCGCGAAGAACTATTTTCTTCCCTTCAAGCGCTGCCGCCGTTTCTTTTGCGGCAGCAAGCTCCTGCTGCTTGTGGAATGCCGCCGACTCGTTCTTTCCCTTTATGTTATTAAGAACACCGGCTGTTGCCACCTCTGCCATTTTGCGCGGCAGCAAAAAATTACGTGCATAGCCGTCGCTTGCCTCTACAATATCACCTTTTTTTCCATGTCCTTTAACATCTGTCAACAATACAACTTTCATTATAATTCGTCCTTTCTATGCTAAAATCTCGTCAATAGCCTTTTTAAGTTCTTCCCCCACATCTGTTACCGATGCTCCGTCCACCTGAGCGCCGGCAACCATCATATGCCCGCCGCCGCCAAGCTTTTCAAGCACAAGCTGAACATTTATCTCGCCTAACGAACGTCCGCTGACAATAATTTTGCCGTTTTCGCTGCGTGCCACCACAAACGACGCCTTCATATCGGTTATTTCCAAAAGCTCATCTGCAGCAGCTGCTATTATAACGTGCGGAACAGAGCCGGGGAAAAGCGATATTGCTATATTATCGCGGTATATCTGCGCTTCGGTTACAATGCACGCCTTAAGCTTGTAATTTTCCACGGATTCCCTAAACAGCCTTTTAACCCGCAGCGTATCCACTCCCGCGCTTCGAAGATACGCTGCAGCCTCAAACGTTCGTACGCCCGTTTTAAACATAAAGTTCTTCGTGTCCATGACAATACCTGCGTAAAGCGCCTCCGCATCAATTGTGGAAACCGAATATTTAGGGTCAAAATACTGCATAATTTCTGCAATCATTTCGCATGCGGAGGACGCAAAAGGCTCGTGATAGACAAGGTCTGCCCCTGAAATAAAGCTTTCACTGCGCCGATGGTGGTCTATTACAACCTTTGCTTTTACATTTTCCAAAAGTTCGGGCATTTCGGTATACTGCGGAACGTGGGTATCGCATACTATAAGCAGTGTTTTCGGGCGCAGAAACTCGCGCACACCGCCTTTTCCCATAAACAGGTTATCATGGTAATGATTTTCTTCTATTTTTTTAAGCAGAAGATGCACCGTGTCGTCCTGTGTTGCAAGCAAAATTTTTGCTTCTTTTCCTATGAAATTTGCCATACCGGCAATTCCGATTGCTGCGCCTACGGCGTCTGTATCGCTGTTTTTATGCCCCATTATCAAAACATTGTCCGCACTGCTCATAAGCTCGCGCAGGTTATGTGCCATAATGCGCGCCTTTACACGTGTGCGTTTTTCCGTTTCTTTGGAATTGCCGCCGAAATAGCGAAACTTCCCGTCCTCCCTTATAACCGCCTGGTCGCCGCCGCGCCCAAGTGCCATTTCAAGCGCCTTTTTTGCCGAAATGTCACAGCTGTGCAAAGTATCTTCACCCACACCTATTCCGATGCTTATAGTGGGCGGTATTCTGGTAGAAGCGTTAAAGGTTTTTACATCCTGCAATATTTTAAATTTGTTTTCCGTAAAGGTGTTAAGCTGCTTTCTTGTAAAAACACAGGTGTACTTGTCTTTTTCCAGTTTTTTTATAAGTCCGCCTACATCCTGCGCCCAACCGATAATGTTTTTTTCAAGGAGGGTGATTATATCTATTCTTTCTTCGTCCGAAACGTCCTCTATTGCCTCGTCATAGTTGTCAACCGCAATCTCGGCAACAGCGTACTGCCCGTTTTTAATTTCCTCCCTGAGCTCTACAAGCTCGGTTATCTTTTCAAGATGAAGCATAACCGCCGCATGATCCGGCGTAACCTTTCTTTTTACAATCATCCGCGCAAGATAGGTATCGTCGCCTATTTTTATCGTCAAATTCTCTATGTTTTCCGCCTCATAAAGCTTTGAAAGCTTTATTTCGGGGCACAAATCCGATATGCGCTTATCTGCCACAACGTTAAAAAGTTCCTTAAACGGTGTGTTGTACCATGCAATGCTTCCGTCCATACGTATACCGGCAATCGGGTTAAGTGTTCTGAAAAGCGACTCGTTATTCTGCGCGCCGTCCGTTTCAGGCTCGTTATCCATATACTCGCGCATTTTTCGTATGCTGTTTATTCTTGAAATCAGCTTTTCACACATTATAAATGCCGAACACAGCATTACAACTGCCGACAATGCCGTATTTTTTTCAAAAAGGATCGCCGCAACCGCAAATATAACCGCCGCAGGTATAACAGACAAAAACTGCCGCGCAAAATCAATGTTGTTAGTGTTGTTATTCTTCTTTTTCATCATTCACCGCCCGCTCTTTAAAGAAACGCCTTAAATCAACAAATGAATCCACCGATGCCAAAATCACATAAAGCACAAAAATGTTAACAAACGGATTTATGCGTACAAGCACCGAAAAAACCGAATATATTACAAAATGTATAATTACCCTCAAAAATGCGGGTTTAATTGCTTTTCTTAAGAAAAAGTCAACCAAAGACACCGCACAGATAAAAAACAAAGCCCAAAGAATTGCAAAAACATTTCCCAAAACCCCTGCCGCTTTGCCGCCGATATGCCACAGCAAAAAAACGGCAAGCATTACAAAAAACGCACTTTTGGGCATTTTTAATTGTGCAAACGAATGGTCCATCGAAAGAGGGGTCCTTTTCAGAGAGACCGCCACACACCACATAACAATATAGCCCACAACAACAGAGCTTACAACAAGCACCGACGGCAGCAGCATAACAGTTATTTTTCCGATATAGTCTATAAGCTTTGTTATGTTATCCGCCGAAACGGCGTTTCCCGCGGAAACCGTCTCTGCCTGCGTTTTTAAAAATTCAAGCGGTGCGGCAGTAAGAAAATCCGCAATGCTTTGCCCTGCCTTTGACGAAAGAATACGAAGATTTGCCACCGAAAGAACCAAATACGCTGCCGCAGACATATAAATGCCTGTAAAAAAGCCCTTTTTCTTCACAACCGCATATGTGCACGCGGCGGCACACAGCACCGCCTCCGCTCCGAGGAAAACACCCTGCACATCCGCTCCCGGCGAAAGCATACCGTAAAACAAAACTGAAATAAGCACCGACGAAAGCGCACCCAGCGCCGCGTTAAACGGACCTATCATAATAAACGTCATCGCTATGTTATAGGCACACAGAACCATCGCCACGGTAGGCATCCCAAAAAGAAGCGGAAAAAGCGAAAATAAAATCCGTATTATTGTTCCAAACTGTATCTTTTCATCATTTATCATAAGCACCGAACCTTTAAAAGTCTGGCATCTACGCCCACTATAATACATTATAATAGCACGCTTTGCGTTAAATGTAAAGTTTTTTGTGTAAAAAGAAAACCCATTCTTCGCAATCGTCAAAGGAATGGGCTTCGGTTTATTTATTTTAGGCATTGCCTAATCAAACAAGGGCTGCCACGTACTGCTGTTATAAGCGGAAAAACACATTTCAATCTGTTTAAGATTCGTTTTTTCCTCCGCAAGGTTTTTCGGAATCTCTTCCAAGCCGAAAAAACCTGTTTCCACCGTTTCGGAGTTTTTATGAAATTCGCCGCCTATAAGGCTGCACAGTATAAACACTTTACACACGCCGTATGCGTACACAGGCAGATTGTGCTTGTTTCTGTCCTGAATCGCAATAAGCTTTGTTGCCTTAACCTCAAGCCCGGCTTCTTCGCGCACTTCCTTTTCGGTGTTCGACCTTACAGACTCCAAAACATCGCACCACCCGCCGGGGAGCGACCACGTACCGTTATTTTCGTGAACCAAAAGTATTTTCCCGTCCTTAAAAACTGCCGCACGCGTATCTATTTTAGGCGTTTGATAACCGGTTTCATTGCAAAATAATTCCCTGACCTTTTTCAGTGGTATATCGCTTTGTTCGCTTATCATTTCGGCAGAAATCTCTCTCAGCCGATTATATCTTTCTATATCGTAGACGTTGTCCGTATACGCAAGCCCCGCCTGTGCAAGGCTTTGTATTTCCATTGCCCATAAAAGCCGCTTTTCCATAAATTTTCTCCGTATATTTTTATCAAAGATTTTTTATAAACTCCATAACCTTTCTTGCAACCCTCTCGTGTCCGTTATCATTCGGATGAACGCCGTCTGCAAAATAATACTTGTTTTGCGCCTCTATACAAGGCTGCATTCCCGCCTCGGCATATAAATCAAGCACCGGTATGCTGTAGTACTTCGCCACACTTTTTACAGCATCGGCGTATGACTCAAGTGTTAATGAATTTGAGGCGTTATTTTGGTATTCGTCGTAACGTTTAAGCGGCGTCATAAAAAAGACGGTTGCCGCGGGAAACCTTTCTATAACGGCAGCGCTCAGCATATGAAGCGCCCCGAAAAAGGTGTCTGCGGTTCTGTCGTTCATATTTCCAAACGGCGCGTCACCGTGTCCGTAATCGTTTGTGCCGCCGAATATTGCTATTATCTGTGTATCCTTGGGAATTTTATCAACGCGCGTTAAAAATTCGTTACTGTCCCATATTTCATTTATCATATTTTTTTGCTGCCGCGCTATACGCGTGCCGCTTATTCCAAGATTTGTAACATCCGCGCCGCTTATCTTTTCAAAAACGCTTACATAACATTTTTCCTTCGAGGACGCACCCACACCCTCTGTTATACTGTCGCCTATAAAGCATATCTTTTTGTCTTTTGTTTTCATAAGCATCCTCCTACTCAAGCTTTATGCTGCACTCGTAAGGCACAAGCTTTAAAAGCTCTTCCTCATCAAGCTGCGGCGGCAGCTCTATCGCATAAACATAATTTTTTGTGCCTGTTTCCGTATTTTTTGTCACCGTGCTTAAGCTTATCGATATGCCCCGGCTCTCACATTCTTCTCTGATATTTTTGTTAAAGCCTTCCGTATCAACATTTTTAATGTTAAGTACCCTGTGTGTAGGCATTTCAAGCCATTTATACCCGCGGTGCAAAAATATTTGCATCAAAAGCACAACCACGCTTGCCGAAATCCCGATAAAATACATTCCGCTGCCAATCGCCATACCGATGCCCGAGGTTGCCCAAATTCCCGCTGCCGTGGTAAGACCCGTGACGGTGCGTTTTTGTACGAAAATCATTCCCGCACCCAAAAAGCCTATCCCGTTTGCAATGTTTGACGCCACGCGTGAGGGGTCAAGCTTAATGTCCGCCGCGCCCTTAAAGTTCGGCGCCAGAACATCAAAAAATGCGTATTTCGACACAATCATCATAAGCGCCGCACCCATAGCCACAAGGCAATGCGTTCTTATGCCCGCCTCTTTTGCGCGGTTTTTTCTTTCATAGCCTATCATTGCGCCGCACAATGCGGCAATAAATATCCTGAAAAGATACTCTGCCTGGTTTATATCAAACATCTTTTCTCCTTTCCGAGTCCTATGCCCAAAATGAATTTCTAATTATTATAAACCCGTTTTCTTATAAAGTCAACCGTTTATTATTTCTTCGGCTTTTCGGTTTATAAGGCTGCGCAGATTTAAAATATATTCTTCGTTTTTGGGATAGACCTCAAATCCGTCAATATCGGAAAGCAATTTAAGCACGTTATCGCGCCCGAGGTGCTGCTCCAAAAAATAAAGCGCGCGCATATCCTGAAGCGCCTCGTTAAATACATAGAGACGTAAGGAACACACTACCTCAAAAAATTTGTCAAGAGGATATACGACAAACGGATCTCCGCCGGGAAAAGACATATCGGCTGTTGTATTTTTGTATGGGTCTATAACCTTTTGCGCCCCGGCAGACAGCCAGAAATTAAATCCCCACTGTAAAAAACCTTCTATGTTGTACTTGTACAGCTGAAGCCCTAAAATTCTGTTTCGGTACGACGGCTGCGCAAGAAAGCGGTTTGCCACATTTTTCCGCTGTGCCATACAATAATATGCCCAAAGCCGCGGCACATTATTTTCCGTAAAATCCTTAATGCGGTCAATCGCCACAATCGGACAGTTAATTATTCCCTCTTTATAATAGCTGTACTCGTCTATTGTATCAAAAATTCTATCCTTCGGTATATAGCGCACAATCAAATCCTTTGCCCTGCCGTACCTTTTTTTGTGTTCTTTGCTGCCGTCCGGTTCATCGGAAATATGGAAAAAGCATCTTTCAAAAACCTTTTCCTCTTTTAAAAACGCAACAAGGCGCGGCAAAAAAGCCTCTAAAAAGCGTATATATCCGGCTGAATCCCCTTTCGTTTCCCAGCCGAAAATGCGTTTGTATTCCGCAGCGTCATATGCCATAATCTTCGGCGCGTATTTTGCGCCCCACTGTGTAAAAAGGTGCGAAAATTCAAAATATTTTATTCCGTTTGCGCTGCAAATGTTCATCCACTTTTTAAGAGGTGAAAAATCAAAACTGTACTTTCCGTCATTAACTCGCACGCAAACAAGCTGATTTGTAAGTCGTTCTTTCCCTACGGCAGTGTCAATCGGCGGTGTAAACATGGGGGTAAGAATCATATTGTGTCCAAACTTAACGTAGACCTTTAAATACTTTTCCAAAATACTGAAGTATTCCTTGCTGCCTATTTCGGTATTATGCAAAAGCGCTATACAATCCCCGTGAAACCAGCCTGTATTTATAAGCCTTTGCTCCGGAAGACTTGTATCTATGATTTTAAGCGAATACACAAGTGTTTCCAAATGATTACTGTTTTTGTCGTATATCTTAAGTTTTATGTCAAAGCATCCGCTTATTTCACCTTTCGGCTCTGTGCATACCCAAACGCCGCGCACCTGATGGTCGCAAAGTGTAAACGTATTATCTCTTATTCTGAAAAGAGGATCCGGAAAAAGTCCGGGTTCTTTTGTTAAATACTCGTCGTCATCATCTATTTCAATAGTCGGCAAATCGTTCGGAACGTAGCCTACGGAATAAAGACTTATGTACGGTGCAATCTCGCTTTCGATTTCTATTTTACACGTTGTCTTTACCAATTCTGTATTTTTAAATTCTCCGGCAAGCTGAAAAGAATATATTTCATTTTTAAACATTGACCCGTGCGTTTCTTCTTTAAGCGCATCAAAATTATGAAAAAATATTTTTTCCAGACTGCTTATTGTTTTCCACCTATATTTCATTTTTCCGCCCCTTAGTTTTCATACAGCTTAATAAGCACCGACGAATGAAGCTGCATATCAAGGCAGATCGAAAACTTGTTTGTATCAAAATACATTTCCCTGTCAAGCTCTAAATTAAGCTTTTCGTCCAAAACATAAACTTCTGCCCGGCTTGTCTTTGATTTTGATAAAAACACAGCCGAAACTTTTTTAGAAGGCAGCGTATCGTCGTCATTATAATACGTAAGCATAACTGCGCTGTTTTTCCCGTCTGTGGCTGCGCACGAATAGATATCCTCGCACTGCCCCTTGGTCAAAACATATTTTTTAAGACTTCTCAGTTCCTTAAACATCATAAACGTATAATACCCTTTTAGACATTCATAGGTTTCATACTTGAAAATACCGTTCATTCCGCACGGCCTTGCATCGTAATACATCAGCATATCAAGCGGCATTGCCTGTCCGGTACACATTGCCGCCGCAATAAATGACGCTCCTTTAAGCTCTCTTTCTTTTTTTAAGGAATATTTCCAATCGTCCGCAACCCAACCTTTTACGTAATTCCACTCGTTAAGAATTGCCGCGGTGTTTTTAAAACCGCAGCCGTCAAGCTTTTCCCTTGCAGCGGCAATTGTTTGCCTTAAATCTTCAATATTATTACCGTACCAATGATATGAAAAGAAATCAAGCGGGGCATTTTCCTTTGCCGCCGTTTTCAAAAACATATCGACAAAGCTTTCAGACCAAATGCTTGCAAATGCCGGTCCGCCTATATAAAGGTGCGGAAAACACTTTTTCAGATGCTTTGCCGCAACAATATAAAGCTCTGTGAACTGTTCATCCGTACCCTGCCAGCATGGGCGCGAGCCATCGTGATTATAGCAGTCCGGCTCGTTCCATATTTCCCAGTATTTAATATCGTACTTAAAGCCGTTTGCCCACCCTTCATTGTAATGCCTTATAATATGCTCGCATATTCTTGCCCACTTGGAAAAATCCTTCGGAACTTTTGTTCCATATTTATAACCGTGTTCGATAGACGCTCCCAGCCTGTAAAAAATCTTTGTTCCCGCGTCAAGCGTTGTTTTTATGTATTCATCGGTAGGCTCAAAAACATATGATGACGGATCGTTTTCATCTGCGTCAAAATTTTTGAATATCCGGTGTACATCTACCGTATGCTCTCCGCCATAATCGGAAAAAAACGATGCGTCATGATTTCTTGCATACGGAATATTTGCCGCCTTGTACGCGTCAAACGAAGTGTACGAGCATCTTATATCAGGTGCCGTAGGTCCGTTGTTTACAGCGTTCATCGGCTTAATTTTACCGTCGGTTTTTGTTAAATCTATCAATATCTTGTCCATTTTCAAACTCCATTTCAAGTTGAAATTTTATATCGCGCCGGGGTCATTATAAACTTAAGCGCTTTACCCTCCCTGAATCTTTGTAAATTTTCAAGACAATTCAACGATGCAAAATCAAGTGTTTGCGGGTCTGTTCCCCATTTTCCCGTACCTATGTGATGATTTGTAAATATTACATTATCACAGTCACGTATAGGGTCGTTTTCTTCCGGCATATTTTTGTCTGTTACAACATCCAGCCCGGCGCGAAGCCTGCCCGACATTATTTCCGCCTTTATGGCATCGTAATCGATTATCTGCCCGCGCGCCGTATTTATTACTATGCCGCCGTCCGGAATGCGCGCCAAATGCTCTTTTTTTACGCTGCCGCGCGTTTGCGGTGTAAGCCCTGCGTGTATTACTATAATCTGTGAAACGTCAAAAAGCTTCTCCAGGTTTTCTACCCTTGTAACTCCATCGGGGATTGATGCAGCATAAGGGTCGTAGGTATATACAATCGGCTCGAACGGTCTTAAAAATTCGACAAACTTGCCGCCTATTGCGCCCATTCCGTATATTCCTATGTGTTTTTTATATAGCGATGCCTGCTGCTTTGTGCAGTCGGTGTCGGTTCTGTCTTTCGTGGTTTTTATGTGCAGCGGTATTTCCTTTATAACCGCCATCAAAAGTGCAAACGCGCCCTCCGCTATCCCGTAAGACGGCGCATTTCCCCAGTTTGTTACGGTTATGTGCGGGCTTTGTACTATATCTATATCAATCCAGCGCGATATTTCACCCGTAATATTGCATATCCAGCGAAGCTTTCCGGGGTTTTGCGCCAGTTCGTTCGGTATATGCGGGCTGCGCCACATTGTAAGAAGAACGTCATATTCTCTTATAATATCCGCAATTTCCGCTTCCGTTTTGTTATCGCCGAGAACAACCTCGTCGCACCCGTATTTTTTTTTAATTTCTTTTAAAAGAGGGCTGTCTGAGCCGTAGTCTATGTTTTTGTCTTCTTCGTGCTGATACAGCTTAAGTATTTTCATATTACAAAACTCCTTTCAGGCTTTTTCCAAAATCATAAGCCCGCCCGGCTTTTGGCAAAGGCGTGCGCTGTTTTCATATATTTTTCCGTCTGTACCCTTCCATTTCCCCGGCGGGAGATTTGCCGTGCACTCGTTTTCGCCTTTTTTTACAATCGGCATAACAATGTATCTGTCGCCCAGCATATACATATCCTTACATTCCTCATATCCTCCCTGCGGATATTCATATGCCATAGGCCGCAGAACAGGTCCCTTTCCGAGCGCAGCTTCCTTGGCAAGCTGTATTATATATGGGGTAAACCTTTCCCTGAAGGCTATATATTTTTTTACAATGTCATAGTTTTCTTTTTTCAGTACGCGCCACGGCGCTATTGAAAACTGAAGCATCGGGCAAAGAAGGCTTGCCTCGAGCCACCTTATATAAAGCTCTTCATCAAGCTTAAATCCTTTTTCCAAAAAGCTGCCGTATGCACCGCCGCCTATCATATCGGGGCAGCCGTAATAATAGCCCAAAAGCCCCTGCATTATCATATTCGGAATAATACAGTCAAGCCCTGTGTCGTTCCATGAATGTTTTTTGTCCTGAAGGCGGCACACTATCGGCTCTCCGCCCATATCCCAAACGGCGCGCAGCTCGTTAAATTTGTAATCTGCAGCAAACAGGTCGTATTGCTTTGTGCTTTGAACGGCGCCGCCCGGCTTAAAACTTTTGTCACAGTCACAATACATATATGTGTCGCCGGCGTCAAACTTAAAGCCGTCAATACCGTATTTTCGCATCAGTGCGCAAAGCTTTTCCTCCAGATATTTGCGCGCCTGCGGGTTGGATAAATCAAGCACACAGCTGTAGCCGTTCCACCATTCTCTTATTGCAATCTTTCCGTCCTTATCCTTCACAAGATAATCCGTATCGCGAAGATAACGAAAGGCGTTGCTGTCGGGCGAAATATTGGGTGTTACCCAAAGCATAACCTTAAAGCCGAGCGCGTGCAGCTTTCTTAACATTTCCTTCGGATTCTGAAAACGCCCCGGGTAAAAATCGTACACGCCGTAATCCTCCGACCAGCCCTCGTCAATCATAAGAATACCGGGGCGCATACCGTTTTTAACAATCTCGTTTGCATAGGAAAGAATGTCTTCTTGGTTTTGATTGTACATAAGCTCTATCCATGTGTTGTACTGCGGAATTTCAAAAAAACTTTCGTCGGGTATGCGTCCGTCATTTTTAAAATGCTTTTTTGAAAGTGCCAGGTGCGCCTCTTTAAGACCGCCGCCCGTTTCAAACAGACGGGGCGCGCAGCCTTCGTCTATTTTTATTGTTCCTTTTTTAAACTCAACCTTAGGCGGCTTTTCACACACAATATACCGTCCCTTGCTCGATAAAAACACAGGCGAGCATTGATCCTTTTCCCCGCCCGACAAGTCCGCGCAAAAGTCTGACGAGCCGCAAAGCGGCATTTCCTTTCCCCAATCTACCGCTCCGCCCCACCAGTATTCGCCCGGCAGCATTTTAATTTCCATACGTTCCCCATTCCTTTAGCTGTTTATTATTTCCGTGCTTTTTATTTCAAGCTTTCCGCTGTATTTTTCAAGTATTTCGGGTATAACCTTTTTTGCTCCGCGGCGAACAGGCACTATAAGCTCGTAATAAAGCTTATCTCCGCCTAAAATGTAATTACAGGTATATGTCGGCTCGCGCGTGTAGGTGCTTGCCGCGGTCATACCGTCAAGCATTGTTTCAGCGCCTGCCGAGAGCCCCTTTGACGGGCCTATATTATCACCCCAGATTATATCCTCTATTTGTTCTTCACCGCTGTCATATACAATTTTATAACTGCCCATTTTAAAATCTTCTTTAACTATTCCGTATCCGTCCGCAAACGCAGGATGCTCTATACAAACATCCGACGTGTGAACTATTCTTACATAGCTGCCCTTTTTAATTTTTTTGTAATGGTAATTAAACAGATCATCTGCGGCTTTTACAATGTTTTTTGCACTCTTTGTTTCATCAAAATCCCTATTCCACAGCATAATTGCAGCGTACACCATTGACAAAAATATCGCATTTCTTTGCATATGCTCGCGGTCAACCTTGCTCCAGTTGGATATTGCAATACCGTGTACTCCGTCTTTTACTCTTTCAAACCAGTTTTCAAATTCCGTCATACCGAAATTAAAGTTTCCGTATATGCTCCAAAGCTTGTGCTTATGAAGCTCATAATCGGAAATTTTGTCACCGCACATTGTGCGAAACGACCAGTTCATAACCAAAACGTCGGCGGGGATTTTTTCTATACATTCGTACGTGGGCGGGCAGTGGTAAAGCGTTCCCCCGTGTGAGGTCTCTGTTTCCTCCCCCCAGTATTCGTTATATATTGGGTAAAGCTTTCCGCGTACATTTACGGTGCGGTTGCTTTTAACCTTTCGCACGCGCACACCGCCGCCTATCCACGGCTCGCCGCTTTTTCTGTGTCCGTTTAAAAGCCTGTCGCCCCATATCATTGTTTTAATGCCCTTTTTAAAAAGATAATCGCGGATTTTTTGCACGTCGCCCGCAAATAAGTCTGCCGCCGTTTTTTTTGCGCATTTTTCGCAAAGCGGCATCGCATACCATTCGTCGTGCGCAATATGCACGGTTTTTGGCTCGAACACCTCTGCAATTTCGTCAAGCACGTCAAACAAAAGCTCGTATACCTTTTCATTTGACGGGCAGTATACATCGGGAACGGGGTCAATCTTGTTTTCCGCAAGCTCGGGATGCCTTGTTAAAAGGTAGTCCGAATGTGAAAGGCTCGGCACTTCGGGGATGACCTCTATCCCACGTTCACGGCAGTATAAAAGAAGCTCCTTTATCTCTTTTTGTGTAAGATATTTACCGCCGCCGTTTTCAATGTGAATGGAATTTTTATTAAAGGGACCTATATTTTGCACATCGTCCGTTTTTCCGTTATATTCACGGAAAATTTCGCAGTATTCCACCCATCCCTCGTTAATTTCGGGGTGACGCTTATATTCCATTGCCCCGCCTACCTCCACATACATTGTGTTGTAGCCGTAGTGCATACACATATCCGCAAATTCCCTGAAAAAGCCCATGTTTTCTCTTGACGGAAGATAAAGCTTTACTCCGCGCACCTCGCACAGCGGGATGTTAAGTATAATCCCTTCACATATGCCACCGTCACAGCGGCGGTACAATGAGCCCGCCGCATATAAAAATCCGCGCGTTGAAGAAGCGTAAACGCTTATTTTTTTGCTTTCTGTTTTTATTATGTAGCTTTCATCGTTTAATGCCTCTTTGTTTTTTAAAGTTTCGTTCGCTTCCTTTGTTATTTGGGCGTCAAGCGGTAAAAAGAATATATCCTCTATCTCGCCGCATATACCGCTTTGCGCGGTTTTTTTCAAAAGCTCTTTTATTACTGCATTATCGGTATGAAATGCCGTTTTTTCACCTATGCTGCGTTTTTCTCCCTTGCACAGGCAGTATGTGTCGGTAAGCACTTTCATCTGAATACTCCTTTAATAAATTTCCTTTATGTCTAAAATGCTGTAGTCGTTTATTCCCGCTGTATAGTATACAATAACCTTTCTTTCTCCGGTCATTTCCGCAGGGGTTTTAAGCGTCAGCGAATACGGTGTACTTGCCGTGCTTGTGTTTACGGGCGTGCTTGTAAGGCACATCAACCGTCCTCCGCAGTAAAATGCCGCAAATATATTGCCCTTTGCCACTGCGGCGCTGTTATTTTCCATTGTCACCGAAACGTCAAACTCTGTATTTGCCGAAAGCGATGAAAGATTTTGTACATCTGCGGAGGCTATATGAACGCTTGCCGCTTTTGACATAAGCGTAATATTCAGCCCGCCTTTGTAGCTTGTGCCTATATTGCTTTGCACATTTTCACCTATACATATGCTGTATTCTTTTCCTTCTGCAAGGCGCGAAAGCGGTTTTATATAAAGCTTGCCTGTTTCGCTTATGTAGCTGATGTCGCACTTTATCTCCGCACCGCTGAACGATTTAAAGCTTACGTTACTTGGGGTAAGCGTTTCAGCCTTCATTTTCTGGTTAAAGGTTAACTCAATGCCCGGGTTTATACAGTCTATTGCGTCAATGTAGTTTCCGTCTTTGTCAATCGGCTTTACCGAAGTAGTGTATTTTGGCGCAAAGCTTGTCATTTTAACATTGTCAATATATACCTTTCCTGTGGCATATCCGTTAAAAAGGTCTATACCCAATTGCCCCAGGCCGTTGTCCACCGCTATTTGCTTAAAGCCCACATAGCTGCCGTCAACATACAAACAAATTATTCCCTTTCCGTCACTGCGGTATTTACCGGGGATTATTCTGTATTTTATCGTGTACCATTTGTTCGTGGTATAGGTATGCTCGCTGCTGTCGAGGAATTTTCCGCCCGTCTGAAGCCACGCGGGCGTGCCCGAATAAAAGCTTCCCGCGGTATTTTTAAGCAAAATGCCCGTACCCGCAGCATAATTTGTAACATATGCGTCGTACTCTATATCAATAAAGCTGTCATTTGAAAACGATGTATTTTGCTTGTTTATAGTTGTTCTCTGCCATGCCGTTGTTTTGGATTCGTACATAGCTACGGCAGAATCTCTGCCGGTATCCGCCATACCGTTTATAACCTCTATTTCGCCGGGTACTGTAACTGCGGTTTCTTCGTTTTCAAACCCCTCGTCTGCAAATACAGATATGTTCACGGCATCGTATATGTAGAGCATTCTTATAAGCTCATCATCAGCCTTTGACGGATCCTTATATCGGATTTTTAATGCAAGCGCCGCATCACTGCCTGTAATATTTGCCGCAGAAAGAGGCACACTTTGTGTATATCTGCCGCTTTTGTTCTCTGCCGCATTGTAGCTTTTAACGGTATTTCCGTTTAAGGAAAGATATGCGCTTTCATAGTCGTCCGGCAAAATAAGCTGCAAAACCACGCTGTCGGCGCAAACATATATTCCCGAAATATCCGAAAGATACGGCGTATCGAAAAATTCGTTTACGGTGATAAGGCGCTCTATAACGTCATCCTCCCTGCCGTTATATGTAACCTTAAGCTCTATCGGCAGATTTTCGCCTGTATAGTCATAATCGCTTAAGTTTAAAAGCGTGTTGTATCTTCCGCCGGTTTTTTCGCCGGATGTGTAGCTTTTTACAACATCCCCGTTATATGAAAGTACGGCGCTTTGATATTCGTGCGGTATTTCATAATCAATGCTTATCTGCTGATTTCTTAAGTATGTGCCTGAAATATCGGAAAGAAGCGGCACTGTTATAGGCTCTATAATATCCACCGCAAAGCTTTCCTCCGTTACGGTTTCGTCGGCATTTACAACATACAGTATTATCTGTGTGCCGTCTGCCACAGCCGCATTTTCAAGGCTGAGTGTTGTTGTGTAGCCGCCGAAATCCAGTGCGGGGTCAAATTCCTTTACCGTTTCGCCGCCAAAGGTAAGCCTGCCCTCCTTATACTCTCTCGGAAGGTAGTAGCTTATGTCAAGCTTCGACGCCGCCGTCGGAACGTACGACGTTCCCGAAAACCCCTTGTGAAGCTGCGGCTTGTCATACATCTCGCGCACTGTTACGTTTGAATATTTAATTGTTCCCCTTACCGTGGACGCCCCTCTTACCCTTGAATAGGGTCTGAGCTCTTTAAGTGTAAAATCCGTATTGCTTACGCTTGTATCCGTTCTTACACCGATAATGCCAAGCTGTGTGTAATCGGTTTCGGTGCTGTCCTTTGCCAAAACGGTTATTGTGGTATCCTTGCCGCATACGTGCATAAGATATTTAACGTTTGTAAGTTTTCCGCCGTAGGTTCTGTACGGGAAAAGCTCGTGCGGGGCCTTGTTTAAATTCCACGCCACCCTGCCGCTTGTATCGGCAAACCTCGGCGTAAGCCCCGTCTGAAACAAATCTCCGCTTACATATGCTTCGTCAAGTTCTGTTTCCACATCGTAGGTTATCTCTATATATCCCGTGTTTTTCCAAACCATACCCGAAAGGTCCATTGTGCCGACATCCTGGTTTGTATTTGCAGTGTTTGTTCCCTTATCTATCCGTATAACGGTTTCCCCGGTTTGCGAATCTGCCGTTACGGTGCAGTCTGCAACGACAGACGCGGGGCGTATAATTTTTTCAAGGGCGCCGGGGTTGTATGCGTCGTATAAAGACGGCGAAACCGTAACCGCCCCCTCCCACGCGGAAAAAACACCCGTCGGAAGCATAACAGCTGCTGAAAGAACAAATGAAATTATGGTTTTTAGGCTTCTTTTAAGCATTTTGTGCCTTCCTTTCCTGTGGGCACGCGGGAAAACAGAATTGTTTTCCCGCACACCTTTACAATGCCGCTAATTTGTAAGAACAAGCATTTCGTATATCGAATTAAACATTACGCCGTTGTCATTCCCGTGAAACAGCACCTTTACAAAACGCGCCTTTTCCTTTACCTTAAAGCTTTGCAGCCCGCTTGTGCTGCCGTTTGATTTTCCTGAAAATACGGTTTTATAGTTTTCCCCGTCCTCGGACACCTGTATATCAAGCAGTGTTTTTCTTGTTTCGCCGCGGTAAAATGCCATCATAAGCTTTGACACATCATACACATTGCCCAGGTCGTACAATACCCATGCGTCTGTGCCGACAGAGCAGAAATATGTATTTAAATCGCGGTCGTAAATGTTGTCTACAGAGTTTGTGTTATCGTGCAGGCTGCCCGTAATCTCAACAGGATTTATAACCTTTGTCATCTCTACGCCTTCAAGCGGTTTTTTCGATATTACGGAGAAGCTTAAAAGCTTTACAACATCGTTATACTCGCACCCTTTTATACTTAAAAACTTTTCAAAATCTGCCGGGCAGGCGTAAAGCTCGCCGTAAACCTCTTTCGGTGCGTGCGAAATTTTTACTTCCCCGCCGTTTAAAATACATACGTCCGAGTCCTTTGTAAGGGTCAGCATGTCTTCATCCGTTACAAGGGTTACGCTGTTTTCAGTTTTTTGTGCAATGCTTGCGCCAAGCTGTGTAAATATACCGTCAATCGCAGTATATGCCGCGCCGTCAATAAGCTTTGTCGGTTTCGGAAGGTACATAAGGTTATTTCCTTTTCTTATAGAAAAGTCGCCGAAGTCCTCCGCCTCGTAGTCGCTCCGGAAAACGGCTGTCGGCTTAAGATTGGAGCTTGCACGCGTAATAGAATATCTTCCGGGCGCCGCTTCAAATTCTATGCAGTTTTCGCCACTTTTTGCCTCGGCAATTATCTGCACGCCGTTACCGTCTATTTTCCACATACCCGCTTCCATATCGGTAATAAGGCACGACACGCTTTTATATCCGTTATCCCTTATGTTAAGGCTTACGCTTTGAGAAATATTTCCGCGGTCGCTTGAAAATACAACCATTTTATCCATTATCGTTACGCCTGTGTAATTAGAGCCGTATTCGCGGTATATGGGAAGTATCGGAAGGTCGCGGTCGGCATCTGTTACATACATTGCATTTAAAAATCTGTCCTCCTGCGATGCCGCCTTCGGCGAAACCTCAATTCTCCATTTCCCCATATCTGCCTGTATTCCGGCTTCGGCGCTTATGGGGAAATTCTGCCCGTTCACGTAAAACTCTTTACCTTCGCCGCCTATTTTCTCTATCTCGGCTTTTCCTGCCGAAGGTATAAGCGTTTTGTTCACAAGCTTTCCGTTTTGCCCGTTGTCGGTGCGTGTTATTATTGTTGTATTGGTTTTAAGGTCAACCTCCGGCTCGCTTTCGGAATGAATCAGCCATTTTTTCTTAAATGCCGCGTCCTTTGCCTTTACGTTGTCGTATACTATAAAGGCTGCGGGATAATCCGCATTATCAAGATTTATAAAAACGGCGCTGCGCTCATATTCCGGCACCTTGTCGGTATATGCGGCGGATATGTCCGACGATATATACGAAAACGTCGGCTTGCGGCTGTCCGGACCCATATACTTTGCTTTTGCGGTTGCCGTTATAGCCTCCTTGCTGTCAATCTTCTTTTCCACGGTTTCAAGCGTGTCGTTAATGGAACCGAAGCCGTAAGGCACTTTTTGCCCGCCGTCTGCAATATATCTTGAATACGGCGGCTCGTTCGGGTCATCAACAAGCATTGTATTGTGTGCAACCGAGCGTATTTGATAGTTATAGTAATGGTCGCTGTAGCGGTAAAGCCCCGAATCCAGCGCAAGCATGCCCTTGTACCAAAGCTGAAACGCGCCAAGGTCGCGGTGCTGGTGGTCGCCGACTGTTACCTCGCGCATATTTACGTACGCCATAGCTGTGGGTGAATTTATACCGTTTTGCCATGAGGTACGCGCAATCATCGTTGACATAGGATACTTTGTAAAGCGTGTTAAGGGAAGCTCCGTGGGCGCAGAAGCCTCGGCAAAGGTATCTGTCATTAAAATGTCAAATACGTCTGTTGTGTAGCCTATCTGCGCAAGGTCTATAAGCCCCTGCCCCAAAAGTACGGGGTCGTCATATTGGCTGCCCATATACCTCAGCATTTTTCCGTATATCGGGCTTCTTGTGTCCGGGCGGTAGCGGTCCCACGCATAGTCATCGCCCTCTTTAAACCATATACCGTTCGGCAGTCTTTCGTATACGAATTTGCGGAACATTTCAGGATATGCTTCGCCGAAAATGCTGTCGCTGTAGCCCAGCGTATGAATCATTTTTTCGGCGTGTATCGCACCTGCGTTTCTTGCTTCGGAATAAGTACTTCCCGAAAAGTCCGTACCGGAGGAGTTTATAAAATTCTTAACCGGAATAAGCTTGCTGAAAATGATTGTTCCCACAATGTTGTACCAATCCGGAAATTCGTCGTAAAGCGCTATTGCGGGCGCAAGCTGGTCACGGTAAATAAGGCTTTCCGTTCCGTGTGATATAACATAGCTTCTCTTTGTCGGCGGATATCCCACCTCCGTTGCAGAGGCAATTTCGGTAAGCTTTTTAATAAACGCATCTTTGTCATCCTCTGTAAGGGAGCTGTAGCACCAGTCGTATACGCACGCCGCCATTACCATGGTGTTTCCCATATAGCGCGAGCCGTAGGTCGTGTCTGACTTGTCAAACGTAACCGTTTCCACAAAATCGCGCGCAAGCTTCACGGTTTCTTTTGCAAAGGAGGCGTCGCGCTCCCCTATTGCGTATAAAAATGCACGCGCAGTCAAAACGTCTACGTAAGAGGAATAGCTTGTGTAATCGCTGTTATCCTTAGGCAAGGGGCAGTTTATTTTCTGGGCTGCCTCCTCCTGTAATTTTTCGTAGCTTGTCTTAAATAAGGAATTTGTCAGCTTTTCTTTTATCGCAGGTATTTCCTCTGCCGTAAAATACAGCCTCGGGTGCTGCCCTTTTGTGGGATATACCGGAATACTTTTTGTGTCTACCGCCACATCGTCGCCCGATTCGTCAAACGGGGTGTCGTCTTTACCTGTGGGCGTAAAATTCGGGTCGGAGGTAACAATTACCTTATCCCATATGGCGCTGTTATGCGTGCGGTATTTAAAGTTAATGTAGTTTACACCCTCGCCGTAGCGCTGTTTTCCGAGATTGCTCCATACAAAGCTGCCTGTGTTTTCACCGTAGCGCAGCGTTTGCAGCGTGTAGTTATCATTGCTTCCCAAATCCGTCCACATTGTTATATAGTCTGTCGTTGTGGTTGTGCGGGTGCGTATCCATACATTGTACGCGTCCTCCTTATCAACAATAAACTTTAAGCGCACACTTGGCTTTTTTTCAAGCGTATGGTCTGTTAAAAATAAGCCGCCCGCCGTTTTAAGCGCTCTTTCTCCCGAAGCTTCGGTATCTGTTACCATTGCCATACAGCTTTGGTATTCGCCGTTTTCAACCTCTAATACAACAGAGCCGTTTTTCATAATTATTTCTTCGCTTATCGGAAGGTCAAGAAGCGGATTGTCTTTTTTTGTTGAAAACGATATTTCCTTGTCGGCATATGCCGCACCGCTTGTAAAAAGCATAAGTACCGCGCACAGCGCAGCAATAATTCTTTTCATAAAACCCCTTCCCTTCCTTAATCATGATAAACGATTGCAAACTGCGCAACCGCATTTTTGGTGTATAAAAATATCTTTGCCGGATAGTTGTTATTCTTCTCGTCATGTATTACGGAGGAATCTGTTTTTATTATTTCGGGCTTGCCGTTTTCCGTGTTATATTCGTACACCGTAAGCCCCGAAACCGGGTAATGCTCATACGCGGTTTGTGCCCCGGGCGCAAGGTCAACGGTTGCAACGGTCATTACAGCCTCGTTAAAATAATCCACCGTACCGTAAAGATACCTGTCTGCCGCAACCTGGTTTGCGTCTGTCGGATTTTGCGTAAAGCGCGAATCAAACGCCCTTAAATCGGCGTCAAACACACGGCGCGCTATAACAATTTCATTGCTTTTGTTAAAGCCCACCTCAAGCACATCTCCGCGTCCTAACGGCTCGCCGCTTATTTCAAGTGCGTCGCCGTCTGCAAAATATCCTTCTTCAGCGCCTCTGCGCCATGCCGTTACAAAGGTTTGATAGTCGCCATCCTTAAGCCTTTTTTCAATCTTTTTAATTACTATAACGCTTGTGTATTTATAGGTCTTTTCAACGTTTCCGTCCGTTACCACAACAAGCGCCTCGGCAACGGGGTTGTTTTTCTTCGAGCCGTACGCGTCAAAGGTTACCGTATTTGTGCCGTCGTCAAAATATGACGGCTGCATTGCGCGGTATGCGTCCTCATTGTCACGGCTTGCTTCGTTCGGCACCACAAAAACAACCGTTGCGGCATTAAGCAAAAGCTTGCCCTTAAAGCTCATTGTAGACGCGCGGTAATGGTTAAGCATACCCGCCGTAAGATTTTGGAATTTGTAAAAACCGTCCTGCGACTGGTCTATGCTCTCGTCAACCGAGGTAAGGTCTGTTATACAGTCTGTCTCTTTGTCATAGATGTACTTAACAATCTGGCGCTTCATAGGGCTTCCGTTTGTATAGCCGAGCTGCACCATTGCGGAGGTATCATCCATTCTTACCTTGTTTAAATTTACTTTATCCGAAAGCTTTGTCGAGAGCATTTCGTCGTTATCTGTCAAAAGCTTTAGGTATACATTTTCTCTGAGATGAACGCTGTCCGGCTTCATATCTACAAGATAGCCCAAATGCTCGGATGAAAACGCGTCCTTTTCAATGTCCGCAATTCTTCCGTTAAAGTCAAAAAACACTTGTATTCTCGTACCTGTTTTTATATCCGCAGAACTTTGATTTTCACCAGACAGGCGATTTGCAAATTTGAAATATTTTCCGTCAAGCTTAATTTCCGTAGGGTTAAGGCTGTCGCGTATAATTTCTTCAACTTTTCCCGAATACGTGTCTACAGATACTGTTATTTCGCGTATTTCTCCGCTTTTGTCAATGAATACGCTTATTATGTCGCCGCTGTCAAGCTGTGACAGTGCTATCGTTTCTCCCACTACGTTTTTTACGGCAAGCTCGCCGTCCTTAAGCTCTGTTATGTCAAAAATGTTTTCCGGATGATATTTAACGTAAATTTTGCTGTTTGAAATTTTGGAAACCACATAGCTTTCATAAACGCGAATATGCACAACATCCGCAATGCCGTCGGAATTGTTATCTATTATGTTTATGTATCCGTCCAAATCCGCATTTGAAGAAAACGGATTTATCGTTTCTTCTCCGTAGCTTTCGCAAAGCGAATTGTTGTAAAGCACGTACGCGTTTCCTATGTTAAATTCCGCCTGGCGGTTTTTTGCGTCGTAATATTTTAAAATACCCGTTGCGTTGCTGTAGGATATAATATTTTCGCAGTTTATCTTTGTTTCCTTTGTTCCGCGTATTTCATAGTGCAGAATTTCGGGCGTATCGTTAATGCTTCTTTGTTTTGCATAAACCCGCGTTTTGCAGCCCAAATACTCTTTAAGCTGCAAAGCCCCGTCCGACAGCAAATACAAGCCGTTATCAATGCGGATTTCGTCAAAATTTGTTGTTTTTCCCGTAGTATAAAGATTTTCAAGATAATTTGCCGAAACTATCCCCTCGCGGATATATATACCCATATATTCCTCAAGGTAGCTTATGCCGAGGTCGATTGCGCTTTCCGTTCTGTTTGTGTAATACAAAATTTCGGCTAAGTTTACGTCAATTGCCTCTTTAAAAAGCGCCGCAGCGGCGTCTGTTGTAGCGTAGCTTTGGTCGCCGCCGTAATATTTCGCAAAGCCGAATTTCACACCGCAGCGCTTATACCCCTCGGGCCAGCCGCCGTAACCCTCCGCCATATCGCGGTAACCCAGAAAGCACACAAGCGCCTTCACGATTTCGGCATACGTAACGCGGTTGTCCGGCGCAAAAAGCCTGTCTCCCACGCCGTTCATTATGCCTATGTCGGAAACAAAATTTGCGGCAAAATCCTCGTCGCCTATGTCCGTAAACCTGCTTTCGGAGGGAATGTATTCCTCCTCTGCCATATCAGGCATTATTATCCTGAAGAAAATTTGCGCAAGCTCGCGCCTTGTAAGCGCCTCGCCCGGGATAACGTCACTCGGGAAAACGCCCAGCGTTTTCATCAGGGAAAGGCTGTCTGTGTCGCTGAAAGCCGCTTCCTCTGCGGCAGCACTTCCCGAAAATGCGGTAAATATCATAGCCGCACACAGCATTGCCGCAATTATTTTTCTTTTCATACTGTGCCCTCCCCTTTAATATAGGCAAGCATACCGTAAATTATTTTTGCCGCCTGCGCACGCGTCATTGTTTCCTTCGGGGCAAAGGTGTTGTCACCCACGCCTGATATAATCCCCGCATATTTCATCACATAAACGCTGTCTTTTGCATAGTCCGATATGCTTTCATCGTCGCTGAATTTTACCTCGTCCTTTTGAGCGCTTATTCCCTTAAAGCTAAGCGCCCTTGCGGCAAACACTGCGCCCATTTCACGCGTAATCGGGCGGTTCGGCTCAAAGGTGCTGTCTGCCGTTCCGTTTGCAATACCTGCATTATATGCAGTTGTTATGTATGGCTTGCTCCAGTCGTCCGGTACATCGTTAAACGGACATTCGCCGCCTGCCTTTATATCAAGCGCCGCCGTAAGCATTTTTAAAAATTCCGCACGGGTAACATTATCTGACGGAGCAAAAATCGCGTCGCTTTTTCCGTTTATTACACCTTTTTTTGCAAGCGCGTTTATTGCCTCTTCCGCCCATGAATAACCCGCCAAATCCGAAAAAGTAATCTCTTTTTCTATATAAAGGTTGTCACGCATCGCGCCCCCTCCGCCGGAGTCTGCCGCGCTGCCGCCAGTATTTCCGCCCGCACCGCCGCCGGAGCCTTGATTTTTACTTCCCGCAAGCGCATTAAACTCTGCCGCAAGCTCTGTTATATTGCGTGTGCTTTTTTTCATAAGCTCGCTGTAAACGGTGTTTTTGTTGTCCTCTGTTATAAGTTCTGTTTTAAAGCCGTACTTTGCGTAAATATCGGCGTAATTGTTAAAATACGTGTCAATATGTCCAAAGCCCCTGTCCTTGTTCTTCACAATACCGTAATATGCGACAAGCTCTCTGAAAGAATTTTTAATACCGGCAATGCGTGTGTAGCTTGCGCTCATCATTTCGGCGTTAAGCGCCGCGCGCCCTTCCCCGCTCAGCGATGCGGCATAGTCTGCCGTTTCTTTTGCATTAAGCGCCGCCCCGTCTGTATTATACAAAAGGCTTATGCAGTTAAGAGAGCCGTCTGCGCCTGTAAGTACCGCCGCTTGAGATTCGTTAAAGGCTGCAAGCATTGCCGCCTGCTTTAATATTCTTTCAAACAATGCAGTATTACGCGCAAAGCTGCCGCCGTTTTCACTTTGTAAATTTTTAAGCGCCGCCGCTACGGAGGAAATACCCGTATTTTTGTAAAGCGGATATTCCGAAAGCCCGTACTTTACATACGCGTCACCCGTGCTTTGCACGTCTATGCCGTTTTGCGCATTAAGCGCGTCTATGACCCTAAGCTTTGCCGAATTAAAATAAAACATGTAGTCGCCGTCATAAAGGCGGTTGCTGCCGTCCGTTACAATAATTTTGTATATACCGCCGCCTTGTTGGGGCGCTGTGGCGTCCTTCATCGGCACGTTTATGCTGTATATCCCGTTTTGCGGGTATGCCACGCCCATATAGCATACCGCAGCAGTTTGTGCGGCATAGTTTTCTTGTATAATGTCGCTTTCTGTGTAGCCGGGGTTTAGTACAACCGCCGACACTGCCCTAAAATCGCCCTCGGCGCTGCCGGTTATATTTATGATGTCGTTTTCAACATCATAAACTCTTATCTCGGGTGCGGCTGCGTATGCCGCCGCCGAAAGCATTATTAAAATAATACAGGATAAAATCAGCTTTTTCATTTTCTTAACTCCTATTAGCGTAAAAACCTATAGTGCATAAACCTTTTTACAGAGCAGATTATTCGTCTGCCCTGTAAAAAGGTTTTATATAATTTCCGTTTTAGTCTGTCGCACCTGTTGTGCCGCACAGCGGCGTAAGGTTGTCACCCAAAACAATCATCTTTGCCGTGCCTGTTTTGTCTGTTTCAAAGGTGCAGGTAAAGGCGCTGCTGCCTGCCTTTGTCGCTTGCATTTTTTGCGTACCTACCGCTTCAAGCTTTGTGCCGTTATATACGGCAATATATATTCTGCCAAGGCTTTGCGCCCCGTCTGCAAAGGCGTAAAGGCTGCCTGTGTAGGTATTGCCGCTTTTTGTAAGCGTGCGGTTGTATACGGACGGAAGCACTGCCGAAACCTTCATATCCTCGCTTGTGCCGAAAAGCTCCTTGTCAAGAACTATGCTTACGTTCTTGCTTTCTATATTTCCCTGCGGTGTAACCATTACGGTTTTTGCATCTTCATTATATAAAACCTCAGCCGCTGCCGCCGTACCGTTTGCAGTAAGCTTTACGTTTTCTTGCGTAGCTGTGTTCAAAAGCGCACTGTCAAAAGTAAGTGTTACAGCCGCATTGTCGCTGTTTACGGACGCGCTTGCAAGTGCCGGTTTGTTTCCCTTTTTATACTTTGAAAGCTTTACGTTGTCGATGTAAACACTTCCGGAACCAAAAGTTGCAAATTCAAGCTTCAAATAGTCAACCTTGGTTGGAGCATAGGTTACATAACCTATATACTTGCCATCAACCGAAACCTCAACCTTTTTATCTGTTTGATTATAATCAATCGTAATCCTATACCAATTGTTAGCCTTTAGAACAGGCGTTTTATCGTCTCCCGTTAAGTTATTCCAATTATTATACCACGGTGCTACACGACTGGCAGAATTAACCGAAAATTGTAATTTTCCACCATTGGTAATATAAACATCAAACTCATATTTATAACAATCTGTATTATCTACACTCTCGCTCAAAGCGTACAATAGTCCGATATTTGCATTTTTACTACTTACTGCCATTTTTGAAGTTTTGCTTCCTACAGTGACGCTTTCAATCGATATATCACTATCCTTGCTGAAAGTATAACTGTCGCCTTCAAAATCCTCTTCTGCAAGCACGGTCTCTTCATTGGAATATACTACGTTTATTGCAGTGGTTTTAACTTCTTCACCTTCAACATTAAGAACAACGGGAACATTACCCCAATACGGAAGCTTTGAAAGCGCTACGGTTGTTTTGTACGCCCCTGCTGCGTCCGTTTCCGCATTAAAGCTTTTCGCCGTAACACCTCCGACTGTGAGAGACGCTGTTTTATACCCCTCGGGTATATTGTAGTTAATTTCCGCACTGCCGCTTCTGTCGTAGCTTTCTGTAATGTTTTCAAGCAGTGCCGCGTTATAGCCTTCTTTAATTACTATATTTGAAAACGATACATCTATACTTTCTCCGCTAAGCCCGCTCGTTTGCACATATGGTATAAATTCTCTTACGGCAAATGTTGTCGGCGAAAGTCCTTCTCTTGTCCAAGCTTTTACTTTTGTATAGTTACTTTCATCAGCTTTCTTTGTATAAAGCGTTACCACACACTGTCCGCTTGAAAATTCATATGTTTGCTTGATATTTACCGTTTCTGTTCCTATATTATCCGGTCTCAGTTCATCGATCAGCGATATACTATCCCAAACTCTGCCCTCCGTACTACTGTAAAAAGTATTTCTTATGGCTGCTTTTATATAGCCTTTGTTCGGGATTGCACTGATTTTCAAATCATATGTGGCTTCTACATATCCCGTTTTCTTATATGTGCCAATTCCTGATAAAGTAAAGCTATCGTTTCCGTTTGCCGTTATCGTCTTTTTAAATACGTTATTTTCCAAAATCCATGTTTCAGCGCTTGTCGTAAGATTTTCCCCGATTATTGCAGGCGCATATGCTCCGCCCTTCGTTGTGGTAAAGGCGCCGTCCTGTGCAAATGACGGCACAGCCGCAAACGATAAAAGTATAAATGCCAACAAAATAAACGAAATAAATTTTTTATTGTTTTTCACAAAACAATCCCCCTTATATAATACATTTTTAAAATTATTCCTTATTGTAATTGTCATATGCCTTTTGCTGAATTTCAATTGCACGGTCAATATTAAGCTTTTTAAGCTGCGAATCCATCTTGTCAAGTTCGCTTTCGGGTTTTTCGCCGCATATTACGCCAAGCACCGTTTCCGAAACATAGCTTTCCACACTAAGCATTATATCCGCGTATTCCTTTTGGTCGCTGTCCGGCATAAGCGTATTCGGCAGCGCGTGGGTGTGGTCAACCTCCCATGTTTTGGTAGCTTCAAGCTGCTCGGGCATTGTTATCTGCTGCAGAAAGCTTTCGCGCGTAAGATAGAACGGACCAAGCTGTGAATAGTAGTACAGCGCCTCTGAAATAGACTTACCCTCCGGATTGTGCAGTATTTCATCCGTAAACTGCGGCTTGCCGTCCACAATGTTGTAGGTTACGCCCTCTCTGCCGTAGTTTGTAAGCAAACTGCCTTTTTCCGAATATCCGTAATCAAGCAGGCGCATTGCAATTTCTTTGTTCTTGCTTGTTGAGCTTATTGCGGCAAAGTTATTGTACCTTGAAACAGATTTGCTGTACTGCGACGGCTTATCGCCCTTATTAAGCACAGGGTACGGTGCAGCCACAAGGCGCATTTTGCTGCCTGCCTTTTTCGCGCTCATCCATTTTCCTATACCGCTCGATACATAGCCGTAGGTTGCGCCGGTGTTATCGTTAAGCACCTTAGCGTCAAGCGCTTTAGAGTCTGTGGAAGCTATATTTTTATCAAGCAAGCCTTCCTTGTACCATTTCGCCATTTCCTTTACAAATTCCTTATAGCTTTTATCAAGCGGACCGTATTTAATCTTTCCGCCATCGGGATAAAAGCTTGTAGAGGTTTTGTATGCGCTTTCCAAAATATCCATTTTGTAAAAGGACGAAGCCGAAAATGACAGCGGCGCGGAAGCGCCCTTCTTCTCTTTAAAAGCCTTAAGCACGTCATGCCATTCCTGCACGGTTTCCGGCATCGAAAGCCCTAAATCTTCAAGCCAATCCTTGCGGATTATCATTCCGTAAACAGGTACATCGTGTCCTATAGAGCCGATATCGTAATATCTGCCGTTTAACGACTTTGCCGCCTTATCCCAATCGGGGTTTGATTTAAGCGTCTTGTAATAATTCGGCGCATAATCCTTTAAATAATCAGTAAGGTCAAATATATAGCCCGAATCTATCGCCCCGTCCGGACCGCCGCCCGAAAACGTGCGCCATGCCGCATTACAGATAATGTCGGGCAAATCGTCAGACGAGAACAAAATGTTAAAGCTTGCATCCTCCTGCCCGATCGCCGGATGTATGTACTTTACCTTAATGCCTGTTTGCTTTTCCAAATCCTCGGCATATTTGGTTTCACTCCAGCTTGAGCACGATTTTAAAATGTTGGAATTAAGCCAAACCCAGTACGACACCTCTTTGTCGGTTTTAATTGGATAGGTTATTTCCCCTTTGCCAAACTCGTTCTCGATTCCGCTTTCCTCAATGTTTTTCTTTCCGCATCCGCCGAAAATGCCGCACAGTGCAAGCATCGCGGCAAGTGACGCGGCAGTAATCTTTTTTTGCATACCTCTTCCTCCTTTATTTTTATTAACCCTTTACAGAGCCTACCATAACGCCCTTTTCGAAAAACCGCTGCAAAAACGGATATGCGCACAGTATAGGCACTGTTGTAACGACTATAAGCGCATACTTTATAGATTCCGCGATAGATTCCACATCGCCCGAATCCACACCCGTTGTCATACTTGCAGTGTTGCTTTGAATAAGTATTTCTCTTAAAACAAGCTGTATGGGATATAAATTTCTGTCTTTAATGTAAATAGAGGCGTTAAACCACGAATTCCAGTGTCCTACCGCATAATACAAAAGTATAACGGCTATTGTTGCTTTTATCACGGGTACGCATATTTTAAAAAGTATTGTCATATGCCCTGCACCGTCTATTCTTGCGGCTTCTTCCATTTCGTCCGGGATAGACTGAAAACCCGTGCGCATAATTATAAGGTTAAAGGTGTTTACCGCCGTAGGTATGATAAGCGACCATAACGAGTTTTCAAGCCCTACGCTTTTAACGGTAAGGTATGTAGGTACAAGCCCGCCGTTAAAATACATTGTAATTACCACCATAACCATAAACACATTTTTCCATTTTACATTTTTTCGTGAAAGAAAGTATCCGCCCAAAAGCGTAAGCAGTACGTTTATCGTAACGCCTGTTATAAGCACGAAAAAAGTGTTTAAAAAGCCGGTTGTTACCATGCTGTTTTGCCCTATTTTTTCATATGCCGAAAACGACATTCCCAGCGGCCACAAAAGTATTCCGCGGTGTGCCATAAGCATATCCGAATTACTTACAGACGCTACTATTGTGTAATATACGGGGTACAGGCATGTAACAATTACGCCTATCATCAATATTATGTTAAATACGTTAAAAATCTTTTCGCCGGTTGTTCTTTTCATATTCATAATGCCGCCCCCTTACCACAAGCTTGTTTCCGTCAATCTGTTGCATATCTTGTTTACAACAAGCACCAAAACAAAGCTTATAACAGAATTAAATAGGCTGACAGCCACAGAAAAGCTCCAGTCGCGGTTAATAATACCGCGCTTGTAAACAAATGTTGATATTACCTCGGCTTTGCTGGCGGTAAGCTCGTTATACAAAAGAAGCACCTTCTCAAACGAAACGTTAAGCACCTTCCCCGTTTCAAGTATAAGCATTATAATTATCGTCGGAAGTATTCCCACGATTGTTACATGCAGCGTTTGCTGCCAGCGGTTGGCGCCGTCGATTGCGGCAGCCTCGTAAAGTGACTGGTCTATACCTGAAAGCGCTGCCGTATAAATAATGGCATTCCATCCCATTTGCTGCCATATTCCGCTTATTATGTACACCGGCAAAAACAAATTTGCATCGTTTAGCATTGCCTTGGGCTCTGTTCCCATTATTTTTGAAACAAAAAGCGTTATAAAGCCTGTATCGCTTGTAAAGTCCTTTATCATACCGCAAACGACAACAATTGATATAAAGTGCGGCAGATAGCTTAATACCTGTGTTGTTTTCTTAAACTTTTCACTTCGCAGTTCGTTCATTAAAAGAGCCAGAATAATCGGTATCGGAAATGAAAATATCAATGAAAAAATGCTTATGCGCAGCGTGTTTGTAAGCACGCGCCCAAAATAAATTCCGCTGAAAAAGCTTTTAAAATGCTCAAGCCCGACCCATTTGCTGTGAATTAAATTTCCCAAAAAGTCGTACCGAATGTTAAAGCGAAAGTCCTGAAATGCCATTATAAGACCGCCCATCGGCAAATACATAAATATTATGTAATACACAACCACCGGCAGTACCATAAGATACAGCACCCAGTTTCTTTTAAAATCATCCTTTGTTGATTTGAGAAAACCGCCGTTTCCCGCTGCGCCGCTTTTATTGCCGGCAGCCCTTTTCATCATATTCTCATCCCCCCTGAAGTGTTGATTTAAGCGTAGCACGCGCCCTTTTCAAAGTCAATGTACACTTTTTTCCTTAATGTACAATTTCCAATATTTATTGATTATTACGGCTGTTAAGCACACAGCAGGGCGCTGCGGGCGTAAGATTTTCCGTGAATAAGAACGTTTTTAAAAATGCGTATTCACCGCCGAATTTTTCTTTGCCGACCGCAGCATATATACCCGTTTCGCCCTCCGCAAGGACAGGCACCTTCAAAGCAGCGGTCATTTTACCCTCGTTTTCGTACCCTGCAATGTATAAATTTGCATTAAGCGTGTTTTTGGAATTGTTCATTACAAAATATTTATATCCGCTTTCCGTTTTTGAAAGCAGCGCTTTAACCGATGCTTCTTTTTCGCTGGCCTCTGCAAGATAAATATTGTCCGCATACATCACATTATCACTGTCGGACGCATTCCAGTTGCTTGACAGATTTACATAACGCGTATATTTAAATTCCTGTACAATTTTTTTGTTGCGGCATATAACCTTATTATCCACCGCAACGGTTATTGTATTGTCCGCGTCCTTAATTATTATTTTAAAATTGTACCACCTGTTTTTTTCAAGCTGCATACTTTCCTGCGCGTTTTCTATCCCCTGCAAGGTCAAAAGCCCGTTCTTATCAATAACTATCGGCGCAAAAAGCACGTTTGCAGGCAGCAGCCTTATATAAAACGGTGATTTAACGGAAACCTCGGGCGTTTCAAATTTAATATCCGCCTCTATAAGTGCAAGGTCTTTTTTCTCGCTGAATGTTCCTATATGCACCTGGTTGTTGCTTTTTGCCTGTGAAACAAGCTTAAAAATGTTTCCGCGTGCCGCGCCGGATTGTATAACGGTGCCGCGGTCAGTGTATTTTTGCGGTATTTCCCCCTCAAAATCCACCTTTTCGGCTATTTTCTTTTCTTCGTTTTCAATCACAAATACGCTTGTCGGCTGCGGCTCTTTTAAAATTCTTCCGTCACTGTCTGTTATTTCCGCCGTAATAATATTTACCCCGGCATCGCACAAGGCGCTGTACCTTCCGTCCGCGTTTTTTGCGCAAACGATGCCGTTTGCGTAAACACTGACGTTTTCGCCGTCATCGGCATTTGTAAATACGCTTATATTTACGCTTCCCGCACCTGTTACGGTTTCCGCCTCGGGCTTAACGCTTATGTACAGTTCGTTTTTAACAACATACGGCGTTTCTTCCTCTCCGCTGCCGCTTTCCACACCCAGTTTTTTTGCGTCAATCACGCACATAACACGCACAAAAGCAGTATTTTCGCTTTTTGTGTATCCGATTTCTTCATTTTCCGTTACATATCGCACATTTGTGCTATCTGCACCGTACATCGCATCGCGCAGCCAGTATGCCCTTACGGTGTGCTGCATATCTTCTGCGGTAACTGCATCCGCACCGTACAAGTATGCATCATCTGAAAGCATGGCAATATCCGAAAGCGACGGAATAAAAATTTTGTCCTCCGTATATTCGCAAAAGGCATCGGCATTATTTTTCAGCACATTGTTTGCTTTAAAAAAATACTGCTGTACCTGTGTACCCGTTTGCGAAAAAGGGATATTATTGTCATTTAATGCGCTTTTAATGCTTTTTGGTATAAGCAGCCCATACTCTTCATCCGTAAAAGCCGTTTTTAAAAATCCACCCCCGGCATAAATGCTTTCCCGAAGACCCGACTGCGCCCACCTGCCGCTTTCCCCGAACGGCGCTTCAAAAAGCACATTCCGCGACAAAAGCGTTATGCCGCCGTCCTCCTCATAAAGTGCAATCCACACTATATCTGTGCCGTTATAATTACCGAATGAAATATAATCACCCTTTTTAATAATACTGCTGCTTGCATATGCCGCATATGAAAAAATCAGGCTGCAAAAGAAAAGTAAAACTGTTTTCTTTACTGTATTCATTCCGCCGCACCTCCCCATGAAAATATAAGAAGACGCGCTTTTTCATCATACTTTATATTGCTTAGGTTAAGCGGCTTTTTAAAATCTTCGGGCGAAGCATAAAACTCTCCGTCAAAAATTTTTATCGGGTGCTTAAGAAAAAGATCCGTACCGTTTTCCTCCGCTGTACCGCCAAAATATGCGGTATACGTTTTATTTCCGGCATTAAAGCATATTTTATCTGCCGTTTTATAAACAACTGTTGCCCCAAGCTGTGTAAAAATTCCGTCAATTGCAACATACGGCGCATTATCACACAATACTGTTTTTTTAGGTATATACATCAGATTATTGTTTTTTCTTATAAGAAAATCTCCGAAATCTTCCTTTTTTTCCTCATAGGTGTATGCAGTTACAATTTCTTTTTCATCAGCCTTTGAAACGGTATATTCTCCCGGTACAAGCTTAAAATACGCACATTCTTCATTTTTTAAAACCTCTGCACATTCGCTTTTTCCTGCTTTGCTTACACTCCACTTCCCAGGGGACAGTCCGCATAAAAGAACATCAATCTCGGAAAAACCGTTTTCACGCACATTTATGGTGAAATCACCGGCAAATGTTTTTTCGTTTTTCGGGAAAACAACCGTTTTATCAAGCAGCGTAACATTTATAAGCTTTTTGTCCTCCTCTTTAAAAACAGGCATTTCCGCTGCGGTACCGTCTGCGTCCGTTACATACATAACATTAAGAAATTTGTCCTTTGCACTCTCATTTTTCGGCGAAATTTCCACACGCCACGCTCCCGCGTCAAATTGCAGCCCGTTTTCACTTCTGCTCGGCGCATAGTTTTTATCCCCTACATAATATTCCTTTCCGCTGCCGCCCACCTTTTCAAAAGCAGCGCCGCCGATTTCGGGGATAAGCGTTTTATTTACAAGCATTCCGTTTTGCCCGTTATCCGTTCTTTTTATCGTTATTTTGTTTTCGCTCTCAGAAATTACCGGCTCCTCCTGCGAATGTAAAAGCCATTTCTTTTTAAATTCCGCGCTCGCTGCTTCAAGGTCGTCAAGCACCAAAAGAGCCGCGGGATAGGCAGTGTTTTTGGTGTTTATAAAAACAAAGCTTCTTTCATAGCTTTTTATTTTATCTGTATATGCGGGTGCAATATTTCCGGATATGTAGGAAAATACGGGGCTGTACTCTCCGCCGCCGTAAAATGTTTTTACATCCTTTGCGGTTATACATTCGCCGCTTTCCACAGACGCTAAAACCTCCTCAAGCATATCTCCGTACGGACCGAAGCTTTTAACCTCGCGCTGTCCGCCGTCTGCCGCGTATGTGCCGTAAACCTCGTCGGGGTCTGTAACAGTTACGCTGTTGTGTGCTATTGAGCGCGTTTGATAATTTCCATAATGCTCGCCGTATTCATACAATCCCGAATCAATCGCAAGCATTCCTTTATACCACAGTTGAAAAGCCCCCACGTCACGGTGTTGGTGGTCGCCCACCGTCACCTCACGCATATTTACGTACGCCATTGCCGTAGGTGCATTAAGCCCGTTTTGCCAAGAGGTGCGCGCCGTCATAGACGACATCGGGTATTTTGTAAAATGCGTTAAAGGAAGCTCTGTGGGTTCTTTAATATCCGCGTTTAAATCGGTCGCAAGTATGTTAAAAATATCGATTTCGTTTTTTGCCGTATTATCTAAAAGCCCCTGGCGCAGAAGGTAGGGGTCACCGTAGTGCGACCCTGTATAGGAAAAGATGTCTCCGTAAAGGGGTGACCTTGTATCGGGTACATATCTGTCCCAGGCGTAATCGTCACCTTCTTTAAACCAAATTCCGTTCGGAAGCCGCGTGTAAATAAGCTTGTAAAATACGTCTTTGTATTCTTTACAGAATATACTTTCCGAAAGCCCCAGCTTTCCGAACATAAATTCGGCTTTTACGGCGCCTGTGTTGCGCGCCTCAGTATATGTGCTGCCCGAAAAATCCGCAAGCGATGAATTGAGGAAATTTTTAACCGGAAGAAGCCTTTCAAAAATAATTGATGCAACATTTTGGTACCAGTCCTCCTCTTCATCGTAAATTGCAATCCCGACGGCAAGCTGATCCCTGTATATAAGGCTTTCCGGTGCGTGCGCTATCACATAGCTTCTCTTTACGGCAGGGTATCCCACCTCGGTAACTTGCGCAAGCTCCTTCATTCTGCGTATAAAAAACTGTTTATCCTTTTTTGTAAGACAGCCGTAGCACCAGTCGTACACACAGGCAGCTGCATTAAGCGTTTCACCTATATACCGTGATTTATAGGTTGTGTCCGACTTATCAAACGTAACTGTTTTCAAAAAACCTTTCATTTGTTCCACGGTTTCTCTTGCGTGCGCCTTGTCACTATCTCCAATCAGATACGAAAACGCCCTGTCAAGTAAAATATCTTTACATGATATGTTGTCCGTATAATCGGACCCGCCCTTTGGCAGCGGCTTTACGCTTTTGTTTGCGTTAATCTGTATTTTTTTATATTCGGCTTTATATGTGTCGCTTTCAAGCTTTGCCCTTATTGCGGGTATATCCGCCTTTACGGCGTACAGCCGCGGGTGAACGCCCCTTTGCGGAAATATTTTTATGTTTTCCTGTAAAAAATAGCTGCTGCTGTAATTTTCGGGTGGCTCCCCCGAAGCGCCCGACGGAATAAATTCCGCGTCCGACGTTACAATTATCTTATCGGCTGTCACACTGTTTACGGGTGTAATGCGTATTTCCTTTACACCCTTTGCATACACTGCCGTGCCAAGCCTGACCCATCTTATATTATCTGATGCAGAAAGTTTTTTTTCCGCATATTCTCCGTCACCGTACAGGTCGTATAATAAAGTATTTTCATATTGCCCCGTGTTTACCCGCAGCCATATACTGTAGAGCGTGCTTTTATTAACATCAAACGGAAACAGCAGCGACGGGTTTTGTTCTTTTTTGTCATCACCGCGCCCGTAAATCTTTACCGCCGCACCGCCGGAAAAGGAGCTTTCCTTCAGAATTTCGCTGTCTGTACATCTTACGGCGCTTTCCGCCTCTATGCTGCACCCCTCACCATTCATCGGCGCGGCATAATCTATGCTTTTCTCCGCTGTGCCCGATGCCGTGCATAAAAATATTGATGCACAAAACGCGCAGGCAAAGAGCAACCGCTGCTTTGCTTTTTTCATCGTTTCTCCTCCTTTTGTGTCATTATTCTCCTTGTCCGAAGTTATTTCTGTATTCGGTAGGCGTGCAGAAATAATATTTCTTGAAAATGCGTATATATGTATGCGCACTTGTGCAGCCCACGGCACTTGCTATATCGTTTACCGACTTTTTGCTTCCGATTAAAAGCTCTATCGACTTTTCGCACCGAACCTTATTTATCATCTCCAAAACACCTGTGCCGGAGCTTTTCCTTACGGACGATGTGAGGTATGTCGGATTCAGCTTAAAATGCTCCGCAATGCTTCGTACGCACAATTCGGGGTTTGCGTAATTTTCCCTTATGTAACCGTCAACGCGCGTTTTCAAATAATCTTCGCTTTTATATTTTTTCAGAAATGTATCTACTTCCTCCGAAAGCTTTGTAATCAGTTCTTTCATTTCCGAAAATCCCTTTACGCCGTCAAAAGCATATTTTTCGGCTATATGTTCGGCAAAAGCGCGTATCTGCCCGTCGTCATCGTTTAAGAACAAAAGCTGCCTTATAAGGCTGTCGGTTAATCCGTACAAAATGTTATTAACAAGGTTCGGCGTTGTTGTTGCAAGCGATATACACATTTCGCAAAGGTGCGTTATATGTGTGCTGTGTTCTTCCCCGCGCTCCTGGCGCAGCATTTCTTTTACAAGGCTGTTTGTTTTTGTTAAAAGAGTGTTGAGGCTGTCATTATACTGCGGCTCTATATCCTCTGCAAAAACGTTTTCAGTTTCATATATAAGATTGTATTCGATACAGCTTATCGCCTCATTGTACGACACGCACACATCTAAGATATTGTCTTTTATTCTTCCGACCGCCGTCTTAAACGTAAAGCCCAGATTTTCTTTTATAAATCCGCGGGCATAGCGGTAAATATCTTCAACCGAGCTTTTAAACGCGTCCTCAGAAACAGAATTTTGAAAGTTTATAACGCATACTATTTCATCGTCCAGATTAACCGTGTAGCACGTATATTTTTCGTTTATAAGCTCGGACACTATGTTCTCCATTGCAATAAGCGCACTCTTGTAGTACTCGGGCGAGTCGGCAGAATCAAGCCACAGCGGGTCAAAATCGCATAATGTGAACACAGCCGTGCAAAAGCTGCCGCCGTCAAGTTCGATATTATAAAGCTTTAAACTGTCGTAAAGTGCCGCGTCGGACTCGTACTCTCCTTTTACAAGCCTTTTAATAAAGTTTTCGCGTAAAAAGCGCGTCTGCCGCGTCATTTTTTCGTTTAAAAACCGCTGTTCGCTTTGAACCTTTTTAACCATATCGGTTATTATTTCGTATTCGTTTTTCTTGTCGCTTCGCATTTCCCGGCTTAGTGTATTCATTATGGATTTAATGGGCGAAAAATGTATGTTTGTAAATTTAATGGACAAAATTACCATAACCACCGCAATCACAATAAGCATTATAACTTGCAGCAAAATTACGTCCACCAGATTTTTATAGAAAACACTTTCCGGTATAATCAGGGATATTTTGCTTCCAACACCGCCGCCGGGCGACAGCAGCACACATTCGCGGTTGTTTATTTTTACATAATTTATTTTTCCCTTTGTATAAATTTTTTCGGGCGCAAGCTTATCAAGCGCACTGTTTTGCGAAAAATTTACAGCAAGCGTACTTCCGCCCACAGATACCACATACCCGCCGCACTTTTCAAATATTGTTTCGTTAATATGCTTTATTTTGTTTCTGTTTAAAACAAAGCCCAGCGATACACTGTCCCCGTTTGTTATAGGTGCAATGCTCTTTTTACATATGTACACAAACCTCTTGTCGCCTTTTTTATCGCGGATTTCCACAAACGAATTTTTAGAATCGTTTTTCATTATATCCATCCACTTTTTATAGCTTACTCCGCAATCTTTCATATACGCCTCGTAATACAGCTTGCTGACAAGCACCGAACTTGAATTTATAACCGTGTCGCAGTCGCCAAGGTATAAAAAGCACTGCTCGAAAAATTCGCCGTTGCCGCACTGTTTTTTAATCTCGCGCGAGATTTTTGCAAACCTTTCCGCCTGGGCAAATTCGTCCTCATCCTTTTGTAAAAGCAGCGGACGTATCGCCTCGGAGGAGGTGGCATAAATAATGCTTTGTATGTCGTTATATATCGACTCGAACTGTTCGCCAACCATTTCCATTGCATACTCATTGCTGCGTATAAGCTCTCTTTTATGTATATTAAAAAACATACATACCGAAACAATCGCAAAGCATATAAAAATGCAGATTATAACAAAATACGACAATATATAGCGCCAGCGAACGCTTTTTGCGTTTATTATATCAAACGTTTTTTTAAGCATATAAGTACCTCATTACATTTGTTTGTACAGCTTGTCTTTATAATTACATTCACCTATTGTACATAGTATACACTATCACATAACCGGCAATAAAATCAATGTACATTTTTTAGCACAGTGTACATTTTCTTACATTACTTACAATAAAAGCTCCCGGGCTGTTTCCGAGAGCTTTTATTGTAGGTACACCGTGTATATTAAGCTTTATCCAAATATTTTCCCGCAAGATATTCATTCCACACATTTTCAAACCATCCGTCCTCTTTTGGGATTGGGCGCACGGGTCTGTACTTGCAGCTTACGCCGTCATTTGAAAAGGTGGTTTCCTGAATTGTTTTTGCTTTTTCCTTCTGTGTTTTTACCCCTCCGCGCAAATAATCGGCGGGTGTTTTTCCGTCCTCCGCAACCAAAAACGACCCTCTGCTTAATCCGCCTGTTTTTATATAGTCGAAAACAGCATATGCAACCGCTTGCTGCGTAATAAGCATATCGTAGCAGATAAGCGCCTCTCTCAGTTCTCCCGCATCTTTTGCGGTTACGCTGTTCCAAAAAGAGAGATAGTCTTGCCTTGCCTCGTTATATACCCTTTCCGCACCGCAAAGGCTTCTTATATGCGCGGCATACTTGCTCATTCTTGCACCTGTTTTTTCCATCATTTTGTAAGGGGCTGTTCCTTTTCTGTTATGTAAAAGCCTTTCGCATTGCTCTATACGCTGCTTTATTGAAGAAGCGCAGCGCTGCGCGCACTTATCGGCGTCTTCGCATTCACCTCTTTTTCTTGCCGCAATATACTGCGCCGCCCTAAGCCCGCCGCACTGCCCGGCGTTAAGTGCGCTGCCGCCGGGGCGGTATACGCCGTGCGTGCCGCTGCATTCGCCTATGGGGAAAAAGCCTTCAATATTGCTTTCCCAGCGCGCGTCAACGCTTAATCCGCCGTTTTGGTGCTGTGCGCAAACAGCTATTTCAAGCATTTCATTTTCAATATCTATCCCGTGGCTTTTATACAGGTCTATCGCAGGCTCATTCATATGGCGCAGTCTTTCAATCGGCGTTTTTAAAAATGCATTGGAATTTTTAAGGTATTCATACCCTTCTTTTCCGATGTTTGAAAAATCCGCTTTCAGCGCCGAAGGATTTTTGCGAAAATCCAGCCACACCCGGCGTTTTTTAACAGCCGTTTCGTTGTAAACAAGAAGGTCAATTACCGACGAGCCGCCGTTTTCAAGCTTTCGCGGGTCAAAAGGCCACTGATACCCCTTTAAAAATATTGCCGCCAGCATTTTTTCGTCGCTTTCAAAGTACTCATCCAAAAATTCGCGCGCGTTGCCGCCGTTTTCGTCGGTGGAAATATACGCGGGTATTACCTGCTGATATGTTCCCGATAAATTCCATCTGAATTTGGTTGATGCAATACCGTACTGCCATTCTGTAAGGTTTTGTGCCTTTACACCGGCTTCAAGTGCGCACCCGTGTGCACCGTGGTGCCCTTTGGGATAAACGCTGTCACGGTATATGCCCGCAGGACCGCCCGTTGCATATATAATGTTTACGGCAAAGAACAAAACATATTCGGCACTTTCTTTTTCGCTGTTTTCCGTTTTAAGACAAAGCAGCCCCTTTGCCTTTTTTTCCTCTTCAAGAATCCTTATAACAGTATGCTTTGAAAAAATCGGAATTTGTTTTTTTATTACTTCCCTTTCAAGCGTCTCTGTCATCATTTTTGACGTGAGCGGTCCGGCAGAGGTTGCGCGCTTTCTTGGGTCGTGGTCTGTTTTATAGCCCACATATTCCCCGTACCTGTTGCACGGAAAAGGAACGCCTATTTCCGCCAGCCTGTAAAAGCTTTGTGCCGAAAGCGCTGCCTCGCACAGGGCGTTGTCGCCGTCTGCCGCGCCGCCGTCAAAAAGATTTTGCGCCATTTTATACACACTGTCGTCCTCACCACCGCAAAGCGAAAGCTTATAATACGTTTGTTTGTCGGACCCGGCGTTTCTGCTTGTTCCGCTGTTTATATCCTCCGTTACAATTGCAATATCCTCTTGTCCGAAACCAAACAGTCTGTCTGCCGCACCGAACGCCGCCGCGCCGCTGCCTACAATTACGGTATTAAAGCAGTACGCCTCTACCTCTTTATTGTTTATTTTTAAAATATCTTTTTTCATAGCACTACCTACAGTCTTCTGAGATGAAATCCGCCGTCTACGTTTATTACCTCGCCCGTGCTGTACGGAAGCGCCCCCAAAGCTATCGCGTCAACAGCTTTTGCAATATCCTCCGGATAGCCCCAGCGCTTTATCGGCAAAATTCCTTCGTCGTTTATAAGGCGGTCGTATTTACCTTCAACCGTTTTGGTCATATCGGTTTTTATAATACCCGGGCGTATTTCATACACCCCTATTCCGTATTCTGCCAGCTTGTCGGCGTAAAGCTTTGTTATCATACTTACGCCTGCCTTCGATATACAGTACTGCGGACGGTTTACGGAAGAAGTATATGCGCTCATGGAAGATATATTTACAATCCTTCCGCACGTCTTATTTTCAATCATATTTTTTGCGGCAAGCTGCGTAAGGAAAAATGTTCCCTTAATATTTATATTTGTTACAAAGTCAAAATCCTCCTCCGTAACCTCTAATATATCTGCCCGAACGCGCGGGGCAACGCCGGCGCAGTTTACAAGCAAGTCTATATTTCCCGCGCGGCAAACAAGCCCTTCTCTGTCCTCTGCCTTTGAAAGATCCCCGCGAACATATACACATTCGTTTAACTGTGCCGTTTTTTCCGCTGCCTTTTCTTCATCCGCCACATCAAATATTACCGTTTTAAACCCGCTTTTTGAAAGTGCCGTACTTATCGCATATCCGATACCGCCGATACCACCTGTTATAACTGCCGTTTTCATTTTTTCTCCTCCTTATAAGCTTTCCCTTATTTGTGTACTTGTGGCGCTTGGTTTACCCTCCCTGCCCTTTTTGTATATCGGAAGGTACACCTCGCTGTCACGCACTGCGCAGCCCGCAACGTTTTTGTCGCGCATCATTACGGTGCACTTGCTGCACGCAGCGCAACATTTTTTTCTGTCCATTTTGCCGTTTTGTATAATATCCTTTGCAAAATCGGGATATGCAAATGCCTGCCTGCCAAAGCCTGCCATATCAAACCAGCCTTCTTTTATACATCCGGCGGCAAAATTTGCGGCAAATTCGCGAAGCCATGTAAAGCCGCTTGCAGATACCGTTATCTCCGGAACCTCTGCCTTTATTTCGCGGGCGGCGTTAAACAGCTTGTATATGTAATTAATCTGGTTATTTTTGGGTATATAAGGACCGGCATCATAGGGTCTGTTTACATGGGGATTATAATACGGGTTGCCGCCTGTAACATTTATAAGCTTTACGCCAAGCCCGTAAAGTGTTTTTGCAATAATTTTTGTTTCGGTTAAATCTACACGGTGAAAATCCTCTTTATCTGCACCGAACCCGTCCGGATACGGTATTTCGTCATATGCGCCGAGCCTTACAACAATATCTATATCCGTTTTTTCCTTAACTTTTTTTATAATATTAAACAGAATGCGCGTTCTGTTCTCAAAGCTGCCGCCGTAGCGCCCCTCTCTCTTGTATGCCGACAAAAATTCACTTAAAAGGTAGCGGTGGCAGCATTTAATATCTACTGCGTCAAACCCTGCTTCTTTTGCCAAAACCGCCGCTTCCGCATATTTGTTCTCAAGTGCTTGTACCTCTTCATCTGTAATTACGTGAACGTTTTCCGGCAAAAATCTGTCAAGATGTTCGTTATGGTATGCTATAACAGCCGGCATACCCTCACCCGGCTTTGCATATCTTCCCGAATGTGTAAGCTGCAAAACTGTGTACACGTCATTATCGGCACATTTTTTTATATGTCCGACAAGCTTTTTAAATTCCTGCACATTTTCGCTGTTTATATGCATCTGCCGCGGATTTGCGCGCCCCTCCCTGCACACGGCGCATGCCTCCACCCACAAAAGGGCGCTGCCGCCTTTGGCAAACCTCTCGTATCTGCGATACACAAACTCTGTCGGCGACCCGTCGGGGTTAGAATCGCACCCCTCCATCGGATTTACCAGCATACGGTTTTTCAGATTTTTTTTACCTATAGATATACCTTGTTTTAAAATTGAAACATCACTTTCAAAAGGAATATCTATTGAAAGCTCCTTCATTTTTTCAAGAATTTGTTCCTCGGTTTTGTAGTTAAAGACCTTAAATTCATCCGCCATGCCATTATCAGCTCCTCTTCCGCATATTATTTACAATAATTTTAACATCGGATTTTTCTATTTTCTATCATAATTTCGCCCAAATATATATATTTTATAATTATCTGCTAAGAAACGGGGATGTTAAAAAGCCCAGAACGCAAAAAGCAATTATAATTAAAGATTTGTAACTGCAAAACAGTTTAAAAACTCGATTTTGGTAGAAAAATCTCATTATATTCGATTTTTCAGTATTTATAAGCTTTTTGCTACGAACAAACTTCATCTCTCGGGCGTCGAAATCAGCGATGTATCGTTCGCAGCAAATTTCAATTTGCTGTTCACTCATTACGCTGTTTCTCCTTTTTCCCAAAAACCTTTGGTTTTCGGGATGCCCTGTTATATACATCTTCGGATTCAGTTTGTCCGTTCTGGAGCTTTTTTCCTATCCCCTCAAACAAAACGGGATGTTAAAAAGCCCGTTTGCTTTTTTACATCCCCGCTTTAATTATAAACTTTTGATATATCTCATATCTTTCAGTGCATTTTCATACGCTGCCTCAGCACCGCCGTCCTCCTTTGTAAACTCTACGGTTGCGCTGCCGCAAAATCCGCATTTTTTAAAATACTGCATATTTCCGCGCAAAAGCGCATCCGCACTTTCCAAAAGCTCAAACCTTTTTTCTTTGCTTCTGTACGCTGTATGTATATGGCATATGCGTTTGCCGTAGCATCTGAAACATCCTTCCGCAAGCGTACGCTCTGCCGAAAGGTGTATAATTGCGCCAAACCTTTCGTCAAGGTGTTTAAATACCTCTCCCGCAATTTCCGGCTTTTCCATAAGTGTATTTGCATGACATTCGCATAAAAGCTTTACATTTGCGGGCAAAAGCTCTGCAAAGCGCAAAAGCGTGTCGGTTTGTTCTTCATAGTCCTTTCTTGTATATCCCGGCTCAGAGTCAAAATCGCGCAGGGAATAATTATACTTAATAAAATCCGCACCGAGCGCACGCACTGCTTCCGCAACGCTTTTTAAATTATCTGTAAGCCCTTCCTTAAGCGATAAATAGCTGTTAAAAATACGAACCGCGCCGCTATCGCAAAGCTTTTTCTTTTCCGCACCATCCGCAAGCAGATAATGGTTTTCCCACAGCTCCATACCCGCAAAGCCGCTGTCGAGCGCTCTTTTTACGTAGTCGCTCGCTTTTATTGTCGGTATTCTGCCCTCTGCCCAGCGGTTTTTTTCCAATGCAATTGTTCCTAAAAACACATTTTCCATAATCCTACTCTCCTTACAGTAAATTTCTGATGCTTGACTATTTATATTATTTGTGTTACCATTTCTAAAGAATGTGAGGTGTTTATTGTGAGAACATATATTCATAACGGTGTGCGCATTTTGTACAACAGCAAAGCGCCCACCCAATTTAATATGCACAAACCGCATTTTCACAATGAATACGAGCTGTACTTTCTTACAGGCGGCTCGCGCCTGTTTTACATAAACGACAAGGTCTACCCGCTTTCCGGCGGCTCTCTCGCTTTTGTTGACGGCGAAACAATGCACCGCTCCTTTTCCGACTGCAACGCCCCGCATACGCGCTTTGTAATCTGCATAAAAAAATCAATTCTCGAAAAAAGCTTTCCGCAAATTGCGTCTGCCTTTTGCGGCGGCGGCTGCTTTTTGCCCGACGCACAAACGCAGCACATATTTCGCTTTCTGTTAGGCGAAATATGCCGCGAATGTGAAACGGAAAATCCCCTTCGCGACGAGGCGTTATCCTCACTTGTAACAAAGGTCTTTATTGAATTTTACAGACTGTGCAAAAGCTCGGCGGTGGCTGTGAACAGTTGTCCGCCCGAAATTACCGACGTTGTTTCCTACATAAACGCACACTACAGTGAAAAATTTTCCCTGTCCGACATATCCGTTCATTGCGGAATATCTGTAAGCCGCCTGACTCGGCTTTTCAAGGCAGCTACCGGTTACACCGTTGTAGAATTTACCAACAATCTCCGCATAAAAAAAGCGGCGGAGCTTATAAAAAGCACCCGCCTTTCGATTTCTGAAATAGCACTTCAAACGGGATTTTCAAGCTTTTCATATTTTGGCAAGCTGTTTACGGGCTGCTACGGAATATCACCCCTTAAATACAGAAACTCTGTTTAACTGTCCGGCTTGATTGTATCACCGCAATGTGCGTTTTTCTATCACAATTATGCATATTTAAAAAATTTTTATAATTATCTGCTTGTGGGGCTGCACTGTTTTGCTGCATGCCCCTATTTTTATTTTTTCCATGTGTATGGTGCAAAGAACACCAAAAGCGGGAAAATTTCCAGTCTGCCTGCAAGCATATCAAATGTTAAAACAACTTTAGAAAGCGTGCTGTACGCAGAAAAGTTCATAGTCGGTCCAACCTTGGAAAATCCCGGTCCTATATTGTTAAACGTTGCAACAACGGCGGAAAAATTTGTTGTAAAATCGAAATTATCAATGCTTATAACAAGCAGCGATACAACATAAATTACTATATATGCGGCAAAAAATACATTTATCGAACGCTGCGTTTCGTGTTCTACAGGTCTGCCGCTCAGCTGAAGCTTGTGCGTACTTTTGGGGTGTGCCGCAATCTTTACCTCTTTCACTATGCTTTTAAACATAACAATCACGCGGGAAACCTTTATACCGCCGCCCGTGCTTCCCGCACATGCACCTATAAACATAAGCAAAAGCAGCACTGTTTTTGAAAGCTCGGGCCATTTGTCAAAATCAGCGGTAGAGTACCCCGTAGTAGTGATAACAGACGCCACCTGAAATGCGCTGTGGCGCAGTGCGTCGAAAAAGCCTTCAAAAAGGCCGCGGCAATTATACATAATAACAGCCGTTGCCGCCGCTATTGTAAGAAGATACACCCGCACCTCCTCCGAACGGATGGCAGACGAAAATCTGCGTATAAAAAGGCTGTGGTAAACCGAAAAATCAATACCGAACAATATCATAAATATTGTTATTACCCACTGCGAATACGTAGAATAATCCGCAATGCTTGAATTTTTAATACCAAATCCGCCGGTACCTGCCGTACCGAAAGAAAGCGTCAGAGCGTCAAACGGCTTCATTCCGCCTATAAGCAGCAGTATAATCTGCACTGCCGTCATAAAAATATAAATAAGATAAAGTATTTTTGCGGTTGAACGAACCTTCGGTACAAGCTTGCTTACGGATGGACCCGGGCTTTCCGCCTTAATAAGGTACATATTCGTACCCCCCGAAAGCGGCAGCAGTGCTACCAAAAATACAAGCACGCCCATTCCGCCTATCCAGTGTGTAAAGCTTCGCCAAAACAAAAGCGATTTCGGAAGCGCCTCCACATCGTTTAATATTGACGCACCTGTTGTCGTAAAGCCCGACACCGTTTCAAAAAGAGCGTCCGCAAATGCAAAGTCCTTTAAAATAAGCATAAACGGCATCGCCCCCAATATGCTTATCATAATCCAGCTTGCCGCAACCGTTACAAAACCGTCACGCGCATACATTTCGCGGCGCACGATTTTTCCGCGCGTAAGCAAAAATCCCACCGCAAGGCACAGCAAAATACAAATCGCAAAGCTTTTTATGCAAGCTTCGCCGTAAATTGCCGCACAAATAAGCGGAAGCGCCATACACGCCGCCTCAACAATCGCCACCCAACCGAGTGTATGAGAGATAACCCTGTAGTTCATATCGGCACTTCCTTACTCAACGATGTCGGAAATCTGCTGTATTCCGGTATTTGTTGTTACTATTATCACGGTATCGCCAATCTTTATCACATCATGTCCGCGCGGAATTATGATATTTCCGTTTCTGTTGATACATGCAAGAAGAATGTTCTTCCTAAGCTTCAGTTTTTCAAGCGGAATATCCGTAAGTGAGCATGCCTTATTAACCCTGAATTCCAGCGCTTCCGCCTTACCGTCAAGAATAAAGTGCATTGTTTCTATATCGCCCACGGAGTTATTTTTTGCACGCACAAAACGTACAATGTATTCTGCCGTAATATTTTTCGGATAAATTATTGTGTCAAGGTTAAGCGCACTTATTACCTCGTCATATGAAATGCGGTTAAGCTTTGTAACAACTTTGGCGTTTTCATTTGACCTGCTCTTTGCAAAAAGCGATAAAAGAATGTTTTCTTCGTCAATGCCCGTAAGTGCAACAACCGCGCCCGCATTTTCAACACCTTCTTCAATAAGAACAGACGCATCTGTTCCGTCGCCGTTTATAACTGTTGCGCGCGGCAAAAGTCTGCACAGTTCGTCACAGCGCGCCGCACTGTTATCTATTATTTTTACGGCTATTCCCGTCTGCAAAAGCTTATGTGCAAGATAATATCCCGTAGCTCCGCCGCCTACAATCATCGCGTCTTTTACACTGCCGGACTTTATCCCTATCTTTTTAAAGAAAAACTGCCCGTTTTTTATAGAGGCAACTATGCTCACAAAATCCCCCGCGCGAAGTTCAAAGCTTCCGTCGGGAATAAAGGCGTCGTTTCCGCGCTCTACCCCGCATATTAAAACGTCGCATTTCAGATTGCGCCCCACATCTACAATTTTCAGCTGGTCCAAAATGCTGCCCTCGGGTATTCTGAACTTTAGTATTTCAACCCTGCCCTTTGCAAACGTATCTATCTGTATTGCAGAGGGAAATCTTAATATCCTTGCTATTTCGTTTGCCGCTGTAAGCTCGGGGTTTATAATCATTGCAAGACCCAAATCTTCTTTAAATATGCTTATTTCCTTGCTGTATTCCGGATTTCGCACGCGTGCTATCGTGCGGCAGCCGCCCGCCTTTCTCGCTATAAGGCACGTGAGAAGGTTTATCTCGTCAGACCCCGTTACGGCAATAAGAATGTCTGCATCCGTAACGCCTGCCTCCTCCAAAACGTCTATCACGGCGCCGTTTCCGGTTACCCCCATAACGTCGTATTTTCCGGTAAGATCCCGAATTACGCCCGGGCGCAAATCGACCGCGGTAATATCATGTTCCTCAGAGCTTAACTCCTCAACAAGCTTTTGTCCGATTTTACCGCAGCCTACTATAATAATATTCATTGTCTGTCCCTCGATTTTACATTTGTTTTCGGATTATTCGTTACATAAGCATATGTGCCGATATACGAGTACATATTCTTAAGTCCGCCTGTATTATAGCAAATCGTTTCTTTATTGTCAATACCTGTGCCGATTAACCGAAAAGCTTTTTTATAAACCCTTTCTCCTTATCCTTTGTTACTATATTATTTTTGTACACCAGCGGCGTGGTGCATATTTCGTTTCCGTTTACATATATGTGAACTATCGCACCCGTTTCGCCTTTTTTAAGCGGCGGTTTTTTCGGCAAATATTCTATTTTTTCGCTTATCGTTTCACCGCTTTTAACAGCTATTGAAAACCCGTTTTCGGACACTAACAAAACTCTTTTTGACCTTTTTTTGTCATAAACATATTTTGTCACCTTTTCGCCCTTAATATAAATAATTCTTGTACTGTAATTTTTAAACCCCTCGTCAAGCATTGCCTTATGGTCGTTCCAGTCGTCGGGCGCGTTAAGGGTAACCGCAATAAGCTCTGTATTATCCCTCGCCGCCGAAGATACAAGACATCTTCCGCTTTTTTTGGTAAACCCTGTTTTAATGCCGTTGCACCCCTCATAAAGCCATAGAAGCTTGTTGTGGTTTTTAAGCGCTCTGTCCCATTCGGAATCCTCCCACGGGATTGTTTTGTTTTTCGTTCCTGCAATTTTTCTGAAAGCGGCATTTTGCATTGCGCTTTTACTAATCATTGCAAGGTCATATGCCGTTGTAAAATGTCCCTCCGCGTCAAGTCCGCTCGGATTTTTAAAGCACGTGTTATTTGCACCTGCCGCACGCGCACGCTTGTTCATAACAAGCGCAAACGCATCCTCACTTCCGCACAAATACTGCGCTATCGCAACGGCGGCGTCGTTTCCGCTTTTAAGCATAAGCCCATAGCACAATTCTTCAAGCGTAAGCTTTTCACCCGCTTTAAGCCAAATAGACGACCCTTCCGTTCCTTCCGCTACAGGGCTTACGGTTACAGTTTCGGAAAGTTTTTTACTTTCACATGCCAAAAGCCCCGTCATTATTTTTGTAGTGCTTGCCATAGGCAGTCTTTCATCCTTATTTTTCTCAAAAAGCACCCTGCCGCTTGCACTGTCAATCAGAACCGCACTTTTGGCGCTTATCGCAAATGTGCTTACGGAAAGCACATTCATTATAATAATAAACAACGGAATAACTTTTCGCATATAAATCCCCTTTCCTCATAAAAATATACTACAAAAAAGGCAGATTTATACTTTGTTTTAAAATTAAAAAACACGCGTACGTTGTTGTGATTAACAACGCATATTTCACATTGATTAAGTGTTACAGTTTTAGCTGTTATATTCTGTTCGGATTTCAAAGCCTTAAAATAGGCAAACGGATTTACTGAAGAACGCAACAACAAGATAAAAGTGTTAAAGCGAAATGCTTACGGATACCGCAATTTTGAACGATTCAGAAAAAGAATATTACATATGTTTAGATACAAGAGTAAAAAGGCAAAAACTAATGCGGCAGCTTAAGCTGCCGCACCAATTCCATTTTTTTACATAGGTTTTTGATTATATCATATCAAAAACCAAAATTTCGCTGTCATAATCCTTTTCTTCCTTTGCCCTTATGCCGTAATTCATCAAAACACTGCCGCCGAAGGTATGCTCCGTTCCCCTTATGCGGTAAAGGGCGTTTTCTTTAAGCCCGCGCATTTTAATTCTTCCGTGCTTCATTCCGGGCAGCTTTTTTATAATATAACTGCACAAAACAGCCGTTTGTTTATCCTCCGATACAAACTCCCACGCGGCGCGGCTTTCTTCAAACGGCGAAGCAAGACGGTACATATCGCCGTTGTGTATTACATCGCGTACGGACTTATAAAATTCTATCTGCTTTTTAACCTCTTCTAATTCGTCATCACTCATTTTTGTTATGTCAAGCTCATAGCCAAACTGCCCGCACAATGAAGCGTCTGCCCTAAGCTTCATCGGCGTTACACGCTGCGTCTGATGATTGGGAACATCGGATATATGCGCTCCCATAAAGGTGGGCGGCATAACAATGCTTGTGCCGTACTGTATGTATATGCGCTCAACCCCATCTGTATCGTCGCTTGTCCAGTACTGATTAAAGTAGTGCATCATTCCCGCATCAAACCTTCCGCCGCCGCCGCTGCACCCCTCGAAAAGAACGTCCGGAAATTCCTTTGTGATTGTTTCAAGGATTTTGTACAGCCCAAGCATATAGCGGTGCGAAACCTCTGCCTGTTTTTGCGGCGGCAGAAGCGCAGAGCCGACCTCTGTCATATTTCTGTTCATATCCCACTTTACGTACGATATTTTTGCCCTTTTAAGAATATCCGTAAGAAACGATACCACATACCCGCACACGTCCTCCCGCGATAAATCAAGTATAAGCTGGTTTCGCCCCAAGCTTTTTTCGCGGTTTTCAACGTGCAGGCACCAGTCGGGGTGCGCCCTGTAAAGGTCACTGTCGGGCGAAACCATTTCAGGCTCAAACCACAGCCCGAACTTCATTCCAAGCTTTTCAATCTCCTCTGCAAGACCGTCTATGCCGTGCGGCAGCTTTTCGCGGTTTTCCGTCCAGTCACCTAGGGAGCAATTGTCGCTGTTCCTTTTCCCAAACCAGCCGTCGTCAAGCACCATAAGCTCTATCCCTACGCTCTTTGCTTTTTTTGCAATTTGAAGTATTTTTTCCTCGTCAAAGTCAAAATACGTTGCCTCCCAGTTGTTTATAAGAATCGGGCGCTCTTTGTCGCGCCACTTCCCGCGCGCCAGGTTCTTTTTATAAAGATTGTGAAATCTTTGCGACATATCCGTTAATCCGTTTTCGGAATATATCATAACAACCTCGGGTGCGGTAAACGCCTCTCCGCTTTCAAGGCGCCAGCTAAAGTCAAACGAGTTTATCCCCATAAAAGCACGGATTGTATTGTATGTGTCTTTTTCTATCCCCGCTTCAAAGTTTCCGCTGTAAACAAAGCTGAATCCGTAAACATCGCCGCTGTATTCCGTCGCTTCTTTCTTTGCAAGTGCAAAAAACGGGCTGTGATGATGCGAGCTGCTGCCGCGGCGGCTTTCAATTTTCATTGTTCCGCTTATAAGCGGCTTTCTTTCTATATGGCGTTCCCTTGCCCACGAACCGGGAAGGTGCAAAAAATCATACCCATCGTCCGCCATATCAATACTCATACTCATTATTTCTTTAATGTCTATCGGGCTGTTTCCGCTGTTCTCCGCACGAACACTTCTTACAATTGCGTCCTTTTCTTCAAATGCGGAATACAAAAGAATAAGCTTCAGCCCTGTAAGCTCGTCAAAAAGAGTGATTTCAAGCGTTTGAACGTTTTTATCCTCTCCTTCGCATGTCGAGGGCAAGCCGCAAAGCGCATTTTTGCCGCTGTAAATTTTATGCCCCGCATATTTCATTTTTGTAATTCTGCTGCCGTCTTTATACTGTGCGTGAAACGACGGCTTGCGCAAATCCGCACTTCCGAAAAAAGCGTACTCCTGCATTATACACTCTGTTGAAAGGCGCGCACCATCCGCGCCCACTCTACAGTCAACCGCTGCAAAATTCTTTATTTCATCATCGGGGAAAAGCTCTATCCCGTCGATATTTTGAAGGCGCTTTCCGTAATACAGATGCTCAAGTATGCTGCCGCATTTAAGGCGCATTATGTATGAGGTGTTTTTTGTTGCAATGTGAAAAATATTTGTACTGCCGTCATATACAATCATTTCTTCGTTTCCTTTCATTTTTTCATTATATATTTATGCACATATATTTTTCAAGCATTTTCTTTTCAAAATTCAAAAGGAATCTTGCCTCGTTATCGATGGTTCCCTCGCACGGGTTTTCTACAAGATTGCGGTACACATGTATATCGCGCCCTACCTCTCCGCCTTCCGTTACAAAAGGCTCGGATATTATTCTCCCTTTATATTCAATATCGGCAAGCGCTTTAAATATTTCGTCCCAGTTTATATGTCCCCTGCCCGGTGCCGTGCGGTTGTTTTCCCCTGTGTGAAAGCTTGTCAGCCTTTTTCCGACCAGCCTTATTGCATCGCCTATGTTATTTTCCTCTATATTCATATGATACGTGTCAAGCAGCACCCCAATGTTCGGGCTGTCTATTTCTTCTGTATATTTAAGCGCTTCCTCCGCTGTGTTTATAAGGCACGTTTCAAAACGGTTTACCGCTTCCACACAATAGGTAACGCCGCACTCCTGGGCTGTTTTTATTATCTCGCGCATACTTTTTACGCTTTGTTCCCAATACGGGCGTTTGTCGCCGTTAAAATTGTCGGGTGTTCCCCACCCTGCATAGCTTACGCCGGAAAGCAGCGTTCCCCCGCCGACATACATCTTCTTTATTATGTTTTGCAGATATTTAACCCCGCCAAGTCTTACCGTTTCGTCAAGAGATGAAACATCGTACGCCCGATCCAGTCCGAGGCTGTATGTAAGCTCAATACCTGTTTCATCGGCAAGCGCTTTTAAAGAGCGTATTTTTTCATCCGACATTTCAAGCAGCGGCTGCGCCTGAAATTCCAAAACGTCAAACCCTATAGCCTTTGCCTTTTTTATATACTTTGCGTGGTCTGCATCCCAGTTCTTTTCCCAAAAATTCATAAAAATGCCAAGCTTATTCACTTTCATTTCCTCCATTTTACAGTATATCTATATTATATCCGAGGTATTTTTCAAGCGCCTCTTTCACACTGTCTGACCATTCGCCCTTTGCTATTGCAACATGGTGCTTATAGCCGTTTTCGCACATAAACTTAAATATTCCTTCAAGGTTTTTGTTTTCAAACACAATACCCGTGCCGAAAAATTCCTTATCAAATTCGTCATCGGTCAGCTTTCCGTCTGTGGTAAAACCGCTGATTTTGCCGTCCTCTGTTTTAATTGTTCCGACGGTTACCTTCCCGCTTTTAATTTTTCCGTTAAGAATACCCACGCCCGTTCCTTCGCCGTAGCTTTTCTTAAACATCAAATGCTCGGAAATATACGGCTTTTCTTTAAAAAATGACGACGGAACCGCAGAGCAGTGGAACATTATATTCTTTGTTTCCGATGTACCGTAGTTATTGTTTACGTCAAGCAGCATTACAGGCTCCTGCGAGGCAAGGCACAGCGCATACATCATAACAGCATTGTTTACGTCAAGCTCGCACGCCGCAGGTATGCCTTTCTCGTTGAGATCGCTTAATACAAGGCACGGCGCTATATTGTACTGCGTTACAAATTCATCCCAGCATCTTACGGCAACGGCATTTAAACCGTATTCCTCTATAAGATTGTCAAACACTGCTCCGAGCCTTGCTATATTTGTAAGCTTTTCCTCCGGATAACTGCCAAAGGACGCAACGCCCCTGTAATATTCTTTCTTTTCTTCAAGCTGCTTTGCTTCGACCTTTTCCATTAAGTCGAATATATACGAAAGGTCTATTGTTTCAACCGTAATGCCTTTTCCCTGAAGTGCGGTTTCGTCTGCCCTTACGGTTTTAAAGGCTGTTGTTCTTGCACCCATAGCGCCTATGCTGAAGCTTTTCATTCCCTTTACAATACGGCAGATTGCACCAAAGCGCTTTAAATCCTCCGAGAATGCTTCATCAGACGGCGATACTGCCATTTTCTTTGTTAATGTAAAATTTATTTTGCACTGACGAAGTACATGGCACATTGCAAACTTTCCGCAGACGGTATCGCGCCTTTGTGCAAAATCCATTTTTCCGAGCTCGTCGGGATATGCCTGCACAAGCACGGGTACATCTATCCCCTTAAGCGCCTCTGCTGCTCCGTTTTCATCGGAAAAATTGGGCATACACAAAATTATACCGTCGAACTTGCCCCTGTTTTCTTCAAGAAAAGCCGCATATTTTTTCCCCTCGGCGCGTGTTTCAACAGCGCCGTAGCGGGTAAGGCTTTCGTCCATACAGATATAGTCAAAACCGTTTTTTGTAACGGCGGCGATCATTTCCTTACGCGCGCTTGCTATAACCTCGCCGGGGAAAAACCCGCGGTTTCCGAAAAACAGCGCAAACGTTACCTCTGTTTTTTTCATTTTAACATCTCCTTACTTTGTTATTTCTCCCACTTACGCTGCATTTTTTCATATTCCGTACACATAAGTGTAAATGCCCCTGTTCCGTGCAAATCATTTTCAACCGTTGGACGCTCTATATAGTGTTTATAATCTCCGACGCCGGTTCCTATACATATGTCCTTTACAATAAAATTTCCGTTTTCTTCATACGTTTTTTCTTTTATAATTCCGTGAAAAGCTTTTTCTGCTCTTTCTATATACTTATTGTCAATAGCTCCCATTCTTATCAGTTTACACAAACCGTATAAGAAAAGGCACGAACACGATGTTTCCGTCCAATTATCAGGATCATCTCCCTTGTCCACAACCTGAAACCATAAATTGCTTTTTGGATCCTGATATTTTAAAACTGCCATAGTAAGTTCGACCGCACGATCCATAAAGCTTCGTGCGAGAACGTCGTCTCCGAGATATTCGGCAATATCTGCTGTTGCAACAATTACCCATCCAATTGCTCTGCCCCAGAAAAAGCCCGAACAACCGTTTTCATGATTTGCCCATAATTCTTTTTTACTGCAATCCCACGCATGGTACAAAAGCCCTGTTTTTTTATTACGCATATTTTTAAACATAAGTTCCATTTGCTTATGAATTAGTTCTATATATTCGCGCTTACCCCTCGAAAGTCCATATCTGACAGCTAACGGACCGCCCATATAAAGGCTGTCAAGCCACATTTGATCAGGTGTATCTCCCATGTGCCAAAATCCGCCGTACTTATTTGTTTTCCATGTAAGCAGGCGCGGCACAACACTGTCAAGCACTTTGTTATATCTGTCATCCCGGTTACAGTAGCGGAACATCAAATTACAAGGCTGCATATCGTCTAATTTTTCCAAATTAGCATTGTTAAGTTTTCCGTTATTATCAACAAACTCGTCTATGAAAGCCTTTATATATTCATTATATTTTTCCATTCCATTTAGAAGGAAGCATCTTTCCATACCGGACAAAAACACCCCCGCGTGGTAATGAAATCTTCCTTTGGGCGGAAGCTCCTTTGCAGGGAATTTGCGCATAATTGTATCACAGCACATTTTTGCATATTCAAGAGCACTCTTGTATGTATTCATTATTTTCAGCCTTTCTGTCTGCATATTAAAATATCTTTTTTTATTTTCTGCCTTATATTTTCACCGTGGTATTTCATATCACATTTTGGTGAAATAAACTGTATCTGCAAGTGTTACCGGTATTTCATATGTTTTATTGCCATAATATTCAATTCCGTTAAAACCTTTCCATTTTCCTTGCGGAAGCGTTACCTTTCTAACCTTTTGCCCTTTTACGATAACAGGTGCGGCTAAGATATCATTTCCCAGCATAAACATATCTTTCACCCTTTCAAATCCGCAATGCGGATAATTGTATTCAAGGCTTCTTAAAACAGGCTCGTTATCTTTATAGCACTGTTCAACCAATGCTCTGAATCTATCCGCAAATCTTATATGAAGGTCGTGTGCATCCTTTATATACTTTAAATGCTGTTTATCCACAGCTTCCCAAGGCGCCCAAGAAAACTGCATCATCGGGAAAAGTGCGCTGCATTGCGCCATTCGTACAAAAAGCTCCATATCTACCCTCTGATTATTTTCACGAATAGTCCATTCGCCCCCGCCTATCATATCAGGGCATATAAAAGGATAGCCCATTAACCCGGCTGACAAAGCATTCGGGATAAGCGTATTAAGTCCGTTGTTGTCCCAACTGTGAAATTTATCAAATAGTCTTTGAATGCACCTTTTCCCACCGCCCTTAAAAGTATCTTTATATTCATGATAACTGTACTTAAGCCCGAACTCATTCCATGCTATATTTCTTTGCGCAGGTGTGTACATCTTGTTAATCGGACCGTTTACAGCACGTGTATCACAATAGCTGGCAAGACATCCCCCGTCAAATTTAAAGCCGTCTATAGAAAATTCATCAATAAGCGATTGCAGCTGTGAATCTAAATATTCTTTGTCATATTCATTTGTGAAATCTAAAATAGAACTGTAACCGTTCCACCATTCTGTTATTAAAGGTTTCCCATTTTCATTTCGCAAAAAGTTTTGTTGGTATTTATCGGGTGAAAGTCCCTTAAATACACGCATGGCATAATCTTTTCCGTCCGTTCCCACAAAAGGTACAACCCACAGCATAACAGTAAAGCCCATAGCGTGGAGTTCATCAATCATTTTTTTTGGTTCCGGGAATTTTATTTCATCAAACTGCCACTTTCCGTAATCTTTTTGCCAGCCCTCGTCTATAATTAAAATTCCGGGGGCAAATCCGTTCTTTATAATATTTTTTGCGTAATCCATTACACCTTTTTGGCTTTGGTCGTATACAAGCTGCATCCATGTGTTGTATTGCGGCGTTGTAAAAAACTTCTCCGGTAATTTTTCACCCTTTTGAGGAAAATATTTTTTTGACGCACCCGTATATGCATCTCTTAATGTATTTCCGAATTTTTCAATTATTACGTCTTTTCCTATAATCTTAATTTCACCGCTTAAAAAGCTTACCTCAAACGGTTCTTCAGACCAAATACATCTTCCCATATTTGAAATATACATAGGCATTGATTGATTATCTGCCAAAACCCTAAAATCGTGTTTTAATACCGTAGATTTATCAAACGGGGAAATAATCCCGTCAGTGGAAGTACCTCCCCACCAGAGCTCGTGTTCTTCCATTTTAAATATGTATTTCATTTCTTTTCCTTTCCGCACATTCTAATACAGTTTAATAATAAACCGCAATGGCATCTCTCAAATGTTCATATTTTCTATACAATACAACCCATAAACTGCCGTTGTTTTGACAAAGCGTTCCGTCCGAATAGGGCAGTGTAATCGGCATAATTTCTGTAAACAAAGCGGGGCGTATTATATCATTTACCGTATCATAAATCTGCAGTTGACCGCTCGTTTGAGACGAATATGCAGACGTTGTCAATCTGCTTGCCGTATTTATGGGGTTTAATGTAACTATTCCATGTTCGCTTATAGCATACAGTTCCCCGACAATTATTGAAAAATTGCTGCTTGCAAGATTGTCCAGCCGCGGAGCGGGAGGTTCACTTAAGCTTACTATTTTTTCAATTTTTACAACCCTTCGTTCCAAAAGCGCAGCACGTACAACATCTCCGCGCTTTAAGTCGTTAGGTATAACACCCTCGTAATACTCAACACAGTCGTACGGTTTTCCGTAACTGTAACCATATATTTTTTTATAAAAATTACCGTCTTGTTGTTGTTCGTATTTTATATTGTCAACCAAAATCATATTTTCGCTGTATACTTCTCCGTTCAGCTCAACCGCAACAACCGAAGGCGAAAGGGTTTTATCACAATCGTATAACCTTGCCCTTTTTATTCCTTTGAGAGCATTGTAATCAATAACAGCGTATGGTTCATCTACATTTATATTATCATACCTTGCAAAAATAATTGTGTTCGGATATATGCTGTACTTATAGTTAAATGTGTAAATCTGACGATTTGTCGTAAATGTTGCAGTACCGTCAAAATCAGTTGTAAAATTTTTTACATCGTACCCGTATTCCGATTTACAATTTTCCGGAAAACAGATTTCCTTTAACTCTCCGCTGCTTGTAAAGCGCACCTTAATGACCTGTTCGTTAAAGCCTGCTGCTGTGTTTAGCCTGTTGTCCGAAAGAATATCACTGCCGTTCTTTTTTCCTACGCCGTCAATAATAATATCTTTTGCGGTATATGCTGTTATAATATTACCGTCTGTCATAAGCAGCCTTAGCGCTGCCGAATTGTCTTTTGCAAGCGGTCTTGAATCCTTTGCAGCGTTTATCAAATAAGCATATTCCAAAATATTACCGGATACCTCCGTTATTTCCGCAATATCTCCGGCAATATCTGTATAGTACAAGTACCTTACACCCACCTTTGGCAATACTGTGTTGTAATTATTTTCGCCGATACTTAAATATTCCTCTGACATATAAAGTTCTTTTCCGTTAAATTCGTATACTGTTTTTCCACTTTTTTCACCGATAGCATCTAAGGTTGCCTCCACCCCCTTTTTGCATACGTAAATATACAAATTTTCCTTTTCAGCATCTGTTACATATGAAATTATTCGTTTACTGCCTATATCATCAAGGTATATCTGTACGCCATTTTCATAAATATATATATTATTGTAATCATCAAGATTTAAGCTATGGTTATAACTGTCTGATATGAAATTTCCTTTTTGCGAAACGCTGACAACAAACATATTTTTAAATTCAGTAACAACTACCGTGTCGTAGCTTCCGTCATTGTTGTTATCAACAAGCTTTATATTTCCTGTCTTTGGTTTTATTTGAGAACTGTTTCTCAGCTTATTGTTATAAACAATGCTTGCAAACGGAGATATTTCGGCAGCCGTTCTTTTGTTTTTGTCATAATATATTATTTTTTCCGCGCTGTAATCGGTATCGTCTGTTATAAGGTCACGGCTGTTTATTGTCAGCGTTTTGTTGCTTTTATGCTCCGACGCCCACAAAAGAACGTTTCCGCCTTTTTCCTCTCTGTAAAAATATTTTACCTTGCTTCCGAGAAGGCTTAAAACGTCACATTTTCCTATCATATATTCCTCATTGTTTATTTCTGTATGACCCTTTTTCAGCGTCACACCGGTAAGCGCACATACCCCGTTACTTTTTAAAACTCCTTCACCGTAATAAATATTATGTCCCTTTGTTATGAGCATTCTGTTGTCTTTTGCGTATGTTATACCTCCGTTCGTTTTATATTCCTCTCCCTCCGAAACGAAAGAACACGCGGTATTATACAAAAAACGAACTGCATCCTTTAAGTTTAACGGTATATCTGTTACAGGAGATTTTATCCCGTCTGTCAGCTTTAAATCATAGGCGGCTGATATATACCCGTTTGGATACTTTCCGTATTTTACGCTTACATATTCTCTGTACCCAAGTATGTCTGCCGCAAGCTTAACTGCCTGTACATATGTTATAGGTTCTTCGGGTGAAAAGAATCCGTTTTCCGTACCGTTTATAATTTTCAAATCATAAAGTGTGCATATCTCGTCTTTATACACATAATCGACACTTACATCCGAAAACGGTATATCCGCCGCCGGATGATTTACCTTTTCATATCCCGCAATGTTAAAAATATTTGCGGCAAACTGTGCACGTGTAATATTTTGATTATCCCCTTCCGAATCCGGAAGGTTTAAAACCCCCATGGCGTTAAGCGCAGAAAGGCTTTCGTCATATGTTGTATCGGTGCTGCTTGCATATCCCGTAATATTGCAAAGCGTCAGTAATAAAATAACCGTTACCGCAGCGTATAAATGATGTCTTTGTTTTTTAGAGATTATCATTGTTGCTTTCCTTTCTCAATATAATCATCTTTCCTAAGCATTGCCTTATATTGCCCTACCGAAACATTCTCGAATTTATTGAACATCCGTATAAAAGTACGTTCGCTGCCAAAACCGACCATTTCCGCAAGACGTGCAGATGAAATTCTATCATTGTTACATATAACATCCTTTGACTTCTCAATACGGAAGCGACTTATATAATCTGAAAGATTTTCACCTGTTACCTTTTTGAAGGTATGTGAAACATAATACGGTGTAATACCCATATATTCACCAATACGTGTTAAGCTCAGTGTACTGTCAGTATACTCTGCGGAAATATACGACTTTATAGTTTCAACCATATTTTCAGCCGATACTTTCTCGGTTTTTGAGATACTGCCTACACTGTTCAAATTCTGAATATTGCACGCATATCTGATGATTTCCTCTAACGCTGCAATATAACCATCATATGATTTAAACAATAAAACCCGATTTACAATTGCATAAAACCTATTGTCGGGTTCTATTTCTTCGGATATATAATCATAAATACCGTCAATCAATTTCACGGAAAACATCTTTGCCTTTCCTTCTCCGTAGTCAGAGTCACTCGCACAGCGCCTGATTGTATTTTTCATTTGTTCAATACCGCGTGCCTTTTCTCCTTTTTTTATAAAGGAAAGAATTTTTTCAGCATCTGAACAATCGTAATATGTTTTATTATGAATTGCAGATACAGGCTCGCAGAACACAATCTCGTTATCAACGGCAAGCCAATGCTTCATATTGGTTTCAACAGTTTCAACGTAGGCATTACGCAGGTTTTCCAAGCCTTCTGACAATCTGCTTATGCAAACTGTCACTGGTATTTCAAAATGTTCTTGGATTACATCCTTACCGTTATGCAAAATTTCCGCCACGCGCTGTTTCCAGTTTTCCTCATTTTTTAAATTCAGTATACAAATTTGCTTGTCATCTTTCAAAAGGAAATATGCTACGCCTATGGAAGAAAGAAGCTCACCAAAAATATTTCTGACTATTAACTCCGCACTCGCCACGCGCTCAGCCTCGTCAATTTCGTCATCTTCAAATAATTTTTCATAATCACATATGTCTATCAGTATGACTGTAAACATATCCGACACAAGACTTATTTTGAGATGTTCTGCTATCTTTTTAATTTCCTTCGGATTTCTGTTAAACGAAACAATATTGTAGAAAAACTGCTCTGTCTGCACCTTGTTATACTGCCTTTTATACCGCAGTGCATATGTCTTGTACCAATTATATTCCGATACAACTTTTTCAAGAGCATCATAACTGTTTGCACTGCATCCGTCTGCTTTACTGATTATCCTTCTTAACGGAATATAGTTTTTTACCATATATATACTTACAACTATAATGGCAGCAATTAAATAAATCAGAACATTTACAATTACCAACATTCTATTGTAATATACCTTTTTTTGAATATATTTATCGCTTGTCGACAACACATACTTCCAGTTGTTGCTTCCCGATTTTGCCATTGTATACGTAAAATCATCCGTTTTTTCTGCTTTCATAATCGAGTTGTAGCTATCATAATTGTAATTTTTTAATATGCGGTCACCATAATTCAGTACAACATCGTTGTTTTTATCAATTACACAAATTTGCTTATCCGTAAAGGAATGAAATTTGGATACATAATTACCGAATTCTGCTTCCGAAATTCTGACAACTATTGTTTCACCCGAATTATTTCTTTTTGAAATCAGGGAGTTGCTAAAATAAAAATCAATATATTTTTTTTCATTTTCATAAACTATTGAATACTGTCCGTAAGATTTTCTGTTTAAAATGCTATTCCACTTACTTAATAAAAAATCGGATTCTCTATAGTATTTTTCAAAAAAGCTTTCGTTTGTTTCAACCATTGTAGGCGAAACGACAATTCCCTTTTTTCCAAAAACAACATATACATTGTCTATGCTTTTTTCTACCTCCAAATATTTGGATAATGATTTTGCCAGCTGATTGGTTTTGCTTAAAACTTCCGTTTCGTACGGGTCATTTCCTGTCGTTTCGGAAATTTCTCTTATTTTTGCATCGTGTGAAACAGAGGTCGCCGCTGATGTAATTGTTGCAAGCTGCCTTTCAATATGCTGCTGCACGGTTGTAACCATTATTTTATCAGATTCCGCAAGCTCTTTCTTTATTGCGTTTTCGTCAAAATGAAGCGCAATTATACCGGATAACATTGGAATAGCAAATATTGAAAAAAACGTAACCATTATCGTTCCGAAAAAGTCGCTTGAAAAAAATTCTTTAATTTTCGTTCTCTTCATTAGGTGCAATCCTCACTTTATCAACATGGTTAAATTATAATTATCGTCCATTCATTCATAATCTTCTTCCGCAATAACAGCAATTTTTTTAATATAAAGATACTTGTCTGCACCCGCACTGAATCCAATATCCGCCAAAGACATATTCGTTGATTGCCTGAATTGTGCGCCATGCAAAACATATGTAATTGTTTTCCACGTACGCGTATTTGTCATAGAATTTACAAGGCGCACATTTTTATTGTACGATGTACTTTCCAATGCACCATCAGGGCGTATTTCGGTATATGACATATTAAGATACCCATCAGTGTCTAAATATGTTACTTCAACGGCAATATCATTTGCATTACCTATTTTCGGAGCTTTGAAGAATATGGCATACGCCCCGCCGCCGGATCGTTTGGAGGGCGGCGCGCACATACAAGTTGAGGTGTTTTCGTTACTGTCTGAAACTGTTGTCTTTATGCTGTACGCCGCACGTTCAGGGTCTGTTACAGCTACGGTTTCAACACCGTCTTGTGTCCCTTCATTCCACGAAAGCATTTTTTTCGTTTTTGCTGATAGAACAGCGCCGTTTGCAGAATTCCTATTGGTATCTCTTACCTTTACCTCATAATTATAATTTGTATCTTGCTTTACGCTTTTATCTATATATGAACACTCTTCCGTTTCTTTAATAAATACTCCGTTACGATATATTTCATATACAGTTGCTTCATTATCATCATAGCTTTGCTCCCAGGACAAATGAACAGCCTTTGCTTTCGCTGTGCACAAAATATTTTCTATATCCGTAGGAGCATTATTTCTCAGAGACACATTGTTTTCATCCCATAAATAATATTCTATATCGTCATTTTCTCCCTTTACTATATTTTCTATACAAAAACTGTTATCCTGATAAGTCGTTGAAATATTTTTTACATCGGTATATGTTCCGACTTTTTCTCCCGTGATTTTATTGGACACGACTGCCGCAAACGTAATTCGTCCGGTTATTTTATAGTTGTTAAATTTCAGACTTGCGGTAATAGTGCCGTTCTCCGCCAAAGACTCTGAAACAGATTTTTTAATATCCGCTGTAATATCGGAATATATTTTTCCAACACCTAAAATGCAATAATCAAACTCCCTTGTTAAAACAGCGCACCCGCAGACAACAGTTGCCTTAATTGTTACATTTTCATTTTTTTCATTTCGCTTTAGCAGCAATAGACTGCCGTTCACTATTTCTGCCGCATTTGTGTTGCTGCTTTCCCATGTTATACTGCTTTGGTGAATCTCACCAATAGTAGGAAGCTGAATATTTTCTGTTACATCCGCTCCACTTTTAGGCATAAGCTTCTCAATGGCAGCACAGTCCTCAGCACAATAACTATAATCCATTATTTGCTGTGCTTCTATTGAAATATTATCTGCTGCACACATAACCGCGTGTGACAACCCGCTTTGTATAACGGTGAAGTACTGTATATCCTCATACGAATTTGAATTAAGCAGTCCACCTGTAAAATCTTCTCCCGAGAAAAGCTCTTCACCGCTGTCAAAAATTTTCGCTGAAAATGTTTTTTCTTCTCGATTTGTTTCTGCCGAAAAGGATAGCGTCCTGCCGTATAAGTTTCCGGTATAAATCAGTCTTTTATTTTCTGCACCGTCACCGTCGCCGTAAAGTACATATATTCGTCCGCTGTCAGCTTCTGTGCGATTGTCGTTAAGATTGATCTCAAAAAGAAGTGCTGCATTTTTATTTTTATCCAGAAGACCGGCTCTTATTGCATTACTTCCCGTGTTAAACGGTATTGTGTTTGACACAGTGTCCCCGCTCGGAATAAGAACGTCAAACTTAGCCCGCACATTTCCAACTACCGCCCGGTCACCGAAGCTTAATGATACCGACTTGTCATTCTCCGTAAATGAAACGTCATCCGCAGATGTATCGGGTGTTTTATAAACTTTAAAACTGTGAATATAATTTACATTGCTCGAATAATTGTCCTCTAAAATCTTAAACGTGTTTCCCTCTCCAAGCTTTTTTGTCAGATCTACATCTGTTAAGTTTATTACGAATTTAACCCATCCGTCTCCTTTTTCGCGCATTTTCTGCTGCGTTATTGTATACGCTTTTGTAACTCCTTGCGTATTAGGATAGTAAATACGTAAACAGTTGTCTTCATCGTTTTGAGCTGTACTGTAACATTCAATCTCGACCGTTACAGAATTATCTTCACTTGTAAAATGACCGTCTTCAACACTAAGTCTCGGAGAATTTGTTCTAAGAACCACACTTTTGTCATCTGATGTTCCGTATTTGCCGGCATTGATGTATGTAAACAGCTTAAGTGCCTTTTTACCATCTATTTCCTCAATGAAGTGTGTATTGTTTCCGCTTCCGGTATATTCATACATAATACCTTCAAATTCAAGCGGCTGCGGCAGCCTTGTTATACGTGCATTAGGGTATGCAACACTTATACCTATACAATTCTCACCGGATGACAGGTTTTCACTGTTAACGGCAAATTGACAGATGCTGTGCGAGCTTACATTTAAACTGCCGTCTGTTTTTACCGAAAAAAACGATGTATTCTCCGTTTTATCGAGGTTTACCTCTGACGAAAAATCCTGTACATAAATGCTCTTCCATTCCGCATCATATACCGATTGAGCAGTATTGCCGTTAAATAGCACTGTAAACATACCGATTATAAAAAATATACATAAAAATCGTTGTGCTTTTCTCATATTTGTTACCTGCTTTCTTAATAATACACTACAACTATATCACGCGCATAACCTTTTGTTTTATTAAGCAATGCCATTATTTTTCTGCCGTCTGCGGGCAAATCGCCGTTATTATCAGGTCCGCCGGCGGGCAAAATATCTCTCAGTTCTCCCTTTGAAATTGTGTCGTCCGCACAATTATATATCGTAATATACACCGGATTTGCCCATATTTCAGCCAATGATGACGATACAAGTTTTCCGTATACCGCCTTTTCGGAATCAGGAACTACGGTAACAATATTGTTAATTCCCACAGAGTATAATTGTCCGAAAAGCAATCCATCCTCTCTGACAGAGTCCGCTTCTATAAAGGCTTCCGGATACTGTCTCAGGCTGCAAATCTGTTTAAAGCTGCTTATTTTTCCGTTGTACATCCCTATCTTAATTGCATCTCCGCGTTGCAGTCCATCGGGAATTATATCTTCGTAAAGTTCTGTATACGTTAAATAATTTCCATTTTTGTAGCCGCTTACTTGTTTTAAATTCTCTCCGTTTTCACCCAAAACATAACGCACGTTGTCTACAACAAATATTGCGTTTTCAACGCCGCCAAGTGTTCTGACCGTACTCATTGCAGCTATTTCCATTTTTTCGTTGCAATCATACAGCTCAACATTATATCTACCCTTGTCCGCGAAATTTAATGCACTTGTTACGGCATATGGCTCATCTTGCAGAGAATCAGAATATTTTACAAAACAGATTGTGCCATCGGCAACAAAATATTTTGCATTTCCGTCAACGGCAAAAGCGTCGATCTTCGAACCGTAATAATAACTTGGCTCACCTATCTGATTACAGCTGAAATCAAGTGAAAAAACATTTGAATTATACCCATATTCAGAATTTGTATTGTCTTCCGCAAACTGTATCTCCAGTACCTTATCATCGTGCCCAAACGCAATTTTTACAACCTGCTGTTTTATTTTCCCGCCTTCCGAAATAAATGGGCAATTCAGTAGATCTTCACCCGTAAAACCGGAAACATTGTTTATCTTTATGTTTTTTTCTGCCTTTGCAATAATTATATCTCCATTGTCAAGCAAAAGCTTTACAAGTGCAGCATAGCTTTTTGCCGTTGCCTTATTATCTTTTGCCGCGTCAATCAGATATGCGTATCTGATTTTCCCGTCGTTGCGATTTTCAAGTTCGGCAATATCGCCCGAAATATCCGTATAATATTTATAATTTTCCCCTATTTTCAGTTCACACGCAGGATAAATTCCATCAGATATAATCTTCGAATAACTGTATGAAATTCTCTTTTCTTTTCCGGAGAATGTGTATATATTTTTTCCGTTTTCCTCACCTACAGCTTCAAGAGTGCCAAGCTCCCCTTCATCGCATATATATACATATATGCTTTCTTTTTCTTCATCCTCTGTGTATGACGCAATAACCCGCGTCGGAACTTCCTCTATGTTTATCTTTCTGCCTTCTTTAACTATCGTTACGTTCTTATAATCATTAAGGCAAACCGTATTTCCGAATTTATCTGCAATTACCTTTTCATTCGGCAAAATCCCTGTAATAAAAATATTTTTAAATTCGTTTACGGTCACAGTCTCCCATCTTCCGTCCCCATCAGAATCCGTAAGTTTCACAGTACCCGAAACGGGTTTTATAACACATGTGATATTTCTCAGCTTATTGTTATAAACAATGCTTGCAAACGGGGATATTTCGGCAGCTGTTCTTTTGTTTTTGTCATAATATATTATTTTTTCCGCGCTGTAATCGGTATCGTCTGTTATAAGGTCACGGCTGTTTATTGTCAGCGTTTTGTTGCTTTTATGCTCCGACGCCCACAAAAGAACGTTTCCGCCTTTTTCCTCTCTGTAAAAATATTTTACCTTGCTTCCGAGAAGGCTTAAAACGTCACATTTTCCTATCATATATTCCTCATTGTTTATTTCTGTATGACCCTTTTTCAGCGTCACACCGGTAAGCGCACATACCCCGTTACTTTTTAAAACTCCTTCACCGTAATAAATATTATGTCCCTTTGTTATGAGCATTCTGTTGTCTTTTGCGTATGTTATACCTCCGTTCGTTTTATATTCCTCTCCCTCCGAAACGAAAGAACACGCGGTATTATACAAAAAACGAACTGCATCCTTTAAGTTTAACGGTATATCTGTTACAGGAGATTTTATCCCGTCTGTCAGCTTTAAATCATAGGCGGCTGATATATACCCGTTTGGATACTTTCCGTATTTTACGCTTACATATTCTCTGTACCCAAGTATGTCTGCCGCAAGCTTAACTGCCTGTACATATGTTATAGGTTCTTCGGGTGAAAAGAATCCGTTTTCCGTACCGTTTATAATTTTCAAATCATAAAGTGTGCATATCTCGTCTTTATACACATAATCGACACTTACATCCGAAAACGGTATATCCGCCGCCGGATGATTTACCTTTTCATATCCCGCAATGTTAAAAATATTTGCGGCAAACTGTGCACGTGTAATATTTTGATTATCCCCTTCCGAATCCGGAAGGTTTAAAACCCCCATGGCGTTAAGCGCAGAAAGGCTTTCGTCATATGTTGTATCGGTGCTGCTTGCATATCCCGTAATATTGCAAAGCGTCAGTAAAACCGACACCGCCACTACGGCAAAACAAATATATATCTTTCTCAATATATTTAGCCCTCCCCCATTTTATACATAGCGGCATATCTCACAAATTATCTTTGCTGCCTGTGCACGGGTAAGATTCCCCTGAGGATAAAAGCCTCCGTCTTCATAACCGGTTATTATTCCCATCGCAGAGAGAGAATTAACACATTCCTTTGCGTAATCCTTTATCAGATTTTCGTCTGAAAACACAATTCCGATACCGTCTGCATCTATACCGAATCTTTTCAAAACTCTACTTGCGATAACGGCGGCATCCTCACGTGTTACAAAGCTTTGCGCCCCGAATATATTATCATTCATTCCGTTAATGATCTCTGCATTACGCGCAGAAGCAATATATCTGTAGCTCCAGCTGCTTTTCGAAACATCCGCAAACTCACATTCCGCACCTTTGTCGTACAATCCGACAGCGGAAATAATCATTTTCACAAATTCTTCCCGACTCACATTTTTTTCCGGTAAAAAGCTGCCGTCCCCATAGCCCGACAAAATATTTTTATTACACAGTTTTTTTATATAACTGTACGCCCAATGCGTTTCAGGACAATCATTAAACCTAAATTCATCAGTGTTTATTTCGTTATTCTTCGGCGAAGCAATGCTGTAGCTACCGCCACCGCCGCCTGACCATGATTTTCCGCTATCCGAATTATCACTTTTATTACCTTGTTTTTCTACATACTCCACTGCATCACCGAATACTTTTTGCAAAACCGTACCATCTGCAAAGTCTTTATGATAAAGCTGTTTTAAAACAAGCTCTTTGTTTGATTTGTCAAGCTTTGAATAACGCGCATATAATTCTTCGGGTATGCCTAAGTCTTTATAATAGGTTTCTATGTTGCTTTTTAAATTTCCGTTCTCTAAATCGGAATCATTTATTATTGCAAGAGCCAAAAACTCTTTTATAGATTTTTTTAACAATGTGTATGATCTTATGCCTTTATTGCAATAATTATTTCTGAATGTATAAATACTTGAATAAACCGCATCAGAATACTTATCGTACTCTGCGTCGTTAATATCTGTATCCAGCAAGGCTGCATTCTGTTCAATCTTTGCTTTTATAGAATCTTTTGAAGCCGAGCTTTCATTAAAATGCGTCAAAATATCCGAAATGAGCCAGGCTTCCCTAACATTATCGAGGTTTTTAAACGCGCCGTTAAAGTCGTCGCTTCTGATATTGACAAACACCTGTGCCCGTATTTCTTTTCTTTCATTATCCGATTCCTCGGTTAATAAAAGGCCATCTTTTAATTCTCCGATAAGCGCGTTTATTCCGTTCGATGAATTTTCCGTATTTGCTCTTTCCAAAAGACCTCCCGCACCTTTTATTCTGTTTGGACAGATTACATATACCTCAAGGTCTTTTTTACATTGCTCTGCCATATATCCGTTCCCGCGCAGTTCAATTTTGTATTTCCCGTCAGGAGCGTTTAAGTCGTCATAAATTCCGAAAATTATTTTGTTACCGCTTTTATTTGTCGTAATTTCACAGACACGTGAATAGTCATTAAACGTCGGCACCGTAATATCGGCAGGATACATTACTGCAGTTATCTGTTGTATGTATGGAGCGGATGTATTCACATTTATTATCAGCTTCATATCAGTATAATCAGCAGACCATTCTGCATCCAAAACCGCTGCTGCAGCGGTAATTTCATTTGATATAACGGAAGCAATTCCTAAAAGCAAAGCAACCGCACCGCATATCGTTTTCTTCAGAATGTATTTCCTTATAGTGCAATAGCAACTTGCCAACATATAAATCATCCTTTCAAAGAGCCTATCATTACACCCTTTACAAAGTATTTTTGCAAATACGGATATAAACATAAAATAGGAAAGGTTGCAACAACGATTACTGCATATTTAATACTTTCGGCAACACTGTACACATCGCCTGCCTCAGCTCCGCCCGCCATATTTGAAATATCATTTTGCAGTAATATTTCTCTTAACACAAGCTGCAAAGGATATTTGCTTCTGTCGTTTAGATATATACTTGCGTTAAACCACGAGTTCCAATATTCCACACCGTAATATAATACCATTACGGCAATTATCGCCTTTGAAAGCGGCAAAATAACATAACGTATTATTGTTAAATGACCTGCACCGTCAAGATATGCCGCTTCCTCAAGGCTTGCAGGTATCCCCTGGAAAGATGTACGCATAATTATAAGGTTATATGTACTGATTGAAACGGGAAGAATAAGCGACCATAGCGAATCGTACAAGCCCAAATTTTTAATTGTAATATAGCTGGGAATAATACCGCCGGAAAAATACATTGTAAAAAGCATTATTGCCATAATGGGAGCTTTAAACATAACATTTCTCCTTGAAAGGAAATATGCTGCCAGTGATGTCATCATAATATTTATAGCTACACCTACCACCAGTATAAACAGGGTGTTTAAATATCCCTTTCCTATCATCGGGTTGCTGAACACTGCCTTGTATGACATAATGTTAAACCCAAGCGGTTTTAACAAAAATCCGCTGTGCTTGATAAGTAAATTCGAGTCGCTGAATGAAGCAAACAGCACATAGATAAGAGGATATGCGCACACTGCAATCAAAAGCGCCAGCAGTGTCACATCAAAAACAAGGAACGCCTTGCGCGATAAAGTTAATTTTTTCATATATTCTCTCTCCTCTGAGCATCGGTAGGTCACCATAAGCTTGTATCTGAAACCTTTCTGCAAAACCTATTGCAAAGGCACAAAAAGATAACGTTTACAACAGAATTAAACAATCCTACCGCCGTTGCGTAACTGTAGTTGTTTTCCAAAAGACCTTTTCTGTAAACATACGTTGATATAACATCCGCCGTTTTATATGTAAGCGGATTGTAAAGCAAAATTATTTTCTCATAGCCTACATTAAGTATACTGCCCACACGCATAATAAGCATTATTATGATTGTCGGCAAAATTCCCGGGATGGTTACATGGATTGCCTGGCGTAGTCTGCCGCCGCCGTCTATTTCGCACGCTTCATACAATTCCGAATTGATATTTGTCAGCGCGGCAAAATAGATTATTGAGCCCCAGCCTATCCCTTGCCATATATTTGATAACACATATACCGCCGTAAAATATTCCGGGTGCATGAGCACAGAAGTAGTATCATGCGTAAAATACGATAATATGTTTGTTATTATTCCGTTTGTTCCGGTAAAGCTTTTTATTATGCCGCATATAACAACCATAGAAACAAAATGCGGAAGGTATGTTATGGTTTGCACGCTTTTTACAAAATACTTATTCGACAATTCGTTTATAAGCAATGCAAGCAGTATCGGTGCGGGAAATCCGAACATAATACTGAAAAAGCTTATTCGGAAAGTATTTTTCAAAATTCGCCAAAAATATACGCTTTCAAAGAACTTTTTGAAGTGACTGAATCCTACCCACGGACTGTCATTTATGCCAAGAGCAGGAATATATCGCTTAAATGCTATAACTATCCCATACATCGGCACATATTGAAATACTATATAATATGCAAGCGGTAATAATACAAGCAAATACAAAACCTTGTTCTTTTTTATATCCTTTTTCGCTCTCTCCCAAAATGATTCTTTGTATAATTTCTTTTGCATTGATGACATTTGTTGTTGCTCCTCTCGGTCAATATCCGGAAAGTCATTTTCCGTTGATTAAGCCCGGCACTAATTTATCTCTTAAGATACCTGTCATACGCATCCTGTTGTATTTTTATTGCTCTTTCAATACCCATTGTCTTCGCAGTCTTGACATAGTCATTAAATTTATCTACGGAAACCTTTCCTATAATCATATTGTTCAGCATTTCATCCAGATAAATGTTTATTTCACTCATAATCGAGTTGTATTCTTCTGTTTCCTCTGCCGTCAATGTAAGCGCGGGCAATCGATAATCCTGCCAATCTGTTTCAGCCCACCTTTCAACCGCTTTCTTTTGGCTATCATTTGTATAGTACTGCTCTAAATATCTCTTATCCTGTAAAAACGGACCGTCAACCGGACCCAAGCAATTAAGCGTAAGCATTTGTGCGGCAGACTTGCCGTTTTTCGGTGAAAGAAGCTCGGGCTTATACGTAGGGTAATCGTTTATCATATTATAGCTTTCGCCTTCTTTCCCAAAATTATAGAAAAGTGCACCTTTTTCGCTGTAACCAAAATCAAGAAAACGCACCGCAAGCTCCGGGTGTTTACAGTTTGTTGAAACAGCCGCTCCGGTATTTGAATATCTCGTAGAGCTTACACTGAATTTCGAATTTACGCCCTTTTTAACGGACGGAAATTTTGCAGCACTGAGACTGTATTTATCATTAGGCTTTGCAGAAAGGTATGAACCCATTGTAGAACCGCCCGACCCTACAGTTATTGCGGATTCGCCATTAAGCATAGCCGAATCCATCATCTTTTGATCTGCAATTGCGTAGTTTTTATCAATGTATCCCTTTTCATACCATTCGTGAAGTTTTGCTATATATTTTTTATAATTTTCTTCTATAGCTCCGAAATGCACTTTATTGTCTTTTAAATACAAACTGTTAAAAGCGTCAAATCCACCCATAAAAGCGATAAAACCTGCCGTATTCGTTGCGAAGGGCGTCTTGCACTTTTTCTTTACAGCTTCTAATGCTCTGTCCCATTCCTCTATCGTTTCCGGAATTTGCAGTCCAAGTTCATCAAACAAATCACTGCGCACTATAATTCCCCTGCTTGAGTAGAGCGTTTTGTCATTTCTTATAAACGGAAACGAGTAGTAATTCCCCTCATCATCAACAACCTGCTTTGCAAGGTCTTGATTTTCTTTAAGGAAATTTGCAAAGTTCGGCGCATAATCTTTTACATAGTCGTTAAGCTTTAATATAAGCTGCTGCTCAATACAGCTTGTCGGCGACTGCATTATCCAATCTGTTTGTATGATATCAGGCAAATCATCGGATGCCAAAAGCAAATTTATTGCGTTTTCCTGCCCTTGTGCGGGATGTATGTATTCTACCTCAATTCCTGTAGCCTCTTTAAGGTTTTTTGCAAATTCCGTTTCGCCCAAATTTGAAACATCAGCGGAAATATTTGAAGGGAGAATTCTCCAATAAGTAAGCTTTTCCGTGGTGTCTATCGGATAGCTAATCTCTCCTTTTTTCAAATTTGATACTGAATGCGTTGCCTGTTTTTTGTTGCAGCCGCAAACAAAAAGCATGAAAGACGCAAGACATATGCATAATATTCTTTTCCTTTTCATCACTTTACACTCCTTCTAACTTTAACATCTTTTATATATACCTCTGAATTTAATCCGCCGATTTTAAAATCCGTCGAATACTTTCCTATGTTCTCAAAATTTCCGCTGTCAATATACAGCTTCGCTTTTTCCCATTTTTTTGTGTTGTTTCTTTCAACAACAAGCTGACCGTTACCGGTCTTCCAATAATCTTCATTGCTTTTAAAACCACGCGTGTAGGTAAGAATTACGGGCGAATATCCGTAATCATAATATTCAAACTCTATTTCCGCCGAAGCGTCGACTGCGTCAACTATATTTTCATCGACATCAATATAAAGAGAATTTCCGCCTGAGACTTTGATGCAGTCAATTCCATCCTTTTTCACAGCTTCTACTTTACAATCCAAATCACTGTAGCTTACATATCTTGCAGTATCATTAAGACGTTTAAATCCGCCTACAGCCGTCTCATTTTCATCTATCTCCGAAAAATCATACCACATTACACCCAAAACATCATTGTGAACAGCCCCCCAATTGGTTTTGTAAAAATTACGTGCAACATGAGGGTGCGGATGGTACGGATGATCATTAAAAGCATTTTTAAACCAACGTGCAATTTTGTATGCCTGATGTGTCTGTGTATTTACAACGGTTATAAACCGTCCGTCTGCAACAAGATACTTATTATCCCCGCTTCCAAAGCAGTGCGAATATGAATAACCGTATGGATTTAAATAAAATTGCCTATGACGACCGTCCTTGTCGAGCGCATACAACCCGTTCCCCAGACCAGAACAGTAAACAAAATACAGCTTTTCACCGTCATTTGACCACGTTTCATGTGTTGGCTGAATTATTGTTTCCCCGCAATCCTGCCCTTGTATAAATACGCATTGCTGTTTTCCGCTATCCAGATCCACAGTCCACAGTCTGTCATCCAGGATTCCCTGATATCCCGTTGAGCCTGCAATCTCATGACAAAAGAACAGCAGATTCGGATATTTTGGGTTTATTTGCGTATGGTTTAGAATGTTTGAAAAACTCCATTTGTGTGCAAATATTTTCCATTCACCCGTACGTATGTTCAGACGTGCGCCAAGCTTTGAATTTTCGGGATACGGTTTGTCGGGTGTGTATGGTTCGGAATAATCAAAACCAATATAATTACAGTCGTTTGTAAGAGATATACCGCCTACCTTAACCATATCCGGAATATCTATAAGCAATGTTTTTGTGTATTTTTCTGTTTCGGCACACCATATGCTGTTGTGTCCGTTTGTACGCTTTACATAGTAAATTTTATTATCTGTCCCAACGCATGCGTCTATGTGGTCATTACCGTAGGTTTCCAAATCAGTATCTATGAATGTAACTGTTTCGTTCTCTATATTGTACAAAAACAAATTGTAAATACCGTTTGTTTTTGTACCTACCAAAAAACCTGTTCCATCTTCCATCCACGATTGAAGGGTAAGATACGGCCGCAATGCCGGTTCCCCGAACATATTCATATAATAATATGTTCGCCCTGTCTCTTGATCTTCTATTTTTTCGGACCGGCATTTTCGCGGGACGCTGTAATATTCCGAAACAAACAGCTGATCCGACACTTCTTTTATAACACTGCTCGGGAAAAAGTCTCTTTCAATAAGCACAGCCGCAAGCGATTTTTTCCCCTCGGATTTAAAGAAAAGCGCCCTATATGTAAGATTTATAAGATTATATTCACTCGCGGGGCTGTTTTCAGACAAAAAAAGTTCAGATAACGAAATAAGCTGCACGGTTTCAGCAGCACTGATAGCGTCCGTTGAGAAATACATCCCCAGCTTGTCCATATATAACTTTAAAAGCTCGCCCTGAGTTATGGCAGAATCATCATATTTATCCGGAATACTTTTATAATCTTCACCGCATATTTTTGAAAGCATTATCCATGCTTCCCGTTTAGTGCAGTCTTTGCCCATATTTGACTTTTCAAAGTTTTGTAAAAAGCCCAGCTGCTGCATTACATCTACCCTTGTTGACCCGAGACAGCTTAGCTGCGCGCTTTGCTTGTTTAACCGCAGGCGTGAGAGATTTGCTGTTTCCACCTTTTTGAATGCATTTTTTCCACTTGTAATTATTCTTATATTTCCGCCCTCGGCAAAGGTTTTTGTCATATCTATATCATCGACGCAAACGGTGTTTGCAAACCATCCCTGAACCTTTCCCGGCTTTATCATTGTTACACGATTTATGCTTCCGTTTGTACTGTAATAGTCAAGATAAAATTTTCCCTGTCCCGGTCCGTAATCATAATAAACAACCGAAAACAGAAAACTGTGGTCATCCTTGCCGTAGAAACCGCTATCATAAGCTATGCACAAATAATTGTTTACATTAAAATACCTTGCATCGATTCCGTCAATCTCAGTATCGGCGGAATAAAGTATATTATTGCTGTCTGTTATTCCACTTTCCCGACCGTCAATAAATTTGCAATAATGCTGATCGGTTTTTTTACCTATAATTGCATATGCGCTGTCGGGTGCGCTGTTTAACAAATATGCGTACTTTTCGGGATATGCAGCATCGGCATACAGCTGCACACCCGAAAAGTTCACAAACAATACAACCGACAATAACATAATCATTATTTTTTTTCCTTTTTTCACATTCATTCCCCTCTCAACACATCGGTCGTAATGTCAATGTTTTTATCTTCTTAAAAAGTCCTCTGCCGGAACTAACGCGATACTGTGAACGGAACCATTATCACCCGTTATATTTGTCTGGTCTTTTAAATATGTGTAGTTAGCTTTTTTGGGCGAATACGCATTTACATTAAATTTACTGTTCGCACCCAGTTTTGTGGTAATATCATAAATATAGGTCGCATAATCTCTGGTGTCATTCTCTTTTACATGGAATCCTACTGTCTCTGTTTGGGTTTTAACTGTGCTTGCGGCATTATCCGTAACAACTTTTAGATTTCCAAAACTCCCATTTACCACAGTTCCTACGGGAAATACCGTTGTAATCTTATAGCTGGTCGTCAACGGCTTCAAATCAGCGTTGACAAGGCAGGTATATCTTGTTTCGCTCTCTGTCTCGCCTTCAAACAAATCCACCTTAAATCCTACAGCCGCATAACCCGGATTGTAGCTATCACTTGATGTCTTATCCATATAATTCTTAAGTGTAACAAGACGAAATGCTTGTTTGCCTTTATACTCTTCTATAACCGGTGCAAGAGGTGTAGCGTTATCCCAACCTGCATTGCTCGTTATTCCATATTGCGTTTTAATTTCGTTAGCACTGTCTTTTGTATCCGTTGTTAACTCTGTAAGCGCGCTGTATTTTTCAACCGCTTTTAATCTACCGTCCATAACCCAGCTTCCGCTTGTATTCTTATAATTTTGAGCTTCAATCGTAATCCTATTTGCCTTTGCATTTTTGGTTATATCCTCAACTGCCTTGGTCATTGCATCTGTCACACCGCTGAGAGAGAAATAGCGAATTTTTTCTGTGCTTGCTTTAGCTTCTGCACTCTTACTCTTATACTTTCCCGCAACAACATAATAGCTGTGGCTTTCGGAAATGTTCTCCGTTGTAATTCCGTCTGCCATACCCAAAGTCTCTCCAAGCATCTGTTCAATTGTTTCGAAATAAATATCGTTATATGTAGTATCTTCTACGGTTGCAATTTTTACATTATCTCTGTAAATTTCGTAGCTTTGTACACCGTCTATCTTATCCCATGAAAGAACGACACCGTTCGCCTTACATACAGTCTTAACCTCGTTCTCTGTCTGAATCTTTTTTTCCGATACCTGTGCAAGAGGTTTTAAATTTTTAAAAGTGTCTAAAATAAACAGCTTTATTTTATCATTTGCCTCTGGGGTACATGTAATTGATGCAGAAATTTTCGCGCTGTTGTTGGTAAAGCTTGCCTCTATCGGCTTTACTGTGCGCAGTGCATTTGTTGTCCCGTCATATACCGCTGCTACAAGCTGCACGGAACCTACCTCATCGGATGATACCGTTCCTTCCAAACTGTATCCGACTGTCGTTTCGGTAAGTGTTAAACTCTCACTGACAGCATCCGACGCAGCTGAAACAACCATTTGCAAGCATATGCAAAGAATGGTTACGATACACAGCAGCATACCTGTTTTCTTTCCATTTAACATAATAATCCTCCTCAATAATTGCTTTCTTTTCAGTGCCGCATCTATATGGCACTTACAAAATAATTTTAATCCCATAATTACAATATTTCAATTGACAGAATTAAGACTTTCGCTTTATTTTTATGACAAGTTTAAGAAAAATGCCTGTTTAATTGCTTTAGTAAAATTTTCTCGGCATTGCCGGCTGCACGTTCCTACATATATGATAGAGCCTATAAAAAGGTTGGAACGAAATAATAAATTTCATCCCAACCTTTTTATAGGCTCTATATATTCTCAAATTCAAAACACAATCGATTTTCCGCCGACATAGCCGGCTGCAAAAATTTCAGCATACCCTTTTTCCGCATAATATCCCGCCCGTCGGGAAGGCAATTTCCCGGTTCAAGTCCTGTCACATATTCGTACTCGCCAAGCATTTTCCACTGTGTAAAGCAGTTCAGGCTTTCTTTTGAATATGTCATTGTCATTTTTACGCCTATCTCGGAATTTGTAAGAGATATATGCGGCTTTTTAGTAAATTCGTGATAGTAGCACTGTTCAACAAACCCCTTTTGTGGTTTTACAAGCTTGTTCCACGCCCCTAAATCTTTTTTTGCGTGCTCATTTCTCGGCGTTATTTTGCTTGAGTTTATTTCCAATACAGCATTTTCGCAAAGCAGCGGATAGCCGAAATTACAATGATATAAAATCATATACGGTGTTTCCTCACTGCCGATATTTGATATTTTATCCTTTATTACAAGTCTGTCGCGGTTTACACCGCAGATATACGTTCTCTCAAGCATAAGCTTATGTGAAAACAAAGACGCATCACGCACCTTTATCTTTACGGTTATATTTTCATCATCAATATCATACGAATGCTTTTCACACGGCGTATGCGAAACCGTACCGTGAAGCGGCAGCTGCTCTCCGTTATCGCTGCACGGATTCCCCGCTGCGGTAAGCCCGCAGGTTGTAAGAAATCCCGCCGTAAACGATTTTAAAAAGCCTGTCCCCTCTTTATCGTAAAACTGCGGTGAAACCATACCGCACGGGGCGATATATGCCATTGACTTTGAACTGAAAAACAAATACGGTATATCTCCGCCGCGGTCAAGCGAAACGGTAAATCTCAGCTTTGACGCATTGTATACCTCAAGCACACGCATACCGTCCGCCTTTCCGCCCGTAAGGCGCATCTCCCGCACGCCGCACAGCTGTGAGGGATGCCCTATATATTTATTCATTGCACAGCACCTCGGAAAGCTCGGGGTTTTCCGCAAAATGCTTAAGCATTACAATGGGCTCCGTTTTTGACGTGTTTATAATCTTAACCCCGCCGTTTGCAGCTTTTTCAGTAACAAAAAACTCGTCATTTGTAAGCTCGCCGTAGCGTATAAGCGTAGGTGTTTCTATATCCCAGGCACCCATTTTTCCTTTACCCTGTAAAAGAATCATTCCGTATGCGGCTTTATCCTTTATAACGGCAGTCTTTCCCGGGTTTACCGTAAGCCTTTTCGCGCAAACGGTTTCGCACCTATAGCAAATCCATTCCTCTGTGTAGTCATCGTTTTGTGCTGTTACCTTTGGCGCCATAAACCTGTTTTCGCTGAATTTCGGGTCTACGTTCTTATCCCAGTCTATTACCTCTACAAGATAGTCGAAATTGCCTATTTCCTCCTCGGGGCAGTTTTTCCACAGCAAATCCTCCGAAACACAGTGTCCGCCGTATAAAACCGATTGATACATAGCGTATACGTCGCTTGCAAACTGCGGCTCATAGGTGCAGAGGCTTGCCGGAGCGTGCAGCACCCCCGGAGGAACGTCCCAGCCTGTATCAAGCGTTATTTTATACGCCTGCGACAGGTCAAGAAGGTGGTTGTCGCCCTTGGTAAAGTTCTCAAGGCATTTTTTAACCTGTTCCTTTGTGGTTTCGGGCTTCAATCCGAAAAACGTATATCCGAATTCACCCTCATAGTTATTTACCTGTGACGGAAAAAAATACATCTCGGGCTTTCCTGCCTCGCCCACACGCCTTGCGTGCTGCTCGCGGTGATGTATATGATGCGGAAGCGGTCCGAGGTTATCAAAGAATTTTGAAAACATAGGCCATTTATGATATTTGTTCCATATGCTTTCACCTACGACCTCTGCGCCAAGCTCCTTAACCGCATCACGCAGCAAAACCTTTTCGCTGCCGTCCTTTGACACTATGTAGCTAAGACCCTCGTCCTCAGGCGTTTGCGGTCCGTTATCTGCGTGTGTTGTTGATGAAAACCATCTTTCATCGATTCCTCCTCTTTGCTGTCCCAAAACGTAATAGTCGTCGGGATGCAGTTTTATTCTTTTTGCCGGGCGGCAAAACGCCCTCGGCACCCATGTGGGTGCAAGGCGGTATATACCGCCGCCCTCTTCAAGTAATTTTTTTGCTGTTGACATAAAAATTCTTCCTCCCTTTTATAGTATTATTTTCTTCATATCGAATATGTTTAAATCATCTGTTTTCAGCGTAATCGTTCCGTTCTCATATTTAAATTTACATTCCGTTTCATTAGGAAGTTTCAAAACCCTTTTCGGCATTTTATCAGTCTTTACAGATATATCAAACATTTCTACCTTGTGCGCCGCCTCGCCCTCGCACAGTTGTACGGATGAAACCGTTATTTCGCCTTCGTCTTTAAATGCTACTATTTCAACATCCTGCGGCGCGCTTGAAGATATTGTTTGCTCCAAGTCTAAAAATTCGCGTAATAAAGACAAAAAAACTTTCCCATATTGGTACGGTTTTTCCATGCTTTCAATTGGAAGGGCAGACCAAAGCACTTTTCCCTTTCCGTATTTTTTTAATGCAACTGCGGGAATATCCGTCTTTATCCCCGGCGGATTTGAATGTATTGAAGCAAATTTGTCTGTATCCTGCGGTGTATACGGAAGCGTGAGCGCTGCAAGCACACATTCCGTGTCAATTCCTTTTGCAACCGGTGCGGCTGCGTCAAAATGCAGCGGATAATCACCGTTAAACCATCCGAATGACTTTTCAGCCCTGGCAGTTGGCGCTATGTAAACCACAGTCTCCCGCGTTCTTTTGGTAATTTCTGCACCAAAAAACTTTTTTATAAGTCCTAAACAATCACCGCCGCTTATATACAAATTTCCTCCGTTTTGAACATAGGTTTCAATTCTGTCGTAATCGTACCTATCCTCCTCTGTAAGGCAAGGCGCAATCAAGAGGTTGTACGTATTTATATCGTGATACCCGCCGGTAACACCACAGCATATATTATTGTTTATCATCAGTTTAACAGTGTTTGTTGCGCCAGTGAAATTGGTGTATTGTTCTCCATGCGCATTAAATTTGCTTTTAAGGGTGTAGTATATACCAACATCCTCTATCATTTCTCCCTTAATATATTTTTCATACGGGATTGATTTTTCAAACGCTGCTCCCACTCTTTCATATACACGTTTATCAAGTGTTCCCACAGGATCTATTGCATCTATAACAAGCGTAGCCCCATGGTGTGCTAACGTAAGAAAATTCGAACTTTCGGTTGCCGCAAGTGATTTCGTAACGGTATGTTTTGTAAGATTTGGTTCGCAGCGCGAAAACATATATTCAAACGGTTGATTTTTAGTTATATTTCTGTAGAATTTGCACGCAAATGATTGTCTGAGCAAACCTCCGTAAAGATCGCCGCCGGCATAATCACACGCATTTATTACTTCCTCCGCACATGCAAGCTTGGGCTGCGGCACAACCGCATTTGCGACATTATGCTCAACGCTTATTCCCGGTGCATAGCTTTTCATTTCATCCGATACCGATTGTGCAAAATCTCCCATCCATTCGCGGCGTTTCCGAAGATGCAACAGCCACATGGGGTTGTCCCATTCGTCCACGGCTTTGGGAAGGTCGCAGCCCGTTTCGTTTTTAAAACGTGCGCGGCAGTATTCACACACACAAAGCTTCGGCCAAAAAAGCATATCAAAAAACATACCGTCAAATTCAAAATAATCGGCTATTTCTTTCAGCTGCACTGACACAAACCTCCTATATCCGGGATTGTTGGGACAGCACCGACCGTAACGGCTTACTTTTTCAGATGCAAAATCAAGCTTTATTTCGTCCTCGTCTGAACGTATCCTCCACTCCGGATGTGCATTGTACGCCCAATTGTTATATACAAGGCTGTAATACCCTGTTACTGCTATGTTGTTTTTTCGGCACATATGTGCAAGCCGCTTCATCATATCCTCACGTCCGACAAATGCATTATGTATTTTCCCCGATTTGGTCGGATAATAACAAAGCCCGACATGTGACTGAAAATAAAGCATAGCATTATTAACTTTTGCTTTTTTTAGATTTTCCAAATATTCCTCAGGCGAAAATTTCGACAAAAATTCTTCATTCCAATCATCTATATGCATATCACATAAATGCCTGCGAAAGCTGTTTTTAAACCACATATATTAAGCACCTCATTTTTCCTGTTTTTTATCTCACACATACAACGCATCTACCTTTACGGTACATTCGTCTGCTTGGGTTTTAAAATGTATTGTCCTTTCTTCGCCGGGAAGCATTGTAAAATAATTGTCGTCAAACACAGCCTCCGCCTCAAGCCTGACAGCATGCACATATGTTTTTGCTGCAAGGGTGATGCTGTCATCCGTTTGTCGCAAAATGCTGATTTTAGGCTTTTTAAACTTAATGTCCTGCGGTCGTGCGGAAAACCACATTGCTCTGTCATTTATGCTTTTGCCGTTTACGTCACAAATCCATACGTCATTTTTATCATCCTCGGTAATACCAAGCTTATATACAATTTCCGATGTGTTTGCTTTCTGTGTAAAGTCAAGCTCAGAAACTTTTTTCACATCATCTTTCACACGATAAATTTTAAGCTGCCCCTTTTTCGGCTCTGCACTGTCGTTACATATATGTATTTGCAGATAATTGTCTTTTTCGGAAATTGATGCGATTACGCCCTTTGCGGAACGCTTAAAGGCATACCATCCCGCTTTCGGAATGCAGTTGTAATCAATTAACGCCCACCCGAATGCCGGCCAGCAATCGTTTAACATCCAGTAAAGTATTCCCGATGAAAACCATTTGTTCCGTCTGTAGCTTTCCATTGATATCCTAACCCACTCGTATTGAAGATACTGCATTTTTAAAAGCTTATCCGAAACCCCCGTAAATTTGCCGAAAAGCTTCCGTGCTCCTTCAATCATACAGTCATATATTTCAAATGTTTTAAATGCGTCACCGTTATTCTTTGTGTGAAAACGCCATATTTCTTCGCTGTTATTATCAAGCTTTTTTCCCGTAATAAATTTTTCGACCGTGCACAGCGACGGTGCTCCGAGTATTGGCTCCTCAACACCAAATCTTGACAATCCCTCCGAAAATCTTTGTTGATAGTCCCTCATATCGGTTTCCATAAAATATTTAAATTTAGGAATAAGAAATTTTGTGTTATGCGTTGTGCCTGCCGTTACCGACCCGTAAGGAATACCGCCGAACGGACTTGAAGGGAAAAAATACCGTCCCGAGTCGTTTTTTCTTACAATCGGTTCGATAATTTTTCTTACAATGTACCGCCCCGGATATTTTGTCATATTGTCACTGCTGTCTGCTGCATTTTCGTTATCGCCCGACCACCAAATAAGGCTTGGATGATTTCGCAGTCTGACAGTTATATATTCTGCCTCTTTTTTCATATTTTCGCAAAATTTCGCATCGTTTTCGGGGTAGCTTCCGCATGCCATAAGAAAATCCTGACATACCATTATTCCAAGTCTGTCACATTCATTATAAAAATGCTCCCTTTCAAAAATGCCGCCGCCCCAAACACGTATTAAATTCATCCCGGCATCGTGTGAAAGCTTTAACAATGCACTTATTTTTTCTTCGGTTTCTTCCGAAACAAACGGTTCGCACGGAACCCAATTTGCGCCCTTGCACATTACGGGAATATCGTTGACAATTACAATAAAACCAAAGTAGTGTGTATTCATATCATTTTTTTCACATTTTCCCGAAAGATAAGATATTTTTTTCAGCTCCATGCATTTTTTATGGTTGCTGCTTCCCTTTTCGTCCTCTGATTGCAAAACCTTGATTTTTCTTATTCCGAAAGACGTTTCTGCAAAGGATACGGTTTTCCCGTTTTCGGTTTCCACGGCTACCGCCGTTTTGTAAAGATTTGGCTTCCCGTAGCCTATAGGATACCACAGCTTTGGGTTTTCTATATCAACTGTAAATGCCACGTTTTCTTCGGCTATCGGCACTCTGCGATGAAAAATTAAGGTTTTGTCAGGAGAAAAAATTTCAACAACGCCAAAGCATCCGTCAAATTCTCCAGAAAATTTAATTTCTAATTTCACCTGTGCGCTGTATTTGTCAATACTGACTGTCTGAACATAAATATCGTCTGTTTCACAGCTTGCAGGTATTACTATTGCAACATTTCCGCAAATTCCCGATGTAACAAACCTGTCTACCCAATCCCAGCCGTAGGTACACTGTATTCTTCTTGTATACATTCGCTCCCGCGTAAAAGCACCATTTAACCTCGGCTTGTTTTCGGCAAGCAATACCGGAGAATAAAATATTACCCTGATGTTGTTCTCACCCTCAACCAAAATGTCGGAAACATCAAACATATGCGGGTAAAACATATCGTCGCAAAATCCAAGTTTTTTTCCGTTTAGGTATATATCGCAGTATACATCCAGCATTTCAAACTCTATAAAGCATTTTTTCGGTATGCTGTTCATTGTAAAAGCTCTTTCGTATATCCACGTCCACCTTTCTATCCAACGGCATTTTAAAGAATTGTCCGACAACAAAGGATTTTCTATTTTTTTATTTTTTATTAAATCCGTATGCACACATCCCGGAACTGATGCGTCAAACTCAATTATATCTCCCTCCGGCGAACATCCTCTCGCCTTCCACAAGCCGTTTAGCATATGTTTTTTCACTTAATTCACCCCGTTAATATACTTTGAAAACTATCGTTTGAGATTTAACAATCGGTTTTAAGGTTTCAATATCTCTCAGAACATATATTTTAAGGCAGTCATATTCTTCTCTTGTAATTTTTATCCTGTATTCACCCGGAACAAGGCAAGCGTCATTTCCCCATTGCGACGTTGAGCTAAGAAGTGAAGCCGAACGAACGAAAATATTATTTATACCGACATCGTAAAGCTTGCCTTCGCGGTATTTTGAAATAATTACACTGCATTTTTCATCAAATATACCGCTGTTAATAACAGTGATATCGCATTTTTCGTTGTCGGACGACACCTCCATACTTATGGGGAGCGGTGAAAATACCATTACCTCTCTTATTGTAAATTGCTTTTTCGCACTAACCTTTATTCTAAGTAAATCCGTACTTACGGCTTTGGTGAAACGTATGATTAAATTTCCGATTTTGTTGTCCGTTACCTCACTTATTTTTTTCCACTGCGTTCCTTCAAGGTAATAAACCTCCGCATTATCAACAATACCGATCAGGTTATCAATTTTTGTTTTGTCGGTTTCACCGCAAAAAATCATTATATCCGAAATTTCAAAAATATTTTCAAGGTTTATTTCAAAAATTATGCTCTCACCTTCGGTTGTATACGCCGTAAAGCTGTTTTTCCCTTCATAGGCGTCAATTCTTCCGTCGGTGAGCGATGAAACGCGGCTGTTAATACTGTCGGTTACTTCAGTTCTGTCTTCATATACGGCAGATACGTTTTTTGAAAACGCAACATTGCTGTACCCTTTAATATAATAAAAAACCGATTGCGCTTCGCATATCAAATTATTAGAGCTGTCATACGCATACGGTATATAGCCCCCGGCACGGCAATCATCATTTTTCAATGTCAATGAATAATATTTATATCCGTTATGTTCATAGTAATCTGTTACTTTCCGCGTCATTTCGCCGTTATGCTCAAAGCTTACCTTTGCAACGGTATTGTATCTGTCCTGCACTGCCGCCGTCAGGGTTACGCTCTCATTCGGGCTGAAGCGGGCTTTTCCGTCTGCCCGTATTTTTACATCATATTCTACAGAAAAGCTTATCTTTTCCGTTAAATATTTAATATTGTTTTCTCCCGCAGCACTTGCGTATATTTCGTAATTTCCCGCCGAAACACGCATTATATATTCAAACATTTCGTTTTTCGGATTGTATTCGGCATTGCCTGTTAGCCGACCGTCTGCACCGAAAAAATCCACGCTTTTAATTTTAGCTCCGATAGCGTCGTATGCACTTACGCAAACACGTATTTTTTTCGTTCCGGCAGAAAACGTTTTTCCGTTTCTTGGCGCCGCAACGGAAACCGACGAAAAAACGCTTCCCTCGCTTCCCGCCTTGTACAGCTCTGTTTCCACAATATTTATATCGTGGTCGCGTTTTATACCTCCGATTAAGATATCCTCGGCTGTGACAGGGGTATCAAGCGTCAGTGTAATTCTTTGCCAGTTGCCGTACATATGCGATTTTACCGTTATATTTCTTTCAGCAAACCCGTTTAACCCGTAGCCGCCTATTTTATTGCCGTACCCGAACGTAAGCTTTTCCGGCTCTGTAATAATTCCATAACCGTTTTTGTCTTTGCGCGTTGTTAAAACAAAAACAGATACAGTTTCCGCTTTATTAAGCTTAATTCTTATTGCCCCGTCGGTATTGCTGCTGCTTGTTCCGAATTTGGGAGTATCCTCCGAATTAAACAGATTTCCGTCTACAATAATTTCTTCGCATAATCGTGTATTTGCCGGCGCTCCGTTAATCAGCGTAACAACGGGCAAGCGCACCTCACCCTCTACAATACCGTCACCGAAAACCGTTGCATCCTTTAATAAATTTTTATCATACTCATAGTCAGCTGCGGAGGCGTGGTGTACGCCTCCGCAAGCTAATATACATATTCCCGAAAGCATCGATACAAGGAAAGCCCTTATCATAGCCTTATTTTTCCCGCTTTTAGTCATAAAGCTTAATCATTTTAATACGATCCTTATACTGCTTGAATGCTTCCGAATATATATTCTCAAGCTTTTTGTAATTAAGCTTTTCAAGCTGTGCAATAAAGGAATCAAATTCCGACATCGGTCTTTCACCCACGATGAACTTAATGCTTTCTTCATTTACCATTGTGCTTAAATTGTTCTTTATTTTATCAATTTCTGCCTGCTGATCCTCTGTAAATGTCAGCTTTATACCGTTATTTGAAGTGTATCCCCAGTTATTATCCCAATATTTTTGGCGCATATTGATAGCGTCCATTTCAATGTCGGCATATTTTTCATAATCCTGCGCTTTCACAACACGCATTAAATGGTCGGAACGCAGCCCGTAATAAGTCAGCGGATTATGTGTTCCTTTCGGATTATATCCCCACATAATATCCTCTGCATACTTCTTTTTTCCGTCTTCCGTTGTTGTAAAGTTCTTCCCCTCTACACCGTATTGAGCAAGCGTAGAGCCTTCGTCGGAATACATAAAGTCAACAACCTTTAACAAACGTGCCGCCGCAGGAGATTTTGCCGAAATTCCGTACGCGCAGTAATCGTTAATTTGTGCGGATGTTTGTATAACAGGTACATCATACGATTCTGTTGTCATCGGCTCTGTCAAAGACAGGTCAAATTTTGAATTCGGGTGAAGCTCGAGATATGTTTTCTTATAATCATACGAATCATTGACCCAACCCAATGTAAATACAGCTTTTCCTGAAAGGATTTTTTCCTCCCATTGCTTTGTTGAAGCCGTAAAGAACTCGGGATCCATCAAGCCTTCTTTCCAAAGGTTATTAAAGAACGTCAGCATTTCTTTAAAACCCTTATTTACCGGACCGTATTCCCATTTATCATTTTCTTTGTTGTAAAACATTTCGCTGCTTGTATTAAAATTCATACCGTAATCCGACAGGCAAGCCATTTGTACTTTATTAACAAGGCCTATGATTTCGGGATGCTTTTCTTTTATTTTTTTGAGTGCCGTATAAAGCTCGTTATATGTTTTGGGAATTTCGATGCCCTGCTCCTCGAACAAATCGCGCCGCAATATGGGAACATATCTGCAATCGCTTTGCTCTCTGTACAGTGCCGCAACATAAACCTTATCGTCATTTGCCATTTGCGAAGCATAGGATTCAGCGTTTGACGTTAAATACTTTTTGTAGTTGGGCATTTTGTCAAGGTAATCCGAAAGCGGAACCAAAGCCCCGCGCGGTCCGCAGTTTTTTGCCAAATCGTTCGGAAACGGCGACACAATATCCGGAAGGCTGTCGGAGGTTATAAGTATTTTAAGCTTATCAATATGCGCGCTTGACGCACTTATAAGAAAATTTGCGTTAATATTAAATTTTTCATCCAACGTCTTTTTCAGCACAAAATGGCTGTCGTCTGTTCCTTGTCCCGAAATCATAAAATCAATGTCAAGACGCTCATCGGTGTCAGGCTTCATCGCTTCGCCGTTTTTTTTGCCGCATCCTGCGGCTGTAACTGCCATTAAAACTGCAAGCGCCAGCCCTGCCCCTTTCTTAAATGTTTTTTTCATAAATTATTCTTCCTTTCTTTTATTTATTTTTATCCTTTAACAGAACCTATCATCATTCCCTTAACAAAGTATTTTTGAAGGAACGGGTAAACCGATATAATCGGCAGCAGTGAAATTATTATTGAAGCCGCTATAAGCATATCGCTGTTTGGTGTGGATTGTTCCATATCAGCCAAATCCGCCGCAACGCTTTGCAGGTTTTGGTCTACGACCATTTCCTTTAATATTACCTGAAGCGGCTGAAGCGATTTTTCGTTTAAGTAAAGCATAGGTGTGAAGTAGCTGTTCCAGTGATTTACGGCATAAAACAAACCTACGGTTGCAATAACGGGTTTTGATAACGGCAGTATTACCCTGCTGTACAAATTCCAGTCATTTCCTCCGTCAATTCTTACAGCTTCTACAAGCGATTCCGGTATTGAAACCATAAAAGTTCGGACAATAACCATATTGTATGTATTTATTGCATACGGCAGCACCACTGCCCAAATGGTGTTATATAACCCAAGCCACTTTACCACAAGGAAATTCGGTATAATACCGCCGCTAAAAAACATCGTCATCATTACAAGAAACGTTATGGGCTTTCTGCCTATAAGCTCTTTTCTTGACAGGCAAAATGCCAATGTACAGGTAAAAAAAATGTTTATAAATGTTCCGAATACAGTGTAAAAAATGGTATTTTTATAAGATATCCAAAAGCCTCTGTCCGCAAATACCTTTTTGTACGCCCCCATATTTATGCCCTTCGGAAGAAACGTAACCATATTCGCCTGAACATACTTAGACGAACTCATGGAAATCGCAAGCTCATATATAATCGGGTACAGCGTTATAAATATGATGACACACATACCTATAATGTTAAAAGCATCAAATATCTTGCTTGATAGCTCTTTATTTTTTTGCATATAATTGCCTCCTATATTTTAATTCTGTTTACCACAAGCTGGTTTCCGATACTCTCTTGCTTATTGTGTTGGATGCAATTATCAAAATCATTGCGATAACAGAGTTCATAAGCCCGACAGCCGTACCAAAACTGTAATTTGCCTCCTGAATACCGTTTCGGTATACATATGTGGAAATAACGTCCGCCGTTTCATATATTCCCGGGTTATACATCAGCAGCACTTTTTCATATCCTACATCAAGCAAAGTACCCATACGCAAAATCAACAAAATAATCATTGTCGGTGCAATTCCCGGAATAGTAATATGTATCATTTTCTTAAACCTTTTTGCCCCATCAATTTCCGCCGCCTCGTAAAGAGCCGGGTCAATGGCGGCAATTCCGGCTATATAGATAATTGCTCCCCAGCCGAAATTTTGCCAAATTCCCGATATAACATACAAAAATCTGAACCAGCCTTTTTCCATAAAAAAGTTTATGCTTTCGCCGCCCAAAGCACATATTGCCGCATTTACAATACCAGATGTCGGTGAAAGCATTTGCTTCATAAGACCGACAACAACGACAGCCGACAAAAAATGCGGAAGATAGCTTACTGTTTGTACCAATCTTTTGAATTTTCTCCCCGCAAGCTCATTTAGCATAAGTGCAAATATTATAGGCGCAGGAAATCCGAACAACAGATCATAAAAGCTTGTCAGGAAAGTATTTTTCATCAGCCGCCAAAAATACGGGCCAAATATAAACTGTGAAAAATTATCCAGCCCGACCCATGGGCTTCCGAATATACCGTCCGCAAAATTGTATCTGTTAAATGCAATCACCAATCCGAACATCGGTATATACCTGAATAAAATATAATACAAAAGGCACGGTGCAAGCATAATAAGAAGATACTTTTGGTTTTTCACCCTGTTAACAAAGTTGTTTTTTTTCTTTGAATTGCATACCGCCGCTGCGGTTGTTTTTTTCATATTACTACCCCACATCCATTTATTTATAAATTACAATGTCTTTAACAGCCTTTACCTGCGTCCTGACAAATAAATTATTTATGTTCGGGCTGTTATTTACCTCATTTATAATATCATCAATCGTTCCCTGATACACATCCTTCTGCATGGAATCGTACACTGTTACCCTTATTTTATCGTTTAGGTAGCTATACTCCGTTCCTCCGCCGTCAACAAACGTGATAACGCTGCCCGTCAGCTGCTTTAACCTGACGAACATGGTTTCAAGATTTGCATAATATCCGCTGTCGCCGCCTGTCTGCTGAATAACCCTGCTTACAGTGTCACCGTTTTTATACACGTATTGCCAATACGTAATTTTGCCTTTCTGCTGCGAGTACAAAATTATATCTCCCGCTTTTAAATCATCCGCATTATAATCGGCGTACTCGGGAACGTAATACTCACCGAAATATGTTGTGTTCATTCCCTCTCTTTTTGCGGCAGCAAGTGATGTAATTACCTTTGCGGACTGCGGCAATTCAATTTGCAGCTCTGCGCCCTCTTTAAACAGCTTCAAAAATTTTGTGTTTTCGCCGTTTTCATTTGTTCCGCCAAGCGCTTTTTTTACAACCGCAATCTGATTTGTTGTAGGTATCATTGTAGGCGAATAATCATAAACCACAACTGCCCCCGGAAGTCCGTATTCGTCAATATCATACAAAGATACCGTTCCGTTTATTGTTGTGTAATCCGATAAATATTCCGAAGCTTTTCCCGAATAAACACTTTCTTCAATTTGCAAAGCCTTGATATCGCTGTCGGTTGTTGTAAAAAATATAGGTCTGTTTATATCGATGGCATAGGTGTTTTTTCCAGAAACCGATAAAAGCTGTGATTTGTACTTTACCTTTCCAAGCTTAACGTCAAGCGACAAAATATCTCTGTTACTGCTCTTATCGGCGTCAGTGCTTCTGTCTGTAACAGTGATTATTTCGTTAATCTCGCCTTCTTGGTTAAGATTATAGCGAATTAAATCATTTCGCACGCTTCCGCTGTCAAAAAATGCGGGGTTTCCGATAATATTTTCCGATTTCTCTCTCTGCTTGTTTAACTTATATTTCTTTGCCGCATTGTATGTTTGTACAGCTCCGCTTTCATCTAACAGTTTAATCTGTACGCATGGCTTTACACTACTTCCCACCTCCGCAATATTCAGAACCAAACCGTATTTTTCCGCAGATAAAGTTGTATCATAACCTGCAATCTTTCCGAATGAGTCAATATAAAAGGTTCCGCTGTCGTTAAGATTTATTTTAACGCCCGTGTATACCGGGTATTCGTTTCCGCCGATAACAACATTTCCGTCATCGTCGGTTGCCTCCACGGTGCCGCTTATTTTTCGCCCCGAAACCAATATTTGTGCAGCGCGCCCGTCGGAGGACAGAGCCGCACAAACAACGTCATCCTCCTTGATAATACCGATTGGCACGCTTTGCCCCGATTTTTTTATTGTGTAGTACAGCTCATCCCCGTCGTTAAGCAAATCTATAGCTTTTTCACCGTCACGGCTTCTTATTCGTTTGGCATTTTCGTCAACACCGCCGACAATAAAGGTACCAAATTTATATATGCTTGCAAAATCGTAAATATCGTCATTATCCCAATCCACAAGCAAAATATACAATGTCTCGGAATCCAAATCCTGCTTTGTAAAGCTTCCGTCAAATTTTCCGTTTATTAAAATATACGGCGCGTCTGACAGCTTCGCCTCTTTTGTTTTATTGTTTTCACGGTAGGATATTTGCCTTATGCCTGAGCTTTCGGGCACTATATCCTCAGATGTCAGCGTCAGCACGGAATTTCTTTTTTTGTCGGGGCATACATATACAAGCGTATCCGTTCCCTGCTTTTCTACAGAATAATAATCGACGTAAAATCCTAAAAGCTCTGCGGCGTCCGTGCCGCCGTTTTTATACCGCTCACCGTTTATGATAACCTCGCCCTTTGCCGCTCGGGAGTTTTTTTGGTATAAATATGTAACCTCATTTGCTTCTACAACACCCTCGCCCTTTTTTCCGTTATAAACATTTTCAAATACCGAACGGTCCGATACATTTTTTACTGTGCCGTTATTGTATTCGTCCTCACACATAGGGTATCCGTCAAACGTTTCGCAAATAAACCTTACAGCTTCGCCGTTTGTTATGTTGTTGTCGGCATCACTTGCATAAACGATATCAACCTCCGCCGTACGTGCAGCCCTTATGTACCCTGTCGGATATCCGCCGTTCATTTCGGCGTATTCGGAGTAGCCCATCAGGCACATAATGATTTTCAACATTTCGTTTTCATTTATAATTTTGTTCGGATAAAAATATTTTTGTTCACCGCTTATTGCATTAAGCTTTCTTGCATTCATTATACTTTGGTAATAGGGGTTTTGAGTATCAACATCCTCATATATACCGTCCTGTTCTGTAAATACAAGCTCTCTGTATCCTAATGCACGCATTGCAATATCTGCAAATCTTCCGCGTGTAATAAATTCGTTTTCATCCATTACTGCGTTGTCGTCCAGCACTCCGAGCGCGCTTAAAAACGAAACATCCCTTTGAAATTGTATTCCAAAACCTTCTTCATTTCCTTTATTTTTTGACGCGGCTATGACTGAGTCAACCTCACCGTACAGTTCAAATTCTCTTATTCTGAACTCTGAAGCTGTCTTTGAAACAAACCTTACGGCGTCCGTTGTTACAGGCTGCTTAAAGGTGACCTTCAGCTTCATTTTTTCATTTCCGGAAATGTCTGCCCCGTCAATGTCTTCCCAACCGTTTGACGTGCGATACTGAAGCTTAAAATCCGTTATTATGCCTGCCGGAGAGCTGTTTGCTCCGGAATACACCATTGCATAGTACAGCTTTGTTTCATTTCCCAGGTAAATATTAAACCATGCGTCGGCACAGTTCTTTCTTACGTACCAACGCGTTTCACCGGCTCCGTTTACCATTATTTTTCCGTCAACCATTGCCTCCGTATTGCTTTCGGCATCGCTTTTGGGAACATCTGTCAGTATTTTTTTCCCGATTGCAACGTTTTCGATATTTACGGTTTCTGCATACACGGCAACCGAAGCCTGAGGTAAAAGCATTGCAAATAGTAATATACTGCATATAAATTTTCTCATCACAATCAATCCCCCGTATTTTTCATTAACAATGCCGCTTCATATAATACCTTTGCCGCCTCAGCTCTTGCAGCACTCTTATGCGGCAAAAAGCATCCGTTTTCGTTTCCTTCAAAAAGACCGGCGGTGCTTAACGCTTTAACTGCCGACAGGGCATATTCGTTAATGTCTGCTTCATCATTAAAATAAACATTTATTTTTTCTGCGTCCGTGCGTATTTTGTCTTTAATCCCGTTATACAGCATAAGCGCCATATCCTGCCTTCTAATGAACTGACCGACACCAAATTCGTTTTCCGACACGCCGTTTATAATTCCCATCTCCTTGGCTGTTGATATATAATCGTTATACCATGCCTCCGGGGAAGAATCCGCAAAAATCAATTCTGCACTTTTTTGCGGCTTTATGCCGAGTATGCCAAGCAGAATTTTAACAAATTCCTCACGCGTTACGCTTCTTTGCGGTTCAAACATATCTTCCGACACGCCCGAGATTATTTCGTTTTTATACAAGTATGTAATAGCTTCCTCTGCCCACCGAGCATCGGATATATCTTTAAACGGCAGCCCGCCTTCATCACCTTCCGAGGGAACATCGTTTTTGTTTTCGATTTCGCGGGAATTATCCGAAACAATTTTTACCGTTGTCGGGGACTTGGCACCGCCGCCTCCACTCGGCTTTTTAACATCTACAATCGGCGTCGGGTTTTCATCGGTTCTGCTGTCTATTGCGTTTTGAACCAGTCTTTCAAACTCCGCCTTTATCATTTCTGCGGAAACGGCATTTTTAAAATGTGCCATTTCCTGCATAACCTTTACCTGTTCTGCCTCTGTAAGCGTATTTTCATAATCGGAAAGATCAATCATCAAACAAATATTAAAATGTTTTATCCAATCATAGTACTCTCCCCAATATGTACTGCCGAAGCTTTGAAGCGCACAGATTTCTTTAAATTTGACATTCAAACCGTCAGGTACAAGGGTTGGAATATCAAGCAAGAATTGTTTTAAGCCCGAAAGCACGGTTTTTTGCTCGTTTTCATCAAAGCTAAAAAAATACTTGTCATCCGTGTCAACTGCATAAAAAGCTTTATTTTCTTTCAATATTTCAAGAATATTGTCATCCTCGCAAAAGGCAAGGTCCGCCATATTATTAAAGGTTTTTAATGCATTTGTAAACCTGTAAAATTCCGCCGCGGTGTACACGCCGTTTGTGTTAAAATTTACAACAGCATTCTCAAAATACGTCTTTTTCTCCGGATTAAGCGCGTTATGTTCCTCAATATTGTACCCGATATTTTCAAGAATTTCCGAATACCGTTCAAGCGTTTGCGAAACCTCGGTCGTATCCGCAATCGTATCAAAAGCACGTATCGCCTCAGCCAGTTCCGATTCGGGCAAGGGCTGAAGCTCGAATTCAATCTCACTGCTTTCGCTTGCTGCACCCGACATATCGGTTGCAATCGCTTTTACAAAATATACTGTTTCAAATTCAAGATTCTTCCACGTAAAATGATATTTTCCGTCATTTTCGTTTTTTATTCCCTCGCCTATAAAGCTGCCGTCTTTATCAAAAAATTCTACCTTTTTAACGGGAATATTTACAAGACTGTTCATCTCTGCCGAGGCTGACAGCTCCTTGTAATTTCTTCCGTTAACGGACGGCTCCGAAGTATCGTCTATTGTGCATATCGGAAGCGGCCCGCCTATGTTTTCGTCCTCATAAACTTCAATTTCGTTTATATTCATTGATGTTTCGCGCGGGATTTCAAGAAGAAAATCCTTTCCTTTGCACGCTTGCTGCAAATCTATAACCGTTCTCTTAAACTCGCTGCCCGCTGTGTATGTATACGAGGAAACCGTCACCTGCACAGATGTAAACGATCCGCTCCACCAACTGTCATTTTGCAAAGAATATCCAAAGCTTGGTAAAACCGTATCGTCAAGCAAGCCCGTACCGTCACTTTGTTTGCGCGTGGTTATAACCACTTGCTTTACATTCTTCTCGTCGCTGAATTTAATTCTGAAGGAAGCTTTGTTCCCCTCGCTTTTGCTTATTGTGTGATAATTAGACGTGTTTGTCAGGCTTCCGTCAATTATAACGGCGTTTGCGGCTGTTGTTTCCGTTGAAGAACCCGGGGAAATAAGCATACCGCATTTAACCGTTTCTCCGTCAACGTTTGGTGTAGCGGCATTTTTGCGGACAATCTGCGCGCCTGTTAAAAGATTTTTGGCTGTATCGTAATCCTGCGCCGCATTCGCCGTATTTTGCATAACACACACACATATGCCGCAAAAAACAAACAGTGCCGTAAAATACCCATATACCTTACTTTTTAACTTTTTCATTACAAAATCCCTCCCGTGATGCGTACAAGCTGTATATAAGCTAACTGTGCTGTATAGTAAAGCGCTATTCAATCGATTCCTTTTCATCAAAGCTTTTGTATTTTCCCGGCGTAATTCCGACAATATTTTTAAAGCTTCTGGTAAATGTTTTTGCGTCAAAATACCCTACCTTTTTCATTACCTCCAAAACGGTTGCCTTGTCCTTTTTCAAAAGCTTTTTTGCCTCTTCTATTCTGTATTCGCTTATATAATCAAACAGGCGTTTTCCCGTTTGTTCTTTAAATACCTTTGAAAGATATGTCGGCGATATTTTAAAATGCTCTGCAATTGAAGATATGTTTAGTGTACAATCCGAAAAATTCGTTTTTACAAAATCTTCAACCTCGATATAAAAAAGTGCTTCCGACTGCTGCCTGTCATGCTTTATAACAGTTTCAGCCTGCAATAAAACATTATTTATAAAACACATAAATTGTTCGGGGCTGCTGCCGATATGCCGATTTTTAACAGTGCCAAAGTCCAAAAGATTTATTTTAAGTTCTCTTAGGCTTCTGTCTATACACAAAAGAATGTTAAGGAAAAGCAGCTCGGCATCCTTCGGGCTTAAAGATTCGACGCTGAAATTTCTTTCCGTAATTTTTTCTATCTTTTCCATTGCACCCGTGACGTCGCCGTTTTTTATAGAATTTGAAATTGCCGCATCAACCCTGCACGGATAGTAGTATCCGTTTTTAATGCCGCCATTATAGGTTTCTACAATTCCGCTGTCTAACACGGATTCCGTCCCGAGAACTATGTGGTAATCAAATATTTTCTTTACTTCTTTTACGGCTTCCCTTAATTCACTCGCATCTCTCTTTACAGAGCCTATTGCTGCAAAAATATCGAAATCGTATAATCTTTTACATAATCTGATTACATGATTTGCAAAATTGTAAGCATCTTTTGTATTGTTTTCCTTATCTGCTTCGTCAAAGTATATAACGCATATATATATGTCGTTTACCAAAAAAATTTCTCCGTTCTTTTGGCGGCGGTTTAAAATTTTACTTATAATTACGGTTAAATCCTTTCTCTCTTTCATCGGTTGCCTTAAGTTGCCGAGCATCAGCACCATATAATTTTTGCCGCTATGCTCATACATCTGCATATCATTTCTTTTTGATACTTCAGCATCCGATGCTTCATTATATACAGCGTCCATAACTTCGCAATACAAATTGCATTTTTCGGCTTTTTGGGCTTTTTCCTCCAGCTTGTTACAATTTTGGAGCATTTTTTCAATCGCGGTTAAAACAAAGGTACGGTCCTTATCCTTTGTTTTAACTTTTTTGCAATTTATCATAAGGCTTTTTTCAATGCCTGCCAAAATCTTCTTTTGCCTGAAATATTCATACCCTAACAGCACAAATGCAATTGTCAGAAGCAAATATAAAATCCACATATTTCTTTAGCTTCCGCCTCTCTGTTTATATTTTATACGCCTTTATCGTGAGTGCTTTATCAGAATTTCCTCGTCGCCGTAGTCCTTTAAAATAAATTTCGTCTCTGCAATTCTCGAATTTTTGCCGTTACCGGGACACGAAAGCATCAAATATTCGTTTCCCTGTCCCGAGAAAGTGTATTCTCCAAGACTTACCCATTGGCTTTTTTCATAATCGTACGGCGCGATTATCTTTTGCGTCGCTCTGTTGTTATAGCATACCGTGTAAGTTTGCTTCACGGACGAAGAATTTCCCGGAATCCATACCATAACTTCAACCCTACCGCTTTTATCGATAGACGGATTCCAATATACGTTTCCCTTACCTCCGCAAATTATGCTGAAAACACCGTCCTGTGCGGCAATAACTCCGCTTGTATTCATAAGCGCTTCGGGCGTTGTGTATGAAAAGCCCTTTTCTACAGATTCCGCAATGTACGGCTCGTCGTCCATTAAAGCATTGTCGTCAACAACGGGTAATACCGCTTCCTCCGCAAGCCGTGCAAATTCCGCGTTTATTAAATTTCTTGCTCTGGTCAGTATTATAGCGCCCTCTGCACGGGTAAGCTTCTCCTTTGGGTATATACATCCGCCGTCCCCGACAATAATACTGTTTTTAACCGCACTCGCTAAAATCTTAACATAATCTGTTCCTATTTCATCCTTATCAATAAACTGCTCAAGCTCTTTTTCCGTTCCATCTTGGTATTGTGCATAAAAAGCGTCGGCTGCATTCATTATAAACTCTGCCGCTTCCTCACGGCTCACGGTCTCTGTCGGTCTGAAATTGCCCGACGCCTGTTTTATTATGCCCGTTTCTTTTGCGCAGCTTACAAATTTTGCGTAATATGAATTACTGTCCACGTCATCATAAGAATATGTACCTTCACCCGGCGAAACCTGCAAAGCACGCAGCAGCAATATTATAAAATCTGCACGGGTCAAACCTTCCTCCGGCGCAAAATTGCTGTTTCCGACACCTTGTATAATTCCCTTTCTTGCAGCCGAAACAATGCTGTTTCTTGCCCAGTGTCCGTTTGTATCGTTAAAATCGATAACGTACGATATTTCCTTTTCGTCAAAAGATATATTTTTCACAGACTCCTGACAGTCCTTCGTGAATGAAAAGAACGATGTATCTGTCACTTTCTTTCCGGCAAACGTAACGTTTGAAAAATTAACATCGGAAATAATATTTGCATTTTTTGCATCAAATATTATTTGCTTGTTTTCTTCAAAATTGCAGTTTACAATTTCAATTTTAATCTGTGATGCCGTTGTTGTGTTAAACTCCATATTTCTGCCTTTAACCGCGCTGTATACCGGTGGAACATAGTCAACAATTTTTTCAACATTGTTGTTAATAAAGTGGATGTCATACATCACGGCATTGCCTGCCAGCTGCTCAACACCGAAGCCGCGGCTTGCCTCTACAATATCGTTATCAATCATCCATACATCGTACATACGCGTCCATGACTGCATTCCGACCTTAAGCCCCGCACAGTTGCTGAACAAAACGTTATTTGCCGCAACAATGTTTTTTACCTCACTTGCCGATCCTATGGATTTTGAACAGAAAGCATCGTCTACATTCATAACAAAGCACTTTTCAACAAGCACGTTTCTTGAACCGCATATGTCAATTCCATCGTTTTGCACTATGTACCCTGCCGACGCTTTTAAGTCTATTACTTTTACATTTCTTATCAGAACGTCATCGCAATCCCACGTTTGCACCGTCCATGTTGTGCCGTCTTTTACAAAAATTCCGTCAAGCAAAAAGTTTTTGCAGCGTGACGCAATAAATACCTGCCTGCGTTCGGGGTATTTTCCGTCGGCAGAATTCGGTGTTTTATTAAAAAGGAAGCTTCCGCTCGCGTCCAATGTTCCCCGCCCTGTCAGGCTGCAATTTGCAGTATCTTCAAAAACAAGGGCAAAATCCGTATATGCCACGCTGTCGTAGTCTTTCCTGTCCTCGGAGCATTTTATAACCGCGCCTCCCGAAAGATATATGTGAATGTTGTCATATTTCACCAACAGTCTGCCTGCTGTTTTGTACACACCCGGTGGAAAGTATATAGTCCCTCCCCCGTTTTTTCCGACTTCTTCAATCAAAGTGTTTATTTTCTGCGTTAGGTTTTCTTTACCGCTGTTATCCATATTGTACGGTTCATCCGTAACGTTATAAATATTTTTTCCCTGCGGCATCGGGCGGTTTTCCTCCGGCGGATCGCACAAGATATTCAAAAGCTCCAGATCATTTATTCTTATAATGTAATAATCGGGCTTTTCCTTTCCGCCTGTAACAGTAAAGGTAAGCTTGTTTTCAGAAACCGTATAATTAACATTCGCACTGTGCGGGCTGATATCTGCCTTTTCAATCTTTTCGGGTGCCGTTACTTCTATATCAACAGCCCCTGAAAACGAAAAATGTGCATAATGGTAATCGGTAAAATGAACAACGCCTACTTCTTTATCATTTGCCCTTACAAAAAATAATTCGCTTTTTTCATCGCATACGGCAAACGGATATACCGTAACCTCTCCGCTCGGCGCGCTTGCTTTTGCATTTAACCCTCCTAACATTCCAATCACAGCAGCCAGTGCAGTTACATATGCGGCAAGCCGCTTCAATCGGAATACATACAATTTCATAGGCATTTCTCCCTCCCGTTCGATTTTCTTTGCCGTCTTGCAGTGTTAATATATCATTTTGAACTGTGTTTTTCAATCAGCAAAACATTTAGAAACGGTTAAAAGCTCAATCCCAAAAGCACCATTTTTTTATTTTTGCACCATTTTTTTATTTTTTGCCTTTTTGTTTTGCAAATTACCTTTTAGCAAGAAAGTGTCCCTTTATTTTTAAGCATTGTTTGTGCTACATTATATATGGTTTAGATTGCCGTCTTGCAAAAAAGACCAATTTTAAAATAAGGAGAATTAAAATGGAATTTACATTAAAATTTTTCAAAAAAGCTTCTTGTGTATTTTTGTCCGCAGCTTTTGCCGTTTCCGCTGTACTTACAACGGGTATTTGCGCAAACGCGGCAGAAACAGCCGACTACGACACCGCCAAAAATCTTTTAACCGGTGCGGCAGTTACACGTACAACCACAACACCGACGGTTGGCGGCACAAACGTAAAGTGCGGTGTGCTTATTCAGCCAAGCTCTTCAGCAGAAACACCAGCAGAAAATGCTGCCATAATTGACGGCAGTCTGATAAACACCTCCAACTGTCATTCAATAAGCAAAAGCGGGGGAAATAAAGCTTCTTTCAGAATTAAGTTCAGTGAAGAAAAAACCGTTAAGCAAATAGTTATAACGACCAGAAAGGCATCCAACGGGGATGGACTGCTTTCGGATTCTTCCGTACCTTCCTTTTTATATGCTGCTTCTTCAAATTCTTGGTGGAATGATAACGACTTTACGGAAGCTGCAATTACCGCGTCCTCTGTAGACTATAAGAAAAGCGGCGAATTCAGAAGAACTGTTATTACACTTTCAAGCGCTGTTACCGGTAAAGACTTTAAGCTTTACATACCGAGGAATGAACAGTTATACATAAATGAAATAGAGCTATATGCGAACGGAAGCATTGCCGCTCCTTATCCGCAGACATTTACCGTACAAGGCAGCTATTCAAAAGAGGAAGGTGTAAAGCTTTCTGCGATTACAGCAGATTTTGTCGGCGGGGCTTTTAAATCCGTTTCCTTTTACAATGCAGACGACGATACGCTTATTGCAGACGGAACGTCCGACGGAAACGGAACGTTTACAGCTTCGGCAAACACGTTAACGCCCGGAAAAACATATAATGTATACGCAAAGGGAACTTCAAGTTTCGGCGAACACGTTTCATCCAATACATCCGTTGATGCGTTTAGCGGCTTTCTTGCAGACATAACCTCGTGTAAGCTTGAAAACGGAACGGTTACATATTCCGCGTCGGTTAAAAACGGAAGCGGGACGGCTTCCCCGGACAATGCTGCGGTTATCTTTGCACTTTACGATACCGACGGAAGGCTTGTTAAGGTAAATTCCGAATCACTGTCCCTTTCAAGCGGTGCGTCAAAGGACTATGCCGATAAAACGATAGGCACTGCTCTCAGTGAAAACGTATATAAGCTTAAAATGTTTGTCTGGACAACAGACACCCTCTCTCCGCTTGGGGAAAGCGATGTTTCTACGGTGACAAAGCAAGCGGTTATTTCGCTTGCTTCCGACTTTCCCTCGCTGCCGTTTGAAATAGTAAAAAACTCCCCGAAATGCTACAGCATTTCGGGGAAAAATTTATTGGAAGTAACAGCCGCAAACGTTTTCGGAACGGCACAGCTTTCATTTGATTTGTCACTTGACAGCTCAAAGGGGGTTTCGGCGGCACAATGCCTCAACTCCATTAAATCATACAGCAGCATAGAAAGTTGCGTGCTTAATATTTGCGACAATGTTTACACCGAGGATTTAAACAGCATTATTGCCGAATTAAATACAAAAAAAAGTAACATTCTTATACAAAGCAAAAGCGACGCAAATTTTTCCTGGCTCGGAAAGCTGACAGATTGCAGCTTTACTTATTCAGACGGGCTGTATTCCTGCACGACTGCCGAATCCCCGACAAAATACCTTTTCCCGGTTGACTTTTCTTTTGCCGATAAGAACGGTATGCCACATCCCTACACCCTTGCCGCAAACATTGAAAGCTGCAAGGCTGTACCGGGTTCATTTTTCTTTGATGACAGCAAATATTATGTTAATCCGTTTGACGATAAAAGCATTGAAAATATACGTTTGCTACGCGAATGGTCAATGGCAAAGTTTGACGGATATACAGGCAAAATGACTGTTCTTAATAATCTCGGCTTTTTCGGCGGATGCTACAAGCTTAATTTTGCGGATGCCGCTTCCTCACTTTACGTATTTAATTCAAAATTTTACAGAGGTAAAACAAATACGTTTGAGGTAAGCGGAAAATACTCTGCCTATGTTATTAACTGTATTGCCGCATACCCTTCCAAGGACGGATTTAATTATCATTCTTCCTCCTGCGACAGTCTTGCGGCAGAAATAAACTGCACAGCGTACGATTGCGGAGTATATATGCTTTCGGGTGCAACCGCTCAGAAAAACGAAAACGCCTCAACCGCGCACGACGCCATAAAAATTCTGCGCGTGGGCGGAAAATATAAAAACTGCAACGGTCCGATTGTTGCAGACGTTCACAATACCTACAGCATCAGCATCGGCTGCGTTGCAGAAATATCAAACACGGATATTTCTTTTCAGTATGCCTCTGATGATACAAGCGCTGCCCTTGCACAGGCACCCGCAACACAGCCTAAGTATATTGTGGATTGTATAGGCCGCTGCCAAACGGGGCTTCACCTTGATGACGGCTCGCGTGTAAAAACCTATATTCTTGATTTTGACGGCAGCATAAACAATTCAATCGGCACACTGCCCTTAAGCTGGAACGATATTCTTAAGTAAGCCATGGAATAAATTTCCTTTTGCACATTTGTTGACGGCAATTTTCTGATGTGATATACTGTGTGTGGCGGGTATCTTCCCTCATGTTGCATTGTTGTATACAGGTTTGACGGGAGTATGTTTTTATGAATTTAATAAACAGCATTATAAAAAAAATAGTTCACTTATATAAAAGCCGGCTGTTCTTCAGATTTTTCACCGGCTATTTGTTCATTGTTACTCTTGCAGCACTGTTTTTTTCGTTGTTTTATTCACATTCTTACAATGCGATGCTTTCAAAACAAACAGAGCTTAACGAAAACAGCGTTCTGTATGCACAGTATATTATCGATAATCAAATAAACAACATTCTTGAAAGCACCACGCTGTTCCAAAATATGAGCGGTAACGGTTACATAAAAGAAATTGAAAAGATAAACAGCCAGGTCGGAATTACAACAACGCTTTCAAACCTTAAAGGGCATATTAACATAATTGATTTTTGTTTTGTATATAATCCCGCGCTTGAATATATACTTACAGATTCCGGCAGTATAAGCACGCTCAAACCGTTTAGACGGAACATACCTTCTCGTTGAATCAAAATCCGTTGTCTTAAAGGAGTTACGGCATCTACGATTTGTATTCGTGCTTATGTTATTTATTATAACGTTTTTGGGTGTTTTGTCGGGATATTATTTCAGTTGGAAAAATTCTTCTCCGATAAAAAAGATTCTGCAAAAACTGGTTCCTGACAGATCCTATCGGTACGAAAACAAAAACGCGCTTGACCGCCTTTCAAACGCGGTGCTTGAAATAAAACAGGATAACGAAAATTATGAGTTCAGACAAAAGCTTATACGCTTTTTCAAGTCATCTGAAGCTGACCTTTCCCTGGAGAAAAGATTTTCTTATAAAATGTTTTCCGTTTTGGTTTTAAAAACAGTTGTTCCCACAGATATGGACGAATACCTGAATTTGTTTATACAAAAAAACACTTCATTGTCCGTCAATTATTTTCCGTACGGCAATAAAAGCTACTGTCTGATTGTAAATTCCGATACTCTTACGGAAGAAAATTTATTTTTATTTGCCATAGAAATTCACGACTGGCTGCGAGATACCTATGGATTGTTTTCAGTAATAGGCATAGGCGAAATATGCGATTGCTTTGCCAAGCTTACAAGCTCTCTCACATTGGCGGAAAACGCCGTTAAATACGGGGCTTGCTCCAATACGCTCTATATATATGGTTCTATGGAGCAGCCCGGAAATGAAAATATACAGCTTTCCGACAAGCTTGAAACCACCATGCTTGAATGTATGCAGATAAAAAACAAAACATTTGCCGTAAATGTTTTGGAAAATATATTTGCAAACAATAAAAACCTGTCAAATTCGTCAATGAAGCGCCTTATACTTCTTCTTATAAACACCTTTGTAAAAATCTGCAAAAAATCGGATTTAAGCTATGATATTACAGATACACTGGGCATAATCGAGGATGAATACCGCACGGAATATTTGAAAGAGTATATTATAAACTTATATTCCTTTCTTTTTACCGCTATCCCCGACTATTCGCTTGACCAAAGCGAGCAAATCAAAAAATATATCATAGGTTTTGTCAGGAAGAATTACAGCGATTCATCCGTAACGATTACACTTGTTGCAAAAAAGCTCGGGTTGTCGGCGCCGTATATTTCAACGGTATTTAAAAAGAGCAACGGTATCGGATTTTCACAATATCTCAGCGAATACCGAATTAAAATAGCAAAAGAGCTTCTCTCCTCCACAAACGATAAAATTAACGACGTTGCAAAGAAGGTTGGGTTTGGTTCATATAACAGCTTTTCGCGCGTCTTTCACTCGCTTACGGGCTACACCCCGCGGGATTACAGGTATACATTTGGAAGAGAAAAGCATTGATTTATAAACAACGCTGTCTTCACGGTTCGTGCAAATCGGCTGTATTTCCAAACTAAGATAACGTCAAACGGCTTTGGCTTACGTTTTGCAATACCAGTCATTTCATTAAATGCCGGTCGTTTAGCCGCATTTTTTCCGCCAATGCCCTCGTCTAAAAATATAAAGTCTTCAGGTAACAAAATTTGATTTCTTTCTGCATAAAATTTTATTTTTTCTAACTGACTGTCCGGACTGAATTCAATCTGGTCTTCAGTAGAAACACGTATATAGGCTTCCGCCACCTTCAAAAAAACACCCTTCTTTCTGAGAAATCGGCAGCTATTTATTCATACAACAGTTACAGCAGGACCGCTTCTTGAAATCAAATTTTTTGTTTTATTCTTATTTTTTTGTTGTAGTACTCACTAAGCGCACGTGCTTCCATATTTTTTCCGCTCTTTTGTATCTTTTTCGTTTAAGGCAGAAAGCTTCATACTTTGTCCGTCTCCGTTGTCTATGTAGTATTCGATACTGTAATCTTTCATTTTTGCCACCTCTCATAATTTTATGAAGAAGGCTTTTATAAAATAATAATCTCTCTGCCCTTTAAGCAACTTTTACTGCTCACTTTTGTTTAAATTTTTTCACAAAAGTAATCGGAATATGAGTCAACCCCGAATTTTGTATATGCGTATAATAATAGTAACAGGAGGTGAAGGAATGCCGCAAACAGTAAAGGAAATATTGAAAACACTTCATCGAGACGGATGGCAAGAAGTCCCGAACAGAACAAAAGGGTTCCACATTCAATTAAAGCACCCGACAAAGCCCGGCAAGGTTATAGTACCTAATCATTCAGGTGACATTCCTGCCGGAACACTGAATAGCATATTAAAACAAGCAGGACTGAAATAGTCTTATTGATATTGAAAGGAGAATTTTTATGAAAAAAGTTTCATATCCCGCAGTATTTGAGCCTAGCGGTGAAGGATATAGTGTATATTTCCCCGACCTTCCGGGATGTATAAGCTATGGAAATTCGTATGAAGAAGCACAAAAAGAAGCTGAAGATACTTTAAGTATTCATCTGTACGGTATGGAAAAGGACGGAGATAGAATCCCCGAACCATCAAAAAATCCTGAAATAGATGGTGATACTGCTCCCGGCTATCTTGTATCGCTTGTAACTGTTTTTCCTGAATTAGTAAAAAACGAACTTGATAACCGTCGTATAAAAACAAATGTAACACTTCCGAGTTGGCTGAAAGATGCTGCCGAGTTGGAAAAGGTAAACTATTCACGATTGTTAGAATCTGCTCTTATGGACTATCTTCATATTTCCCATATAGGACGCAGCGGAACAAATGCCGAATAACAAGATGAGTCGGGCCGCTGACGGAACGGGGTCTATACTAAAAAAGATAGTCGTTCGTAAAGGCAAGGGATACACCTATTGGTAAAATAAAGTTATCGGAGCTAAGTGCTACAAAAATACAAAGTTTCATTAACGATTTGACAAGGAAATACAATTACAGTCCTAAGACTGTAAAAAACACGCACGGTAGGTCTGTTTTCAGGACTTATAAAGTGTGCGGACTGTGGTATGCCTTTGGCATATATGCGTAAGCAGTTAAAAGACCGTGAAAAGGGTGTGTACCGTTGCAGTAAGTATAATAACAATGGCAGTAAGGCTTGCTCGTCACATTACATTGACGAAGATTATATAAGCACATTTATTCTAAATGATATACGCAATTATGCAACTCTTGCCGTAAATGAAAGAGAACATTTGGCGGATAAACTTTACAAGGCGTTAAAGAAAAGCAATCGTGGCGAAATGGGTAGTGTAAAAACAAAAATTAAAAACATAGAAACACGCTTGCTTGAATTAAACGATAGAATTAAATGCGTATATGAAGATAAATGCACGGGGAAAATGCCGGAAGATATTGCACTTGGACTTATGAAAAATTTCACAGATGAAAAGGCAGAATTGGAAAAGAAACTGCCAATTATCAAAAATAAACTCTGCGACATAAGCGAAACCGAGAGTAATATTAACGATTGGCTTGATATGATTAGTCGATATGAAAATATAACGGAGCTTGACCGTGAAACTGTGTTCGGACTTGTTGAAAGCATAACCGTTTACGAAAAAGACCGAAGCGGCGAAAATGTAACGCAGGAAATAAGAATTGAATACCGTTTTATCAAAAATCTTTTGCAAAAAGAGAAAGAGGACATTGCTTGATTTCTCAAACAACATCCTCAACTGTTCCGTAAATACACTTGCTTGTCCAAAAGTGTATTTATGTAATGGCGGAGAAAGAGGGATTTGAACCCTCGCGCCGGTTACCCGACCTACGCCCTTAGCAGGGGCGCCTCTTCGACCTCTTGAGTATTTCTCCAAAGGTAAAGCTAAGAAGGGGAAAACCTTCATGTTATTTTGCAACCCTTGCCTGCGCACAGGCAAGGATTACTCTGTGGCGGAGAAGGTGGGATTCGAACCCACGGCTCTTACGAGTCACCGGTTTTCAAGACCGGCTCCTTAAACCGCTCGGACACCTCTCCAAAAATCCGACTACGCCAGTATACCAAAGTTGGAGATAAATGTCAATACATTTTGTCTAAAAAATTAAAATTAAACTACATTTTTCTCAGTGCGTCGGCAGCTGCAAGCCGTTGTGCCTCTTTTTTGCTGAAAGCGTTTCCGCTGCCCAGCAGCTTACCGTCTGCATAAACGTTTATTTTAAAATTGCAATGATGCACCGGACCGCTTGCTTCCATAATTTTGTATTCAATATTACACGCACCATGTGATTGTAATTTTTCCTGAAGCAGCGTTTTATAGTCTATATAATGCCCTTCTTTAACGGTAACGTCAATAGACTTTCCGTAGCACTTTATAAGATATTTTTTTGCTGTGTCAAATCCGCTGTCAATATATACCGCCGCTATATGCGCTTCAAACATATCCGCCAAAATAGACGGACGGGCGCGGTCTCCGGCGTGTTCCGCCCCGTGACCCAGGCGCATATACTCGCCTATTCGGGCTTTTTTTGCAAGCTGTGCCAGCGCTTCCTCACATACAAGCGCTGCGCGCGCCCTGCTCATGTCTCCTTCGGAAAGCTCGGGGTAATTTAAGAACAAATATTCCCCGACAATAAAATCAACAATAGCATCGCCCAAAAACTCGAGCCGCTCATAGCTGCGCGTTTGATTTTCGTTTGCATATGAGGTATGCGTAAGCGCATCATTTATCAATTTTTTATTTTTAAAACTATAACCTATTCCCTTTTCAAAATCGGCTATGTTTGCAGCTTTGTCCATTATTTCATTGCCTCTATTTTTTCCATTACATCGCCAAGGGTTTTTATACCTTCAAGCTGTTCATCGTCAATTTCAATATTAAGTTCATCCTCAATATCGCATATTATGGTTGCAATATCCACACTGTCTGCGTGAAGATCTGCAATAAATTCCGTATTTTCCGTTATTGCGTCAGCGTCAATTCTTAAACGCGAGCCCATAGCGTCCACAACAATATCTCTTATCTTTTCAAAATCCATAAAACGAACCTCCCTTAATTTCTACAATATGATAATATAATTTATTGTATTCGTCAAGTATAATTTTAATCTTGTAAATATTTTTTTAAAGCAGGGGTCCGTTCTATGATATTTCCGAGAATAAATGCTATAACAATTCCGGCAGCTGCCTGAAGCATATTTCCCGCCACGTCGGCAGCAGCCCCCGGGAAGCCGAAAGCAACGCACTCAAACAAAAAATACCCGCCTACCATCACAATTTCTGCACATACGGAGCATACGGCAATTTTTAAAGCGTCGCCGCCCTTTTTCATACGCTTGTATACAAATGCTGCCAAAACAGCCATAAGCCCCTTTATAACAAAGGTAGCCGGTGCATAAAGTACATATCCGGCAAGAATATCCGCCGCAGCGCTTCCGATTGCAGCCGCAAGACCGCCGTATATTCCGCCCATAAACATACCCGCAATTATAATGAACCCGTCCCCGGCGTTTACGAAGCCATGCATCAGCTTAATCGGGAAAAGCGCCGTCGCAAGGCATATAACGGCAGCAAACAATGCCGAAGCTACAATCTTATACACTTTCTTGTCTTTCATAGTGTTACACCCTCATCCGTAGTATTATAATTTTGACAATTACATAATACTATAGCGCTGATGTAAAATCAATAGCAAAACCAAACATTTTTAATTTTAATAATTTTCAGTAAATATAAGACTCGGGATTGATACATTCTCCGTTCTGGCGCACCTCAAAATGAAGATGCGTCGCCTCGCTTTTTTCCAAGGCGGCACTTTTGCCGGCAAGCGCTATGGCTTGTCCCTCTTCCACCTTTTCCCCCTCTCTGACATTTATTTTTTTGTTTAAATTTCTGTAAACGCTTGTAAGCCCGTTTCCGTGGTCTATTTCTATACACCATCCCCATAGCTTGTCCTTATATATATGCTTTATTCTGCCGTTTGCCGCTGCCTTTACGCTGTCCTTTTCTTCTGCGGCGTAATCTGTGCCGGTGTGCGCACGCCAGTCCTTTGTCGTTTCCGAATATACCGCAGTTTCGGAATATGGCTTTAAAATCGGACCGTCACAGGGCGAAATCATTTTCTCAACAGGCTCTTCTTCCTTTTCGTCATCATTTTTTTCGTTTTTGTCTGTGATTTCCGCCGCCTTCCCTTTTGCTGCTGCGGGAAAATCGTTTCCTGTTTCAAAAAGGTCTTTAAGCGGTACGGTTCCCGTGTATAAATCCTCCTTTGTCGCCTTTTCCCTGTCACGCAGCGCCGACGCACGCCCAATAAAAAAGCTAAGTACAAATACTAAAATAACAGCTGCCGTGTAAATAATAGTTTGCGTTTTTTTCATAACCTTCTCCATTCCGCCTATATCAGCAAAAATAATATTAAAAGCTTTTTACGCCTCTACATTATATTATTGCCTTACATTTGTGTTTTAAACATAGCTCAGCTTTGTATCGGTGTAGTAGTGTGATAATATTTCTTTATAGCCTTTCCCCTCTTTTGCCATTTGGTTTGCCCCGTATTGGCTCATACCAACGCCGTGCCCGTAGCCCGAAACGTTAAATGTTACCGTTTCATCATTTGCATTTATTGTAAAGCATGTGCTTCTCAGAGAAAATGCAGAGCGTATTTCCCCGCCCTTAAATTCCTTTTTTCCGATAATTATTGTCTGCACGCCCCCGCCGTCGCTTCTTACGCTTTCTCCTATGTCCGAGGCAGTCTTTACATCTGCCCCCATTTCGTTTATTTTTTCTCTAAATTCCGAAAATGGAATTTCCGCAGTCGAATTGAAATTCGGGGCTTTTTCCTCTCCGTGGCTTTCAACACTCACAAGGTAGGAAACATTTCCTCCCCAAACATCGGCGGAATTTTCCGTTCTTCCGCCTCCCGCCTGAGAGTGGAAGACCGTCATACAGTAATTTCCGTCATAGGTCAATACCTCCCCACGCGTTGAATTTACTGCATTTTTTATCTTCTTTTCATACTTGTCCGCCTTATCCCCCCACAGTTTTTTAAGCGTTTCTATATCTTTATATGCCTTACAGTGTGTACTGTCGGTACATACTGCGGCATTCGGGTGGTCTGCGTTTTGCTTTTCAGCCTTATATAAAATATAGCTTCTGGCGGCAACTGCCTGCGCCTTAAGCGCCTCACTCTCAAATTCTGCGGGCATCTCGCCGCCGACTACCCCTACAAGGTATTCCTCCAGCGAAACATTTTTTATTTTTCCGCTTTCCTTAAAATAAACGCTGATGCTTGCATCCTTGCCGCTTCCCCTCTTATCATTTTTAGTTACAATGAAGTGAACCGCTGTCGGTAATAAAAAGGCAATTAAAAGAAAAAATATTATTATTGCCGCCGCTTTTTTCATTTTTTCACCCCCCTTTTTAATATATATAATCTTTTTTTTCAATAAATATAACTTTTTATTGAAATCCGTGCGTTTTAATGGTAAAATAATTGATTATATAAGCAAATTTTGCCGCATTGCGTGTTATTTCGAAAATGCTTTTCAATTTGTTCCCCGGCGGCAATTGCTTTTACGGCGCGAAAGGGATGGTTCAATGCAAAAGGAAGATGTACTGTTTGATAAGCTTTATTCCGTTTCTAAGGATGTATACTCCATAGACTCGGAGCTTTACGGCAGATATGACGTAAAAAGAGGGCTTCGTAATTCAAACGGAAGCGGTGTTTTGGTAGGTCTTACAAAGGTCGGCGATGTTCACGGATATATGATTGACGAGGGTGAAAAAATCCCGGCAGACGGCGTGCTTCGCTACCGCGGAATAGATGTCCGCAAAATTGTTGAAGCGTGTATAAGCGAAAATCGTTTCGGCTTTGAAGAAACAGTATATTTGCTTTTGTTCGGGAAACTCCCTACTAAAGACGAGCTTGATACTTTCACCGAATATCTGGCAACGTTTCGCCGCCTGCCTCCTAATTTTACAGAGGATATGATTTTAAAGGCGCCGAGCGTAAACATTATGAATAAGCTTGCAAGATGTGTTCTTGCATCTTACTCTTACGATGAAAACCCGGATGAAATAAGCGTAAAAAATGTACTTCGGCAGTCGTTTCGCCTTATAGCACAAATGCCGTGTATGATAGCACATGCGTACCAGGCAAAGCACCATTACTATGACGGGGAAAGCCTTATTCTGCACACGCCCCGCCCCGATATGAGCACGGCTGAAAACTTTTTGTATTTAATGCGCCCCAACAACCGTTTTACCGAAAATGAGGCGCATCTTATAGACCTTGCACTTATCCTCCATGCAGAGCACGGCGGCGGTAACAATTCTACCTTTACAACGCACGTTGTATCATCAACGGGAACGGATACATACAGCGCAATTGCCGCAGCAATCGGCTCTTTAAAAGGGCCCAAGCACGGCGGTGCAAATACAAAGGTAATGGCAATGATAAATGACCTTAAGGAAAATGTAACCGATATAACAAACGAGGGGCAAATACGCGAATATGTAACAAAGCTTCTTCAAGGGAAAGCTTTTGACCGCACAGGACTTGTATACGGTATCGGGCATGCAATCTATACAAAAAGCGACCCGCGCGCCGATATGCTTCGGGCAGGTGCGCAAAAGCTTGCAGAGGAAAAAGGTATGGCAGACGAGCTTTATATGTACGACCTTGTTGCAAAAAATACAATAGAGCTTTTCGGGGAAATTACCGGCAAACAAAAGGCGCTTGCCATAAATGTGGATTTTTACAGCGGGTTTGTTTATAAGCTTCTCGGCATACCGCCGGAGGTTTATACCCCGATGTTTGCTATGAGCAGAATTGCAGGATGGTGCGCACATCGTCTTGAGGAGATTACCGTTTCCAACAGAATAATCCGCCCGGCTTACAAAAATGTATGTAAACGCAAAGATTATATCGAAATAGACAAAAGGAACTGAAATACGGAGGTTTTAAAATGAAAGAAGAATACTCAAACTTTATTCACGATATTATTGACGCCGACCTTGCCGAAGGGCGTGAGAATCACGTTCATACAAGATTTCCACCCGAGCCGAACGGCTATCTTCATATCGGCAGTGCAAAGGCTATATGGATAAACAGCAGCACCGCAAAAAAATACGGCGGGCTTTTCAATCTCCGCTATGACGATACAAACCCGACCAAGGAAGATGTAGAATACGTAAAGGCTATTGAAGAGGATTTACACTGGCTCGGTGCAGACCCGACGGGCGGCATATTTTACGGGAGCGACTATTTCGACAAATGCTATGAATTTGCCGTTAAGCTTATTAAAGACGGCAAGGCATTTGTGTGCGACTTAACGCAGGAGGAAATGGCAAAGTACCGTGGCACACTTACGGAGGGCGGCATCGAAAGTCCTTACCGCAACCGCAGTGTTGAAGAAAATCTTGATTTATTTAAGAGAATGAAAAACGGTGAATTTGAAAACGGTACACATACCCTGCGCGCAAAAATCGATATGTCCTCTCCGAATATGAATATGCGCGACCCCGTAATATACCGTATTTTGCATATGCACCACCACAGGCAGGGCGATAAGTGGTGCATATACCCAATGTATGACTTTGCGCATCCCATACAGGACGCCCTTGAGGGAATTACACATTCACTTTGCTCGATAGAGTTTGAAAACCACCGTCCCCTTTATAATTGGGTTGTTGATAATATAGACTTTGAGCATAAACCCCACCAGTGGGAATTTGCCCGTCTTAATATGACCTATACCGTTATGAGCAAGCGTTATTTAAGAAAGCTTGTCGAAACCGGCACGGTTGACGGCTGGGATGACCCGCGTATGCCAACCCTGCAAGGGCTTCGCAGAAGAGGTTATACACCCACTGCCATATTCGATTTTATCGAACGCAGCGGCGTTGCAAAAGCAAACAGTATGTCTGATATCCGCTTGCTTGAATATTGCATCTGTGAGGAGCTTAACGAAAACGCAATGCGGCGCGTTGCGGTGATTGACCCGCTTGAGGTAACAATTACCAACATTGCCGATGGAGAAACGCTTTATTTCTCTCTGCCGAATCATCCAAAAAAAGAGGAGCTCGGCACACGCAGCCTTCCCTTTACAAACAAACTTTATATTGAAAAAAGTGATTTTATGGAAAACCCCGTTCCCGGCTTTAAACGTCTTAAGCCCGGCGGCGAGGTAAGGCTTATGGGTTCGTTTATTATGCGCTGCGACGAAGTTTTACATGATGAAAACGGCAATGTCAGCGGTCTTTTGTGTAGCGTTGATATTGAAACCGGCAATAAAAACCCGGCTGACGGCAGGAAAGTACGCGGAAACATTCACTGGTTAAGCCAAAAGCACGCCGTAAGCTTTGAAGTTCGGGAATATGATACGCTGTTTAACAAGGAAAATGTTGCAACTCTTCTTGAGGACGATAATTTTGAGGAATTTCTTAATCCCGACTCGTTAAAGGTGTATCCCAATGCCAAAGGCGAACCGTCCTTAGGTGACGCACCCGTAGGTGAAAAATATCAGTTTGTGCGTATGGGTTATTTTACGCGTGACAGTAAAGACAACAATGTATTTAACCGCACAGCGCCGCTTAAAAGCTCTTTTAAACCCCAATAATATATGGCTCTATAATATCTATTGGGGTAACCAATCAACAGAGCTTTACAAAAAAATAAAAAATAGTAGAGCATATTGAAAAAATCTTGTAAAACGGAGTTGACAACCAACCATATTACAAGGAGAAATCAATATGCTCTACTTTCGTATTACAAAAAATTAATCTGATTGCAAGATGTTATGCATAAAAAATGTTGAACAAAATGAAAAATTTATCTACATTTATGTTCAAATGCCCGGAAAAACGCATACCTGTCCTTTCTGCGGTAAATATACAGACAAGGTTCACGATTATCGCAGGCAACACATTAAAGATATTCCTGCCTTTGGTAAGCAAACCTATATAATCCTCAATAAAAGGCGATATGTCTGCCCCTCCTGCAAAAATTGTGGATAAATACTACTTTATAAGGCAGATTATATGGGCATTTGAAAAGGTCAGAAAGGCAGAACAAAGGTAAGGAGTTAATGCCATTTTATACATCAGTAAGCTGCCGTTAACCGATGCTTTTCATACATAAACTTCACCTCTTTTTAACATTATGTTGCGCAGCTAAAAAAGCAATATATTATCAAAACTTAACAAAATAATTTCTTTACACTCATCTTCTCTTTTGATATAATAACTGTAAAAGGAAGTGGTTTAAAATGTATAATTATCCAATAGGCGTTATGCTTCACAGCTTTAAATGCGAACCCCGTGAGGCAATCGAAAAAGCAGCAAAAATCGGAGCAAAGGGCGTGCAGCTTTTGGCTACGGACGCCTGGGTATTTACCCCCGAAATCCTGGTCGGCGACAAGAAAACAGAGCTTATGAATATGATGGACGCAAACGGGCTTTGTTTCTCTGCATTGTGCGGGGATTTCAGAATAGGCTTTGCAAATCCCGAAACAAATCCCGCGCTCATCGAAAAGTCGAAACGAATTCTTGACCTTGCAAAGGAGCTCGGAACCAACATCGTTACAACACACATCGGCGTTGTTCCCGAAGACAAAACTACAGACAGGTACAAGATAATGCAGGAGGCTTGCTTTAAGCTTTCCCGATATGCAGACTCTCTCGATGCACATTTTGCCATCGAAACCGGACCCGAAATTGCCGTAACTCTCAAAGCTTTTCTCGACGATTTGGGTTCTACCGGCGTTGCAGTTAATTTTGACCCCGCAAACTTTGTAATGGTTACGGGTGATGACCCCGTAAAGGGCGTTTATATACTGAAAGATTACATAGTGCATACCCACGCAAAGGACGGAATTAAGCTGCAAAATACATCTGCCGAGGAAATATATAACCTTGTTGACGAAGAAAAACATTCCGGTAAACAATATATTGAAATGCCGTTGGGGCAAGGACATGTAGACTTCGACAATTATTTAAAGGCACTGGAGGAGGTAGGCTACAGAGGTTTTCTTACAATCGAACGTGAGGTCGGAGACGACCCTGCAGCCGACATCAGCCTTGCGGCAAACTTTTTAAGAAATAAAATAAACACACTTTAAGGGGGAACGGATATGGCAAAGTTAAATGTAGCTGTTATCGGTGTAGGAAACATCGCACAAGTTCACATTGCGGCATATCTTAAAACCCCAAACATTGAATTATACGCATTTTTCGACATGAGAGAATAAAGACTACGCGAAATGCGATTTTGACGGGTTATTTGAACACGAAATCGACCATTTTGTTGACTGCATCTTAAACGGAACAAAATGTCTCCGTCCTGCACAGGACAGAATTGACATAATGAAGATACTTATGGCTATGTACAAATCCGCAGAAACCGGATATGAAGTTACGCTTTAAGTAAAACAAGCGAAGGTATTATAATCAAAAAATCATATCTTCTTTGCCTGTATGCCCCGCTTTTACAGTGATGCGGCAGTTTTCCCCATCTCCCGGCACTTATTAAGCCCGTCATCGTCGGGCATATCGTTGGCAATAATACCTTCGCCGCCGATAAGATTTGCGCCTGCGGCCGTAACACGCTTTTCCCAATCACGCATCCATTCGCCGTCGCCCCAGCCGTAAGAGCCGAAAAGCGCTATATTTTTCCCTGAAATTTTCGTTTCAAGCTCTGTGAAAAACGGTTCAAACTCGCCCTCTTCCAAAACCTCTGCACCCATTGCCGGGCAGCCGAGAATAAGTGTATCATATTCGGCGGCTGCGTCGGAGGAAATTTCCGACACTGAAAAATAAGCCGTTTCCGGGTTTACCGATTTTGCACCGTCCGATACAGCCTGTGCCATAGCCTCTGTATTGCCTGTGCCGCTCCAATAGATGATTGCCGTTTTACCCATAATGTAAAACCTCCCTTTAAGATAAAATTTTATATATGTTAATATCGGTAAGCCGATAATATACAGCTATGCAGCACAAAAAATCTCCGCAAGCGACTTTTTCCGCTCTGTAATAAGCCTGACAAGAGCTTTTCTGCAAGACTTAAAACGCGAAAAAAGCTTTTTTGCCTCGCAGGCATTGTGATATACCTTCCATTCTCCGATTAAAAGACACCCCTCGTCGCGGTGATTGATAAAGCAATATATATCGTGCAGAGGATAGCCCAAAAACACGCCGATTTCGTGCGGGAAGCGGTCGCAGCTAAGCCTCTCTTTTAAAATATTCATATAATCCGCAAGGCTTCCATCTTCGGGATAACCGTAGCACGACAGAAAGGCTCTGTTATTGTAACCCTGCAAATGCTTTCCAAGCACCCCCTTGCGATATACAATTACAAGCGCACGCCGCTTACATTCGCATAGAATTTCAATATATATATCCCTGCAATTAAGCTGATTGTTAAGTTTTTCGATGTCATTGTGCAAATCCGGAAATTCGGATTTCCGACAAGCTGCAATATTCGCCGGCTTTATCCCCGCAAATGCGGGTGCACAATGATATGCAAGCAATGCTTCTAACACAGAAAACCTCCTCAGGTAAAGTTAGTTATCACTAACCACCGGTTAAAAAAATATAAACGTTCCCAAAAATACCGTTACATTTTAATACGGCAGGCATTAGGCAAACGAATAAACATCTGCATAGGCGCTGTATCGGCGCTCGGTTAGTTTTAACTAACCCTATGTTATGAGCATACCACGGCTTAATGAAATTGTCAAGGTTTTTTCCAAAATTTGCATAGTAAAAGCCGCATAAACCTTAACAACCGAAGGTCTATGCGGCTTTTACCAAAATAATGCACGGTTTTATTTTTTAGTATCCGCCCTCGTGCACAGTCGCAAGCTTGGTGTTTACATATACGTATGCCTTGTAATCAACTGCACCAAAATGCAAAATACAGCTTTTCTCCCTATACTCTTTCGGAACGGTAAATTTACGCCGATACCATACGCAGTTCATAAAATCCTTATTGTTAATTCCCGACAATATGCTTTCGGGGCAATACGGAACATTTATCTTAAGCGGAAAATCTTCGTTTAAAAAGTTTTTCCTTTCTCTTTTGCTGCATCCGAAATCATACGCAAAATCCCATTCTCCGTTCAGGTTTAACCATTCGCTGCGTTTAAACTGCGGATTTGGATGTTCAAGTCTGAAATCAATCATTTTATCAACCCTCGTAATTCAATCTGTCTTGTCATTATAATACCATTAAATATAATCAGTATGTTGACGTTTTTTGAAAAATTATTATTTTTTGTCATTTAGCATTAAGCTTATGCAAAAAAAGGAATACGGAAATAAGCCAGATGTTTTCCGCATTCCTTTTTGTAATTTTTTTCGCGCTGCCGCTACCTGAAGCATACCTCTCCGCTTTTAATACAGAATATTCCGTCTTTATCGCTTGCCCATACGGAAATATCCGACGGGTTGTATATTATTTTTGGTCGGCACTCGTCTGTAAACGGTTTATCATTCATTAACATATTTTTCAATAATCTTTTTCCGATTTATCAAACACATCTCCATTTACGGAATATATATTTTCAATAGGTATTTTTGTTCCGTCGTCCATAATTATATCTTTTTCATAGCTGCGCACCTTTGCAACCGTACAGCTTTTTGTAACATATGCGCCGCCGGATTTTATTTTATCGGAAACAAAATAGGTTATTTCAACCCTGTGCCTTTTATCCGCATTTTTAAGATAGCACAGTCTTTCATTCAGCTTTTCAAGCTCGTATTCGTCAAGCTCTGACTTTCCTGTTGTCTGCCTTGCCGTTTCGTAGATGGTATCATCATAACCGGTAAGTGCCGCAAACGGTGCAAACTGTGCTTCGCGCAGTATTTTATCGGGAAAATCCTTCTCTGTTTCCGGATTGGGATATTCCATATTCAATATGTCGTTATACTTAAACTCTCTCATATCGCACCTCTTAAGCCTTATGCCCGCCTATGCTTTCATTTCGTTCTATTGTTGTGGCGCCTTCTTTCAGATTTGTGCCCTTGATTACGGAATTTTTCCCGTATTTACGTTTTATATCTATAATCGCTTCCTGTATCAGACGTTCTTTTTTCAGTTCGGCTTCTTCTTTTTTCTGCTCTGCACGCGCTTTGTCATAATCCGTAAACAAATCCATTTGTTCATAGCTTTTTTTCTCTTTTACACAGCTTTCCTCCACCACGTTGTTCGCCGTAACCGTAACCCGCCTTACAAGCAGATTTCTTCCGACAATTTCATCATAAAGCTTCATCGCCGCCTCGGTTATCAGTTTTGCCGAGGAGGTGTGCGTGCCGATATTTGCCGTGCCGTGTGCATGCTTTGGAATTTGCCTGCCGTACCTGTCGTTTGTTATCTCGCCTTTATATTTTCCGCTGATTTCAGGGTTTGTTAAATTTTCTCTGTCATACCCTATCGTCAGTACAATTTGATTGGTTACAAGGCGTTTTTCAACCAAATCAAGCGCCAAAAGCTCGAGCATTTCCCGCACGATAATTCTCGCTTTGCCAAAATCGTACGGGCACTTAAGCACCTGCCCGCTGCTTATGCTTCTGTTTTCAGGGGTATATGCCTTCGCCTCGGCAATGGTGCAAGGCTCATATCCCCAGGCATGGTCTATAAGCATTTTTGCGTTTATCCCAAAAAGCTTTTTAAGCTTTTTTCTGCCATACTGTGTTACAGATTCAAGCGCAATATCTCCCATTGTATACATTTTGTTTTCCTCAAGCTTTTTTGAATATCCCTTTCCCACTCTCCAAAAATCGGTAAGCGGTCTATGCTCCCAAAGCTGTCTGCGGTAACTCATTTCGTCAAGATATGCAATTCTTACGCCGTATTCATCCGGCTGTATTTTCTTTGCCGTTATGTCCATTGCAATTTTTGCAAGATACATATTTGTGCCTATACCCGCCGTCGCGGTTATTCCCGTTTTATCAAGCACATCACATATAATCGCCCTTGCAAAATCATTTGCATTTTTCCCGTCGGCGCCGATATAGTTTGTTATATCCATAAACACTTCGTCAATAGAATAAACAAGTATGTCGTCATCGGATACATATTTAAGATATATCTCATATATTTTTGCAGAATACTGCATATAGTGCGCCATTCTCGGTCTTGCGACAATATAGTCAACCTCAAGCGACGGGTCTGATTTTAAACGCAAAGCATCGTACGACTTTTTTGTAAAACTTCTGTTCGGGGCTTTTCTTTTGCGCGCCGCATTAACGTTTTTTACCGTTTGTATAACTTCAAACAATCTTGCTCTGCCCGATATACCATATGCTTTCAGGCTTGGGGTTACGGCAAGGCAAATGGTTTTTTCCGTGCGGCTTTCGTCCGCAACAACAAGGTTTGTTGTCAGCGGGTCTAAATTTCTGTCAACACATTCAACAGAGGCATAAAAGCTTTTTAAATCTATGCATAAATATGTTCGTTCCACAGCGCTTACCCCCCATTTTTTATTTTTATATTGAAATCGCCGTAAATTATATAATTTCGATTTGTACTGCACGCATTGCGTCAAGCGCCGTATTATGGCTTTGTTCGCTTACGCCGGCACAGCAGCCTGCGTCAACCGCAATCGGCACCTCCGGAAATGCTGCCTTAAGTATCATAGCGTTTGAAATCACGCAAATATCCGTGCATAGCCCGCACAGCTCTATTTTTTCCGTATTTTCTCCGAAGCTTTTTATTACAGACGGAAGCTCTGCACTTCCGAATGTTACCTTATCAACTACGATATTTGCATACGGCTTTAATTCATCACAAATTTGCCATCCGGCGGTGTCTTTTATACAATGCTTCAGAGGAAGCTTTCTGCCCTCCTGCGTCTGCAAATAATTGTCAAAATGAGTATCTCTTGTAAATATAACTTTCCCGTCAAAATTTTTAACCTTATTGACAACCGCGGGTACAATTGCCTCTGCGGCTTTGCTGCCCAGGCTGCCGTTTATAAAATCCGCCTGCATATCAACAACAATTAAGTACTTCATATATTGCGCCCTTCTTTACATATATTTAAAGCAATTTAAACTCCGCGTTTATTATGACACAGATTTTATTTTTTATCAAGTCGTTTGCTGTGTTTTATTGAAATAAAAACAGACCGCTGAAAAATCAATTGATTTTTTGACAGCCTGTTTTCTGTTTGTCTTAAAAATTTCTTTCCGTTTTTTACGCCGAAATCTTGCGCTTTATTTGCTATTTTACTTTCAGCACAACTTTTCCTACTTTTTCTCCGCGGTAAAGTATGCCGTGCGCTTCCTCTGCCCGTTCTATCGGTAAAACCTTATATATTGTCGGCTTCACATCACCTTTTGTTATCAGCGGAAATATCTTTTCCGTTAAACGTTTTAATATCTGCGCCTTTACCCTTGCATCACGGGAGCGCAGCGTGCTTCCTATTATGCGAACGTTTCTTACATAAATATTTTTAAGGTCAATTTCCGTCAGATTTCCTGCCAATGACGCTATCATTATCCATCTTGCCCCGTGCGAAAGATAATGCAGGCATTTTTCCATAATTTCTCCGACGAGGCAGTCTACCGCAACATCTACCCCGTGACCGTTTATATACTCATTTTCCAAAATTTTTGATATACCATCCTTTGATGTGTCTACAACCAAATCTGCATTGAGATGCTTTATTGACATTGCAATTTGTGCGGACAAAACCGTTGCTATAACACGCACACCAAAGGCTTTCGCCATCGGAATTATGTGCCATATTGGCGTTGCCGTAAACCCCGGCAACCGAAGCAACATTTATTATTCTGCCGTAATGCCTTTCCAGCATTTTCGGAAGCACTGCCCTTATGCAATATACCGTTCCCATAACGTTTATGTTAAGGTATGTTTTCCATATTTCACAGTCAACCTCGTGAAAAAGCCCGCTGTCGCGCCATAACGCCGCAAATTGCAGCGCCGCATCGCGCAAGCTCCACAAGCTCGGCTGCAAGCTGTATATCGGTCTTTCCCTCGTTTTCCGCATGCCTGTAATTTGTTACGTATGTCGCTTTTTCACCCGCATATGAAAACAGGTCCTTATATATTTCGCTGTTTCTGTACTTTGGCGCCAGCTTTTCAAACTGCATTCCGAACGCCTCTGCCCCGCCTGTTTTTCCTTTTTCCACAAGCGCTTTAATCCGTTCGGGCGTTTTTGCCTGTGCCATTAAAATAAGTTTAGCCTTTTCCCTGCTCATACGTTTTCCCCCTTTCATATTTTATCCGAATTCACATTTTTGTAAATGTCAATTTAATACTATTTGCTTTTTCCGATACATTTTTTTCATATTTTACTTGATTTTTTTATCAAAATCTTATATAATTCCTATGGTGTTGAAAATGAAAAGAATTGAAAATGTTATTGTCACCGATGTACTTGATATATCAACAATATACTCCCCTAAAAATAAACGATATACAATAAAAAACAGGCAATGCTTCGGGCTTTCATTTTCCGCAAGCGGCAGCATCTGTTACAAAATTAACGGCGCCGAATATATTTTACATCCGGGCTGCTGCGTTATATTGCCGCAAAACGGCAGCTATACACTGCTCGGAACAAAGGCAGGCTATTTTCCCCTTATAAACTTTACGGCGGGCAATGTGCCTGCCCTGTCCGATATAATAAAAATCCCGCTTGAAAACCCCGCTTTTTATTTAAATGAATACAAAAAAATAAAACGTGCAAGCCTTTGCGGCTGTACACGCTTTGAAAAAATGCAGATTTTATACAATATATTGAAGCACCTGTCAGAAGAAGAAAACGCGACGCATCCGTCTGTTAAAGCTGCCGCATCATTTATCGAAAAAAACTATGCAAACCACACCCTGACAAACGAAATGATTGCAGAAAGCATAGGAATAAGTGAGGTTTACCTGAGGAAGTTATTTTTAAATTTCCTTAAAACCTCGCCCAAGCAATATGTTACGGATGTACGCATAAACCATGCCAAGCAGCTGCTGACAGAAAATTTATACTCTGTTTCAGAAATAGCCGATATGTGCGGCTATACAAACATATATCATTTTTCCAAAAGATTTAAAGGCTCTGTCAATCTTACGCCATCTGAATACAAGGCGGCATTTTTTAAAACACCGTCAGAGCTGTAAATAAATATAAAGAAAGGGCTTTGTTATGATACATTCATTTTTACTTATAGGTCAGTCAAATATGGCGGGAAGAGGCTTTATAAATGAGGTTGGACCGATTATAAATCCCCGTATAAAGGTAATGCGCAACGGTCGCTGGCAGCCTATGTTTGTTCCCGTAAATCCCGACAGACCGTTTTCGGGAATAAATCTTGCCGAAAGCTTTTGCGACGAATACTCAAAAGAGCATAATGTTGATGTTGGCATTATCCCTTGTGCCGACGGCGGAACCGCGCTTTCGCAGTGGTGCGAGGGGAGTCTGCTTTTTGACAACGCCGTATATCAAACCACGCTTGCTATGCGTACCTCTGCAGTTGCGGGCATACTTTGGCACCAGGGCGAGGGCGACTGTGCAGACGATTTATACCCGCTGTATTACGAAAAATTTACGGCGCTGGTATCTGCGCTTCGCAAACGGCTTAATCTGGAAAACACCCCCTTGCTTATAGGTGGTCTCGGCGATTTTTTAGGGAAATGTGAGCTTGATAAATCACTTAAAAATTACAAAGAGGTCAACAAAGCGCTGAAAAAATCCGCGTCGGATTTAAACGCAGCAGCCTTTGTTTCTGCCGAGGGGCTTACCTCAAACCCGGATTTGCTGCATTTTAACGCACGCTCTCTGCGCGATTTTGGGGTAAGATATTATAATGCTTTTAAAGAGCTTTCCAAAAACACTGACGTTATACACAACATACCTATTGAAAATGACAGTATGTTAAATAAAATGGAGCTTCTGTAAAGAAGCTCTGTTTTTTTCTATCTGTACACATAAAACCCGTTTCCCACAATTTGCTGCGATTGTGCAAAAACTATAAACGAGTCCGGGTCAATACTGTGAATTTTCTTTTGAAATTCTGCCACCTCGCTTGCTTTCAGTGCGCAAAACAGCATATTTTTTTCTTCGTTCGTGAACGCACCCGTTACGTTAATAAGCGTTATTCCCCTCGGTGAGGTCGACACAAGAAGATGCGAAATTTCGCTTCCTTTCTCCGTTATTACAAATGCAATTGTTGAAATATTAAGCCTTCTTATAAAGTAATCAATAGAATACGTTGATACAAAAAGCGCCAATATGCCGAACAATACCAATTCTGTATCGCGGAACACAACAAGCGATATAAATATAATTGTACCGTCAAGCACCAAAAGCAGCTTTCCTATCGGAAAGTCCGGGTAAAAATACTGTATTAAACGCCCAAGCACATCCGTACCGCCCGTTGTTGCACCTATCGAAAGCGTAAGCCCTATGCCAAGCCCGTAAAGAACGCCGCCGAAAACGGACGCCAAAACAATATTGTCTGTTATCGGCGGAATATATGAAAACAGCTGTACAAAAAGCGTAATCAAACCTGCACCGAATATTGTTTTAAGCGTAAATTCCCTGCCCAATATTTTATAGCCCGCTGCAAGCAGAACAATGTTAATTAAAGCGAACGTTACGCCTAGCGGCAACCCGAACACATTGTTTAATATAATTGATATACCCGACGCCCCGCCCGACACAACCTTGTTGGGGTTAAGAACCGTGCTTATCGAAAATGCCGTTATCATCGTTCCTATAATTGTAAGTATCACAGAGTATTTTTTTGAAATATCCTTTGTCAATTTGCACCCTTCTCTTGCCTTTATTGTTTATTACCAGATTAAAAAGTCACTTCCGCGTAATTTTGTCATTGCTTCAACAAAGAAGAAATCACCGTATATTATCGGTATATGTACGCCGCTCATACTTTCGTTGGGGTAGCGCTCTGTTCCCATTAAAACGAGCGCGTCCTCATTCTCAGAATAATCGCAAAAATATTTGTCTGCCGCTTTTAAAAGATTTATTGCTTCATTTGTGTAAAGCGCGCCCTCCGTTTCGCTTACATACTTTGAAAGTTCAAGAAGCGCACACGCCGTGCACACACCCGCGGTCGAGTCGTAATAAGCAGGCTCTGCAGGCGCTCTGAAATCTGCCGGCGGGCGGTAATCCGTCATCTTTGCATTTGCTATAAAGAAATTTGCCGTTTTTATTGCAGCATCCAAAAATTCTTTTTCGTTTGTATGTATGTAAGAGAGCACACACCCGTACACCGCCCACGCAAGCCCGCGTGACCAGCACGACGTTTCGTTATAACCCTGTCCTCCGTAAATTTTAACAACCTCGCCCGTATCCATATCGTGTTCTACAATGTGGTTTACGCTTCCGTCGGGGCGGATGTGATCGCGCACCGCCATTCTTGCATGGTTTATCGCAATTTTATAATAGCGCGGTATGTTAAGCTCTTTTGCCATAAAATATAAAAGGGGAATGTTCATCATACAGTCTATTATAGACCAGCCCTTAGCGTCATCGCCGTTCCATGCACGTATAAAACCGCCGTCGGGATTATATCGCGACGCAAGCAGCGCTGCTGCCAAAGCTTCGCGGTTTTTCGACTGCATATCGCCCGTAAGGCGGTACGACGCACCGCTTGTTATATGCCACATAAACCCGACATCGTGATGCAGCTTTGCAATATCCAGGAATGCCTTGTCCAAAAGCTTCTCTGCCTCCTGCGCGGTGATTTTGTATTCCTCATTCCCGGTCTGTTCCCACATAAGCCACATCATTGCGCCCCAAAAGCCGTTCGTCCACCAATCGGGTCCCGTTTCAGCTTTATTGTCATGAACGCCGTCTATCGTTGTATACGGAATTTTATTACGGCTTTTTTTTGCAGTATGCTGAAGCTTTTTATCTATTTTTTCCCATGTTTTTTCAATCCACTGTCTGTTATTTTCAAGAATTGTCTTATCCATTCGTTACCCCTCCGCAATTTCGATTTCCAAACCATTGTAACACATTCACAATGTACGGTCAAGTATTAAAACGCACTAAAAAAATCTTTTTTATATTCTTGCATTCAGCGTAAATCAGTGCTATAATCATCCTATAATTTAAAGGTGGGTGTTTTTATGACAGAATCCGAATGGAACGGTTTTAAACGCATTGATTTTGACTTTGAAGGAATGCCTGCAATATTGGTCTTTCCCTCTGACAATAATAAAAGCGACAAATGGCTTTTAAAGACCGAATACTTTAACGCTTTTCCCGATTTCGAAATTGAAATGTTAAAGCGGGGATTTCATTTGGCATACTTAAAAAACATTACCCGTTGGTGTATGGACGAGGATATTGTAAGGAAGAAACGATTTGCCGAGTTTTTGCATAACGAATACGGCTTATACAAAAAATGTGTTCCGGTAGGAATGAGCTGCGGCGGAATGATAGCCGTAAAGTTCGCGGCTGCATATCCGGAATGTGTGTCCGCTCTTTATCTTGACGCGCCTGTTATGAACCTGTTATCCTGCCCTGCAAATTTCGGCATTGCAACAGGAGATATGTTTGAAGAGTTTATGCGTGACAGACATATGACCCTCTCCGAGCTTATTTGCTACCGCGGGCATCCTATGGATTTGGTGCCCAAGCTTTCCGAAAAAAATATTCCCGTTATTCTTGTATACGGAAAGGATGACGATACCGTTCCGTACTGTGAAAACGGGAAAATGCTTACGGATTATTATACTGCCCACGGAAACACCCTTGTTTTGATAGGCAAGGATAATTGCAAGCACCACCCGCACAGCCTTACAGACTGTACGCCCATTATTGACTTTGTTCTTAAATACAGTAATTAAAGGGAGCGGTTTTCGCAGGCGTGAAGTGCAAAAACCGCTCCCTGCAAGAGCCGGCGCGGATAGCCGCGCGAGCAGAAGCTCCGAAAGCGAGCTTTCGGCTTGAAGCGTGTCGGCTTTATCGACACGCTCTGACACGATAACCGTATCGTGTCTTTTATTTATGTATTTTTCATTTCTGCGTTTGTTATACCACATTTTTGCAAAACAGTCAATAAAAGAGCATAAGAGTATATAAAAAAAGCAGACTGTTTTTCAATAAACAGTCCGCAAAAATTCGCAGAGTACCCAACTATACGAAATATAAAATCCACTGTGATTGTAGCATAATGTTACCGCAACTGTCAATACATAACAGACAATTCAATCATTTTAGCTGTAGGTTTACAATAGATGTGTTACAAGCCGAGATATTTTGTCACGAGGTAAACTCATAACAAAATATTTCGGTAAAAAAGAATACGGAAACCTGCAAAAATGTGATTATTTTACATTCCTCCGCAAAATTTGTCGGAATGTATCAGATTAAATAACAGTATAATCCGAACTTCAGAGTTCTTTGTCTGCGTTAATATCTTTCGATATAACTATGCACCTCCTTTCTTTTGGATTTTGCCTTTATCCGGTATTGCGGCTTGAGATTGCGTTTCCGCAATACTCACATTTACCGGAGCTTCCGGCGCGGATCCTTGTTGTTCCGTTACATTTTTCGCATACAACGTTGACAAAGCCTGTTTTACTGTTTTCTCTGCCCGAAAGCATAACACAGGGCATGCCTTGCTTTTGCAGAGTGCAGTCACAGAACACTCCTTTTTCGAAAAGCTTCTCAAGCTCGGAAAGTACCTTGAACGGCGGTTTTCCGGATTGCTTTGCAAGCTCATTGATTGTCACCGTGCCGTCAATATCGCACATGAAGATTGAGTTATAGCGATATGCGCGCGCCGCCATTGTGCCGTTTTTAATGCCGTTTAACAAGAGCAGTGCGGACGGAACAATCATGACTGCATTGGTAATCAAGTTATCACGAAGTTTTTTGTTATACCCCGTAACCCCGGAAATAATTCCGAACAGAAAAACCGCCGTGAAGAATCCGCCTATAATCATTTGTATGTGCTTCTTTAATGTAAGTCTTGCGATTGCAACTTTTGAAATATAGGTTCCGCCGCCGGAGAATAATTTTGTATTCGTCTTCATTTTCACTGCCTCCGAAATATCGTCATTCCCGCACCGATTACCGCAAGCAGTATACCGGCTATTATGCCGAAAATCGAGCCGCCGCGCACTCCTTTTTTGTTCTCCTCGGCAAATTCTTCCGCTGTCATAATTCCCTTAAAGGTTGTAACCGAACCTACATCTTCGCTTTTTATCAGAGTATCGCCTTTTTGTATGCCGATAATCGTATATTCGAGCGGATCATCCGGTGAAACAATGCCGTAGGATATTTTTTGAGCTCCGTATCCCGTCGTTGAGTACATACCTGTTGATTTTTTCGGCAGCCAATGTTCTTTCGAAACGCAGTAGCGGCTTTCTTTTCCGCCCGAAAGCACTTTCCAGCCCGCATTGAGGCTCTTCTCGTCATATTGCTTAAATTCCGTGTTTCTTATAAGGGGATTAAGCAGTTTGCTTTCCACCTTAAATTCACCGAGCACTGTAGGTGCGGCAAGCATGGTTGTTGTAAGTATTTCGGCATTGATCCCGAAATTTGCCTTTTCGCTGTAGTCGGTATTCTCAGGCTTCCAGTCCCACACCTGTTCATCATCGCTGTTGGTATCCCGTTCATAAGTCCAAACGGTTCTTTTCGCCGTTACTCCGGGTAGCTTAACGCCCGTTATCGGGTCCCGAAGCTGTTCGGCAGGTTTAAGAGTTCCCGAAACAACCACAAGCTTCCCTTCGTTTTCGGGGATAATCTTGCCGTCCTTAATTGTTGCCGCAGCTCTGATTTTTTCGTAGGACTGCGGTGCTGACACAAGAGCTTTTACGGCAAGCAAAGCAAAGGAAATGCCTCCTATAATCAGTATAACGCCGATTATTTTTTTCATAGTCATTCCTCCGTTCTTTGGCTATTCAAGCCTTTTTGCCTGATTTTGATACTCGTCCTGTATAAATTTCGCATCCTTATCGGTAAGAGCGTTTACAACCCCGCCAAACGATTCAAACTGCTCTTTTGTGCAGTGTGCCGCAACGGGTTTGCAGGCATATCCGCGCGTCATACGTCCTAAATTTTCGTTTTTTACAAGTCCGAGCATAACTTCATAAAGCTCATCCGTATTGAAATAGGTTGCTTTTTCCCTCCATGCGGCATAATTCTTCTCGGATTTGCTTGTAAAGCTTGTCACAGCTGCCCATGCGGGAACTTTGTCACTGCCAGGTGTGGTTTTAAAGTACTCTATCGTAGCCCTGTATGCCGCTTCGCTTGTGTTTTCGTGCGACGGATAATCGTACCACAGCCAAACGAGTCCTCTTACACCGCTTGAATGAAGGTCTGCATCAGCCTCGTTTTTCAGCATTTCCGAGATAGGCGCGACCACCCTGTCATCACCGAGGTGACCGGCATACTCATATGCCGCTTTCCGAACCTCTTTATCCGAATCTTTCATCAGCTCGATTTCCGCATCAACCGCACCGTCAAGAGTTTTGTTCCATGTGCTTCCGAGAGCAACCGCCGCCTGCCTTCTTACAACTGCGTTTTCATTCTTTGCCGCATCAAGCAGGAATTTGCCGATTTCTGCATCCTTGCCGCCTTCATTTCCAAGAGCTTTTACCGCACATTTAATAACATAA